>NZ_JAENXS010000002.1:2400000-3065835 GCF_016612535.1 Bradyrhizobium diazoefficiens
CTTCACGGCTGCCGGTCTTCAGGCTCGGCTCGAGGCTTTGCGCCCGCAAGTCAAAGCTGCTGGATTTCATCGCAGCGCAAGAGAACCGTGTTATCCAGCCCGGCGAGTAGTGGCCCGCTTCAATGGCAGAGCTTCTAGCTAAATCCGCGAGCGGGCTGCTAAGCTCGAGCGGCCAAGAGTTGATCGAAGGATCGTCTAACCTTGTCGGAATCGTTCGTCAGCAACATCATCGAGCGCGAAGCCTATCGGGTCTGCCGCCTCTTACCCTCGCACGACTTCCTGAGCTTTTGCCGCGAGCGTAAGATGCGGCTCGATGCCGAGCGGCCACGCCAGCTCGAGCGCCTTGGCCTATTCCTTCCGGTCCTGCGCGTCTACCGGATCGATGTAGAGCAAAAAATCAAGCTGCTCGAGGGGGGACAAAGATTCACCTATATGGACCTCTTGCCAAAAAGCGAGCCTTGGGAAGGCGACATCCGCATTGAGAAGGTGAATTTCGATTTCAGCCGGCGGGTTGTCCAGAGTTGGCGCGAGCATGGCAATGCCTGGGATCCTCGCGACTGTACCACGCCGCATCGGGCAACTATCGACACGGAGCCGGAGCGCCATGAGGCCTATTATTCGCAGTTCCAGCTGTTTGAGCTCGACGAGCTTTTGACCTATTTGACCGCGACCGTTCAGCTTGAATGGGCGCTTTCCGACGATGGGACAATCGATCCCGACTGGGGCGATAACCTGAAGCCGGACCTTTCCGATGTCGCTGCACAGGTCGCAAGGTACGCGCGTCCGAGCGAGCCCCCGATCAGCATGATCTGTCAGATCATCTCCGATCGATACTATCCGAGAACCCAGGGCGACGAACGCCAAATAACCATCTCCAACTTCACTCGTCACGGGACGGAATGGGACTGGTACGCATTGGCCCGTCAATGGGATGCGACGGGCGTTGCAGCATCGCTGGGGCTCGAGAAAGCCGAGCTCAAACGTCTCTACGAGCGCGTCTTCCGGCAGTGCCTGGCTGGCGATCCGCTCGAAAACTGGCGCTTCCTGGTGCGTTTCGTCCGGGTACCAAAGCGGCAACGCTTGAAAGACGATGCTCTCAAGGCGCGGACCCTCGACGAGATGGCCAAGATGTTGCGTCTCTTCTACCAGGACGCTTTCGGCGAACGTCTGGATCCGTATGAAGACCTCGGTCGGGCCGTGATTGACCGGGTTCCTGACATCACGGTTGAGGACGATCCACTGCGGGCGCTTGAGCTCATCGCCAACGATTTCGGCCTCAATCCGAAGGCCCAGCTCGTTCTTTTCGTGGAAGGCCAGACGGAGCTCGCCATTGTACCGCGCCTGATCGACAGGATGCACGCGACGAGCCTGAGTGTTCTGGGTATCGAGCTCGTGAGCGTTGGCGGCGTGTCAAACGCAACCGGCGGCAAGGATAGCTCCTACAGCGCCTTGTGGCGGCTGATCGACTATCTACATCACCATCAGACCATCGCTTTCGTTCTGCTCGACAATGAAGGGCTCGCGCCGATCAACATCGGAAAAGGCCTGCGCAAGGCGCGATCGATCCATTCGTCCGATCGCCGGGTCACACGGCCCGATTACGTCAAGCTTTGGAAGCTCTGTTTCGAGCTGGATAATTTCAACAACGCCGAGCTCGCCAAGGCGCTTACGATCTACGCGGAAGGAAAGGCACGGTTTTCCGCGGGTGACATCAGGCAATGCCGCGACAGCGCACTCGAGCCGAAGCGCAAGGGCAAGCTCAGAACGCTTGATGTGCTCTACGCGGAGCGTACCGGACTGAACCTGAACAAGCCGCTTTTCGGACGGGTGCTGGTCGATCTGATGTTCGATCCCACGACGAGGCGCAAGGCGGAGCATCGGCCGATCATCAAGTTTCTCGGAAAACTCGTGCAGCGCGCGGTCGAAAAGCCCCAGCCGGTGACGCATGCGATCTGGCAGTACAACCAGCTCACCGGCTATTTTGGCACGCTTCACCCTGGGGCCGCGGCAAAGCGCAAGCATCCCTATCAACTGCACAAGCGTCGTAAGGCCAAATAGGGTGCGACTCATACAAATTGGTTTCTATCTTTTCCTCCCTCCCAACTATGGACACAGATCCGTGGACGTTCTCGAATTTTGGCGGCCAACCATCAATTGGACCGGCTTCGATCAAGGCCCGATTTCGGACGCGATGTGGAATCACTTCCGCAATGTCGTGATGCTATGTCATGCCTGTGAGCACTGGAAAGCTGCATCGAACGCGACGCGGCTTGCTCCACCCCGCTCTTACGTCGGAATGCCCGAGAGCAAGGGCGATCAGAAAAGACGTAAGAGCGAATGGAAAAGGAGCATCGATGTTCAGGACGGCCATATGCATCGCGCGGCATTTCTGGCGGGCGAACAGATTGCGTTGATGTCCTATCTTCTAACCGACGACGACAAGGATACGTCGGATTGGAAGCTATACTTTTCCCTCCGTGGCGCTGTGGCGCACCAACTGCCCCATGATCAAGCCCGCTACCGTGCCGCGGCATTCAAATCGTTTCACGCGGCGCAGGAGCTTGAAAATGATCCGGCTGACATTGCGCTGAGATGGTTGCGACAGTCGGGATTGGCGCAGAAAACCGGACCGGTGAGAACCTAGGGCGATTTCGTGCAATCTTCTGAAGGTGCGACATCCGCTACGCGGCGCTACGGCGTGTCATCTCTTGTTCGACGTGAACCAAATCAGCTTCATTGGCAGTGTCGAGCTTGTAAGAGCGCCGGATCCTGTCAAGTGTCCGCTTCGTCTCGTCTTCTGCGCCCGGCGTGTCGCCCAGGATTTGCGCGACCAATATCTGAGCAGGGACCAAATCGGGGTTCCGGTCCGCAATATCCCGCGCAATTTCAAGAGCACGGCCAAGCTCCTTCTTGAGATAGAAGCACATTGCCAGATGTCGGTTCGCCTGATCGTGAGGGGCTGTGGCCACCTCACCCCGACAACAACAATTGAGAAGCCCCTCTCTTAGAAGCACACGAGGATCGCCTTCAAGATCCACCGCGACCATAAGCGCAACGCCGACATAGTCGTAGGTTTCGATCAACTGCTTGAGGACCCGTGCTTTGTCTCCGGCCGCATTGTCCTTCAGGTACGGCAGACAAAGCACCTCAATCCGACGCTGAAGAGCCTTGTAGCCGTTCTCGAACGGCTTAAGGAAAATGTTTAGTTGTCGTCCGCTGAGAAGGCTTGCAAAGGCGAGCAAACAGATGAGTAGCTCCGGTTCACTCATTGAATTGGTCAGGTCGTGTACGAATGCGTCGTAATCGGCTGGTGTTCTTCCTTTGTTGTTGATGCGCAAAAGTCCTTCCGATCTTATGAAAGTCTTGAAGAGCGCGAGCGTGGCCGGAAATCGCATGCCCCAAGAGGGAGTTCTTCTGCGAGTTTCCAAAAATGCAATAGCTGAAGCGTGCGGTGAACTTCCGATCTCACCAAGCGAGTAACAGATCAGCGACTGCCGGAATTCATTGAGCTGTTCGCCCTGCCGAACAAGAAGCTCCGCGAGGGGATAAGGATCTCCGCTCCGGCAGGAAAGTACAAGCTCCAGGATACCAGCGAAATCGGCATCGCTTAAGTGATCCATGACCAGGGCCGAAGCCACGAACGCGTGTACCTTGCGGTACTGTCTCGTCCAGAAGCGACTACCCGAACCGAGGTCTTCGACTTCCTCTATCGGCTCGATGACGTCCGATCCCAGAAAAGCGGTCCAGAAAAAATACCGAGCCTCCTCCCGCTGTGTTTCGTCGCCATCGAGCCAACGACCTAGATTCTGGTGATACGCTTCATCATCATTTGCGGGAGGGGTTGGCGGTCTTTGTGCGGGCGGGAGGGCTTCACCAGAGAAAGGTGCTGCGCGCGAGTTGCCGGCGAGAACACCGTGGATACGCCTGCCATCCGCAGCGTACATCCGCAAAAAAATGACGGCGTAGCAAAGCTTAATAAAGGCCGCCAGCGCACGTTTATAGAACGTGAGGCCTTCTTCAAGGTCGTACGCGTTCAAGTCGTTGACCAGAGATTCCAGAGTGCATGAATCGTCGATTTCGAGATGTGCGCCTATGCTATCCCGAATCCGCCGCGCCATCTGAAGCTCAGCATCAAAATGCGATGCCGCCACGAGGTCGATTATGGGAGCTGCAGATTGCCGCTCGGCCGCGACAAGTCTGTCCAGACCGTCCATCTCTTGCGGGGCGCCAGCAGATACGCTGCGTGTCACGAGACAATCGCAGAAGCTGACAATATCCGTTATGATGCGAGCCTTGATCAGGCCTGCGATACGAGGATACGACTTCAGCCTCTCGAGCAGCTCCGCTTGCATGCCGATCCAGCGGCGAATGAGAGCGAGTTGTCCTGCGCGTGAATGAACCGGCGTAAAATTGAGAGATGCGGAGGTATTGTCACGCGCCATCGCAAGTGGATCGACGCCTAGTTCTACGCCGGAGACATCCTTTTTCGATCTTTGGAAGGCGAGAAGCTCTTCTTTCAGGGCGGCGTCATTGAATTCGGGAGGATCGGCGTAAGGCAAATAGCCGGGCACGTTCAGGGCCGCCAAGCCCTCATATATCTCCTGTGCCCCGTCAACAAAGAAGTTGATCTTGCTGATCTCAATATCTGCCCAGAGCTCCAGGCGTTTGCCGAAATCAAAATCCTGCAGGTGAGCGCCGAGCCGATCGCGCGAGACCTTGAAGTATTCGTCGAAATAAGTTCCATAGGCCTCCTTCGTTCGATGAAACGCGCCCGTGTCGAACCCGGCCTGATTGAGTGGCCTCCGTAGGCCGCGCGCATGCTCGATAAAATCACGGGCTCTTATAAGGATGTGTCGCGCAAGTGTGCGAGCATCGAAGGAATCCGGAGCGTGCAGCGCAAGATGGCGGGCAAGTACCAGCTCTTCTGCAATGAATTTTAGCTTCGCCAACCTGACCGCGAGCATATTACGAGACATCCTGTTACCGGAGTGTTTGGCTCCGCGCCTGATCGGCATGAGGCATCAAAAACGCAGCAAGCGTGGCGACGACGACGGCAAGAGGCCCAGGGTCGATCGCCACGTCCTGGATGAAGGCAGTCCATTGCTGGATCTTGGTCGGATCGTTCGCGAAAGCCTCACTCAGGGCATCCGGCCGCGTGGTAGGGATTGCGGTCTTCCTGCAGTCGAAGGTGGCGCGTATTCCGCGCGCAAGCCGGTCATCCTTGAATTCGTACGTCCGGGCCAGCACCCAGATATCGTAAAAATCCTTCAAACGCGTGTTGGCGAGGCCAAGATGGACCATTGCCTGGAATTTCTCGGCAATGACCGTCTCCGGCGGATAGGCTCGAAGCTTTGGAGCCGGTTGATCGAGCAACGGCACAAGTTCGATTTCATTGAGACCAGGTTCGGTGGCGTCGCCATAACCGATATCAATGACGATGCGCATGCGTGCGCCGTCGATGGTTGCATAGCATTTGAGACGTAAGCCGCTGTAGCCGGAGTCATCGCGGACCGTGTCGACCTCAAGCGTACCGGTATCAAACGTGACGCCATCGTCAGCTTGGGTTTCGCAAATCTCTTTGAAGAAACCGAGTGTCAGTTGCGGATCGCTCTCACCAAAACCGAGCAGATCGAGATCCCGGGTCGGCCGGTGCGGATCGTCAAGCCAGTGCCGCAGCAACATCGCGCCCTTGAGAACAAATTTGTCCTTGTAGTTGCTGATGCTGAGCCGATACAACAACCGTTCAAGCGCATACTGAGTGAGCAGGAGATCGAACGGCTCGTTGCGCTCTTTCGCAAGATTGAGCAGGCGGGCACGGACCGAAGCTCCGACATTCTTCAGCGGCTTACGCATTCATGGTCAGCGTCTCCAGGCGCGGCTGAACGATTTTTTCCCATATGCCGGCATCAACGGCATATCTTGCGATCTCCGAAGGTGTCGCCTTGCGCAGCCTGAGTGCGTCCTTCATCGCTTGCGTGGCGTGCGCAAGGCCTGCGGGTGCGTTGTAAAACGCTTTTTGACGTTGGCCGCTCTTGAAGAGATCGACGATGGTCTTGGCTGGCGTATAGACCGGCACCGAGACGCCTTCAATAATGTGACGCTCAACACCCTTGTCGAATTCCTTGGTACCGAAGCGCATGATTTGAATACGAGGGCGAGTAATCTTGGGCCGCCAATCGCGCGGACCAATCGCCATCCATACATAGGGGGGGATACGGTCTGTCAGTTCATGAAAGGCGAGCGCGGAGTCATAACAGACGACGCCGTTGGGAATGAGTTTGGCAGCGACGGCGAGTGAGTGGTTGCCGTCCAGCAGCGCATCAGGGAGCTGGTAGAGGCCGCGGCTGAGTTGGTTGACCGCACCCTTTTGCTCCATCCGGGAGATGGTTGCCGATGTGATGCCTTCCTCAAGGAATTCGGAAAGACGCATCATGCCCCGCTTCTCGAGAAGCGAGATCGCCCTATCCTCCTGGCGTTGCGGTTCTTTTTTCATGGAACCTATATGATACAAAACATTGCGAATGTCAAGATATTGCGCAAGGTAATGTATCGTTCATTGCCATAAGTTATTGGAAACAATTAATTTTTAAATCGAAGCGCTAAGCCATCGACTAACCTTTCTCACCCTTGCCAAACTACAACTTCGGCTGAGATTTACCCAGATTAGGGGGAAATGCTTTGAATCGCGGATCGGAATGGCGCCGTTGGGAGCCACATATTCATGCGCCGGGTACGGTTCTCGCCGACCGGTACGGGAAAACGAGTTGGTCGACCTATCTCGATACACTTGAGGCGGTAAGTCCCACTTTACACGCCATCGGCGTGACCGACTACTGCCTCTCCCGTTCGTACGAATGGGTGCAAGCTGAAAAGGATAAAGGACGGCTCAAGAATTACGACCTGTTATTCCCCAATATTGAGCTGCGCCTCGGAGTGCAATGTTTCTGTAAGCGTCGCAGGCTAGCTGAGACAGCTTGCGGATGCCGAGAAACGGCTTGATATGAAGTTCAAGGTGCGTGCGATATATATTGAGCCAGCACGAAATTACTTGTCGGTGGCGCCGTCCGCATCGATCAGCGCATAACTAGTGCTCCGGCCCCCTGCGGCATCTTTTTTCAACACGCCCCTAGCCACTAGATCATCGACGTCGCGCAATGCGGTGTCCTGAGAGCTTTTCGTCAGCGTCGCCCATTTCGAGGTTGTAAGCTTCCCCTCAAACCCGTCGAACAAACGATCGATCATCGCGCGCTGACGGTCGTTGAAGGTCTGGCCAGCCTGGGCTTTCCAGAAGCGTGCCTTCCTGAGAACTGAGGCCAGGATGGTGTCGGCAGTATCGAAGGCGCGGTCGAGGCAATCCAAAAACCATTCAAGCCATGCCGTGATATCGAGCTCGCCCTTCTGGGTCGCTTCGAGAATATCGTAGTAAGCTTTGCGCTCCTGACGGATTTGCGCTGACATGCTGTAGAAGCGCTGCGAACTATTCTCCGAACGCGCCAGTGTCATATCGGCAATCGCGCGCGCGATACGTCCGTTGCCATCGTCGAACGGATGGATGGTGACAAACCAGAGGTGAGCAATGGCCGCCTTCATCACAGGGTCGATGTCTTGCTGCACATTAAACCAGTCGATGAAGGTTTTCATTTCCTCGGCGAGCAGGGCAGATTTGGGTGCTTCGTAATGCACGTGTTCATGGCCGATCGCGCCTGAGATCACCTGCATCGGTCCGGTTTGATCCGTTCGCCAGGCGCCCACGTTGATTTTGTTCATACCGCTGCGTCCGGTCGGAAAGAGAGCGGCATGCCAGCCGAAGAGACGTTCGGAAGTGAGGGGCGTGCTGTACTTGCCGGTGGCATCGAGCATCATCTCAACCACGCCCTCGACATTGCGTTCGGAAGGCGTCAGAGCACCAATATCAACACCTAGCCTGCGGGCGATTGAGGAGCGTACCTGATCACGGTTGAGGATCTCGCCTTCAATCTCGCTCGACTTCGTCACTTCTTCAGTAAGAGCTTCAAGCGTGGCCTCGGTCTTCAGCTTGAATCCGAGTTCCTCCATACGTCCTGAAAGCCGTCCTTGCCGGTTACGGACAGTGGCTAGTTTCTGAAGAAGTTTGCCCTTGTCCCACGTGAAATCAGGCCACCCTTCAAGTTCATGGACGTAAGTTTGCATTCTCCGCACCTCCTGCGGAGAATATACGCCTTATTCACCGCAGAGTCCAGGACATTTGCCGCACCAAATGCGGTGAATAAGACCCGTATTCTCCGCAGCTTGGCCTCTCACCTGCTTGCCATTAACCAGATGCCAACCATTGCGAAACGCCAATGAAACTCTTGAGGTGTAGCTAGAGAACAAGTGGCGCGGCGCCGCCGTCGGCGCTCATCCGAATTTGTGTTTCCAGGTGATTTCGGAACGGTGCTATGGTTCGGGGACTTAAGAGATTGGCGTGCGCCGGCCGGGCTAACCCGGCACGAATTCCAGGCGGTGTTGCAGAACGAGCACGGCGACTGGCGCGGCCTTTGAAGGCTGACGAGAATGTCTAACCGTCAGAAACTATTCGGAAAAGCCGCTACCCCGCACAACTCAAAGTCGCGCGCCCGGTCTGACGCCCCCCATTTGACGGGTTCCACTCCTGCTCCTAAGCTGTCCAAATTGAGTCCCAGTCAGTTCGTTGAATCCGATTTTAGGCGTGGTGCCTCCGAGAAACTCATCAACATGGCAGTGGTGGCGACTGTTGCGGGGATATCGATCGAGATCAAGTATGGGTATCTCACCCAGCAGTTTTTTGCCGTTACGAGCCACGGCCAAGCTGTGATCGATATACCCTCATTGAATGTGAGCTACTGCACCTTGTCGGCTCAACAATTGCAAACGGTACTTCAGTGGGCGAGCAGTCGCACAGCGGCTTTATCGAGAGAGTGGAGTAAGGCGAAAAACGGTCTACCTGTCGGAAGGATTCCATAGAGATGTCTGAACTACCCATGAACGACAGAGAGACGGAGCCGCTCATTGATAAGGCTTCGCCTGATTTCAAGACGTGCAGCGTGATTTTGACTTGGCGGAATGGCGCTAAATCACGTGCCGACTTCAGCCATATGGTGGGAGAGGGAATCTTCAAGTCGTTTTCTGATCCGAAGTTCTTCAATCATGTGGAACTGACCCACGACGGCCGCGCGCTCACTTGGCCCAAGGGGATAGATTTCGACTCCTTGCTCTTGTGGTACACCGCGAATCCCCAGACCGTTCCGCTAGGGCTGAAGCACCATCTGCCGAGCAAATCGCCCTTTGCGCCAAAGTCCGTGATGATCGCCCCAAATGTCGGTGGCTAGCGCTTATTGGCGTTTTTCGGATCGAGCGCGAGATACGGCCTGAACCGGCGAACGAGATTACCGGCTTGCAGTTCCTGCTGAACCCAAAGCAAGTTCTTGCTGACATCGGCCTTTAGCTCCTCTCGAAGCTTGGCATCTGTCAGCTCTGCCAGGGCCTCCTGTCCGACCTTGACGGAGCTTGCAACTGTGCCCAGCTCCTCTAGGTATTTGACGATGTCATCGCCGAAATGAAATGGCGCATCATTCACATCGACAAAGAAGCGCTTGAGCACCGGATCTGAAACCGTGTCCTTGACGACCGCTTCCGCAAGAAGCGCGTGTGCGGCTTCGAAAATCTTTAGCCGTTTTTCATAGCGGTCGTGGTCTAGCTTCTTACGCGCAATGCGCATTTGTTGCATAGCGATCCAAGCGCCGATCGCTGTGATCGCTGATCCGACCAGTGGCACAACGAACGTCTGTGCAAGCGCCTGCGCGTATTGCAGCCAGTCCGGTACAGCACTTGCCGTATTCATTTGCTCAGCCCATGAACGGACGCTTGCATCATAGCATGGCGGAAAAAATCTCGCACTATTTGGAGCTTGCGCTCGGTGCCATAAAAAATGGCAGATAGATCGCGACCGTCATTATATTTGCGGTGCCTCTGCAATCGCGACTGGTCTGCAGACGGTGGTGCGTCCAAGCGGTCAGCTTATCAGCGGCGCGGCGATCATCGCAGTTTGGTCTTACGGCGCCGGCTATGCGGTGGCGATCATCGCGATGCCTATGGCGATCATCATCATGCTGCTGCTGCCATTCCCGCGCTGATCTGCCTCGCAGACAGTCCAACACTAGGCCCCCCTTCAGAAGGCGTGCGCAGTCCTTGACTCGTTTGCTCAAAGCCGTTGCCAACTGGCCGATGACGGCGGCCTCCAATCCCTCTTTTTGCGCGCGCGGGTGTCGGTCACGAGGTCGGGGATCTGTTCGGCCATGGAAACCAGGCTTGCAACAAGCTCGTCCGCGTCGACGCGCGTTACGCGGGCAAACTTCTGCCAGTGACGCGCACCAATCTGGTCGAGCTTGTATTCGCCCCCGACCTTCATGGCGAGCTTGACCTTCCGCCGGTCAACGTGGTCGTAGGGAAGAATGCTGGCGATATCGTACAGCGGTGCGAGGCGCACGTGAGCTTATCGGCCTGACAACATAAGAGTTCACATCAACTTCAAGCATCCGCATACAACTTCAAGGAAGCGGTTCTGCCGGACGGCCTTCGAGTCGCGTTGAGCTCCGTCGAGACGGACAGAGTAGATCACAATGCCGAGAGTGGACTCGCCGGCTGGCCGCCAAAAACACCGTTTGAAAAACCGTTTTAGTTCGGCTCTCTCAAACGGTTTCTCTCGCTAAGGTCTTGATTTGTTTGGTGGGCGCACCAGGGCTCGAACCTGCGACCCGCGGATTAAGAGTCCGGAAACAGTCCGATTCGTACTCCGGAACCGCCGATTGCCGCACCAGCTTAGAGGCAATCCTTCCCGAGGAGCAGATTTCGCATAGCCTTGGACCTAGCGGCCGAGCCAAAGGCCTCATGAGTACGGCGTTCAAGACATGCCGAAACGTAAGACCGACAAGCTCGCCCGCGCAAAAGCACGGCCCGATCCGACCCAATGGGGAGAGGACGAAGTGATGACCCTTGTCGAGGCCGCTGCAGTATTTTTTCCGCACGGTCCGTTGACATTATCCTCGTTGCGCAGGGCGGCGACCGCAGGGACTCTTGAAATCGCCAAAGTGGCAGGCAAAGATTTGACGACACCTCGCGCAATCCGCAAATTAGTGAAGCCGTCATGCCGGGCCGCAAAGCCAAGCCGCCACGACTCTGGTTTAGAGAGGACGATGAAACCTGGATCATCCTCGATCGTGGCCGGCAAATCCGCACAGGCCGCAGCCGCGACGAGATTGACGGAGCTGCGAAGGCGCTCGAAGCTTACATCGGCGAGCGGCATACCAGCACGATCGGAGCAACCGACCCTAGCGTCCTCGCAATAGCCGACGTTCTCACAGCCTATGAGATTTCAAAGCGGCCCAAGACTAAGAGCGACGAACGCGCATGGGCGCAGCACGACCTACTGCTCATTCGCCTGCTCGATCTCAACAATTTCTTTGGCGACAAAACCGTCAGCGAGCTCAAAGCCCAGCTCTGCCGTGACTTTGTCGACTGGTCTACCGGCACCGCGAACGACAATAATAGGAAAGCCGGCATCAAGCCGCGCAACGGGACTGTCTCTGATCAAACCGCGCGACGCCGGCTTGAAGATTTGCGAGCTGCGGTGAACGCCTACCACGCCGAGCACACGCTCAGCGTCGTTCCGAAAATCACTCTTCCTCGCAAGGCAGAGGGGCGACACCGCTGGCTGACGCGCAATGAGGCCGCGCGCCTGCTTGGTGCAGCAATCGGCTACGTGTGGGACACGGAGCAGTCGACGTGGAAGCGCAGGGAAGACGGCGCGCTCGTGCGCAGGGAACGGTGGCTCATTCGTCGTCGCTATCCTGCGGCGCGCTTCTGCCTAGTTGGCATCTATAGCGCTCGTCGCGAAGAGACGATCCGGCGTACCCAGTGGCTGCCAACAACAACCCATCCTTGGATGAACCTGGAGGCGATGGTCTACCAGGGCAAAGGGGCGCTGGAGCGGTCAACCAAGAAGCGGCGGCCGCCGGCAAAGATCGCCAGCCGTCTGCGCCCCCACTTGGTTCGTTGGCGCAGGATTGACCATGCTCGGTCGGCAGAACTCCGCGCCGCTGGGGTCATGGGGGAAGGTGAGCAAATCAGGTTCGTCGTGAACCGCATGAACGACGGCCAGCCACTTGCCGGGAAGATAAGGTCAGCTTGGGAAGGCATTCTGGAGGATGCGGGGCTAGGCGATGACGTGGTCCGGCATTCGCTACGCCATACCGCAGCGACTTGGCTGATGCAGGCAGGCGTGGACATGTGGGAAGCCGCCGGCTGGCTCGGAATGACGGTTGAGCAATTGGAGGCCAATTATGGCCATCACCACCCGGACTTCCAGGAAGAGGCGGCGGAAGCGTTTGGGGGAAGGCGCTGAGTTGGGCCCTATTCGCCGCGAGCTTTTCGCGCCTTGAGGTCGGCCAAAATCAGCTCGTAGGTCCGGAGGGAGGACTTGTGGTGCTTGATCATGTCCTGGGTGACATCGCGCCAGGGGCCGTTTCCCTCGCGCTCCCCGATCGTCATTTTTCCCGCTTCGAGCGGTTCAAGATCGTCGCGGATCTGCCTTACCTGCTCTTCGACGTCCTTGGCGTACGCCTCAAGATCGACGGGCATGGCTGATGTGCCTCAAATCATTGCGCATTTCATTGCGCACAAAAAACAGCGAAACTATAAGTACTTGAAATAATGGTCGGAGTGGCAGGATTCGAACCTGCGACCCCTGCGTCCCGAACGCAGTGCTCTACCGGGCTGAGCCACACTCCGACAAGAGGCCGGCTTATAGCGTCGGGTGTGACGCACCGCAAGCGGCCGAGCCGAGGAATTTTGTCCCTGTGAAAACGAGTCTTGAAACGCTGATTTTACCGGCCGGCGAGGCCGGCGCGGAAGCCGCCGCCCGGATATTGGCCGCCGGTGGACTGGTCGCGTTCCCGACCGAGACGGTGTACGGGCTCGGGGCGGATGCCGGAAACGCCGGCGCCATCGCCCACCTCTACGCCGCCAAGGGGCGGCCGGCGTTCAATCCGCTGATCGCCCATGTCGCCGACCTCGCCGCTGCGCAGCGGATCGGGCGGTTCGACGCGCGGGCCAAAAAGCTTGCGGAGGCGTTCTGGCCGGGGCCGCTGACGCTGGTGGTTCCGAAGACCGACGATTGCCCGGTGGCCGATCTCGCCACCGCGGGCCTCGACACCGTCGCGATCCGTATTCCCGCCCATCCCGTGGCGGAAGCGATCCTCCGCGCCTTTGGCGGGGCCGTGGTGGCGCCGTCCGCCAACATCTCCGGCCATGTCTCGCCCACGCTGGCGGCCCATGTCGAGAGCGATCTTGGCGGGCGGATCGACCTGATCGTCGACGGCGGGCCGGTCGAGGTCGGCGTCGAATCGACCATCGTCGGCTGCTTTGAGACGCCGATGCTGCTGCGACCGGGCGGACTGTCGCGCGAACGGATCGAGGCCGTGCTGGGCGTGGCGCTGGCGCGGCCGCCGGCGGAGGCCGGGAGCGACGACAGCCAGCCGCTGGCGCCGGGCATGCTGGCCTCGCATTACGCGCCGCGCGCGACCGTGCGGCTCAATGCGCAGGATGTTGCGCCGGACGAAGCGCTGCTGGCGTTCGGGCCCGCGCACCTGCCCGGCCTTGACGCTGCGTCTTCTGTCATGAATTTGTCGCCCGCGGCTGATCTCGATGAGGCCGCCGCCAACCTGTTCGGCTATCTTCGCGCTCTTGATGCGAAGGGCCCGCGGGCGATCGCGGTGATGACGATTCCCGAAGAAGGACTTGGCGAAGCCATCAACGACCGGCTGCGGCGCGCGGCAGTGGCGAGATAGGAGCGAAGAGACGAGACAATGAACATCAATAAATCTGCCACTCCTCCGCTTGCGCCCGAGCTGATCGACCAATTCCGCAAGATCGTCGGCGAGAAGCACGCGATCACCAACGCGACGGACATCGAGGCCTATGTCACCGAGGAGCGCAATCTGTTCCACGGCCGCTCGGCCTTAGTGCTGCGTCCGGGCTCGACGACCGAGGTCTCTGAAATCTGCAAGCTCGCCTCCGCGCACAACATCGCGCTGGTGCCGCAGGGCGGCAACACCGGGCTCGTCGGCGGCCAGACGCCGCACAACGGCGAGGTGGTGGTGTCGTTGCGCCGGCTCGACAAGATCCGCGAGGTCGACACCGCGTCGAACACCATGACCTGCGAGGCTGGCGTGATTCTTCAGATCGCGCAACAGAAGGCGGCTGATGTGGACCGGCTGTTTCCGCTGTCGCTGGGCGCGGAAGGAAGCTGCACCATCGGCGGCAATCTGTCGACCAATGCCGGCGGCACCGCCGCGCTCGCCTATGGCGTCGCGCGCGAGATGGCGCTGGGGCTGGAAGTGGTGCTCGCCGACGGGCGCGTGCTCAATGTGCTGTCGAAGCTGAAAAAGGACAACACCGGCTACAATCTGCACAACCTCTTCATCGGTGCGGAAGGCACGCTCGGCATCATCACGGCGGCGACGCTCAAACTGTTTCCGAAACCGCGGGCGATCGAGACCGCCTATGTCGGGCTGAAGTCGCCTGAGGCCGCGCTGAAGCTTCTGACCATTGCGCAGAGCGAAGCTGCGAACGCGCTGACGAGCTTCGAGCTGCTCTCGGAAATGGCGGTGGATTTCTCGGTCCGCCACGGCATCGACGTGCGCGATCCGCTTGCCGAAAAACATCCCTGGTACGTGCTGATGGAATTGTCCTCCGCGAGCGACGACGCCCGCACGCCGCTGGAGACGATCCTCGCCCGCGCCATGGAGGAAGAGATCGTCGACGATGCCGTGATCGCGGCCAACCTCACCCAGCGCAACGGCTTCTGGAAGCTGCGCGAGGAGATGTCGTCGGCGCAGAAGCCCGAGGGCGGCTCGATCAAGCACGACATTTCCGTTCCCGTAGCCGCCGTGCCCGCCTTCATCGCGGAGGCCAATGAAGCCGTGGTGAAGCTGATCCCCGGCGCACGGCCGGTGCCGTTCGGCCATCTCGGCGACGGCAATCTGCACTACAACGTCAGCCAGCCGATCGGCGCCAGCACCGCGGATTATCTGGCGCGCTGGCACGAGATGAACGCGGTGGTGTTCGCAATCGTGCTGCGCATGGGCGGTTCGATCTCGGCCGAGCACGGCATCGGCGTGCTCAAGCGCGACGAGCTTCCGCAAGTGAAGGACAAGACCGCGATCGAGCTGATGCACGCGATCAAGGCGATGCTCGATCCGCATGGCATCATGAATCCGGGGAAGGTGCTGTGAGCATGTCCGCGCTTACGATCAACGCGATCAACGATTCCGACGTCGAGAACGTCGTCGCGCTGTGGCAGCGCTGCGGCCTGACGCGCCCCTGGAACGATCCGCATGCCGACATCGCGCTGGCGCGGCGGCGCGACAATTCCACCCTGCTGATCGGCCGCGACAATGGTGCGATCGTGGCGACGGTCATGGTCGGCCATGACGGCCATCGCGGCTGGGTCTATTACGTTGCCGTGGATCCTGATGGCCGCAAGCGCGGCCATGGCCGAGCGATCATGGCCGCCGCGGAAAACTGGCTGCGCCAGGCCGGCATCGCAAAACTTCAGCTGCTGGTCCGTCGCGGGAACGCGCAGGCTAATGCGTTCTATCAATCGCTGGGCTTCGAGGAATCCACCTCGGTGATGTTCCAGAAATGGCTCGACGGCCGCGAGACCACTGCAAGCAACTGAGATCAAGCCATGACCATTTCCGACCGCGTCCGCATCAAGGACGTCCGCGTGCTCTCGGATGGCTGGACGCCACTGAAGAGCACGACGTTCGAGTACCGGCGCGCCAGCGGCGAATGGCAGACGCAGCATCGGGAGACCTATGAGCGCGACAATGCCGCCGCCGTGCTGCCCTACAATCGAGCGCGGCGCACCGTAATCCTGGTGCGGCAGTTCCGCCTGCCGGCGTTCATCCGCGGCTACGACGATCTCCTGATCGAGGCGGCCGCCGGCGTGCTGGATAACGCCGAGCCCGAGCTGCGCATCCGCGCCGAGGCCGAGGAGGAAACCGGTTATCGCCTGCACCACGTCCACAAGGTGTTCGAGGCGTTCATGAGCCCCGGCGCCATCACCGAAAAACTGCATTTCTTCGTCGCCGAGTATGAGCCAGAGATGCGCGTCAGCGCCGGCGGCGGCCTCGAACATGAAGGCGAGGACATCGAGGTGCTGGAGCTCGGCATCGACGAGGCCTTGGCGATGATCGCCGACGGCCGCATCATCGACGCCAAGGCGATCATGCTGCTGCAATACGCGGCGCTGCATATTTTCAGATAGGCGCTCCTTCACCTCTCCCCTCTTGCGGGGAGAGGTCGGAATTCAAGCGCAGCTTGAATTCCGGGCGAGGGGGACTTTCGACGAGTCTCACTGTCACCACGCTTGCCGAGACTCCCCCTCCAACCCTCTCCCCCGCCAGCGGGGCGAGGGAGCGCACCTGCTTCGCGGCGAGCCATTGCGCAACGCAATTCTGACCTGCATCACCCTGCCCGCTGTTGAGCTGCCCCCCGACTATCTCTAGTCTGTCGCCAACAAGAACCAAGGAGACGCGCCCATGTCCGCTCCGCGCGACGACGAATTCGGCTTTGCGCCCGACTACGATGCCCCCATCCCCTATATGCAGCGCACGCGGGACTATTACACCGCGATCGGATACACCACGCCGTATCGCTGGGCGCATCACACCGCGGCGCCGTTCCAGCCGCTGAAGAAGCCGCTGGCGCAATCGCGGGTGACGATCATCACGACGGCTGCGCCTTACGATCCGACCAAGGGCGACCAGGGTCCGGGTGCGGCGTATAATGGCAGTGCCAAATTCTACCAGGTCTATGACGGCGACACGTCGAAGCCACACGATCTGCGCATCTCGCATATCGGCTACGACCGCAAGCACACCACGGCCACCGACAACGGCACCTGGTTTCCGCTGCCGCAGCTCCTGACGGCCGCCGCTTCGGGCCGGATCGGCGAGGTCGCGCCGCGGTTCTTCGGCGCGCCGACCAACCGCAGCCATCGCGTCACGCTGGACACCGACGCACCGGAGATTCTGGCGCGCTGTCTGGCTGACAAGGTGGACGTCGCGGTGCTGGTGCCGAACTGTCCGGTTTGCCACCAGACCACGGCGCTGGTCGCCCGGCACCTGGAGGCTAACGGCATTCCGGCCGTGGTGATGGGCTGCGCCAAGGACATCATCGAGCACGCCGCCGTGCCGCGCTTCTTGTTCAGCGATTTCCCGCTCGGCAATTCCGCCGGCAAGCCGCATGACGTCGCCTCGCAGGCGCAGACGTTCGAGCTCGCGCTCAAGCTGCTGGAGACCGCGAGCGGCCCGCAGACCACAATGCAGTCGCCGCTGCGCTGGAGCGAGGATGCCTCCTGGAAGCTCGACTACAACAACGTTGCGCAGCTTTCGCCGGAAGAGCTGGCGCGCCGCCGTGCCGAGTTCGACAAGCAGAAGGAGCTCGCGCGCGGCAATCGCGCCGCCTGAAATTCTCCAATAACGATGATCAAAAAGGGAGAGCGACGTGACGCGACCGTTCGAGGGCGTGAAGATTCTGGACTTCACGCAAGTGCTGGCCGGCCCCTATGCGAGCTACCAGCTCGCGCTGCTGGGCGCCGATGTCATCAAGGTCGAGCGGCGCGAGGGCGAGGACATGCGCCGCACGCCGCTGTCACGCGAATGGGCCGAGCGCGGGCTGGCGCCGGCGTTCCAGGCCATCAACGGCAACAAGCGCAGCCTGACGCTCGATCTGCAAAAGCCGGATGCGATCGCGATCGTGAAGAAGCTCGCCGCGACAGTCGACGTCGTCATGGAGAATTTTCGTCCGGGCGTGATGGACAAGCTCGGCATCGGCTATGAGGCGCTGTCGGCGATCAATCCAAAGCTGATCTATTGCGCGGTGTCCGGCTTCGGCCAGACCGGCCCGGATCGTTTGCGGCCCGGCTATGACGGCAAGATGCAGGCGCTGTCGGGCATCATGGCCATCACCGGCCATCCCGAGACGGGCCCGACGCGCGCGGGCTTTGCAGTGTGCGACGTGCTCTCGGGCGCCACGGCCGCGTTCGGGGTGTCGAGCGCGCTCTACCAGCGCGACCGCACCGGCAAGGGGCAGCTCATCGACGTCTCCATGCTGGAGGCGACGATGGCGTTTCTGTCGGGGCAGATCGCGGACTGGTCGGTCGCCGGCCATCGCCAGCAGCTCTCCGGCAACCAGGCGGTGAGCCGCCGGACCACGGCGAATTTATTCAAATGCGGTGACGGGCACATCCTGCTCGCCGTCAACAACGAGAAGCAGTACCGCGCGCTGATGTCTGCGCTCGGCCGCGAGGATACGCTGTCCGATCCGCGTTTCGCCGACTGGTTTTCCCGCAACGAGAACGAGCCAGCGCTACGCGCCATCATCGAAGAGGCACTCGCGGCAAAGCCGGCGCGGGAATGGGAGACGATTTTGGAGGATGCCGGCGCGCCCTGCGCCAGCATCTGGAAGGTCGAGGAGGTCATCGATCATCCGCAGATCAAGGCGCGCGGCGCGATCCAGGAGCTCGACACGCAATACGGCCGGCTGCGCTTCGCCGGCAGCGGCTTCAAGCTCGCCCATGGCGGCGGCAAGCTCGACCGGATGGCGCCGGAGCTGGGCGCGGATACGGACGCGGTGCTCGGCGAGCTCGGGTTCGATGCGGCGGAGATCGCGGCGTTGCGGGCACGGGAGATTGTTTGAAGGGGCCTTCTAAAACAACGACCCCTGCCCGTCATCCGCCGAGCCAGTCGCTGTCTTCCGCACCAGTTTCTTCGGCTTCATGGCCTCCGCTTCCGCCTCCATCTCCTCCGCACTGATCGGCAAGAGCAGCTGCTCGTCGTCATTGGCGACGCGGTTGACGCGGGCGGAGACCGGGTGCCAAGCGAATTCGCCGATGCGCGGGGCGGTCATCAGCGGCAGGATCGAATCGATCTCGTCACTGCTGCAATCGAGCCAGCGCTCGAAATCGCGTGGGCTGATGGTGACCGGCACGCGGTCATGCAGCGCGGCCAAATCCTCGCCCGCCGCCGCCGTGACGATTGCGGCCGTATCGAGCTCCTCGCCGTTCGGCCCGATCCAGGTCTCGAACAAAGCAGCAAAGCCGAGCGGCGCTCCGTCGGCGTAACGGATGAAGAACGGCTGCTTGCGGCCATCGACCACCCTCCATTCGTAATAGCCGTCGGCCGGGATCAGCCCGCGCCGCCGGCGAATCGCCTTTTTGAACGCAGGCTTCTCCAGTGCGGTCTCGGAGCGGGCGTTGATCAGCAACGTAAAGCCCTTGGGATCCCTGACCCAGCTCGGCAGCAAGCCCCAGCGCATCAGGCGGAAATGGCGGGCCCCATTCTCGACCAAGACGACCGGAATCGGTTGCGTCGGCGCGACATTGTACCGGGACGGGAAATTCGGCTGCTCGACGTAGCCGAACAGTTGCCGCAAAGCCGCGGGGGCCGAAGTTATGACGAAGCGTCCACACATCCTAGCGCGACTATATAGGGTCCGTTCAGGTCCTTTTAACCCCGAACGTTAACACTGCGGCGGATGAGCTCAATGGCCTCGCAATCCGCGCGGACGCATGAACAGACGGCCTCCGAGGCGCAAGCCTGGGCCGAACGGCTGCGCGTGGCCAATATCAACCCGCGAACCGGGCTTGCCACCGACTATCTCAACCATTTCAATGAAGCCGTGATGCTGCTGGAAATGGTTCCGGACATGCCGGAATGCGCGGAAGACTTTTTGACCTGGTCGCCGCTGTCCTATGCCGAACATTTCACCGCCTCGAATTTCAAGGCACGGGATCTGGCAATCGAGGCCTATGAGAAGGCCGAGCCAAACGTGCGCGCCCAGTTCGACCACCTCACCGACACCATGACCTCGATTCTAACAGCGGTCGGCTCGGCCATGCGCGACGTCGAGAAGGACACGACCCGCGTCCGCCTCGCCGAGCAGGCCACCTCGTGGGTCAAGCCGCTGATCGCCGCCTGCGGCGGCATCATCAATGGCGGCGCGGAAGCCGACGTCGACACCATCATGGCGAACTGAGCCCGGTAGCTAGAGATATGGCCACGGTCGTCCAGCCCACCCATCCTCAGATCGCGGTCAGTGCCGCGATTTTTCGCGACGGCAAGGTGCTTTTGACCCGCCGCGCCCGCTCACCCGCCAAGGGCTTCTATTCACTGCCTGGTGGCCGGGTCGAATTCGGCGAATCGCTGCACCAGGCGCTGATCCGCGAGGTCGACGAGGAAACCGGGCTCGCCATCGAGATCGTCAGCTTTGCCGGCTGGCGCGAGGTGCTGCCGGCCACCCCTGGTGCCGGCCATTATCTGATCATGTCCTTTGCCGCCCGCTGGGTGGCCAAGGAACCCACGCTGAATGACGAACTCGACGATTACCGCTGGATCGCTCCGGACGCGCTCGGCAGCCCCGGCGACCTCAAGCTGACCGGCGGGTTGGAGGAGATCATCCAGTCCGCCCACCGGCTGATCGCCCCCTGACCGCCCGCCTTGCGTCATCAGCCCCGAGGGGGCATACACCCCGCCGATGTCGACGCGATTTCTGGCCATTTTTGCCCTGATTCTCGCCTGCGCTTCCGCGCCCGCCCGGGCCCAGGACGTGGCGGCGCCGTTCGACGCCGATTTGCAGCGGCTGGCCGAGATCCTCGGCGGGCTGCATTATCTGCGCGGCATCTGCGGCGCCAACGAGGGCAACAAATGGCGCAGCGAGATGCAGGCGCTGATCGACGCCGAAACCCCCGCCGGCGAGCGCCGCACCCGCATGATCGCCGGCTTCAACCGCGGCTATAACGGCTTTCAACAGACTTACCGGAGCTGCACGCCGGCGGCCACAGTCGCAATCCGCCGTTACATCGAGGAAGGCTCGAAGATCTCGCGCGATCTCACCGCGCGCTACGCGAACTGAGCTCTCGGGGACAACGTCATCGTCTTTGTTCACAGCCGTTAACCGTTCTTAAAGATGTGGCCTAGCGGTCGTTAATGCGCGTGCTACACCTCTTCGTGCAGCGCATCGCCGTGGATCGCGCCCCAGCCCTGATCGAGTTTCATGAGCCATCCAGTGTCCTACGCCCCCGCACGCGCGCCGCTGCCCGATCACGAGCAGAAACAGGCCGCACTGAGCTATCTGAACGAGGCCTGGGCCGAAGCGCGCCATGATGGCGTCGACGGCGACTGCCTGGCGCAGGCGAGCCTGTTTGCGGCGCTTGCGGAACTCGTTGGCACCTATGGCGAGGACGCGGTGGCGAAATTCGTCGAGGGCTTTCCCGCCCGCATCCGCAACGGCGAATTCTCGGTCGACCTCTCCAGGCAGTAAGCGCGCCGGATTGGCGTGCCTCAATCCGTCTCGATCGGTAGCCCGGGGTCCCTCGCCCATTCGCCCATCGAGGCATCGTACAGCGCGAGCTTGTCGTAGCCGAGCTGCGTCAGTATGAGCAGGTCGATGGTGGCCGAGATGCCGCCGCCACAATACAGGATCACGTTCTTGTCGCGCGTGACGCCTGCCGCGGTGAACTTCGCTTCGGCGTCCGCGAGCGTCGTCAGCGTCTTGTCGGCATTGGTGAGCGTCGCAGCCGATACGTTGACGCTGCCGGGCACCCGGCCCGGTCGCCCATAGCGGCTCGGCTCGAGGCCGTGATGAAATTGCGGCCCGAGCGCATTGACGATCACGGTCGAGGGATCGCCGATCCGCGCCATGACAGTGGTCTTGTCGACGAACAGGCCCGCGCGCGGTGCGGCCTTGAAGGTCGTGGCCGGATAGCCCATCGGTGCACCGGTCTCGACCGCTCGGCCCTCGTTCTTCCATTTGTCGAAGCCGCCGTCGAGCACCTGCGCGTCGACGCCGAGCGAGCGCAGCATCCACCAGAACCGCGTCGACCACATCATCGTGCCGATGCTGTAGAGCACGACGGTTTTGGTGGCATCGAGACCGTGGCGGCCGAAGGCGGCCTCCAGCTTGGCCACATCAGGCATCATGAAGAATTGCTGCGCGGATGTGTCGGAGAACTCGCCCTGCAGGTCGAGGAAATCGGCGCCCGGGATGTGGCCGGCCGCGAAGGACTTGTCACCGGGCACCGCGCGATACGGCACATCGCTGCCGGGTGGCACCGGCTCGTTGGTGGTCGTGCAGTCGTAGAGGCGGAGATTGGGGTCGCCGAGGATGGCTGCGAGTTGATCGGTGGTGATGAGGGATTGGGTCATCGAATGCTCTCCCATGATTCCCCAATGTCGTCCCGGCGAAGGCCGGGACCCATACCGCGTGATCTATCGGTGTACGAAAGCATTCGTACCAAGCGAAGGACTTGCAACCGCTGGACTTCGCCAAACTTCTTCCTGTGGTTATGGATCCCGGCCTTCGCCGGGACGACACCGCAGGTGTGGCACCGTTGTGCCCTTTCCACGCCTACTGCTTCAGCGTCTCCAGAAATCGCACCGGCTCGCCCTGCGCCGGCGTTACGAGTTCGCCCTGCCACATCACGCGGCGGCCGCGGATGAAAGTGCCGACGGGCCAACCGGTCACACGCACGCCGTCGTAAGGCGTCCAGCCGGCCTTGGACGCCACCCATTTGTTGGTGATGATTTCGCTGCGCTTCAAATCGACCACCGTGAAGTCGGCGTCGTAGCCGGCTGCGATCCGGCCCTTGCAGGTCATGTTGTAGAGGCGTGCCGGGCCGGCGCTGGTGAGATCGACGAAGCGGGCGAGCGAGAGCCGGCCCGCGTTGACGTGATCGAGCATCAGCGGCACCAGCGTCTGCACGCCGGTCATCCCGGAGGGCGAGGAGGGATAGGTCTTCTGCTTTTCTTCCAGCGTATGCGGTGCGTGGTCGGAGCCGAGCACGTCGATGATGCCCTGCTCGATGCCACGCCAGATACCGGCGCGGTGATCGGCGCCGCGCACCGGTGGATTCATCTGCGCCAGCGTGCCGAGCCGCTCGTAGCATTCCGGTGCCGCCAGCGTGAGATGATGCGGCGTCGCCTCGCAGGAGGCGACGTCCTTGTGGTCGCGCAGGAACTCGATCTCTTCCTTGGTCGAGATGTGCAGCACGTGGATGCGCTTGCCCGTCTCATGCGCGAGCTTGACCAGGCGCTGCGTCGCCATCAGCGCCGCGGTCTCGTCGCGCCAAACCGGATGCGAGCGCGGGTCGCCTTCGATGCGCAGCGACTTGCGGTCGTTGAGGCGGTACTCGTCTTCGGCGTGGAACGCGGCCCGGCGGCGGATCACCTGGAAGATGCGGCGCAGGCTCTCGTCGTCCTCCACCAAGAGCGCGCCGGTCGAGGAGCCGATGAACACTTTGACGCCGGCGCAGCCGGGCGCACGCTCGAGCACGGGCAGATCCTGCACGTTCTCGCGGGTGCCGCCGACGAAGAAGGCGAAATCGCAATGCATGCGGTGATGGGCACGTTTCACTTTGTCGGTGAAAGTGGCCTCCGTCACCGTGAGCGGCGACGTGTTGGGCATCTCGAACACGGCGGTGACGCCGCCCATCACGGCGCTGCGTGATCCCGTTTCCAGGTCTTCCTTCTGCTCAAGCCCGGGCTCGCGGAAATGCACCTGCGTGTCCATCACGCCGGGCAGGATGTGCAGGCCCTTGCAGTCGATCACCTCTGTGGCAGAGGCCTGCGTCAGCGGGCCGAGCTCAGCGATGCGACCGTTTGTGATGCCGATATCGCGAACACCCTCGCCGTCCTGATTGACGACGGTGCCGCCCTTGAGGATCACGTCGAAACGCTGGGTCATGGCTGGAGGCCTCTGTCATCCCCAAGCGCAGGGCTCGAGGTCTTGTCGTTTATGACTTGCGGGCTTACGTTCCGGAGCAACATGTCGCAAGAGATTTTCACATGAAATCAGCGTTTCTTCCCGACCGGGGCGTGGTCAAGGTCGCGGGCGAGGATGCGCGCAACTTCCTCAACGGCCTCGTCACGACTGATCTCGACAAGCTCAAGCCGGGCCTGGGGCGATTCGGCGCGCTGCTGACGCCGCAGGGCAAGATCGTCGTCGATTTCCTGATCACGGAAGCGCCCGCCGGCCACGGCGGCGGGTTCCTGATCGACTGCCCGAGGGCGCTGGCCGAGGGCCTCGCTACCAAGCTGAAATTCTACAAGCTGCGCGCCAAGGTGACGGTGGACAACCTCTCCGACAATCTCGGCGTGCTGGCGGCCTGGGACGGCCAGCTGGCGGCGCAGCCGGATCTTGCCTTTGCCGATCCGCGCAATGAGCACCTCGGCACTCGCATCCTGATCCCCGACAATCTCAAGCAGAAGCTGTCCGCCCTGATTGGCGCCGAGCTGGTCGATGCCGCCGACTATGAAGCGCACCGCATCGCGCTCGGCGTGCCGCGCGGCGGGCTCGATTTCATGTACAGCGACGCGTTCCCGCACGAGACCAACATGGACCGTCTGGCCGGCGTCGATTTCGACAAAGGCTGCTATGTCGGACAGGAGGTCGTCTCGCGCATGCAGCATCGCGGTACCGCACGCACCCGCAGCGTGAAGGTGCTGCTTGAGGACTCCTCGCCAGAGGCCGGCGTCAGTGTCATGGCCGGCGACAAGCCGGTCGGCACGATGGGCTCGTCGGCGCAAGGAAAGGGCATCGCGCTGGTGCGTATCGACCGGGTTGCGGACGCGCTCGATGCCGGCCAGCCGCTCACCGCGGGCGGCCTCACGTTGAAGCTGGCAGAACCTGACGTCCTCCGCATTCCCACCAAGCAGCCCATCGCATGAGCCGTGCTCCCCGCCTGCATCCCGACGGAAAGACCCGCTGCCCATGGCCCGGCGAGGATCCGCTCTACGTCGCCTATCACGACACCGAATGGGGCGTGCCTGAGTATGACGACCGCGCGCTCTATGAAAAGCTGATCCTCGACGGTTTTCAGGCCGGCCTGTCCTGGATCACGATCTTGCGCAAGCGCGACAATTTCCGCAAAGCCTTCGACGATTTCCAGCCGGAGAAGATCGCGCGTTACACCGACAAGAAGGTGCACGCGCTGATGAACGACGTCGGCATCGTGCGCAACCGCGCTAAGATCGACGGCACGATCCTCAGCGCAAAATCCTATCTCGAGATCATGGAGAAAGGCCCGGGCTTCTCGAAACTGCTGTGGGACTTCATGGACGGGCGGCCCAAGGTCAACGATTTCAAGACCACGGCGAGCGTGCCGGCTTCGACGCCTTTGTCGGCGCAAATCTCCAAGGAGCTGTCCTCGCGCGGCTTCAAGTTCGTCGGCCCGACCATCGTCTACGCTTTCATGGAAGCGACCGGCATGGTCAACGACCATCTCGTCGACTGCCATTGTCACGCAAGCTGCGGCCAGACGCAGCGCAAGCCGCGCCTCAAGGCCAAATGACGGCGAAGAAGACCGCACGCGCAGCGGAGTCCCGCGCCTGGCAGCGCATGCTGTCGGGCCGGCGGCTCGATCTGCTCGATCCCTCCCCGCTCGACGTCGAGATCGCCGACATCGCGCATGGGCTCGCGCGTGTCGCGCGCTGGAACGGCCAGACCATTGGCGCGCACATCTTCTCGGTCGCGCAGCATACACTGCTGGTCGAGACCGTGCTGCGGCACGAATGGCCAAAAGCCGATCGGCGCATGCGACTCGCCGCGCTGCTGCACGATGCGCCTGAATATGTGATCGGCGACATGATCTCGCCGTTCAAGGCCGTGCTCGACGGCCATTACAAGGCGGTGGAGAAGCGCCTGCTCGGCGCCATCCACATCCGCTTTGGCCTGCCGCCGGTGCTGCCCGAGGAAATCACGCAAGCGATCAAGACCGCCGATCGCGGCGCGGCGTATCTGGAGGCAACCGAGCTCGCCGGCTTCAGCGAGAGCGAGGCCAAGCGCCTGTTCGGCCGGGATCCCGGCCTCTCCGACAGCGTCCGGCGCGACTATCTGACGCCCTGGACCGCGGCGCGGGCCGAGAAGCAGTTTCTAGAGCGGTTTGGCGCCGTCTTTGCGTAGCACCATCACGTCTCAGCCCAGGGGTGGGCAAGGCGAAGCATGATGGTCGGCACGGCGCGATGCGCCTTTGCCCACCGTACTGCGGCCGCTATAATCGCCAAAAAGGTTCGCCATGATCCACGTCTGTTCACTCGCCGCACTTCCCGAAACCGTCCGCCGCACCGGGGCCAGCCACGTGCTGACCGTAATGGCCAATGTCGAGCAGGTGGTGCGGCCGGTGTCGGTGCTCCCTGCCAATCATCTCAAGGTCTCGATGGACGACATCACCGAGGAGATGGACGGCTTTGTCGCCCCCTCCGAGGTGCATATCGATCAGGTGCTGAATTTCGTGCGCGGCTGGGACCGCGGCGCGCCGCTGGTGGTGCATTGCTATGCCGGCATCAGCCGCTCCACAGCGAGCGCCTTTGCCACGGTGTGCGCGCTCAATCCGGATCGCGACGAGATCGAGATCGCGAAGAAGATCCGCGCGGCCTCTCCGATCGCCTCGCCGAACCGGCGCATCGTCGATCTTGCCGACCGCGCGCTGGGGCGCAACGGCCGCATGCTGCGCGGGCTCGACGAGATGGGCCCTGGCGAGATGACGGCCGAGGGGCGCCCCTTCGTGATCGAGCTCGAATGACAGCTGCGATCGTCACCGCATGAGCGAAAAGCTGACGCCGATCGAGATCGGCCTGACTGCCGCGATCGTCGCGATCGAGGATCACGAGCCGCTGGTGCTGATCGCGCGCGGCAGCGACGGGCTCGCCGGCCTGCCGTTCGGTCCGTTCGATGCGCCGAGCCATCGCACCTTCGAGATCGGCCTGCGCGCCTGGGTCGAGGAACAGGCGGGCTTGCGGCTCGGCTATGTCGAGCAGCTCTACACCTTCGGCGATCGCGGCCGTCACGCCGAGACCGGCGACACCGGCGCTCATATGGTGTCGATCGGCTATCTCGCGCTGACGCGCACCGCCGAGGGAGCCGCAAATGCGGCGAGCTTCGAACCCTGGTATCGCTTCTTCCCCTGGGAAGACTGGCGCGAGGCGCCGCCGGCGATCATCGCCCGTGACATCATCCCGGAGCTCAACAAGTGGGCCGAGGAGGAGACGCCGGAGACCACGCGCGCGCTGCCGCGCAGGGATCGCGTGCGGTTCTATTTCGGCCTCGAGGGCGCCGCATGGGACGAGGAGCGCGTGCTCGACCGCTACGAGCTCCTCTACGAGGCCGGTCTCATCGAGGAGGCGCGGCGCGACGGCCGTCCCGCGGCATTGGCGCGCAAGGCCCTGCCCGCGCTCGGCACCTCCATGCGGTTCGACCACCGCAGGATCCTCGCCACCGCGATCGCGCGGCTGCGCGCAAAACTGAAGTATCGCCCTGTGGTGTTTGAACTTTTGCCCGCCGAGTTCACACTCACTGAGTTGCAGTATACGGTCGAGGCGATCTCCGGCCGGCACCTGCACAAGCAGAATTTCCGCCGCCTAGTCGAAACCGAAGCCCTGGTCGAACCGACGGGCGTGATGTCGACACAGACGGGCGGGAGGCCGGCAGCGCTCTACCGTTTCCGCCGCGACGTGCTCCAGGAGCGGCCGGCGCCCGGCTTGCGCGTGCGCTCGCGGCGCTAGACTAAATGTTGCGTGATCGGCCCCTGCCCGCCGATTGCCTGGAGGCCCCATGTTCGACGCCCCGTTCGACGACCTTGCGATGATCATTGCGATCGTCGCCTTCCTGATCGCAATCAAGGCTTCCAGCCAGGCAGCCGAGTTGCGTCGGCGGCTGAACACGCTCGAAGGGATGTTGTACGCACAGCGGCAGGTCCAGCCGCCGCCGGTGCAGGACCAAGTGCAGGAACAGGCGCCCTCGCCGGCGACGACCGCGCCGGAACCACCGCCGCTTGCACCCGAGTCCGAGCCGACGCCGGCACCCGTCGCCGATCACATGGCACCGCCTCCGCTCGAACCAAGCAGCCCGCCTCCCCTGCCCGCGAGAGAGCCTGGCTTCGAGGAGCGCCTCGGGACGCGCTGGGTCGTGTGGATCGGCGGGCTCGCGCTCGCGCTCGGCGGCTTCTTCATGGTGCGCTATTCGATCGAGGCCGGCCTTGTCGGCCCGGGCGTGCGCGTGTTTCTCGGCGGCGTGTTCGCGCTGGCGCTCCTCGGTGCCGGCGAATGGACGCGGCGCAAGGAGAGCATCTCCACGATCCAGGCGTTGCCGATCGCCAACATCCCCGCGATCCTCACCGCGGCCGGCACGGCCGTGGCATTCGCAACCGTGTATGCCGCCTACGCACTCTATGGCTTCCTGGTGCCCGCCACCGCCTTCGTGCTGCTCGGCCTCGTCGCGCTCGGCACGCTCGCGGCGGCGCTGTTGCACGGGCCCGCGCTCGCCGGCCTCGGCGTGGTCGGCGCCTTCGCGACGCCGGTGCTCGTCTCCAGCGACAAGCCGGACTATTGGGCCCTCTACATCTATCTCGCCATCGTCACCGCTGCGAGCTTCGGCCTCGCCCGCATCCGGCTGTGGCGCTGGCTCGCGGTAACGACAATCGTCTTCGCGGTGCTCTGGATCTTCCCAGGCCTCGATACCGGCGAATTCCAGGTCGCGCCGCACGCCTTCCACGCGATCGCCGGCTTCGTGCTCGCCACACTGCTGGTGGTCTGCGGCTTCATGTTCGGGCCGACCATCGAAGACGGGCAGATCGAGCCGGTCTCATCGAGCGCGCTTGGTGCCTATCTGTTCGGCGCGATGCTGATCGTGCTGTCGAGCGCGCATGCCGATCTCGCGCTGATCGCGTTCACGCTCCTCGTCGGTGCGACCCTGTTCATCGCCTGGCGCGCGGAGGCCGCGGCCGGCGCGTTGGGTGCTGCCGCCGCGACCGTGTTCATCGTGTTCGCCGAATGGGCGGTGCGCGCCAATCCGGACATGCTGGTGCTGCCAGGCGGCCCCATGCCCGGCATTGGGCCGACCGCAACCGACAGCGCGGTGACGCTGCATTTGGTGATGGCGGCGCTCTTCGCCGTCGGCTTCGGCATCGCCGGCTTTTTCGCGCAGGGCCGCTCGAACTCGGCGATCATTCCCGTCGTGTGGTCGGCGGCGGGCGTCGCCACGCCGATCGCGATTGTGGTCGCGCTCTACGCCCGCATCGCCCATCTCGACCGCTCGATCCCGTTTGCGATCCTCGCAGTGTTGCTCGCCGCAGCCTTTGGTGCCGCGACGGAAACGCTGACCCGCCGCGAAACCCGGCCGGGCCTTGCAATCTCGACGGCGCTGTTTGCGACCGGCACGCTCAGTGCGCTGGCGCTGGCGCTGACCTTTGCACTGGAGAAGGGCTGGCTCACGATCGCGCTGGCGCTGATGTCGCTCGGCACCGCCTGGATCGCGATGCAGCGGCCGATCCCGTTCCTGCGCTGGCTTGCCGCCATCTTCGCAGGCCTCGTCACCGCGCGCATCGGCTATGATCCGCGCATCGTTGGCGATGCCGTCGGCGCCACGCCGATCTTCAATTGGCTGCTATGGGGCTATGGCCTGCCCTCGGCCTCGTTCTGGGCGGCGAGCATGTTCCTGCGCCGCAGGAGTGACGACGCGCCGCTGCGCATGGTGGAGGCGGCCGCGATCCTGTTCACTGCGCTGCTCGCCTTCATGGAGGTCCGCCATCTCGCAACCGGCGGCGACATGATCGCGGCGCCGTCACTGCTCGAAGCCGGCTTGCAGGTCTGCGTGGCGCTGGCCATGGCGATCGGGCTGGAGCGGCTGCGGCTGCGCAGCCGCAGCATCGTGCACAATGTCGGCGCGGCCGTGCTCACGGCGATCGCCGGCTTCATCAGCCTGTTCGGCCTGCTGTTCCTGGAGAACCCGCTGCTGTGGCGCATCGACGTCGGCGGCGCCGTCTTCAACCTGCTGCTGCTCTGCTACGCGCTGCCGGCTGTACTGATGCTGCTGCTCGCCCATGCCGTGGTCGGAGAGCGCGGCAAGGTCTATGCTAATACGATCGCAGGCGCCGCACTCCTGTTTGCGCTCTCGTACCTGACGCTGGAGATCCGCCGCTTCTATCACGGACCGTTCCTCACCAGCGGCGAGACCACGGGCGCCGAGCAATACACCTATTCGATCGGCTGGCTCGCCTTCGGCGTCGTGCTGCTCGGCATCGGCATTCTCGTCAACTCCGAGCGGGCGCGGCTGGCGTCCGCCGTCGTCATCGCGCTGACGATCCTGAAGGCCTTCGTGATCGACATGTCGACGCTGACCGGTGTCTACCGCGCGTTGTCGTTCATGTGTCTCGGTATCGTGCTGGTCGCGATCGGCTGGCTCTACCAGCGCATCCTGTTCCGGCGGCAGGTTCCGCCGCCGGTTCAGCAGACGAGCATGTAAGCATCAGGCGGCTCGGACCGACTCCAGAAACTGCGCGACCTCGACCTTGAGGCGGGTGCTGTCGGTCGCCAGCGACTTCGCCGCCGACAGCACTTCGGTCGAAGCCTCGCCGGTCTCGATCGCACCGCGCTGCACGTCGGTGATGTTGGACGAGACCTGCTGCGTGCCGAGCGACGCCTGCTGTACGTTGCGCGAGATCTCCTGCGTGGCCGCGCCCTGCTCCTCGACGGCGGCGGCGATCGCGGAAGACACTTCCGACAACCGCTCGATGGTGCCGCCGATCTCCTGGATCGCGCTGACCGATTCCTGGGTCGCCGACTGGATGCCCGCGACCTGCGCACCGATCTCGCCGGTGGCCTTCGCGGTCTGCTCGGCAAGCGCCTTGACCTCGGAGGCGACGACGGCGAAGCCGCGGCCGGCCTCACCGGCACGCGCCGCTTCGATGGTGGCATTCAGCGCCAGCAGATTGGTCTGGCCCGCGATGGTGTTGATCAGCTCGACGACGTCGCCGATGCGGGAGGCGGCCTGCGACAGCTCGTTGACGCGCGCATTGGTCCGCGCCGCCTGGTCGACAGCTTCCGCGGCCATGCGCGCCGAATCCTGCACGCGACGGCTGATCTCGGTGACGGAGGACGACAGCTCTTCCGAAGCGGAGGCAACCGACTGCACGTTGGTGGATGCTTCCTCGGAGGCAGCCGCAACTGCCGTTGAGAGCTCCTGGCCGCGGCGCGCGGTGTTGGTCAACGTCGTTGCAGACGCCTCGAGCTCGATCGAGGCTGAGGAGACGGTGCCAACGACTTCGCCGATCATCGCCTCGAATTTGCGGGTGATGGCGTCGACGCGGCGGCCGCGTTCGATCTTGGCCTCGGCGTCGCGCGCCGCCGCCTCGTCGGCGGCCTTCTTGGCGATCAGCGCCTCCTTGAAGATCTGCAGCGCATCCGCCATCGAGCCGATCTCGGTCTTCTCGCCACGATGCGGCACCTCGGCCGAGAGGTCGCCCTCGCCGAGCGCCTGCATCGGGCTGATGATCGAGGCGATGCCACGCGAAACGTCGCGCACCAAATAATAGGCGGCGCCGATCGCGATCGCGACCGAGGCTATGATGATGCCAACCAGGACGCGGAAGATCGTGGCGTAGCTGTCGGCCGCCTGCCTGGTCTCGAGCTCGGCGCCCCCGTTGTTGATCTCGATGCCTTTCTGGAGCAACGGATCAGCGGCCTGGGCCATCTTCGCGACCTTGGTCTGCAACAGCTCGTTGGCCTCGGTCGGGAAACGGCCAACGCTCTTGCGCGACAGCGCCATCACGTCCTGCACGCCGTTCAGATACTCGACCCACGCCTTGGCCCATTGCTCATGGAGCGAACGCTCCTGGGCAGAGCTGATCAGCGGTTCGTAAACTTTGCGCGTCTGTTCGATGCGCTCACGCAGCGAGGCGAGGCGTTTCTCGGCCGCCGCCTTGCCCTCCGCACTGTCCTGCATCAGGTGCAGACGGAGCGCGACGCGAAGCTCGTTGATATCGGCGCGAAGTGAGCCGAGCGCACGCACGCTCGGCAGCCAGCTCTCTGCAATCTCGACGGTGTGAGAGTTGATGTTCTGCATGGTGCCGATCGCCGTCACGCCGACGCCGGCGAGCGAGAGCACGAGGACCGACAACACGGCCAGAAGCTTGAAGACGATCGACAATTTCGACATCACGACAAATCCCGATGATTCCTGACGACGCACAACTTGCCTGCGCACCAATCGTCAAAACGGACGACAGGGCGTGGTCATTCCAACAATGCTGGCTGGTTCTTATCCGGTAAGATTGCGCCGATAATTGCAAACAGCCGTTAACAAGACCCTAGGGAAATTACTGATTTGCCGATTCTCGATACTTAACCCGCCTGCAACCGTTCGTTGCAGCCTCGGAGGTATCGCGTAGCACCACACCGAGGTGCCGCATCAAACGCAATTCCTCGTTCGCGTAAGGCGGTGGACGCCGTCAGGCCGCCCGCACCCAATCCAGAAAGTGCGCGGCCGCGGTCAGGCCGCGCGCACCGTCTCCAGGAACTTGCCCACTTCCAGCTTCAGGCGGTTGCTGTCGCCGGACAGCATCTGCGCGGCCGACAGCACCTGCGAGGACGCCGATCCGGTCTCGCTTGCACCGCGCTGCACGTCGGTGATGTTGGACGAGACCTGGTGCGTGCCGGCGGCCGCCTGCTGCACGTTGCGCGAAATTTCCTGCGTGGCCGCGCCCTGCTCTTCCACGGCAGCCGCGATGGTCGAGGAGATCTCGGACAGCTTCTCGATGGTGCCGCTGATATCCTTGATGGCGCCGACGGAATGTTCGGTGGCGCTCTGGATGCTTGCGATCTGCTGGCCGATCTCGCCGGTCGCCTTCGCGGTCTGCTCGGCGAGCGCCTTCACTTCGGCGGCGACGACGGCAAAGCCGCGGCCCGCCTCGCCGGCGCGGGCGGCCTCTATGGTGGCGTTGAGCGCCAGGAGATTGGTTTGTCCGGCGATGGTGTTGATAAGCTCGACCACGTCGCCGATCCGCGCCGCTGCCCTCGACAGTTCGCTGACACGCTCCGTCGTGGTGCGGGCCTGGCCGACGGCCTCACTTGCCACGCGCGCGGATTCCTGCACCTGCCGGCTGATCTCGGTGATCGACGACGACAGTTCTTCGGTTGCCGATGCCACCGACTGCACGTTGGTCGAGGCTTCCTCGGAGGCCGCGGCGACTACAGTGGTAAGCTCCTGCGCCCGCTCCGCTGTGGAGGTCAGCGTCGAAGCGGAAGCCTCGAGCTCGGTCGAGGCCGACGATACCGTCTCGACGATCTCGCCGACGGCTGCTTCGAAGGTGTCTGCCATGTGCACAAGCTCGGTCTTGCGCTGCTCGGCCGCACGCCGGTCGGCTGCAGCCTTCTCGACGCGCATCCGTTCGACGTCAAGGCCGTTCTGTTTGAATATCTCTACGGTGCGGGCCATCTCTCCGATCTCGTCGTGGCGGTCCGCACCCGGCACCTCCACACTGAAATCGCGGTCGGCCAGCCGGCTCATCGCGGCTCTCATCGCCGACAGCGGGTTGAGAATTCGCGCGAACGTGATCCAGAAACTGAGCGCCGCAAGCACAAGCGAGACGCACAGCAGCGTCGCGGTCAGCAGGAGATTGCGCAGGCTCGAGCTTGCTTGCAGACCGGCTTCTTGATCGGCAGCCGTGCCGATAGCAGCACCGAGCTTGAGCAAGGTGTTCACGCCGGCGGTCGCCCGGGCGAAATACTCAGCTCCGGAGATCTTGTATTCACCGGTCTCACCGGTGGAAAGGATCACAGCTCGCATTTCCCCGTACACGCCGAAATAAATCTTCTCGACGTCCGCCATTGCCTCTCCGATGCCGGCCGGCATATCCGTGCGCAGCCGCACTGGCACGACCGCGTCCCACGCCAGTTCGACTTTCCCCCGCAAGCCCGCGAGGTGCTGAAGCCCATCAGCGCCAAGCTTCGCGTGGGCTCCGACCGCGCCTGCCAAGAATGCGCGCTCTCTTCCGGCATTCTCGGCCATCTGCGCGGTCAAATGCCGCAATCCTATCAACTGCGCGAGCCGCGCCGCGGGCGGGCTGGTCAGCGTTTCCAGGGTCAACCGCAACCGGTTGCTCGCAATTTCGATCACCTCGGTGATCGCAGGCACAAAGCCGTCGACCAGTTCAGGAACTCGCTCCTGACGCAGGCGTGACAGGTTGGCGTCGACCGACTCGCGCAGCCGGCGCAGCGATTCGAATTTCGCTTCGGCTTGCCCGATCTGCGTCTGTCCTGCGGACATTTCCGGGATCAATCGAATCTCGATGACAGCGCTGTGGAACGCCGTATCTGCGGCTGCACGGGCTTTCTCAATCTCGGCGCGCCGCTCCGAGGCGGAAGAATCGGGAGACTTTAGCGCCGCGTTGGTCAGCCCGCGCTCGATCGCCCACTGACCTGCGCTGTACAGCAAGAGCTGAGCGACGCGATTGACCTTCACGAAAGCATCGGCCTCCTGGCGTTTGCTGGTCGCCTGGAAGGCGACCAAGCCCGCCGATGCGACCCCCAGCAGCGCCAGCGCGGTGATGATGGCTGGCAAGACCGTGCCGATACGAAATCTAACAATGCTGACCATGGCGTTTCCTCCGAAACGCGCGCAGCCAAGTCATTGCCGGCCGCTCGGACGTTGATCGCCCTTACCGGGAAAGCTATCGATCAAAGTTCCATCTTCTGGTTAACAGGGGCCTTCGCAGAAATACTGATCTTTTGCGCTACATGATTGAAATCGAAGGAGTTTGATCTCGTCATAGTTGTAAACTGCAGCCTGAAGTCAGCATTGGGTCACTTTGCATCCGACGGCCTCGCCAACCAGGCTGATGCGAAACACCGGCTGCTTGTTCTCGTCGAGCAGCTCCATGCTCCACTTCGCGTTCGGTTTCAGATTGCGCGCGATGCTGCCGAGCAGGTTGGCGCATACCTCCGTCATCTCACTCCAGGCCGCAGCGCGATCCTCGAATTCGTACGGCTGATCGGCGGCGCCGGAATAGCGGCCGGTGCTGATGCGGAAGAAGTACAGCGACATCGTTGAACCCTTGTTGGAGGGCCGCCCCCCGGCCGTTACGCAAGGCTGGGGCGCCAGTCGCTACCAAGGCATAAAAACCACGGGCCGTATGATTACGGCGCCGCGGCTTCGGGTGCGATGCATTCGTCAAAGGCGGGTAAATTACGCGCGCCGTTTCGCCCGCGATGCGTCACTCGGTCGAGCGACGCAGCTCCAGCGGACCTTCGCTCTTCGAATCGGATTTAGGCTCGGCCCTCACTTCCGATCTCACCGGCTCGATCCGGCTGCTCTCGATCCGCGGCGTCTCGACTCGCGTGGCGACCTCGGTGCTCGATGCGTTGACCGAACCGGTGTGCTCGGAGCTGCGCAGCGAGCGCGGCCGCGCGACGGCCCGCGCCATCAGCATCTGGTTGCCGCCCTGGTGGTGGAAGTCGCAATAGGCGAAGCCCATACCCGAAACGGAGCCGCGGAAGCTGCGATCGTCGGTCTTTTCAAGGTTGAAACAGGGCTCGAACGGAATGCCCTTGATCGAGGCACAGACGTTCTGGCCGCGGATCTGGAGCGTGTTGCCGGGGAGACGGAGATGGCGAACCGGGCCTGCGCCCGAGAACTGCACCGCGCCGGCCGCGCCGAGGTCGTCGAGAATGCGGCCTGCGCCACGGGTCCCGTCGAAACAGGTGAAGGCGAACACCTTGCCGGCGACGAAGCGGCGCGCCTCATCGGCATTCATGCTTCCGGCGATGGCCGGCGCAAACGTCACGGCCGCCGTGACAGCCCCCAACACAATACGCGCAAGCATGCTCTACTCCGAACTAACCCCCGCAGCGGGCGATGCCTTATCTCTTTACCCGCTGATTACCATACTAACCATGGCGACATTGAAGCAGCTTGGTTGGTAAAGTCTGAACGTCGTTAGACAATTTTTACCACGATTCGACCGCGGACCTGGCCCACGAGGATTTTCGCGCCCCATTCCGGAGCTTCGTCGAGTAGAATTTCTGTAGTAATTTCAGATAGTTTTGAACGATCCAGATCTGATGCCAGGCGCTGCCAGGCAGCTTTCCGTGGGTCGATCGGGCACATCACGGAATCGATGCCGAGAAGGCACACCCCACGCAAAATGAAGGGTGCGACAGAAGACGGCAGATCCATGCCGGCCGCGAGACCGCAGGCGGCGATCGCCCCACCATACTTCGTCATCGACAGCAAATTGGCGAGCGTGGTCGAGCCGACACTGTCGACGCCGCCCGCCCAGCGCTCCTTGGCCAGTGGCTTCCCCGCCGCCGACAATTCGTTGCGGTCGATCACCTCGGCGGCACCGAGGCTCTTCAGGTAGTCAGCCTCGGACGCGCGCCCGGTCGAAGCGATGACATGGTAGCCGAGCCGCGACAGCACGGCGGTGGCGACCGAGCCGACGCCCCCGGCTGCGCCGGTGACCACCACGGGGCCGCTCTTCGGCGAGAGGCCGTGCTTCTCCAGCGCCAGCACGGAGAGCATCGCGGTGAAGCCGGCGGTGCCGATCGCCATGGCATCGCGCGCCGACAGCCCCTGCGGCAAGCCGACCAGCCAGTCGCCCTTGACCCGCGCCTTCTCCGCATAGGCGCCAAGATGGCTCTCGCCCATGCCCCAGCCGGTGCAGACGACCTTGTCGCCCGCCTTCCACGCTGGATGTGAGGATTGCTCGACCGTGCCGGCGAAATCGATGCCGGCGATCATCGGGAAGCGGCGCACGACCGGCGCCTTGCCGGTGAGCGCGAGGCCGTCCTTGTAATTCAGCGTCGACCACTCGACGCGGACGGTGACATCGCCCTCCATCAGCTCGGCTTCGTCGAACTGCACCAGTTGCGCGGTGGTGCCCTTGTCCGCCTTGTCGATCCGGATCGCCTTGAATGTGGCCACAGCTGAACTCCCTGACTTGTTTGACGGGATGTTTAGCCGATCAGGCCGGCTGCGCAACCACTCGTGCGACCGGCTTCTCCACGATCGGTTAGGCCCAAGATCGCGCCGAACGCGATGGCCGAGAACGGCGTGATCGGAAACGAGATGAAGGCGAGCGTCGCCAGCGCACGCGTGAAATAGATGGTCGAAAGGATGTAGCGCTTCGTGCCGATCGTACAGCCGCAGAGGATGATGACGGCCGGCGTGCGCCAATGGGAGGAACGCGAGTCCCGACCGAGCTCGCCCACTTGCATCGCCATGGAGTTCCTCATCCGTCGTTGGCCTGACGCGACGAGGCACCACTTGACGAGAATGTGTGCAACGAGACCTAGCAGCGCGCCAATCGGCGTGTTATGTTCGATTTACTCATATTGAGCATATATGAGCTTGACGAAACCCACCGGCCGTCTCGGCCGGATTTCTCAGAGCTCAAATATACTCATATTGAGTATAATACACTCGCACGGGAGGCTTCGATGCCGATCACTGGAATTTACGGCCCTGACGATTTTGCCAATCGGCCGCAGAGCCAAACGACCTCCACCCCGCCCGCACCGGCGCACACGGGCCCCGTGCTGCCCAGGCCCTCTCTGGAATGGACAAGCGAGGTCGAACGGGCCACCGCGCCGCTCTATGAACGTGTCAAGCACGTGATCCCGCCGATCGAGTGGCCGCTGATGGCGCCGACGATTCACGCGATCAACGCGCTCAAGCGCGCGCGCAACGCGGTGATCCTCGCGCACAACTACCAGGCGCCGGAGATCTTTCATGGCGTCGCCGACATCGGCGGCGATTCGCTCCAGCTCGCCGTGGAAGCCACCAAGGTGAAGGCCGACATCATCGTGCAATGCGGCGTGCACTTCATGGCGGAGACGTCAAAACTGCTCAACCCGGACAAGACGGTGCTGATCCCGGATTCGCGCGCCGGCTGCTCGCTCGCCGCCAGCATCACCGGCGCGGACGTGCGCCTGCTGCGCGAAAAATTTCCCGGCGTGCCTGTCGTTGCCTATGTCAACACATCCGCGGAGGTGAAGGCCGAGGTCGACATCTGCTGCACCTCGTCGAATGCGGTGCAAGTGGTGGAGAGCCTGAACGCACCAAGCGTGATCTTCCTGCCCGACCGCTATCTCGCGACTTACGTCGCCTCGAAGACCGACGTGAAGATCATCGCCTGGAAGGGTGCGTGTGAGGTGCATGAGCGCTTCACCGGCGACGAGCTGCGCGCGTATCGCGACGCGGATCCGTCCGTGCAGATCATCGCGCATCCCGAATGCCCGCCGGACGTGCTGGCGGAAGCCGACTTCACCGGCTCGACCGCGCACATGATCAACTGGGTGCGTGAACGGCGACCGCGGCGGCTGGTGATGATCACGGAATGCTCGATGGCCGACAATGTGCGGGCCGAGCTGCCCGATGTGGAAATGCTGCGTCCCTGCAATATCTGCCCGCACATGAAGCGCATCACGCTCGCCAATATTCTGGAGAGCCTGCTGACGCTTGGCGAGGAGGTGACGATCGATCCGGCGCTTGCGGAGCGCGCGCGGCGGTCGGTCGAGCGGATGATCAATTTGAAGAACTAAGGACGAGCAATAGCAACACCCACAGTGTCGTCCCGGCGAAGGCCGGGACCCATAACCACAGGCAGATGTGTTGCGAAGAACGACGTCACACAGCTGCGCAAACCAACAAGTGCTTCGGCGTATGGGTCCCGGCCTTCGCCGGGACGACGAGGAGAAAGCCATGACAAACATCCACAACCTCACCCGCACCACCGACGACGTCGTCATCGTCGGTGGCGGGCTCGCCGGTCTCTTTTGCGCGCTGAAACTCGCGCCGCGGCCGGTGACGTTGATCTCGGCGGCGCCGCTCGGACAGGGCGCGTCATCCGCATGGGCGCAAGGCGGCATCGCCGCGGCAGTCGCCGAGGGCGATACTGCGGAGGCGCACGCCGCGGACACCATCGCGGTCGGTGGCGGCATCGTCGATGAGACCGTTGCGCTCGGCATCGCGCGCGAGGCGGCGCCGCGGATTCACGATTTGCTCGCCTATGGCGTGCCGTTCGACCGCGACCTCGAAGGCCGGCTTGCCGTGGGGCGCGAGGCCGCACATTCGGCGCGGCGGATCGTGCACGTCCGCGGCGACGGCGCGGGTGCCGCAATCATCGCGGCGCTGAGCGAAGCTGTCCGCCGCACGCCGTCGATCCGCCTGATCGAAGGCTTTGTCGCCGAAGCGCTGTTGACCGAGGACGGCGCCGTTACCGGACTTCAACTGCGCGAGGCCGTAAATTTCGCGGCAAGGCCCATGATGATCGCCGCGCGCGCGGTGGTGCTCGCGACCGGCGGCATCGGCCATCTCTATGACGTCACCACCAATCCCCTCGAGGCCAGCGGATCGGGACTTGCGATCGCGGCGCGCGCCGGCGCCGTCGTCGCCGATCCCGAATTCGTGCAGTTCCACCCGACCGCGATCATGGTCGGCCGCGACCCGGCGCCGCTCGCGACCGAGGCGCTGCGCGGTGAAGGCGCAACGCTGATCAACAAAAATGGCGAGCGCTTCATGGCGGCGTGTCACCCGCTCGCCGAGCTTGCGCCGCGCGACATCGTGGCTCGCGGCGTGTTCGCCGAGATCGCGGCGGGACGCGGCGCCTTCCTCGACGCGCGGCAGACGCTGGGCACGCGCTTTGCCAAACGATTCCCGACCGTGCACGCGAGCTGCATCGCCGCCGGCATCGATCCGGCGACGCAACCGATCCCGATTGCGCCGGCCGCGCATTATTACATGGGCGGCATCGCGGTCGATGCACGCGGCCGCAGCTCGATCGACGGGCTCTGGGCCGGCGGCGAAGTGTCGTCCACCGGCGCGCACGGCGCCAACCGGCTCGCCTCGAATTCGCTGCTGGAAGCCGTGGTCTATGCCCCCCGCATCGCCGACGACATCGCCGGCCACGCGGTCCCTTCACCCGCCCGCCTCCCGGAGGCGCTGGTGACGCCGCGCGGTGGCGCGCCGGATGCAGGTAGCGTGAAGCGTCTGCGGGCAATGATGAGCGCGAACGTCGGCGTGATCCGCGACGCCGACGGGCTCGCGGAGGCCGTTCGCGGCTTTGCCGCGCTCGAATGCACGGCCGCCAGCATCACCGTCCGCAACATGGCGACAGCAGCCCTGCTCGTCGCCGCCGCGGCGTGGAGCCGGCGCGAGAGCCGCGGCGCGCATTTCCGCTCCGACCATCCCGACGCCGTCCCCGCGCTGGCGCAGAGAACGATGACCACGCTCGCCGCGGTGCACGAGATCGCAGACAGCCTCACCGAAGATCCCACGCTGCGCATCGCGCAATTCATGATCGCCTGACGGAGTTTCTCATGATCACCCCGACCTCACTGCTCTATCCTGATGCCTTTCTCTCGCCGCTCGCGATCGACGAGGCCGTGCAACGCGCGCTCGACGAGGATCTCGGCCGCGCCGGCGACATCACCTCGCTGGCGACGATCCCGGCAGCCACAAAAGCGCAGGCGATCCTGGTCGCGCGCCAGTCCGGCGTGATCGCAGGCCTGCCGTTGGCGCTGGCAACGCTGCAAAAACTCTCATCCGACATCGAGGTGCGCGCCCATGTCCGCGACGCCGCGCGCGTCACGCGCGGGCAATTTGTGCTGACGATCTCGGGGCCGGCGCGCGCCATCCTCACCGCGGAACGGACCGCGCTGAACTTTGTCGGCCGGCTGTCCGGCGTCGCCACGCTCACGGCCGACTACGCCGCGCGGACCGAAGGCACCAAAATGCGTATCTGCTGCACGCGAAAAACCACGCCGGGGTTGCGTGCGCTGGAGAAATACGCGGTGCGCTGCGGCGGCGGCTTCAACCACCGTTTTGGTCTCGACGATGCGATCCTGATCAAGGACAACCACATCGCCGTCGCCGGCGGCATCCGCCCCGTGCTGGAACGCGCGCGCGCCCACGCCGGCCATCTCGTCAAGATTGAGATCGAGGTCGATACGCTCGCGCAGCTGCGCGAGGTACTCGACACCGGCCTTGCCGAAGCCGTGCTGCTCGACAACATGGACATCACCACGCTGCGCGAGGCGGTGCGGATGACGGAAGGCCGTCTCACACTGGAAGCCTCCGGCGGCGTCACGCTGGATTCGATCGCGGCGATCGCGGCCACCGGCGTCGACTACGCCTCATCCGGCGCGCTGACGCATTCGGCGCCGAACTTCGACTGCGCGCTGGATATCGAGATGTGAGGTGGTCTTCTCCCTCGCCCCGCTTGCGGGGAGAGGGCCGGGGTGAGGGGGAGTCTCCGCGGGGACGGTGGCAGCTAGACTCGTGGAGAGTCCCCCTCACCCGAATTCGAGCTTCGCTCGAATTCGACCTCTCCCCGCAAGCGGGGCGAGGTAAGAAGACTACCTTCGCTCGGTCACGCCCATCTCGGCGGAGCTCTTGGCTTCCTGGGTGAGCTCGGCTGAGAGCGCGGCGGTCTGTGCCGGGGTGCCCCAGCTCGGTTCCTCGTCGCCGTCGCCCCAGGCGCGCGGCCGGTAGAACGTATGCACGCCGAACTTGTACATCTTCTTCATCTCGGAGACCCAGGACGGACGCACCCAATAGGCGTGATAGTGCGTCGACTTGCCGACCTCCGGGAGCCAGATCTGGCCGTCGAGCATCGCCTTCGAAATCTTCCTGGCGCGCTCCCACATCTCGGGCTCGCGGATCACGTCGGGATTGTTGTCGCAGGCAAAGGTGAACTGGCAGGCGAGATGGCGGTACTTGTTCTGATAGACCACACCGCACACGGTTTCCGGATATTTGCCGGAGAACACGCGGTTCATCACGACTTGCGCGACCGCGATCTGGCCGCGCACGGCCTCGCCGCGGGATTCGAAATAGACAGCTTCCGCAAGGCACTTTTCCGATTTCGCGCGTGACTTGTCGTCCAGCGCCAGCCGCTCGGCCGGCGATTTGGCGCGCTGGTTGTCGGCGTTGACCTCGCCCTTCGGGGCGACGCTCTCGCCGCTCTCGGGCGCGTTTCCGACGTCCTCGTTCGGCGGCGATAGCGAAGCCAGCTTCATGTCGGGGTCGGGCATCACGATCAGCGGCTCGGCACCGGGCTGCCAGCTTTCGATGCTCTCGACATTGCCGCCGAGGGAGGAACTGCCGAAGAACAGGTTCGAGGTCTTCACGCTGAAGGGATCGCGCGGCGGGGCGGCGATCGTCGCCTGCTTCAGCGCGTTGAGCGGTTGGGCGGCGAAGGACAGCGCATCAGCGACGGCCTTCGGCGGATTGGCATATTGCGGCAAAGGCGGCGCGCGCATCGCCTCCTGGAGTTCGGGATCGAGCGCCGCCGCGGACTCCGGCGACATCGCTTGCGGCTGCGCGACCGGCAGCTGAGCCGTTTTGGCACCGAACACGGAACTGTTGGAGGTCGCGGGATCTTGCCGTGGGCGTGCGGCGGACGGCGCGGCCATCTCGGGCGGCGGTGCAGGCGTCACGGTGGCGAGACGGTCACCCTTCAGCGCGCGATCGACCTTGGGAAAATCGGAGGCCTGGTAACGTGTCGGCGCCTGGAGCGCCGGATTGCCGCGACTGATGCTGCCGGTGACGTCGCGGCCATCGAGGCTCGCGAGGCGAACCATCGCGCTCTGCGGAATCGATGTGCCGATCGGCCGTGAAAAACTGTAGGTCGCAAGCTGAATGGACGAGGCCGCAGAGAACACCTGCTTCTGCCAGCGCTCGGCGACGCCGGGCTGGCGCGCCAGCAGCGAGCCAATGTCCTGATAGCCGATCTCTCTCGGCATCAATGCGAAGATGCAGAGACCGAGTCCGAAGGACGCGAACCGCGCGCCCTTCGGATGGTTACGCAACACAGACATCGATACGCTCACGCTACGCTTACACCAGAAGGATCGATCCGCAGTACATCCGTGCAATTCGATCTTTATCGTGAGTATCTAATTTAGGTTGCCGAGGCGTTAATCGACGTTGCGCAACCGACACACTCAAGCGATGTCAGGTGTTTTCACGGAGTGATTGCGCATGTTGGTAAATGCGGGCCCACTTGAAGCGGTAAACGTCTGGTCAACGCGAATGGTGAAGGAACTCTTGCACACGCGTATCATTACGGGACGCGCGTCGAGTTCCTGGTGTTGCGCGAACTGCTCCGACAAGCTCGTCATTGCGAGCGCAGCGAAGCAATCCAGAGTCTTTCCGCGGAGACAGCCTGGATTGCTTCGTCGCAAGGGCTCCTCGCAATGACGACGTGGAGAGAGCGTTGCGCAAAATGAAGAGGCGGGGTTTGGCCCCGCCTCTTCGCATTCAACACTTGAACTCGTCGCCTTACGCCTGGCTCGCAACCGTCTTGCCGAGCGCAGCCTGGGCCGCAGCAAGCCGCGCGATCGGCACGCGGTAGGGCGAGCAGGAGACGTAGTCGAGGCCGATCGCATGGCAGAAGGCGACCGATGCAGGATCGCCGCCGTGCTCGCCGCAGATGCCCATCTTGAGCGCGGGACGGGTCTTGCGGCCGCGCGTGACGCCGATCTTGACGAGCTCGCCGACACCTTCCTGGTCGAGCGAGACGAAGGGGTCGATCGCGAGGATGCCCTTCGACACGTAGGGACCGAGGAAGCTCGCCGCGTCGTCGCGGCTTATGCCGTAGGTGGTCTGCGTCAGGTCGTTGGTGCCGAACGAGAAGAACTCGGCGCTCTCGGCGATTTCCGCAGCAAGGAGACAGGCGCGCGGCAGCTCGATCATGGTGCCGACCTGGTAGGCGAGTTTTGTGTTCGTATCGCGCATCACCGCCTTCGCGGTGGCGTCGATCCGCGCCTTGACGAGGTCGAGCTCCATCTTGGTGGCGATCAGCGGCACCATCACCTCAAGGCCGACGGCCTTGCCGGTGCGCTTCTCGGCTTCGACCGCAGCCTCGAAGATCGCACGCGCCTGCATCTCGGCGATCTCCGGATAGGCGATCGCGATGCGGCAGCCGCGGAAGCCGAGCATCGGATTGAACTCCGAGAGCTCGCGCGCGCGGTCGGCGAGACGCCGCGGATCGGTGTTCATGGCGCGCGCCACTTCCTCGACCTCGGCATGGGTGTGCGGCAGGAATTCATGGAGAGGAGGATCCAAAAGCCGGATCGTGACCGGCCGGCCCTTCATGATCTCGAACAGCTCGACGAAGTCGGCCCGCTGCATCGGCAGCAGCTTGGCAAGCGCCGCACGGCGCGACTGCTCGTCCTCGGAGAGGATCATCTCGCGCACCGTGCGGATGCGGGTCTCCTCGAAGAACATGTGCTCGGTTCGGCAGAGGCCGATGCCCTCGGCGCCGAACTTGATCGCGGTACGCGCGTCGTCCGGCGTGTCGCCGTTGACGCGAACGCCGATCTTGCGGACCTGGTCGGCCCAGTTCATCAGCGTGCCGAACTCGCCGGAGAGCTCCGGCTCGATCATCGGCATGCGGCCAGACAGCACTTGGCCGAGCGAGCCGTCGATGGTGATGACGTCGCCGGCCTTGAAGGTGCGCGAACCGATGCTCATGGTGCCGCGGCCGTAATCGACGCGGATGGTGCCACAGCCGGAGACGCAGGGCTTGCCCATGCCGCGCGCGACCACGGCGGCGTGCGAGGTCATGCCGCCGCGGGTGGTCAAGATGCCTTCGGCGGCGTGCATGCCGTGGATGTCTTCGGGGCTGGTCTCGATGCGGACCAAAATCACTTTACGTCCGTCGCCCTGGAGCTTGGCCGCTTCGTCCGAGGAGAACACGATCTCGCCGGAGGCAGCACCGGGCGAAGCCGGCAGGCCGGTCGCGATCACGTCACGCTTGGCATTGGGATCGATGGTCGGATGCAAGAGCTGATCGAGCGAGGCGGGATCGATCCGCATCACCGCTTCCTTCTTGGTGATCAGGCCTTCATTGGCGAGCTCGACCGCGATGCGCAGCGCCGCCTTGGCGGTGCGCTTGCCGCCGCGGGTCTGCAGCATCCACAGCTTGCCCTGCTCGACCGTGAACTCCATGTCCTGCATGTCGCGGTAGTGCTTCTCGAGCAGCGTATAGATCCGCGTCAGCTCCTTGAAGGCCTCCGGCATCGCCGCTTCCATCGACGCCTTGTCGGAGCCCGACTCGTTGCGCGCCTCCTCGGTGATATCCTGCGGCGTGCGGATGCCCGCCACCACGTCCTCACCCTGCGCGTTGATCAGGAACTCGCCGTAGAGCTTGCTCTCGCCGGTCGAGGGGTTGCGCGTGAACGCAACGCCGGTGGCCGAGGTCTCGCCCATGTTGCCGAACACCATGGCTTGCACGTTGACCGCGGTGCCCCAGGATTCCGGAATGTCGTGCAGCTTGCGATAGGTCACCGCGCGCGCGTTCATCCAGGATGAAAACACCGCGCCAACCGCGCCCCAGAGCTGGTCATGCGGATCCTGCGGAAAGTCTTTGCCGGTCTCGCGCGCGACCGCGTCCTTGTACTTGCCGACCAGGTCGACCCAGTCCTCGGCGGTGAGGTCGGTGTCGAGCGTGTAGCCCTGGCTGTCCTTGAAGGTGTCGAGGATCTCTTCGAAGTGATGATGCTCGAAGCCGAGCACCACGTCGGAATACATGGTGATGAAGCGGCGATAGCTGTCATAGGCGAAACGACGATCACCCGACAATTCCGACAGCGCTTCCACCGTCTCGTCGTTGAGGCCGAGATTGAGCACGGTGTCCATCATGCCCGGCATCGAGGCGCGCGCACCCGAGCGCACCGAGACCAGCAGCGGGTTCTTGGTGTCGCCGAACACCTTGCCGGTCAACTTGCCGACATAGTCCAGCGCCTTGTCAACCTGCGACTGCAGCTCTTTCGGATAGGACTTGTCATGGGCGTAGAAATACGTGCAGACCGAGGTCGGGATGGTGAAGCCCGGAGGCACCGGCAGGCCGAGATTGGCCATCTCGGCGAGGTTGGCGCCCTTGCCGCCGAGCAGGTCGCGCATCTCCGAGCGGCCCTCGGCCTTGCCATCACCGAAGGTGTAGACCCACTTGCCGGCCTTGATTGCGGCCGGGGCCGCCTTGGCGGGGGCTGCCTTGGCAGGTGCAACCTTGGCAGGCGCAGCCTTGGCGGGCGCGGCCTTGCCCGGTGCAGGCTTCACAGCGACCTTGGCGGCAGCCTTCGGAACCACCGGCTTGGTCGCAGCCTTCCCAGCCGGCTTCACCACTGCCTTCGGAGCGCTCTTGGCGAGCGCCTTTCGGGCCGCCGGCGCGGCCTTCGCCTTGGCGGAGGGCTTTGATTTCGCTGCAGTTTTAGACGGCTTCGAGGCGGCTTTGGCCATAGCTTGCACACAACCTGCGAGAGGAATGGGAAATCGCGCGCCTTACACCACTTTGGGCAGGTCCGCGCAAGTCGAACAGTTCCGGAAAATGAAGGCCTAGAGATGGAGCCATCTCAACAAACCGAGCCCGATCGCACCATTGACGATGAGAAAGATCGCAACGATCAGGTTGAGAAGGCGCGGCATGATCAGGATGAGCACACCCGCAATCAGCGACAGGATCGGCGAGATGTGGGCGATGGTGAGGTGCATGAACTATCTTTCCAGGCTCGGGTAGCGTGAGGCGAATCGCGGGCGGATCATAGCGGACCGGGTTCGGCGGGTAGAGACGCGCAACGGGCAACGCCAGTTCCGGGCTTCGCGAAAACTGCCCGAAATTGCCGCGAATGTGGCGGCCCATTTCCCGGAACATTGGCAGGACGCATGCATTGGCAACCGGTTGCGCCACTGGCGCTTCCGAAAAAACCTGTCGAAGGAGTTTTGCATGCGGAACAGGATTCTTGCTCTTGCAGCGCTCGCGGCCGCGATCGGCTCGCCCGTCGCGGCGCAGGCGCAAACCGGGATCACGGTTGGACGCGCGCCCGCCGTGGTCGATAGCGGCCCGACCATCGCAGTCGAGCAGCGGCCGGCCTTCCGCGACTATGTCGTCGAACAACGTGTCCCGGCCTTCACTATTCCGGATCGCGTAGCGGTTGGCGCCATCCTACCCGAAACCGGCGTCACCTATTATGACGTGCCGCAACGTTTCGGCGCAACGACCTATCGCTACACCGTCGTCAACGGCGAGACCGTGCTGGTTGAGCCACGCTCGCGGCGCATCGTCGAGGTGATGGACTAATAGATTCTCGTTTGGACGCGTTTTCTTCGCGCGAACCGGATCTACTTCGCTTGAAAACGCTCTGCACAACTCGATGTCCGGCGCGTCACATCAGGCTGGCGCGCATCGCGTAGTCGGACATCAGGCCCCGTCCGGTCGTCCCCCCGCCGGACGGGGCTTTTTTGTGCGATCAATCCTGGATCTTCGAGAAGTCCGCGACCGCACGCGTGGCCCTGCGGATTTCGTTGAGCAGCTTCAGACGGTTCTCGCGCACCTTCACATCGTCGTCGTTGACGCGAACTTTTTCGAAGAACGCATCGACCGGTGGACGCAACTTCGCCATCGCGCTCATGGCGGCGGCAAAGTCTTCCTTGGCGATGGCGGCGCTGGCTTCCGTCTTCACCTCGCCAATCGCCTTCGCCAGCACCTTTTCCTCAGCGAGGCTGTACAGCGCAGGATCGGGGGCGCCGTCAAAGCTGCGCTTATCCTTCTTCTCCTCGATGCCAAGGATGTTGCTCGCACGCTTGATGCCGGCGAGCAAGTTCTTGCCGTCATCACTCTCGAGGAATTTCCCGAGCGCCTCAACGCGACGGACGATCATCAGAAGATCGTCCTGGCCGCCGAGCGCGAACACCGCGTCGACGAGATCATGACGCGCGCCCTGCTCGCGGAGCTGAAGTTTGAGACGTTCAGCGAAAAACTCTACTAGTTCCTTCGCGACTGTCTCCCGCATCTGCTTGTGAATCTTGGATACATCTGGATTCGTCAGCGGCTTCTCAGCAGCTGGCGTAATCGTCACGACCGAATGCTTCTGAAGCGCGGAATAGAAGAGCGGCTCTAGCCGAATGCGAAGTTCGTTCTCCAAAATAATCCGAATGACGCCCAGCGCCGCCCTTCGCAAGCCAAGCGGGTCCCTGCTCCCCGAAGGCTTCTCATTACTGCCCCAGAATCCAGCAAAGGTGTCAATCTTGTCAGCGAGCGCCACCGCGATGCTGACAGGATCGGTCGGCACGCGATCAGCAGGCCCTTGCGGCTTGTAATGCTCTTCGCAGGCCGCCGCGACGGACGCATCCTCGCCCTGCGCCAGCGCGTAGTACTTGCCCATCAGGCCCTGCACCTCAGGGAATTCACCGACGACTTCGGTCAGCAAATCCGCTTTGGCCAGATGCGCAGCGCGGGTCGCCTTCGCGACATCGGCGCCGACTAGCGGCGCGATCTCGGCGGCCAAACGCTCGATGCGTTTGATCCGCGCGGCTTGCGTTCCAAGCTTCTCGTGGAACACGATCTGCTCGAACTTCGGCAGGCGGTCCTCGAGCTTCGTCTTCAAATCCGTTTCGTAGAAGAATTTCGCGTCCGACAAGCGCGGACGGATCACGCGTTCGTTGCCTGATACGATAACCTTGCCGCCGTCGGACGCCTCGATATTCGCGGTGAGGACGAACTTGTTGGTCAGCTTCCCGGTCTTGGGATCCTTGACCACAAAACACTTCTGGTTGTTGCGGATGGTGGCGCGGATCACCTCGTCCGGGATCGCGAGATATTCTTCTTCGAACGAACCCATCATGACCACGGGCCATTCGACGAGGCCCGAAACCTCGTCGAGCAGCGCCTGATCCTCGACCAGCTCGAAGCCTTGCGCAAACGTCAATTCCTTGGCGTCGGCGAAGATGATGTTCTTGCGCGCCTGCGGATCGAGGATGACTTTTGCAGCCTTCAGCTTCGCTTCGTAGTCCTCGAACCGGCGTATGGAAATCGCGGCCGGCGCCATGAAACGGTGGCCGTGGGTGGTCTGCCCCGTCTCGATGCCGTCTACCGAGAACTTCACGACGTCAGGCTCTTCGGTCTCAAGACCGAACGTCGCAGTGATCGCGTGCAGCGGTCGCACCCAGCTCAGCGACCCCGGTTTTCCGGAGCGCGCGCCCCAGCGCATCGATTTCGGCCAGGGGAAGGTGCGGATGATCACGGGGAGGATTTCGGCGAGCACGTCGATCGCGTCGCGCCCGGCCTTCTCGATCAGCGCGATGTAGAAGTCGCCCTTCGGGTCGCGCTGGATCTTGGCCTCATCCAGCGACTTCAGGCCCGTCGCTTTCAGGAAGCCCTGCACCGCTGCGTCAGGGCCACCGACTTTCGGCCCGCGGCGTTCGGTTTTCAAATCCGGCTGGCGCCCAGGAATTCCGTGCACGGTCAGCGCAAGACGGCGCGGCGTCGCGAAGGCTTTCGCGCCCTCATAGACGAGGCCTTCGGCGACGAGCTTCTCGGTGACCAGGCGACGCAGATCGTCGGCCGCCTTGGCCTGCATGCGCGCGGGGATTTCTTCCGAGAACAGTTCAAGCAACAATTCGGGCATCAGGCCGCTCCGCCCGCTTCAGTATGGATCCAGGCCTCGCCGCAGGCTTTTGCCAATTCGCGTACACGCAGGATGTAGCTCTGCCGCTCGGTCACGGAGATCACGCCGCGGGCGTCGAGCAGGTTGAAAACGTGACTCGCCTTGATGCACTGGTCATAGGCCGGCAGCGCCATCAGATGCGCCTCGCGCTTGCCAGACTCTGAGTTATTTTGCCAACCTGCGTCGAGATATTTCTTGCAAGCGGCTTCCGCCATCTTGAACTGCTCGAACAGCATCGCGGTGTCGGCGACTTCGAAATTATGCTTCGAATATTCGCGCTCGGCCTGCAGGAAGACGTCGCCATAGGTGACCTTGGCATCGCCCTCGCGGCCGTTGAAGTTGAGGTCATAGACGCGATCGACGCCCTGCACATACATCGCGAGGCGCTCGAGCCCATAGGTGAGCTCGCCCGCGACCGGCGCGCATTCGAAGCCCGCGACCTGCTGGAAATAGGTGAACTGGCTGACTTCCATGCCGTCGCACCAGCACTCCCAGCCGAGGCCCCAGGCGCCCAGCGTCGGGCTCTCCCAATCGTCCTCGACGAAGCGGATGTCGTGCACGGCGGAATCGATGCCGATCGCGGCGAGCGACTTCAGGTACAATTCCTGAAGGTTCGGCGGCGACGGCTTCATGATAACCTGGAACTGGTAGTAGTGCTGCATCCGGTTCGGATTCTCGCCGTAGCGGCCGTCCTTGGGGCGGCGCGAGGGCTGCACATAGGCCGCGTTCCAGGGCTTCGGCCCAAGCGCGCGCAGCGTGGTCGCCGGATGGAAGGTCCCCGCGCCCATCTCCATGTCGTAGGGCTGCAGGATTACGCAGCCCTGTTCAGCCCAGAACCGCTGGAGCGCGAGGATGAAGCCCTGGAACGAGCGTTCGGGGCGCATATGGGCGGGCAATGAGGCGTCCATCGTCAGATCAGGCTCTCGCGGGGGGTTTTGAATCGCGCGGGACCGTATCGACGGCGGGGGTGGGAATCAAGGCGAAGGGCCCGGATTCGGGCTTACGACTGCCGTAGGGTGGGCAAAGCGAAGCGTGCCCACCATCGTCACCAGCAACGCCGAGAGGATGGTGGGCACGGCGCAAGAGCGCCTTTGCCCACCTACGGCAGCTCGGCTAACTAACCCGGCCGATACGCCCCCGTAATCGGGTCACGCTTCAGCGTCTGAATATGCCCGGCATGGGCGGCCTCGGCGACGCGCGAGAGGCGCATCTCCTCCAGCTCTTGGTTGATCCGGAGTGCAGTCTTGTACGCCCAGCGGACTACGGCAAGCCCACCCAGGACGCCCGCGAATGCGACGAACGGCGGCATCGGTCGATCCTCGTCTAATGCTCAGCCCCCACGCGCATATTCGCGCACTCCGGGCAGCGCCGCAATTGGCTCAGTCCGGACCAAATGGCGCGGGAGGGCTCGGCCTAGAACCCGAATTTCGCCCAAATCGCTCGGGTCTCGACCGCCGAGATCAGCTCGTCCGGCAGGCCGGCCATTGATTCCATGGCCGAAAGCTGGCCCGCGCCGGGCGATTTCCGCCCCAGCAGGCCGGACAGCAGTCCGCTCGGTTGCGCAATCACGGGGGTGAGAACCTTCTCGCCATAGCGGGCACGAAGAGTTGAGCGGAGATCGCCAATGCCGTCGGCGAGCCCGAGCGCGATCGAACTCTCGCCGGCCCAGTACTCGCCGGTGAACAAGACGTCGTCGGCGCCCTTCAGCCGGGCGCCGCGGCTCTCCTTCACCAGCGCGATGAAGATCTGATGGATCTCGCGCTGGAGCGCCTTCAGCTTGGCGACGTCGTCGGGGTTTTCGGGCAGGAACGGATCGAGCATCGCCTTGTGCGCGCCGGCCGTGTAGAGGCGCCGCTCGATGCCGAGACGCTTGATCGCCTCCTGGAAGCCGAAGCTGCCGCCGACCACACCGATCGAGCCGAGGATCGAGGACGGATCGCAGAAGATCTCGTCGCCGGCGCAGGCGATCATGTAGCCGCCGGAGGCGGCGACGTCCTCGACGAACACCAGCACGGGGAGCTTCTTCTCCGCCGCGAGCTGCTTGATGCGCAGGTAGATCTGGCGCGACTGCACCGGCGAGCCGCCGGGCGAGTTGATCACCAGCGCCACCGCCTTGGCGTTGCGGACCGAAAACGCCCGCTCCAGCACCCGCGCGACGCCCGCGAGCGACATGCCCGGGCGCAGCGGCGTCACCGCACCGATCACGCCGGACAGCCGCACCACCGGCACCACAGCCGTGCCGGGACGGATGCGCGCCGGCAGATATTGCATGAGCTTGTCGGCCAGGCCGGAACCCACCCGATCGTTCAATTGTTCGGCCATGCCGTTACCTCTGATTAACCATTTTTTATCACGCGACTGTCATTGGAAGTGCCTGGAACGTGTTTTGCAGATTCCTCGCTGGGAAGCTGCAATGAAGCAGCGGAGGAAATGCCATGAAGATCTATCTGCTGATGCTGCTGATTGCCGCGCTGTTCACGGCTATTCGCTTGACGTCCCCGCAAGAACAGCAGTCGGAATCGCTTCCGCAGTAAGCCGTCACGGCTCCGCCAACGGCAAGACCGCCCTCCCTTCCAGAATATTCCTCACCTCTTTTTTAGGCACGCGTGACTCGTTGTTGAGCATGAGGCCCGGCAGTAATCGCGTCGGCGCCCGCCCGCCTTTGACCGCACGCACCAGCACGCGGATCGCCGGCCGGCTCTCTTCGCCATGAACCGGCAGGATCGACAGGCTGCCGAAGCCGCGTGACAGCGCTGCCAGAACCTCCGCGATCCCATCCGCGCGCCAGATCAGTGTCAGCACACCATTCGATCGGAGGATACGCCGCGCTGCATGCACCCAGGCATGCAGGGTCTCCTCCGTCGCGACATGCGCGGTGTGGCGCGCCTGGTCCGGCGAGCCGCGGTGCCGCGTGGAATCGTTGAAGGGTGGGTTCATCAACACATGATCGACGCTGTCGGGCATGAGCCCATGTGCCGCGAAAGCCTGCGCATCGGCTGTGACGTCGAGCACGATCGTTTCCGCTGCGATCGCATTCGCGGCCGCATTGACGCGCGCGAGTTCGGCCAGGTCCGGATCGATCTCGACGAGGCAAAGATCGAGTCCCGCCACGCGCCGGGCCAGCGCCAGCCCGGCCGTGCCGACGCCGGCGCCGAGATCGGCCACACGATCGCCGGCCCGGGCCTCCGTCGCCGCCGCGAGCAGAATGGCGTCGTGGCCGGCGCGGTGGCCGGATCGCTTCTGCTTGAGGAGCAGCTGCCCGCCGAGAAAGGCATCCTCGGTGATATCTGTGACAACCTCAATCATCGCCGCGCAGTTCGTGGCTGAGCCCGGCCTCGGTCAGGAGTTGCCGGGCCTCGATGGCGTCGTCCTCATGGACCAGGATCCGTCGGGGCAGGACGCCGAGCGAGCCCTCGATGATGCTCATGTTCTGGTCCAGCACCAGATGATGGATGTTGGCGCCGTCAAGCAGTGCGCCGATCGCCGACACCAGCACGATGTCGTTGGTCCGAACCAGTTCACGCAAAACAAGCCTCCCGCCTGAAAGGGTCAAAGCGACAAATGTCAATGGTTCCACAGGCCTTGCCGCATCCCCGTCCAGTTTCTATTGTCTTTCCCATCAGAATAGCCCTTCCGGGGCAAATATTGGAGACCGGCGTGGCCGTCATCGTACCTTTCGAAACTCCCGGCGCGTCGATCGAAGAGCTGGTTGCCCTTGTCGCCGGTGACATGGAGCGCGTCAACGCCACGATCTTATCGCGGACCGGCTCCGACGTGACCATGATCCCGGAGGTCGCCAACCATCTGATTTCCTCTGGCGGCAAGCGGCTGCGGCCGATGCTGACGCTCGCCATGGCCAATTTGGCCGGCTACACCGGCGACGGCCACATCAAGTTGGCTGCCTCCGTCGAGTTCATGCATACCGCCACGCTCCTCCACGACGACGTCGTCGACGAGAGCGAGATGCGCCGCGGCAAGCTGTCGGCGCGCATGCTCTGGGGCAACGAGGCGAGCGTGCTGGTCGGCGACTTCCTGCTGGGACAAGCCTTCCGCATGATGGTCGAGGTCGGCTCGCTGCGCGCGCTCGACATCCTTTCTGCTGCCGCCGCCACCATCGCCGAGGGCGAGGTGATGCAGCTCGCCGCCGCCAAGAACACCGCGACCACCGAGGACGAATATCTCGCCGTGATCCGCGGCAAGACCGCCGAGCTGTTCGCCGCCGCCTGCGAGGTCGGTCCTGTGATCGCCAACCGCCCGAAAGCCGAGCAGACCGCCTGCCGCTCGGTCGGCATGAATCTCGGCATCGCCTTCCAGCTCGTCGACGACGTGCTCGACTATGGCGGCAAGAGCGCCAAACTCGGCAAGAACACCGGCGACGATTTCCGCGAGGGCAAGATCACGCTGCCGGTGGTGCTGGCCTTCCGCCGCGGCAACGACACCGAGCGCGCCTTCTGGATCAAGGCGCTGGAGCGCGGCGAGATCGGCGACAGCGATCTCGACCACGCCATCGGCCTGATGAACAAGCACCGCGCGCTCGAGGACACGCTGAGCCGCGCCCAGCACTACGGTGCCATGGCGGTCGATGCGCTGGCGCTGTTCCCGGCGTCACCGATGAAGAGCGCGCTGGAGCAGGTGGTGGCGTTCTGTTTGGCACGGTCGCATTAAGCTCGCCGCATCAGCGCCGTGCTCGCCCACGACAATGGTGAGATAGCTCACCGCAGCATCAACATCGTCATTGCGAGCGCAGCGAAGCAATCCAGAATCCCTCCGCGGAGACAGCCTGGATTGCTTCGCTGCGCTCGCAATGACGGAGTATGGCGCACGGCCATCGGCTACCAACTCGCTTTCAACTCATAGCGACCGCTCAATTGCGGCTGCAGCTTCGCTGTCCGCGGCTCAAGACATCCGCACCTGCCACCCAATGACTTGCATTTTGCAAGTCACGCGCCTACTTTCCCGCCATGCAGCCCAAATCGCCCTCCATCCTGGAATGCCCGGTCGGCCGTGCCGTGGAGACGGTCGGCGAATGGTGGAGCATTTTGATTCTGCGGGATGCGTTTCAGGGCTCGACGCGGTTCGACGAGTTCGAGCGCAATCTCGGGATTGCGCCGAACATCCTGTCGCGGCGCCTCGCCCATCTCACCAAGACCGGCATGTTCGTCCGCCGCCGCTATCATGAGCGGCCGCCGCGTTACGAATATATGCTGACGGACAAGGCGCGGGATTTCTTCCCCGTGATCGCCACGCTGCTCGCCTGGGGCAACAAGCATCTCGCGCCGAAAGGCGAAGCCGTCCTGCTGGCGAAGCGGGACGATTGTCGGCCGCTCGATCCGGTCGTGGTCGATGCCGCCGATATGCACCCGATCACGCTCGCCAATTCGGTGGTGATCGCGGGCCCCGGCGCCAGCCGCCTGATGCGCCGGCGGCTCAATTCGCTGAAAGCCATGAGCCCGGCCGTCGCGCCGGCTGGAGACTGACATGCGTCGTATCGTCGTGACGGGAATGGGCGCGGTGTCGCCGCTCGGCTGTGGTGTCGAATTGTCCTGGCGCCGGCTGCTCGCCGGTCAAAGCGGGCTGCGCCGGCTGCCGGAATGGGCGCAGGCGCTGCCGGCGCGCATTGCCGGTCTCGTACCCGACAAGGCCGACGACGCGGACGGCGGCTTCGATCCCTCCGAGGCAGCCGCACCAAAAGATCAGCGCAAGATGGACCGCTTCATCCTGTTTGCGCTGCTCGCCACCGCAGAGGCGGTCGCGCAGGCCAGATGGGCACCGCAGGATGCGGCATTGCTGCAGCGGACCGCAACCATCATCGGCTCCGGGGTGGGCGGCTTCCCGGCGATGGCGGAAGCGGTGCGCATCACCGAGCAGCGCGGCCCGCGCCGGCTCTCACCGTTTACGATCCCCTCGTTCCTCGCCAACCTCGCTGCCGGCCACGTCTCGATCAAATACGGTTACAAGGGCGCGCTCGGCACCCCGGTCACGGCGTGCGCTGCCGGCGTGCAGGCGATCGGCGATGCTGCGCGCATGATCCGTGCGGGCGAGGCCGATGTCGCGATCTGCGGCGGCGCGGAGGCCTGCATCGACATCGTCAGCCTCGGCGGCTTCGCAGCCGCACGCGCGTTGTCGAGCGGATTCAACGACGAGCCCGCGCGCGCCTCGCGCCCATTCGATCGCGACCGCGACGGTTTTGTCATGGGCGAAGGCGCCGGCATTCTCGTCATCGAGGAGCTGGAGCATGCGCTGGCGCGCGGCGTCGCGCCGATCGCGGAGATTGTGGGATATGGCACCACTGCGGACGCCTATCACATGACGTCCGGCCCGCCCGACGGCGATGGCGCTCGCCGCGCCATGGAGATCGCGCTGCGGCAGGCGGACCTTGCGCCTGCGGATCTGCAGCACCTCAACGCGCATGCGACATCGACGCCGGCCGGCGACGAGAGCGAGCTCGGCGCCATCGGTGCGCTGTTCGGCCGCAACAAGGCTGTCGCAGTGAGCGCGACCAAATCGGCCACCGGCCATCTGCTCGGCGCTGCCGGTGGCCTGGAGGCGATCTTCACCCTGCTCGCCCTGCGCGACCAGATCGCGCCGCCGACGCTCAATTTCGAAAACCCCGATCCGGGCGCGGAAGGCATCGACATCGTCGCAGGCAGCGCGCGGCCGATGCCGATGCTCAACGCGATCTCCAACGGCTTCGGCTTCGGCGGGGTGAACGCCAGCGCGATCTTCCGCCGGATGGGCTGAACGACAGGCCTCTAAACGAGAAAGTCTCCAAACGAGAAGCCTCCAAACGAGAAGTCTTGCAATCGCGTCGCACTGCGTTACGAAAGCAGGATGATTGATAGGAATTTCTGGCTGTTCCTCGCCGCCGCTCTCGCCATTGCCGCCATTCCCGGTCCCGGCATCTTCTACGTCGCGGCGCGGACCCTGTCGGAGGGCCGCGCGAGCGGCTTTGCCTCGACCGCGGGCACGGCACTGGGCGGCCTGGTCCACGTGGTCGCGGGCAGTCTCGGCATCTCCGCGATCATTCTGGCGAGCGCCGAGCTGTTTGCCGTCATGAAGTTCATCGGCGCGCTTTATCTGGTCTGGCTCGGCGTCAAGACCTTTCGCAGCGCCGGCCGAACGCTGTCACTCGAGAGCGAGCCCGTCGGCGACAAGCGCGCCTTCTGTGACGGCGTGCTGGTCGAGGCGCTGAACCCGAAGACCGCGGCGTTCTTCCTCGCCTTCATTCCGCAATTCCTCGATCCCGCGGGCGCGAGCCCCACGCTGCAATTCATCCTGCTCGGCGCCATGTCGGTGACGCTGAACACGCTCGCCGATGTCGTGGTGGTGCTGATGGCGTCCGCGACGCGCACGCAGCTGATCGGACGGCCGCATCTGATGCAGCGTCTCACCCAAACCTCCGGCGTCTTCATCGCCGGCCTCGGCCTCTCGCTCGCACTGGCGCGGCGGCCGGTGAACGGGTAGCGCAGCGATGCTCGCCCCGCAAAGTCGCCATTACGAGTCCCACGGCCTGCGGCTGCATTATGCCGATTGGGGCAATGCAGGCGCGCCGCCCATCATTTTGGTTCACGGCGGCCGCGATCATTGCCGGAGCTGGGACGCCATTGCCCGCGCGTTGCAGCCGCACTTCCATGTGATCGCGCCCGACTTGCGCGGCCACGGCGATTCCGACTGGACCAAGGGCGGCAGTTACGCACTGACGGAGTATGTCTACGATCTCGCCCAGCTCATCCGAATTATCGCAGCACCTCAAGTGACTCTCATCGGTCATTCGATGGGCGGTATGGTGAGCCTGATCTTCTCGGGGGCATTCCCCGAGCAGGTCACCAAGCTCGTCGTCCTCGACGGTGTGACGATGTTGCCGGATGCGCCGAAAGCGCCGGCGCATGAACGCATCAGCAAATGGGTCGGACAGCTCGACAGACTGCATGACCGCACACCGCGCCGCTATTCGACCCTCGAGGACGCGGCCGCCCAGATGGTGCTTCACAACAAGCGGCTCTCCCGCGAGCTCGCGCTGCACCTCGCAGCGCACGGTGCGCGCCGGAATGAGGATGGCACCTATAGCTGGAAGTTCGATCCCTACCAGCGCGCCTCCGCGCCGCACCGGCTCTGGCCGGACGATCACGTCGCGCTGTGGTCGCGTATCGCATGCCCGACGCTGCTGCTCAACGCCGGCGAAAGTTTTCTCGCCGGCGCCAGGGCAGCCGGCCTGGAGCGCTATTTCCAGCAGGCGCAGATCGAGACCATTGCCGGTGCCGGACACTGGCTGCAGCACGACAAGCCGGAGGAGGTGTTGGGCAAGATCCGGAAGTTTCTGGGGCTTGCTGAGGACGGTGCGGGCTAGTTGAGAACCGTAGCCTGGATGGAGTGTAGCGTAATCCGGGAGACCGCTGGCGCCGAACCATCCCGGATTGCGCTACACTCCATCCGGGCTACGGCAACATCGTCGAGGAAATATCTAGCTCAACGCCCCCGCATGCACCCACCAGCCGGGGTGATCCCTGCGGATCTTCTCCGCGGCGCCGTGCGCCTGCGCGGACGCACCATAGATCGCAAAGCAGGTCGCGCCCGAGCCGGACATCCGTGCCAGCTTGACGCCGGCGGAATCGCGCAAGGCTTCCAGCACGTCACCGATCACAGGCTCGATGCGCATCGCGGGGGCTTCGAGATCGTTGGGCACGGTTTCGAGAACCTCGACCCAGTCGGCGATCGATCCACCCTCCTCCGGCCAAGCCGCGGCTTCAAGGACGTCAGTCGCGCCGACCAGCAGCTCGCCGTTGCGCAAGCCGAGCGCCTGGAACACGTCCTTGGTCGCGACCGGCACGCGCGGATTGACCATCACGCAGGGCATGCTCGGCAACGCCAGCGGCAGCAACTGCTCGCCGACCCCGGTCATGTCGCAGGCGCGCGAGTGCAGGCACACCGGCACGTCGGCGCCGGTCGCAAGCGCGACCTTCTGCAGGCGCGGATCATCGAGCGACAGATTGTTGAGACGGGCAAGCAGCCGTAACCCCGCCGCCGCATCGGCCGAGCCGCCGCCGATACCGGCTGCGACCGGCAAGATCTTGTCGAGCGCGAAAGCGCCGAGCTTCAAATTCGGCACGGCTTCGGCCAAGAGCTCGGCCGCCTTGAACACGAGATTGTCTGATGTGTCGCCGCAGGCGGCCGCGAGCGGCCCCGTGGTGGTCAGCTTCAGCTCGTCACCCGGCTCCAGCGCGAGCCGGTCGGCACAATCGGCGAATGCGACCACGCTTTCCAGATCATGATAGCCGTCGGCGCGACGGCCGATCACGCGAAGGCTCAGATTGACCTTCGCGCGCCCCTCTTCAACTAACGCCGACATTGGCGATCGACCCCCACACGCACTTTCGTTCTCGCGCATGATCTTGTCGGAAAACCGCTAGACACTTTTCCGGATCATGCGCCGGTTCAACCGCCCTTGTCGTCGTCCTTCTTCTTCTCGACCTGTGCCGCCGAGGAGTTGGAATTGTCGTCGGTCATGCCGTTGGCGATCTTGGCCTCGATCTTCGGCAGCTCTTCCGGCTCGGGCTTGAGATCGCGGGCGTGCGCCCACTGGAATTTGGCCTCCAGCGTGCGTCCAACGCGCCAATAGGCGTCGCCCAGATGGTCGTTGATGGTGGGATCCTCGGGCTTGAGGTCGATCGCGCGCTCGAGGTTCTTCACCGCCTCTTCGTAGTTGCCGATGCGGTAATAGGCCCACCCGAGGGAATCGACGATGTAGCCGTCGTCGGGACGCTGCTCGACGGCGCGCTTGATCATCTTCATGCCTTCGTCGAGATTCACGCCCTGGTCGATCCAGGAATAGCCGAGATAGTTCAGGACATGCGGCTGGTCGGGCTGGAGCTCGAGCGCCTTCTTCATGTCGGCTTCAGCCCTGCCCCATTCCTTGGAGCGCTCCTCGCAGATGCCGCGGTAGTAGTACCAGACGCTGTTGGCCTTGTCGTTGCCGGCCGGCAATACGTCGATGCCCCGCGAATAGGTCGCGCCGCAGTCGCCGAACTTCTTGCGGCCGCGCTCGAGATTGCCGAGCGCCATGATGGCTTCGAGATCCTTGGAATCCTCCGATGTCACGCCCTTGAGGATCTTGATCGCCTCGTCGGTGCGGTCGGCGGAATCAAGGTCAATGGCGAGCTGGATCTGCGCGTTGCGTTTCAAGGGCGAGCTCGACGGCACGCGCTCGTAGATCTTGATCGCCATCTGCGGCCGCTTCACCGATTCGTAGAGGTCGGCGAGCGAGAGCAAGGCCAGCGGATGACTGGGCTGAAGATAGAGCGCGAGCTGGAGATAGACCAGCGCCAGATCCTCGCCGCCGCGGCGGGTCAGCGTGGCGCCGATGCCGTAGAGCGCCTCGGCCGCGCCGGCCTGCGCAGAATCGACCAGCGGCGGCAGCTTCTTGCCGGCCTTGGTTTCACGCAGGCCTTCCACGATCAGCGGATGACGGGCGAGCTTCTTGTCGAAGGCTTCATAGATCGCGGTCGCCGAGGCGGCGTCCTTGTTGCGCGACAGCCAGCGCGCATAGGCCTCGGTGACGCGCAGCATGGAATCGTCGAGCTTGTAGGCGCGCTCGAAGCGGACGCCCGCGTCCTTTTCCTTGCCGGCGTTCTCGAGGATCATGCCGGCGTGCAGGTCCTTGAACAGCGGATACCATTCCGGGCCGGCCAGCTTGTCGATGGTGGCAACCGCACCCTTGGCATCGCCGGCACCATAGGCGGCCCAGCCGGACAGCAGCGTCGCGACGAGATCGGTGATCGGCCCGCGAACCGACTGGCTGATGTTGCTCTGCGCGCTCGGATATTTCTTCAGCTTCAAATCATGCACGCCGACCACGAGGCGCGCGACACGATTGGTCTTGTCGATGGTGAGGATGCGCTCGGCAAGCTTGACCGCTTCCTCGATGTCGCCATCGTCGACCGAGGAGATGAAGGCGCGGTCGAGTAGCTCGTTGTTCTTGGGATCGGTCCGCAGCGCGGAGCGGTAGAAGGCGGCGGCGGAGGTCGCGTCGCGCTCGACGCTGGCGTGACGGGCGGCGAGATAGCTGCCGGCGGTGGTGAGCGACTTCAGATCGTTTCGGCTCGGAAATTGCGCCGCCGTGTCGGCCGGATGATCCGGCGTCTGCGCCAGCACCGCGCCGGGGACCGCCACGATCGCAGAGCCGGCAAGGGCGATGGCAGCAGCAGTCCAGCGGTTGAAACGATTTGAAAACATCAGGGCTCGCCTTGAGTTGGTAGTGCCTGGGTTTGGACCAAAAGGCCGTCTCGCACGCGAACGCGGCCGGCGACATCGGGACCCGGAACCGTCGGTCCGGACAATGCCGCTTTTGGCGCTTCACCGCAAGGATTCGGGCCGAGCGATCCCCTCCGCACGCCCCAAATCGGCCAAGTGACCGGTCAAGAGCGCCCCAAGACGCCGCTACTATGGCCTTATCGTGGCCGCAGCCACCCGTGGTGCTCCCGGGGGCACCCGTCGTGCTCCCGTTCTCACGCGAACGTGCGCTACATCACCTTCGGACCCATTTGGTCGCCTGGCGCACCCTTACATCGCCTCGTAGTTCGGTCCGCCGCCGCCTTCCGGGGGAACCCAGGTGATGTTGCCGTTGGGATCCTTCACGTCGCAGGTTTTGCAGTGGACGCAGTTCTGGGCGTTGATCTGGTAGCGCGGGCTCGCGCCCTCGTCGACCCACTCATAGACGCCGGCCGGGCAGTAGCGGTTCGAGGGACCGGCGAAGACATCGTGCTCGGAGGTCTTCTGCAGGTTCATGTCAGCGACCCTGAGATGAACCGGCTGATCTTCCTCATGGTTGGTGTTGGACAGGAACACCGAGGACAGCTTGTCAAAGGTGATCTTGCCGTCCGGTTTGGGATAGTTCCTCGGCGCGTGCTGCTTGGCCGGATCGAGCGTGGCGCGATCGGGCTTGGCATGCGCCTGCGTGCCGAACAGCGAGGTGCCAAACAGGGTGTTGCACCACATGTCAAAGCCGCCGAGCGCGACGCCGAGCACGGTGCCGAACTTCGACCACAGCGGCTTGACGTTGCGGACCAGGAACAGATCCTTGCCGACCGACGAGGAACGCCAGGCGTCCTCGTAGTCGATGATCTCGTCATTGGCGCGACCGGCAGCAAGCGCGGCTGCGACATGCTCGGCAGCTAACATGCCGGTACCCATCGCATTGTGCACGCCCTTGATGCGGGGCACGTTGACGAAGCCGGCCGCGCAGCCGACCAGCGCACCGCCAGGGAAGGTCAGCTTCGGCACCGACTGATAGCCGCCCTCGGTGATGGCACGCGCGCCATAGGCGAGCCGCTTGGCGCCTTCGAAGGTGCCGCGGATCGAGGCATGGGTCTTGAAGCGCTGGAATTCATCGAACGGTGACAGGTACGGGTCGTCATAGTTGAGGTGCACGACGAAGCCCACGGCGACCAGGTTGTCGTCATAGTGATAGAGGAACGAGCCGCCGCCGGTCTTCAGATCGAGTGGCCAGCCGAAGGAATGCTGGATCATGCCCCTCTGGTGCTTGGCGGGATCGATCTGCCAGACTTCCTTCAGGCCGATGCCGAACTTCGCCGGCTCGCTGTTGGCATCGAGGGCAAACTTCGCGATCAGCTGCTTGGTCAGGCTGCCGCGTGCGCCTTCGGCGAACAGCGTGTACTTGCCGAGCAATTCCATGCCGCGGGTAAAGGAGTCCTTCGGCTTGCCGTCCCGGCCGATGCCCATGTCGCCGGTGGCGATGCCTTTCACCGCGCCCCGCTCGTCATAGAGCACTTCGGCTGCAGCAAAGCCCGGATAGATCTCGACGCCGAGCGCCTCTGCCTTGCGACCCAGCCAGCGGCAGACATTGCCGAGCGAACCGATGTAGCAATGATGGTTGTGCATCAGCGGCGGCGTGATGAAATTCGGCAGTTTGATCGCACCCCCGGACGTCATCCAGTAGAAGCGATCGTCCTTGACCTGCGTCTTCAGCGGGCAGTCCGAATCCTCACGCCAATCCGGGATCAGCTTGTCGAGCCCAGCCGGGTCGATCACGGCGCCAGAGAGAATGTGCGCACCAACCTCGGAGCCCTTCTCCACCACAACGACGTTGAGATCGGCATTGATCTGCTTCAGCCGGATCGCCGCCGCCAGGCCCGAGGGACCGGCGCCAACGACGACGACGTCGAATTCCATGGATTCGCGCGGGGGAAGTTCTTCGGTGCTCATCTGATCTCAGCCCTTGAGACGGTTCCTTGTCATTTGCGCCCCCTTGTTTCCGATTTTTCCGGGTAGGACAACCACGGAAATGCGTTCCGCTGGGATGCAAGGCGCCCGAAACTGATATAAAAGCCTGACTTTCCAAATGATCCCCGAACCCGCCCCCACCGTCCGAGAGCTGCTCGCCTTCTATCTGGAGGCCGGTATCGATTGTGCGCTCGCCGAGGAACCAGTCGACCGCCTGGCGGAATTGGACGCCCCGCAGCCCGCCCCGCGCGCGGCGCCGCCGGTGGAAACACCGCGGCCTGTCGCAGCACCTGCGGTGATGCGCGGCGAGGCCACCCCCGCGCCTGACGTCGCCATCGTCTCGGCGCGCGAGGCCGCGCGCACTGCGCCGACGTTGGAGGCCTTGCGCGAGCTGATGCAGAGCTTCGAGGGCTGCGCGCTCAAACACACCGCGACGCGGCTGGTGTTCGCCGACGGCAATCCGCAAGCGCGCATCATGTTCGTCGGCGAGGCGCCGGGCCGCGACGAGGACATCGAGGGGCTGCCCTTCGTCGGGCGCAGCGGCAAGCTGCTCGATTTGATGATAGGCGCCATCGGCCTGAACCGCACCACGGCCTACATCACCAACGTGATTCCCTGGCGACCGCCCGGTAACCGCACCCCGACACCGCAGGAGACGCAGATCTGCCTGCCCTTCATCCAGCGCCATATCGAGCTCGTGAACCCCGACGTGCTGGTGACGCTCGGTAATCCCTCGACGCAAACACTGCTCTCGACCCGCGAGGGCATCATGCGGACGCGCGGGCGTTGGTTCGACTACGACACGGGCGGGCGCACCATCCGCGCGCTGCCGACCTTCCACCCGGCCTATCTCCTGCGCTCGCCATCCTACAAGCGCCTGGCCTGGCAGGATCTGCGGGCAATCGCGAAGGTGCTGGCGGGCGGGTAAGGGCGGAACGCACCCTGCTCGTCATTGCGACGGATAGAGCACGCGAGCAGCCCTACGTCCCCTTCGGCCGCACGATCGCCCAGCCGATGCGCAATAATTGCTGACGCCCGGTCACCAGCCATTCGAAGGCGCGCGGCACTTCCGGCACGATGCCGGGGAAGCGCGCGAGGATTTCGGGCGGCGGAGTCCCGGCGGTGTCGGAGGCGCGCCAGACCACGACGCCGCCGGTCTCGGTGAATTTGGCCGGCGTCACCCACGGCGTACGCGCGGGCGCGGCATCGATGAAGAGATGTGGGCGGCCGGAATGCAGCGCAATCAGGCTTGCAAGCTGGGTTTCACCCGCGACAGCGCGCAGACGATGGTTGGTGCGGCGGGCAAAGCTGTCGTCGAAGAAATCGGAGATCGCCCGCGCCGGCATCGAGGTCGCGATCTCGCCGGTGCCACTCCACGGCAGAAACAGCACGGCCAGCACGACGCCGGCGGCCGGCGCCACGATGGCGGCGACCCACACCGTGCGCAGCATCCGTGCGCGGCGCATCGCAATGAGATCGCCGGCGACCACGACCACGGCAAGGCCCGACATGACCAGCACAATTCCGGCGCCGCCGACGACGGCGTCTAGCCCGAACAAGCCGGAGATCAGAACCGCACCGAGCGCCGGCGCCAACGCGAAGAAATAGACGAAGTTGCGTCCCAGCGGCTCGACCGTCGGCCGGTAGATGATCGGCGCTTCCTCGCTCTTGCCGGCGAACAGGCCGGTGTTGAGGAATGTCAGCACCGGAACCGCCACGGCGCCGAGCACGAGCCCGCCGAGCAGCCAGGCGGCGTGCAGCGCGCGGGCGCCGAGTTCAGCAACTTGCGGCAACGCCGGCAGCACCAGTGTCTCGGCGCGCATCTGCCAGACGGCATAGGGCAGCGCCAGCACGGCAACGACGACGAGCGCGAACAACGGGTCGAGCGCGCGTAAGGTCCGCCGCCCGCCGGCGGTCGAGAGCGCGAAAATGACGAGCAACGCGAGCAGGAAGATCGCCGCCGGCGTGGTCAGTAACAGCAGGCCGGCCTCGATCGACCAGGCGAACCAGGCATTGCCGCGGCGTTGGCCGATGATCTGCCAGGAATGCAGCAGCAATAGCATCCACAGCGGCCGCGCCAGCACCAGGGGACCGAAATCGAGCGCGGAGGAGGAGAAGGCCAGCACCGTCATGGTCAGAAGCACGGCGAGCACCGCCTGCTGGGTGCCGACCACGGCGCGGGACAAATGATAAAGCGTGATGAAGGTCGCGATCTCGCAGAGCTCGGCCAGGACGTAGACGCCGAACATGTGGCCGCCCGCGGCGCGATAGGCGATATCGGCAAGCCAAATCGACAGCGGCGGGCCGAGATCAGTGCCGACCTGGTATTCGCGGCCGAAGGCCAGGAGCGTCGCGAGGTTGCCGGGCGGACTGCGGTAGAACAGCAGCGCCACCAGCAGCCACATCGCGGCCTGCGAGAGCACGGCAATCCAGACGATCAGCCGCGGCCGGGCGCGAATGAGCTCGATGACCAGGGAGGTAAACCGCATGCAACGCCCGCAAGATGCAGCCAACCCGTCCAGCCGGCCCTATTCGCTCACATCTGTTTTGATAAAGGGCGCTGCGCGTTGTGGCAACGACAGTCTGCTCTGGAGGCTCGCTGACGTATCGATGTCCACGGTCGCGTCCATCTGCACCTCGACCTCGGTCACAGAGAACAGGTCCTGCACCGGCTGAACGGTCCAAGGCATGTGCTTGGCGCGGGCAGCGGCGACGGGAGCAAAGAAGCTGCGGTGGTGGACGGTGGGGCCGAGGCGGTTGAGCGCATCGAGATGCTCGGGAACGCCATAGCCCTTGTGCTGCTCGAAGCCGTAGCCCGGGCAGTCCTGCGCCAGCGCGCACATCAGCCGGTCGCGCGTCACCTTGGCAACGATCGAGGCGGCCGCAATCGACAGCACGATGCCGTCGCCGCCGATCACGGCCTCGCAGTCGCAGGCCGTATCGAGGCGGTCGCGGCCGTCGACGAAGACGTGCTTGGGCGATTCGGGCAGCGCCACCACCGCGCGCTTCAGTGCCCATAGCGAGGCACGCAGAATGTTGTCGCGGTCGATCCGGGCGCGTGAGGCAACGACGACCGAGACCTGGGCGGTGGCGCAGATCTTGTCGAACAGTCTTTCACGCTCTTCCGGCGTCAGCCGCTTGGAATCGTCGATGCCGCGCGGGATGCGGGCGGGATCGAGAATCACCGCGGCCGCCACCACGGGGCCGGCCAGCGGGCCGCGGCCGGCCTCGTCGCAGCCTGCGACCGGCCAGACGCCGCGCTTGATCAGCGCGCGCTCGCGGCGGAAGCTCGCCTTCGCCGGCGTGGCCTTGTTGGCAACGTCCTTCGTTGGTGCCTCTTTGACTGGCGTCTTGGCGGACTTGTCCCGAATCATGGCCGGGATCGTGCGCAAGCGGACTCGGTTGCGCAACCGGGAACCCGGGACAATTCCCGTTATTCAGTGCTGTCAATCTTAGGCTGGTGCGGACCAAGAGAGCGGGCATCCTAGAACAGGCTGAGCTGATCTCCGTTCTTCTTCGGCCGGGCAAAATGATCCGTCGTCAGCTTCGAGCGGCGCTTGTTGAGCCCGAGCCTGTCGCAGGCGATCTCGAAGCGGCGGCCGATGGTCCAAGCCATCGGGCCCGTGCCCTTCATCCGCTCGCCCCATTTCGCGTCGTAATCGCGGCCGCCGCGCATGTCGCGGATCAGCGTGAAGACGTGGCGGTAGCGATCCGGATAGTTCGCCATCAGCCATTCGCGGAAGAGATCGCGCACCTCCAGCGGCAGCCGCAGCAGCACGTAGGAGGCTTCCTTGACGCCGGCATGGGCGGCGGCATCGAGAATGCGCTCGATCTCGGAATCGTTCAGCGCGGGGATCACGGGCGCGACCATCACGGTGGTCGGAATGCCGGCCTCCGAGAGCTGCTTCAGCGCCTCCAGCCGCTTCGGCGGCGTCGCGGCCCGCGGCTCCATGGTGCGCGCGAGCTTCGGATCGAGCGAGGTCACGGAGATCGCGACCTTGGCGAGGTTGCGCTTGGCCATGCGCGCGAGAATGTCGATGTCGCGCACGACCAGCGCGGACTTGGTGACGATGCCGACGGGGTGGCCGGCGCGCTCCAGCACTTCGAGAATGCCGCGCATGATTTTGCGCTCGCGCTCGATCGGCTGGTAGGGATCGGTGTTGGTGCCGATCGCAATCATCCGCGGCTCGTAGCCGGCTGCGGCGAGCTCTTTTTCGAGCAGCGCCGGCGCCTCGGGCTTGGCAAACAGCTTCGACTCGAAATCGAGCCCCGGCGACAGGCCGAGATAGGCATGCGTCGGCCGCGCGAAGCAATAGACGCAGCCATGCTCGCAGCCGCGATAGGGATTGATCGAACGGTCGAAACCGATGTCGGGGGACTCGTTGCGGGTGATCACCTTGCGCGAGGTGTCGATGCCGACCGTGGTCTTGAATGGCGGCAGCTCTTCCAGGCTCTGCCAGCCGTCGTCGAAGGCGACGCGCGCCTCGGCCTCAAAGCGGCCGCTTGCATTCGATCGCGCGCCCCGCCCTCGCCTGCGCTGGCGGTCGATGGCGACCGCCAGCTCAGGAAAGTCAGAAGGCGCACCCGCCGGCTCGGAGGGCGCCGTGACCGGCGGGTGCTTGAGAGCAGAAGAAGATGCTGGACTCATGAAGCCAAGATAGCATGTCATAAGAACAAATCAAGAACACAAACGAAAAACGCGAAAACAACCCCATGCACAGTAGCTGCCCAAAGTCGGAGCGCGCGCCTTTGACCTCACGCAACACCATCGTCATCGCGATCTCGTTTGATGCCCGTCAGGGATCAATCACGTGGGAACACGGTTGATAGCGATCGCCGGGTGGAGGTCTCCATGAATATGACAAATCAACAACAATCGCGTGTCGCGAGCACTGATCTCGATCTGCTCGATCGCTATTGGCGCGCGGCGAACTACCTCTCCGTCGGGCAGATCTATCTCCTCGATAACCCGCTGCTGCGCGAGCCCCTGCGGCCAGCGCACATCAAGCCGCGTTTGCTCGGCCATTGGGGCACGACGCCTGGGCTGAATTTCATCTATGCGCACCTCAACCGCGTCATCCGCGCGCTGGATCTCGACGTGCTCTATGTCTGCGGTCCCGGCCATGGCGGCCCGGGCATGGTCGCCAACACCTATCTGGAGGGCAGCTACAGCGAGATCTATCCGAACATCGCGCGCGATACGGACGGATTGCACAAGCTGTTCAGGCAGTTCTCATTCCCCGGCGGCATTCCGAGCCACGCCGCGCCGGAAACGCCGGGCTCGATCCACGAAGGCGGCGAACTCGGCTACGCGCTGGTACATGCCTATGGCGCGGCATTTGACAATCCCGACCTGATCGTCGCCTGCGTGGTCGGCGACGGCGAGGCCGAAACCGGCCCGCTCGCGGCCTCCTGGCACTCGAACAAGTTCCTGAATCCGGCGCATGACGGCGCGGTGCTGCCGATCCTGCATCTCAACGGCTACAAGATCGCCAACCCGACCGTGCTCGGCCGGATGCGTGATGACGAGATCCGCGATCTCTTCCGCGGGTTCGGCCACGAGCCGTTGTTCGTCGAGGGCGACGATCCCCAACTGATGCACCGGGCGATGGCGGATGCGTTCGACGTCGCGATCGCCAGCATCCACTCGATCCAGCAGCACGCCCGCGACGGACGTACAAGCAGCGAGCGGCCGCGCTGGCCGATGATCGTGCTGCGCAGCCCGAAGGGCTGGACCGGCCCGAAGGAGGTCGACGGCAAGAAGGTCGAAGGCTTTTGGCGGGCGCATCAGGTGCCCGTTGCGAGCTGCCGCGAAAACCCGGCGCATTTGAAAATTCTCGAAGACTGGATGCGCAGCTACGAGCCGGAAAAACTGTTCGACGCCAACGGCACACTCATTCCGGAGCTTCAGGCGCTGGCACCCGAAGGCAATCGCCGCATGGGCGCCAATCCGCACGCCAATGGCGGGCTGTTGAAGAAGGAGCTGAAACTACCGGACTTCCGCAGCTTCGCGGTGGATGTGCCGCAGCCCGGCGGCGCCACCGCAGAAGCCACGCGCGAGTTCGGCAAATTCCTGCGCGACGTCGTTCGTCTCAACGCGAACGAGCGCAATTTCCGCATCATGGGTCCGGACGAGACCGCGTCGAACCGGCTCGATGCCGTGTTCGAGGCGACCGAACGGGTCTGGATGGAGCCGATTGAATCCTACGACGTGCATCTCGCGCAGGACGGTCGCGTGATGGAGGTCTTGAGCGAGCATCTCTGCCAGGGCTGGCTCGAAGGGTACCTGCTCACGGGGCGGCACGGCTTCTTCTCCTGCTACGAGGCCTTCATCCACATCGTGGACTCCATGTTCAACCAGCACGCCAAATGGCTCAAGGTGACGCGGCATTTGCCGTGGCGGCGCCCGATCGCCTCGCTGAACTATCTCCTGACCTCGCATGTCTGGCGCCAGGACCATAACGGCTTCAGCCATCAGGACCCCGGCTTCGTCGATCTCGTCGCCAACAAGAAGGCCGATATCGTCCGCATCTACTTCCCGCCGGATACCAACACGCTGCTGTGGATCGCCGATCACTGCCTGCGCACCTACAACCGCATCAACGTCATCGTCGCCGGCAAACAGCCGGCGCCGCAATGGCTGTCGATGCAGGAAGCTGCCACGCATTGCGATGCCGGTATCGGCACATGGACCTGGGCCGGAAACGAGGACGCAGGCCGCGAGCCCGACGTTGTGATGGCCTGCGCCGGCGACGTCCCGACCCTGGAAACGCTCGCCGCCGTCGATCTCCTGCACGAAGCGCTGCCGGATTTGAAGATCCGCGTCGTCAATGTCGTCGATCTCATGACGCTGCAACCGAAGGAACAGCATCCGCATGGTCTCAGCGATCGCGACTTCGACAGCCTGTTTACATCAGACAAGCCGGTGATCTTCGCCTATCATGGTTATCCTCACCTGATCCACCGGCTGACCTACAACCGGAGCAATCACGCCGGACTGCACGTGCGCGGCTTCATCGAAGAAGGCACCACGACGACGCCGTTCGACATGGTCGTGCTCAACGAGCTCGACCGCTATCATCTCGCGATCGAGGCGATCGACCGCGTGCCGGGGCTCGCGATCAAGGCCGCGCATGTGAAGCAGCAATTCCGCGACAAGCTGATCGAGCATTCGCGTTATGTGCGCGAGCATGGCGAGGACATGCCGGAAATCCAGGAATGGGTCTGGCAGAACAGTGCCGGTGGTCACACGCCCGGCGAAGCCGGGGACTGAAGGCGCCCATGTCCGACACGGTCCTCGTCCTCAATGCCGGCTCGTCGAGCATCAAGTTCGGCCTGTTCAAGATCTCGGCGAGCGAGCCTGCCCTGCTCTGCAGGGGCCTGCTCGACGAGCACGAGGCCAGGCCTCGCCTTGTGGCAAAGAGCCCGTCGGGCGAGATCCTGTTCGAGACGCAGAAGGAGGCGTCGGATACCGGCGGCGGTCATCTGCTCGCCGATGTGCTCGGCTTCATCGCTGACCATTTTGGCGAAAGCCGCCTGCGCGCCGTCGGCCACCGCATCGTTCACGGCGGCCCGGACTATTCGGGTCCGGTCGAACTGACTGACGAGGTCTACGCCAAGCTGGAGGCGCTGACACCGCTGGCACCGCTGCACCAGCCGCGCTGTCTCGCGCCGGTCCACTCCGTGAGGACGATCAGACCCGACCTGACGCAGATCGCCTGCTTCGACACCGCGTTCCACCACGGCATTGCCGCGCCCGCGAGCCGTTTCGCCATCCCGCGGCGTTATGAAACACGCGGCATCCGGCGCTACGGTTTCCATGGGCTCTCGTTCGAATACGTTGCTGGCCGTCTCGCGGAGATCGCGCCGGAGCTCGTGGAGAAGCGCACCGTCATCGCGCATCTCGGCAATGGCGCGAGCCTGTGCGCGCTCCGCAAGGGCGAGAGCGTCGACACCACGATGGGGCTGACGCCGCTCGACGGACTGGTGATGGGCACCCGCTGCGGCACCATCGATCCCGGCGTGCTGCTCTATCTGCAACAGCACGAGAAGATGTCGGTCGAAGCGGTCCAGCACCTGCTCTATCACGAGTCCGGCCTGCTCGGAGTCTCCGGTATTTCCTCGGACATGCGGGCGCTGCTCGCTAGCAGCGAGGCCGCGGCGCGGGAAGCGGTCGATCTCTTCACTTTTCGTGCGGCGCAGGACATCGCGGTGATGGCGAGCACGCTGGGCGGACTGGACGGCCTCGTCTTCACCGGCGGCATCGGCGAGAATGCCGGGGAAATCCGCAGCCGGATCGGCGAGCGGCTCGCCTGGCTCGGCGTGCGCATCAATGCTGCGGCCAATGACGCAGCGCATGAGCGCATCAACGGCGGCGACAGCGCCGTCGACGTCTTCGTCATCCCGACCAACGAAGAACTCACGATCGCGCGGCATTGCGCTGCGGTGCTGTGACACCTCTCCCTATGGGAGAGGTGAACCGCGTCCTGGGCTTGCATCTACGAAAAATATCCGCGCTCAGTGAACGCCGGCAAAGATCTGGATGCACCCGATCACGACCTCGATCACGATCAGCACCACCACCGCGATTTCGAGGCGCAGCGAACGCTGGGTATCGATGATGTCGGTCAGCGCATCGGCCGTCTCCGCGACGACCGTGAGCTTGCGCTCAAGCGTGTCGAGCCGTTCCTTCAGCTCGTACTCGTCTTCAAGACGCGCATAGAGCCGGTCGAGCTGCGGCTTCTCCCAGAGGGCATCGGGCTTTTCGGCAACCGCGACGCGGCCGGCGACGCGCTGCTGGACCAGCAGCGCATTGCCGATCAGTTGCAGAATGCCCTTGCGCTTCCGCGATGTACGGCCCTTCTCGGCGAGTTCCCGCGCAAAAGGCTCGATGACATCGAAGACCGCAGCGACGCGCCGCTCGTCGCGCGCCAGCGACGTGCTTTTGGCGAGTGCGTCCGCGATCAGCAGCAGCCGCTCGTCGGAAAATTTCGAGAGGTTGATCGGCCCGCCGGGCTGGATCGCCTCGGCGTTTTCGTCGTGGCAGAGCTGCGCCTGCGCAGTCTCCTCCTCATAGGGGCTGAGCTCGCCGATCACGCGCGACTTGAGACCGTCGAGGAGGACCTTCTCTTCCGACGGCAACAGCCCAATCAGCACCACGACGCCGTAGCGGAAGATCACCGCAAGGCCGCCATGGACGCGGAAGGCCGCCGGCGTCGAGGACACCAGCGCGCCGATCTCGAGCCCCGATGGATTGATGCGTTCGCCCAGCATCACGGCGCGGATCCGCAAGGTCGGCGCGGCGTCCGGCTTCGGCGACGTCGGCGTCGCGCCAATGGGAAGTTGATCGGCATTCATTGGACACATCGGAAGAGAAAAACCTCGTTTGAAGCTCGCGAAACCCAAATTCGCCGAAACATTCGGCAACATGACCACCCCGCGCGCGACATATTCGGCTGCGATGGACTGGCGGCGGTTTACCATCGCACGCCGAAACGCCGCCGGAAAGTTGCACTCGGCAACGCCGCGTGTTTATGACAACATCATAACGAGCTACGCTTCTCCCGAATTGCGGACATCGAAGCCTCAACCATGCTGAGCGTCATCATTCCGACCGAAGGCGTCGAGCAGACGGCGGTCGCAACTCTGGCCGCGCTGGTACCCGGCGCCGCTGCGGGCATCATCAAGGAAGTTCTGCTGGTCGACGGCACCCGCAACGGCGTCATCGAGCGCGTTGCCGACGTCGCCGGCTGCCGTTTCATCGGCTACGAGGGATCCTCGCAAGGCGCAGCACTGGCTGCCGGCGCGCTCCAGGCCCGCTCTCCCTGGCTGATGTTCCTCCCTGCCGGCGCGGTGCTGGAAACCGGCTGGATCGACGAGACCACCCAGTTCGTCCAGGCCGTCTCGGCCAGCGGCCGGGATCGTGCGGCCGTGTTCCGCTACGCCCGCTCGCCTTACGCCGATACCGGCTTCCGCGACTTCCTGCGCTCGGTGGCCCGCAAGCTCGTCGGTCCCCTCGGCGATCAGGGACTTTTGATCGCGCGTGATCATTACGACCGGATCGGCGGCTACCCGCCCCAGGCCCGCCGTTCCGAGGCGCGCCTGTTACGGCGGCTCGGCCGCTCCTCCCGGACACTGCTGCGCAGCCGGATCGTCATGGTCGGGTGATCTCACCTGATACTTGCCAAAGTCAAATAATTGTTTGACAATGGCAAATATCGAGGTGTCCCATGCCAATCGACGGTACCGACGACCAGATCGCCGCGGTTCGCGCCTTCAACCGCTTCTACACCCGCAAGCTCGGTGTGCTCGACCAGCATGTTGGGCAGAGCCCGTTCTCGCTCAGCGAGGCCCGCGTGCTCTATGAGCTCGCGCATCGCGACGAGCTTTCGGCCAAAGAGATCGGAAGCGAGCTTGGTCTCGATCCCGGCTATCTCAGCCGCATCGTCCAGAGCTTCGACGAGAAGGGGCTGATCTCGCGACGGCCCCTGCCTACAGATCGCAGGCAATACCAGCTCAGCCTCACGGCCAAGGGACGCCAGACCTTCGCCAAGCTGAACCTGAGCTCGCAAAACGAGGTCGCCGCTATGCTGGCTCGGCTTCCGGCCGGCGATGCAACGCGGCTGACGCAGGCCATGGCGACCATTGAGGCTGTGCTGGAGCAACGTCGAAGCCAGCCCGCTTCTATCGTGCTGCGCAGCCATCGCGTCGGTGACATGGGCTGGGTCATCTCCAAGCAGGCGGCTGCCTACGCCGCGGATTACAACTGGGATATCAGCTACGAGGCGCTGGTCGCCGAGATCTGCGCACAGTTCATCAAGACCTACGACGCCACGCGCGAGCATTGCTGGATCGCGGAAGTCGGTGGCGAGCCGGTCGGCTCGATCTTTCTGGTCAAGGCCACGGACGAGATCGCAAAACTCCGCCTGTTGCAGGTGGAGAAGAAGGCACGCGGGCTCGGTGTCGGCCGCGCGCTGGTCGAACAATGCATGCAGGGCGCTCGCGAGAGAGGCTATCGCCGCATGACGCTATGGACGCAGAGCATTCTGGTCGCCGCGCGCGGCATCTACCAGAGCGCCGGCTTCAAGCTCGTGAAGGAGGAGAAGCACCACAGTTTCGGTGCCGATCTGGTGGGCGAGACCTGGGAGCGGGATCTCTAATTATTTGACTACGAGCGAGATGCGCGCATTGCTGTGCCCTCGCCCCTTGTGGGAGAGGGCAGCGACGCTGGTGGACGCGGGCTCATTTGGGTGAGGGGTCTGTCTCCACGAGCGTAGCTTTCTCGCATCGCATTGGCGGATAGATACCCCTCATCCGGCGCTTCGCGCCACCTTCCCCCACAAGGGGGGAAGGAAGAAGGCAACTACACCGTTGCGCCCTGCGCTTTCGGCCTGCGCAGATGCTCGTCCAGCCGCGGCATGATCTCGACGAAATTGCAGGGGCGCGTACGGTAATCGAGCTGGGCCGCAAGGATGCCGTCCCAGCCATCGCGGCAGGCGCCGGGCGAACCGGGGAGACAGAAGATGTAGGTCGCCCCCGCAACGCCGGCGGTGGCGCGGCTCTGGATCGTCGAGGTCCCGATCTTGGCGTGGCTCAGCATGTGGAAGGCGATCGAGAAACCATCCATGCGCTTCTCGAACAGCGGCTCGATCGCCTCCGGGGTGACGTCGCGCCCGGTGAAGCCGGTGCCGCCTGTGGTGATGACGACGTCGATGCCGGCGTCCGCAATCCAGCGGCGGATGACGGCGCGGATCGCCTCGACATCATCGGTGACGATCTCGCGCGCAGCGAGACGATGGCCCGCCGCGGTGAGACGATCGACGAGCGTCTGGCCGGACTTGTCGTCGGCGAGCGCACGGGTGTCGGAGACGGTGAGCACCGCGATATCGAGCGGGATGAATTGCTTGGATTCGTCGATGGAAGACATTGCTCATTCCTCTCGTGTCCCGGACGCCGCGCAGCGCGAAGCGGTGCGCCGCAGAGCCGGGACCATTGTGAGAGACGCAAGGACCGGCATTGTGGGCCCCGGCTCAGCAGCGCAGCATTGCATGCCGCGCTGCGTCCGGGGCACGAAGCCTTCCTTACTACCCCCCGCCGCCGAACGTGTTGCAGGCCTGCACCTTGCCCTGTTGATAGCCGGTCATGAACCATTGCTTGCGCTGCGCAGCGGAGCCGTGGGTGAAGGAATCAGGCACCACGCGCCCCGTGGCCTGACGCTGCAGCGTATCGTCGCCGATCGCGCTCGCGGTGGTCAGCGCGGCGTCGATGTCGCCCGTCTCGAGGAAGTTCGGACGCTTCTTCGCCTCGCGATTGACCCAGACGCCCGACAGGCAATCAGCCTGCAATTCGACCTTGACCTGGAGCGCATTGGCCTCCGCCTTGCTGCCGGCCTGCTGTTGCAGCCGCGTCACCTTCGGAAGGATGCCGAGCAGGTTCTGGATGTGATGGCCGGCCTCATGGGCGATGATGTAGGCGGTGGTGAAGTTACAGGCGGACTTGCCGGAGCAGCCGTGGAAGCGCGTCTCGACCTCGCGGAAGAAGCCGGTGTCGAGGAAGATGGTCTTGTCCGGCGGACAGTAGAACGGGCCCATCGCCGATTCTGCACGGCCGCAGCGGCCGCCATTGGTGGCGTTGCGGAACAGCACGACCTTCGGACCGGTGTAGGACTGGCCGCTCGCCTGGAAAATCTCGCTCCAGCGATCGTCGATCTCGCCGAGGATGCCGGAGATCATGCTGCCCATCTCGTCGGTCGGCGCGCCGCGCTTGGCGGTTGAGGACGATTGGCGATCGCTCTGGTAGCTCGGCGCCTGGCCGCCGCCGGTGAGGATCTCGGCACCGCCGATCAGGACGCGCGGATCGATGCCGAAGGCGTAGCCAACCAGGCCGAGCACGATGATGGTGCCGATGCCGAGGCCACCGCCGCCCATCGGCAGGCCGAACCCGCCGCCACCTCCACCGCCGCCACCATCATCGCCGCGACGATCTTCGACGTCGTCGCTGCGGCGGAAATCATCGTAGCGCATAGTGGGCTTCCCTCAGGTCGTCGATTGCATCGTGCGGGCACGCAGGAACGCGAAAAGCTCAACGCGCACAGACGTAAAATTTCCATTGCGTTAATCAATATCCCGCCCGGCAATTATTGCCTAGTGCGACAGCGTGCGACGCCAGCAATTTTTTCCGAGGGCCGTGCAAATTTTTCCGAGAGAAATTTGCAGTCACTTTGGCGACCCGGATGCTCCCGCAACGCGAAGAAACGCGAAATACACTGTAAAACGCGGCGATTGCGCGCAACGAAACGCGCGCAGCGCGCGATGCGGGGCTTGCTCACAAAAGCAGCGGGTTAAGTCGATTTTTACTTTGCCGCTTCATTGTAACGGTCAGTCGGTTGTTTGGTCCCGCGTCGCCGACAGCGTCGCCTGAGTCAGAGTTCTTGAGTCATGGTAGTGTCGCGTCGCGGGGCGTCTGCAAGGGCGCCCCGCACAAACTTTGAGTCCGCTTCGCACAGCATCATCCTCGGCGATTGCGTTGCCGAGATGTCGAAGCTTCAGGCTGGTAGCGTCGATCTGGTGTTCGCAGATCCGCCCTACAATCTCCAGCTCAAGGGCGATCTCAAGCGCCCCGACGAATCCCATGTCGATGCCGTCAACGACGACTGGGACAAGTTCGACTCGTTCTCCGCCTATGACGATTTCACCCGCGCCTGGCTGCTCGCCGCGCGCCGCGCGATGAAGCCGTCGGCGACGATCTGGGTGATCGGCTCCTACCACAACATCTTCCGCGTCGGCGCGATCATGCAGGACCTCGGCTTCTGGCTCCTGAACGACATCGTCTGGCGCAAGACCAACCCGATGCCGAATTTCCGCGGCCGCCGCTTCACCAACGCGCACGAGACCATGATCTGGGCCGCGCGTGACGAGAAGGCCAAGGGCTACACGTTCAACTACGAGGCGCTGAAGGCGGCCAACGAGGACGTTCAGGCACGCTCCGACTGGCTGATCCCGCTCTGCACCGGCGAGGAACGCCTCAAGGGCGCCGACGGCAAGAAGGTGCATCCGACGCAAAAGCCGGAAGGCCTGCTCGCACGCGTGCTGCTGTCGTCGTCGAAGCCCGGCGATCTCGTGATCGATCCCTTCAACGGCACCGGCACCACCGGCGCCGTCGCCAAGCGTCTCGGCCGCTCCTATATCGGCTTCGAGCGCGACAAGACCTATGCCAAGGCGGCGCAAGCCCGCATCGCCGCGGTCGAGCCGCTGCCGGACGCGAGCCTTGCCCCGTTCATGACCGCGCGCGAAGCGCCGCGAGTCGCGTTCTCCGAGCTGATCGAGCGCGGCATGATCATGCCTGGCGCAAAACTGTTCGACGCCAAGAAGAAGCTTGGCGCGCTGGTCCGTGCCGACGGCGCCATCATGTTCGGCGACAAGGTCGGCTCGATCCATCGCATGGGCGCGGTGGCGCAAGGCGCGCAGGCGTGCAACGGCTGGACCTTCTGGCATGTCGAGACCAAGAAAGGTCTCAAGCTGATCGACGAGTTCCGTGCGGAGATCCGTGCCGGCATGGCGGCGGAGTAGCCGCCCACTTGTAGGGTGGGCAAAGGCGCAAAGCGCCGTGCCCATCATCTCTCCAACAGATTGATGGAATTGATGGGCACGCTATCGCTTTGCCCACCCTACGGCACTGGACGCCGCGGATACGAAGGCGATCGGCCTTTGTTACGCCGGCTGATCTGCGCGGCGCGCAGATACCGCCCGGCGATCTCGCCGGTTGCATCCCATAACAAGGTTCAGGCAAGAGAAGGCCGCCCCGCGGCAATGATGCTTGCACCAACATTTGGGAGACGCCCGATGCTCAAATTCTATTTCAACGGATCGCCGAACCCGACCAAGGTGGCACTCTATCTGGAAGAGGCCGGTCTGCCGTTCGAGCCGGTGAAGATCGACACCCGCAAGGGCGAGCAGTTCACGCCAGACTATCTGAAGATCAATCCGAACGGCAAGGTGCCGGCGATCGACGACAACGGCACGATCGTGTTCGACAGCAACGCCATCCTGCTCTATCTCGCCGAGACAACCGGCAAGTTCCTGCCCGCCGCCAACGTCCGCGGCGAGACGCTGTCCTGGCTGATGTTCATCGCCACCGGCCTCGGCCCCTTTTCGGGCCAAGCCGTGCACTTCAAGCATTTCGCGCCGAAGGATCAGAACCACGACTACGCCCATAACCGCTACCAGTACGAGACCGATCGCCACTACAAGATTCTCGACGCGCACCTCGAAGGCCGCCGCTACATGGTCGGCGACAGCTATTCGATCGTCGACATGGCGCTGTGGGGCTGGGCGCGGATGGTGCCGTTCAAGCTCGGCGACGACGCCTTTGCGCGCTACCCGAACGTGAAGCGGCTGGTCGACGAGATCTCGGCGCGGCCGGCAGCGGCGCGGGCGATCGCACTGAAGGACAAGTTCACCTTTAAGGCCGAGATGGACGACGAGGCGAGAGCCAACATGTTCAAGCACATGACGACCAAGGTCGCCTGACAACCAAAAACACCGGCGGGCCGAAGGCGCCCGCCGGTTGAGAACTCCCTATGTCCGGTCCGGATCAACCGGCAGCCGCACGCCGATCCTGCTCCGGAAACGGACCCAGCGCCTTCTCGGTCAAAACCGAGTCGCAATACTCCCGGATCTCCTTGATCTTGCCGTCCTCGAGCCGAAACACCAGGCAATAGTCGTTGTCGTAGCGCACGCCCTCGGGCGTGATGTTGTCGCCCTTGGCCTCCACCACGACGATGTCGCCATCGGCGATGAAGCGCTCGGCGACCGTGCGCGTCCGGTCGCGCAGGCGGGTCCGCACATAGCCGTGCAGATCGTTGAGGATCGCGTCCCTCCCCGTGAAGGTGCGCGACCAGGAGTACTGGCCGGTGACGATCCATCTTGCGTCGTCGGCAAGGCTTGCGGTGAACAGGGCGCGATCGCGCACCGTCGGATCGGGGTTGGCGGCGGCGGCGAAAATATCCTGCATCAGCTTCTTGTTGGCGCTCGCGCTCATGGCGGCATCTCCGTTCAGTGACAACACGGAGATCATCGCGGTGTAGCGACAATTCTTCAAATCGATAGAGAATATGGTATCTATTCGCCTCATGAATTTGAATTCGCTCGACCTCAACCTATTGACCGCGCTCGACGCGCTGCTGCGCGAGGCCAATGTCAGCCGCGCCGCCCTGCGCATCGGGCTGTCGCAGCCGGCCGCGAGCCACGCGCTGCAACGCCTGCGCGACATCTTCGGCGACCCGCTGCTGGTGCGTACCGGCGCGCGGATGGAGTTGACGCCGCGGGCGCAAGCCCTGCGCGCGCCGCTGGCACAGGCGCTCGACCAGATGCGCTCTCTGTTCGTGCCCGACGAGTTCGATGCCGCGCGCAGCGAGCGGCAATTCCGATTGATGATGCCGGATCTCGCGGTCGAGCTGCTGATGCCGCCTTTGATGGAGAAGGTGACGAAGGCCGCGCCGAACGTCCGCATCGACGTCGTGCCGTGGCGGGGCCCTGCGATCTTCCACGCCGAGTTCGCCCGCACCATCGATCTCGTGATCTCGATTGGCAATGCGTTCAAAGGCTTTCACCGCCAGCTGCTCTACACCGACAGTGACGCGCTGGCGGTGCGGCGCGGCCATCCCATGGGCGTCAAGCTCAAGCGGCGGGAGGTCTTCCTCGCCGCACGCCATGTCGGCGTGATCATCCGCGGCAACAGCGAGGATCTGATCGACACCTGGCTGCGACCTAAGGACATCGAGCGGCACATCTCGCTGGTCGTGTCAGGCTATCTGGAGGCGTTGCACGTCGCCGCCCGCACCGACCTCGTCGCCTTCGTGCCGCGCCGGCTGATCGCGGCGCTTTCGAAGCAGTTCGGTCTTGTCACGGTGACGCCGCCGCTCGATCCCGGGATCGACGAGCAGTTCATGTTCCACCCGACGCGGGCGCAGATGGATCCGGGCTCGATCTGGCTGCGACGGTTGATGCTGGAGACGGGACGGGGGTTGGAGAAGAAGGTTTCGTAGGGTGGGTTAGCCCCGCGGATTGCGCGAAGCGCAAACCGCTCAGCGTAACCCACTACTACTGTCTCCGCGGAAATTAAAGAGGTGGGTTATGCTACGCTAACCCACCCTACAAGAGGCCTTACGCCTTCTGTGCGTCCATCACCTTGCGCACCGCGGGCCGATCCGACATGCGCTTGAAATGGTCGGCGATCTTTGGGGTCGCGTTGATGTCGACGCTGTCGCCTTCGAGCCAGTGCGAGAGCGTGTGGAGATAGGGATCGCAGATCGTGAACTGATCGCCCATCACCCACGGTCCTCTCAACATCTTCTGCTCGATCAGGGCGAAGCAGGCACCCATTGTCTTCGGAACCATCCGCTTCATGTCGGCGAACGAACTCTCCTCCGTGGCCCAGCGCGGACCGCGCCCCTTGTGCGCATGCGCCACATGCACGGTGGAGCAGAGATAGGAGTTGAACGACTGCACCTGGGCGAAGTCGAAGGGATCGTCGAGCGGCGCGAGCTTCGCCTTGGGGAAGGTTTGCGCGATGTAGGCCAGCATCGCCGGCGTCTCGGTGAGGACGCCGCGATCGGTCACCAGCGCCGGCACGCGGCCCTTCGGGTTGATGGCGAGATAGTCCGGGCTGTTCTGCTGGTTGTCCTTGAAGCTCAGGCGTTCAGCCGCGTAGTCGGCGCCGGCCTCCTCCAGGGTCATGTAGGTGGCGAGTGCGCAGGTGCCGGTGGCGTAGTAGAGCTTGAGCATGTCTGACCTCATGGGAAAGCTGGAAAATAACGGCTGCCGTCCCTGGGGTCTATAGCACGCTGTTCTACTGCTTTGCTCTTCGCAGTTGCCCACATCCGCCCGCCTGTGCCAAGACGCCTCAATTGGAGGGGGTTTGTCATGACGGTACTCATCGCCGGCGGCGGCATCGGCGGGCTGACGCTTGCGCTCAGCTTGCACGGAATCGGCGTGTCCGTAAAAGTCTTCGAGAGCGTCGCGGAGCTGAAGCCGCTCGGCGTCGGCATCAACGTGCTGCCGCATGCGGTACGCGAGCTGATCGAGCTCGGGCTGATGGACAAGCTCGACGCCAGCGGCGTACGCACCCGCGAGCTTGCCTATTTCTCCAAGCACGGCAGGCCGATCTGGAGCGAGCCGCGCGGGCTGGAAGCCGGTTACAAATGGCCGCAATTCTCGATCCATCGCGGCACGCTGCAGCAGCTCCTGCTCGACATCGCGATCGAGCGGCTCGGCCGCGACAACATCTTGACCAGCCATCATCTGACCGGGTGGACCGAAGCGACCAGCGGCGTGCGCGCCGATTTCGTCGACAGGGCGACCGGCAAGGCCGCGGGGACTTACGACGGTGCGATCATGATCGCCGCCGACGGCATCCATTCCGCCGCGCGAGAGAAGCTTTACCCCGACGAAGGCCCGCCGATCTGGAACGGCCGCATCCTCTGGCGCGGCGTGACGCCTGCAAAGGCCTTCCTCACCGGCCGCACCATGATCATGGCCGGGCACGAAATCCTGAAATTCGTCTGCTATCCGATCAGCAAGGCGCCGGACGCCGCGGGCAACCATTTGATCAACTGGGTCGCCGAGCGCCACATGCCGCCGACCTATCAGTGGCGTCGCGAGGACTACAACCGCACCGCGCGGCTGGAAGAGTTTCTGCCCTGGTTCGAGAGCTGGCAGTTCGACTGGCTCGACGTGCCCGGGCTGATCCGGAACTGCCCGCACGCCTATGAATATCCGCTGGTCGACCGCGATCCGGTCTCGCAATGGACCTTTGGCAAGGTGACGCTGATGGGCGATGCCGCGCATCCGATGTACCCGATCGGCTCGAACGGCGCGTCACAGGCGATCCTCGATGCCCGCACCATCACCCGCGAGATTTTGGCGCACGGCCCGACGCAGGCGGCGCTGCTCGCCTATGAGGCCGAGCGGCGGCCTGCGACCACCGACCTCGTGCTGCTCAATCGCAAGAATGGCCCCGAGCAGGTGATGCAGCTCGTCGAAGAGCGCGCGCCGGATGGTTACGGCGTTGTGACCGACGTGCTGTCGCAGAAAGAGCTGGAGGACATCGCCGCGAATTACAAGCGCGTCGCGGGATTTCAGGTGGAGGCGCTGAATGCGAAGCCGGCGATTGTGAGCAAGGACGCGCGCGCGGGAGCGTGAGTTCGGTCCAAGATCCGTGACTCGCACGAAGCGAGATGCACGTTGATGTGCCCTCGCCCCTTGTGGGAGAGGGCAGCGACGACAGTAAACGCAGACTCGCTCGGGTGAGGGGTATCTCTCCGCGCTCACCTCTCACAATTGAATTCGCCGACAGATACCCCTCATCCGGCGCTTCGCGCCACCTTCCCCCACAAGGGGGGAAGGGAAGAAGGAGCGCGCCGTTACACTATCTGCCAACCACCCTCGCCGCTTCCAGTAGCCGCTCGCTCGCCGTGGCCGTTGCCAGCACCGTACCGTCTCCGGCCATCAGCTTGGCCTCGACGAACGCAATGGTCTTGCCGAGCTGCGTCACCTTGGCCTCGGCGATGATCGGACCGGGCTTTGCGGGGCTGAGAAAATTCACGGTCATACTGATGGTGGTGGTGTAGAGCCGGCCCTCGGTCATCACCAGCACGGCGGGGCCCATGGTGTCGTCGAGCATGGCCGAGAGCATACCGCCCTGGATGAAGCCCGCCGGGTTGCAGAACTCCGGCTTGCCCTCGAAGCCGAGCTTGAGCCAGCCGTCCTCGGGACGGGCCTCGAGCAGGCGCCATCCCAGCAGCTCGGCGCAGGGCGGCCTCTTGAAGTTGTCGAGCGCGGTCTTGACCATCGAGAGCCTCCATTTCGACCCTCGTAGCGTAACCCTGCTGCCACCTTGCTGTCAGCAGAGTGCGCATCGCCTAGAGATTCAGCGCGTGCGCGATCACCTTGCGCATGACGTTGGGCAGCGCCTCGTCGGCCAGGGTCGCGATCGGAACCCAGCGCATGCCTGCGGGTGCGCGGGTGCGGGCTTCTGCCCTCGCCGTGTAGACCACGAGCTCCAGCGGAAAATGCGTGAAGACGTGCGTGACCACGCCCACCTTGCGCTGCCAGCGCGACAGCCCGTTCAACTTCGGCGCCTGCCGCTTCGCGACCGCATCGTCCTGAGCGGCGAGCCAGTCTGAACCCGGCACTTCTGTCATGCCGCCAAGCAGACCCTTTTCAGGGCGACTTCGGACCAGCAGCTCGTCGCCGCGCGTGACGACGAAGGCGGCACCGCGCCGCAAAGTGCCGCTCTTCTTCGGCGCCTTGCGCGGAAACGTCTCCTGCGATCCCTGCACGCGCGCCGTGCAATCCTCGTTCAGCGGACACAGCGCGCAGGCCGGATTCTTCGGCGTGCAGATCGAAGAGCCCAAATCCATCAAGGCTTGGGCACTATCGCCAGCGCGGGAATTGGCAAGCAGGGTCGCTGCCAGCTGCTGGATCCGCGGCTTGGCCTGCGGCAACTCCTCCTCGACCGCGAACAGGCGCGACACCACGCGCTCGATATTGCCGTCGACCGGCATGGTATGGCGATCGAAGGCGATCGCCGCGATCGCTGCCGCCGTGTACGGCCCGATGCCCGGCAGAGCGCGCAGGCCTTCCTCAGTCTCGGGAAAAGCGCCACCATGCTCGCGCGTCACCGCGACCGCGCAGGCATAGAGATTGCGCGCACGCGAGTAATAGCCGAGCCCGGCCCACATCCGCAGCACGTCGTCCAGCGAAGCCCGCCCCAGCGCCGTGACGTCAGGCCAGCGCGCGACGAATTTTTCGAAATAGGGCCCGACTGCCTTCACCGTGGTCTGCTGAAGCATGATCTCCGACAGCCAGACGCGATAAGGATCCGATGCCTCACCGGGCGCGGCACGCCACGGCAGCCTGCGGCGGTGGCGGTCGTACCATCGCAGAAGTGCGATCGGGCGCGACGAGGTCTCTGCCTGACGGGGTTCCGATTTCGCCTTCAGCGCGGATTTGGGGCTCATGCTCTTACTGTAGCGACGTCACGACAATCTCTCCACGTCATGCCCACGCTCGTCGCGGGCATCCACGTCTTTCTTCAGGAGGAGAACGTGGATGGCCGGGACAAAGCCCGGCCATGACGCCAGAGAGCCTCTGCGGCTCGCACTCCGGCATGCTATAAGGGGCAATGTCCAAATTCCCTCCCAAACCCGGCCCCATCAGCGCCAAGCCGCTCGGCATCCTGCTCAACGACGTCTTTGCCGAGGCCTATGCCAAGCAGGGTTTTGCGGCGCGCGAGCTGGTGACGCGGTGGGCGCAGATCGCGGGACCTGAGATCGCCGCCCATGCCGAGCCGCTGAAGATGCAATGGCCGCGGCCGGTCGAGGGCCAGCCGCAGGAGCCGGCGACGCTGGTGCTCCGGGTTGAGGGGCCGATGGCGCTGGAGATCCAGCACTCCGCCGACGTAATTCTGGAACGGGTCAACCGCTTCTTCGGCTGGAGCGCGGTCGGCAAGCTCGCCTTCCGCCAGGCCCCCTTGTCGCGGTCAAGGCGTCCCGTGAGGCCCGGCCCACCGGACTCCAAGGCCGTTGCCGAGGTGGCGGAGAGCCTGGGCGCCATCGAAGATGAAGAATTGAAGACGGCGCTGGCGCGGCTCGGGGCCGCCATCAAGCGAAATTGAGCCCCATTCCGGCGTGAATCCGGACCCGTCCCTGCCGGTCGCCATTGCCTCAAACCACGTTTCAAGCTAGCGACAGGCCGCCCGGGAACCTCGATATGAGCCTCGGGGCGAGACCAAGCCAATTCGGGAGCCGACCTTGATCATCACCCGCCGCGCCTTCACCACGATGCTGTCGCTGACCGGTCTTGCCGCGGTTGCCGGGCTCTCGCCGCTGCGGTTCATCTCTGACGCCATGATCCCCAAGGCAATGGCGCAGGCTGCCGCCGACGTCGCCAAGCCGGTGTCGCTGCCCGACATGGCGCTGGGCTCCAAGGACGCCCCCGTCACCATCACCGAATACGCTTCGATGACCTGCCCGCACTGCGCGGCTTTCAACGAGCAGGTGTTCCCCAAGATCAAATCGGAATACATCGACACCGGCAAGGTGCGTTACATCTTCCGTGAGTTCCCGCTCGACATCAAAGCGGCGGCCGGCTCGATGCTGTCGCGCTGCATCGCCAATGGCGACGCGGCGAAATATTTTGCGGTCACCGACATGCTGTTCCGCCAGCAGAATGACTGGGTGGTGAAGAACACCACGGAGACGCTGACGCGGATCGGCAAGCAAGCCGGCCTCACCCAGCAGCAGGTCGAGGCCTGCCTGAAGGATCAGGCGCTGCTCGACAAGATCGCCGCCGACCAGAAATATGCCAGCGACGTTTTGAAGGTCGACTCGACACCGACGTTCTTCATCAACGGCGAGAAGATCAAGGGCGAGACCTCGTTCGAGGAGTTCGCCAAGAAGATCAATCCGCTGCTGAAGAGCTGATTCGCTCGTCAAGATCCTGATTCGCATCTCAAAAGCCGTATTTTTCCCCGCATAAATCCCTTGGGAAAAGCGGCTTTCGCAGGTTGCCCTCGCGGCGCACCGCGGCCATTGTCCGCCGCATGAGGCGCCTCGCGCGACTCGCCCGGATACCGACAATGCCTTCCATGGTATTGTCCCGGCAGGGGGATTCGCGCCTGCCAACAGAGATGCGTGCTTATGAAAATCACCCGCCTGCGCCTTCACGGCTTCAAATCCTTCGTTGAGGCCACCGACTTCGTCATCGAGCCCGGCCTGACCGGCGTCGTCGGACCCAACGGCTGCGGCAAGTCGAATCTGGTCGAGGCGCTGCGCTGGGCGATGGGCGAGACCTCGTACAAATCGTTGCGCGCCGCCGACATGGACGCGGTGATCTTCGCCGGCTCCGGCAACCGTCCCGCGCGCAACCACGCCGAAGTGACGATGACCATCGACAATTCCGATCGCACCGCGCCGGCGGCGATGAACGACAGCCAGCTGCTCGAAATCTCCCGCCGCATCGAGCGCGAGGCCGGCTCGGTCTATCGCATCAACGGCCGCGACGTGCGCGCCCGCGACGTGCAGATTCTGTTTGCCGATGCCGCCACCGGCGCGCGCTCGCCCGCGCTCGTCCACCAGGGCAAGATCGGCGAGATCATCCAGGCCAAGCCCGAGCAGCGCCGCCGCGTGCTGGAAGACGCCGCCGGCGTCGCCGGCCTGCACGCCCGCCGCCACGAGGCCGAGTTGCGGCTGAAGGCGGCTGAGACCAACCTCACCCGCGTCGAGGACGTGATCGGCCAGCTCGCAGGCCAAATGGAGGGCCTCAAGAAACAAGCCCGGCAGGCCGTGCGCTATCGGGAAGTCGCCGCCAAGGTCCGCAAGGCCGAAGCCACGCTGTTCCATCTGCGCTGGATCGGCGCGCATGCCGACGTCAACGAATCCGGTCACACCCATGATCTCGCCGTCCGCGAGATGGCCGAGCGCACCCAGCACCAGGCCGAAGCCGCCCGCATCCAGGCCATCCGCGCCGCCGAAATGCCGGCGCTGCGCGATGCCGAAGCGCGTGCGGCCGCCGGGCTGCAGCGCCTCACCAATGCCCGCGAGCTGCTCGACCGCGAGGAAGAGCGCGCCAAGGAGCGCGTCGCCGAGCTCGAGCGCCGTCTCGCCCAGTTCGAGGGCGACATCTCGCGTGCCCAGCAGCAGACCATGGATGCCGACGTCGCGCTGCAGCGGCTCGACAGCGAAGATGCCGAGCTGAAGGAAGAGATCAAGTCGCGCGTCGAGAAGCGCTCCGGCGTCGATGAGCGCGTCGCCGAGGCCGAGGCGGTGCTGACCGAAACCGAGCAGCAATTCGCCGAGCTCACCACCGCGCTCGCCGATCTCACCGCCAAGCGCAACCAGTTAGAGGCCAACGTCCGCACCCATCGTGACAAGCTCGCCCGGCTCGAGCAGGAAATCGCAAATGTCACGGCGGAAGAGCAGAAGCTCGCCGCCGAGACCGGCGGCTTCGGCGATCTCGACGAGCTGACCGCAACGGTCGAGACCGCCGAGCAGACGCTTGCCGCGTCGGAAGCCGCCGCGCAGGCGAGCGAAGCTGCCCATGTCGCCGCCCGCCAGACGCTGGAATCCTCGCGCACGCCGCTGGTCGAAGCCGACAAGCGCGTGCAGCGGCTCGATACCGAAGCGCGCACGATCTCCAAGATCGTCAACGGCGAGACCAAGAATCTGTGGCCGCCGATCATCGACGGCATCACTGTCGACAAGGGTTTTGAAAAGGCGATCGGTGCCGCGCTCGGCGACGACCTCGACGCGCCGGTCGATCCGTCGGCGCCGATGCGCTGGACCAATGCCGGCGTCACCGACGGCGATCCGGAACTGCCCGAGGGCGTCGTGCCGCTCGCCAGCCACGTGCAGGCGCCGGCCGAGCTGACGCGCCGACTGGCGCAGATCGGCGTGGTGCCGCGCGAGCGCGGCGCTGAGCTCGTCTCGCAGCTCAAGACCGGCCAGCGGCTGGTCTCGCCCGAAGGCGATGTCTGGCGCTGGGACGGTTTCGTCGCCGCCGCTCACGCTCCGACCGGTGCCGCGCGCCGCCTGGCCGAGCGCGCCCGCCTCGTCGACATCGAGAACGAGCTGGAGCAGGCCCGCATCGACGCGCAGATCAACCGTCAGGCGCTGGAGAACGCCGAGTCCGAGTTGCAGATGGCTGCGAGCACCGAAGGTGCCAGCCGTGAAGCCTGGCGCGCCGCACAGCGCGAGCTGAACGTCGCACGTGAACGCCATGCCACCGCCGAGCGCGAGATCAGCCGCCACGCGGCGCGCAAGGCGACGCTGTCGGAAGCGCATAGCCGTCTCGCCGCCGACCGCGCCGAGGCCGAGGCTGCTTACGAATACGCCGAGGCCGGCATCAACGAGTTGCCGTCGAGCGAGGACACCGAGACCCGTCTGGCCGCCGTCCGCAGCGACATCGAAGGCCATCGCCGCATGGCCGCCCAGGTTCGCGCCGAGGCGCAGGCGCTGGCGCGCGAGGCCGAGCTCGCCGATCGCCGCGTGCAGGCGATCCTCGCCGAGCGCACCGAATGGCAGAACCGCAAGGAGAGCGCGGCCTCCCACATCGACACTATCCAGGCTCGTATCGCCGAAGTCTCGATCGAGCGCAGCGAACTTGAAAACGCACCTGCTGTCTTCGCCGAGAAGCGCAGCGCGCTGATCACCGAGATCGAATACGCCGAGAACGACCGCCGCATGGCCGCCGACGCGCTCGCAAGCGCGGAGACCGCGATGGCCGAGACCGATCGCGTCGCCAAGCTGACGTTAGAGGCGCTCTCCAGCTCCCGCGAGGCAACCGCTCGCGCCGAGGAGCGCATGGAAGGTTCGCGGCGCCGGCTCGAGGACATCGAGCGCGAGATCCGCGACATGCTCGAAGTCGAGCCGCAGGCCGTTGCCGGCCTCGCCGAGATCGAGCCCGGCGCCGAGCTGCCGCCACTGCACGACATCGAGGAAGACCTTGAAAAGATGCGCCGCGACCGCGAGCGCCTGGGCGCGGTCAACCTGCGCGCCGAGGAAGAGCTGCGCGAGGTCGAGACCCAGCACACGAGTCTCGTCACCGAGCGCGACGACCTCGTCGAAGCCATCAAGCGGCTGCGCCAGGGCATCCAGAGCCTCAACAAGGAGGCCCGCGAGCGGCTCTTGACCTCGTTCGAGGTCGTCAACAACCACTTCAAGCGCCTGTTCGTCGAGCTGTTCGGCGGCGGCGAGGCCGCGCTGCATCTGATCGAGAGCGACGACCCGCTGGAAGCCGGCCTCGAAATCATCGCCAAGCCGCCTGGCAAGAAGCCGCAGACGCTGTCGCTGCTCTCGGGCGGCGAGCAGGCACTGACCGCGATGGCGCTGATCTTCGCGGTGTTCTTGACGAACCCCTCGCCGATCTGCGTGCTGGACGAAGTCGACGCACCGCTCGACGACCACAACGTCGAGCGCTACTGCAACCTGCTGCATGAAATGACCGGCTCGACCGACACGCGCTTCATCATCATCACGCACAACCCGATCACGATGGCACGGATGAACCGCCTGTTCGGCGTCACCATGGCCGAGCGCGGCGTCTCGCAGCTGGTCTCGGTGAACCTGCAAGAGGCGGTGGACATTCTCGACCAGAATGTGGCGTGATATCTCTGCCGTCATTCCGGGCTCGCGGCGCGAGAAGCCGGAATGACGGCAGGCAAACATGATCTCACCCACCCTCCCCGCCGAACTCAAAGCTGCGCTCGACGCCAGGCTGCAGGGCTTCTCCCGCACCGACGCTGCGCAGCGCTCGCAGAAAATCTCGACCAATTATCGCTCCGGCGGCGGCTCCGGCACGATCAAGTCCGAAGCCGATGCGCTCGCCTATGCGCTGGCGCGCATGCCGGCCACCTACGCCGCCGTCGCCGCAAGCCTGAACGCGCTGACCGAGATGGCGCCGGATTTTGCCCCGGAAACGCTGCTCGACGTCGGCGCCGGCCCGGGCACTGCGAGCTGGGCCGCCGCGGAGGCCTTTCCGTCGCTGCAGGATTTCACCCTGCTCGATTCCAACGCCACGCTCAGCCGGCTGGCGCTCGAGCTCGCGCAGGACAGCTCGCGGCTGGCAGAGTGCCGCTATCTTCCGGGCGATGCCGGCAGCAACCTCGCCGAGGCCTCGCAAGCCGATCTCGTCGTCGCCAGCTACATCATCGGTGAGCTCAGTGAGAGCGATCAGCGCAAGCTCGCGGAGACGATGTGGGCGAAAGCGCGCCACGCGCTGGTCGTGATCGAGCCCGGCACGCCCGCCGGCTACGCGCGCATCCTCGCGCTGCGCCAACAGCTGATCGCGGCCGGCGCTTTCGTCGCCGCGCCCTGCCCGCACGAAAAGCCCTGTCCGCTCGCGGCTCCCGATTGGTGCCATTTCAACCAGCGCCTGCCGCGCTCGCAAGCGCACCGCCAGATCAAGGGTGCCGACGTGCCGTTCGAGGACGAGCGCTTCATCTACGTTGCCCTGACCCGCACGCCGCCCGCAGTCCGCGCCGCACGCGTGCTGGCGTCGCCCGATGTCGGCAAGGCCGAGATCACGGCGAAGCTTTGCACCGAGGACGGTGTTGCCATCACGAAGGTGCCGCGCCGAGATAAGGCCGCCTATGCAGACGCCCGGCGCTGGCGCTGGGGCGATGCCGTCATGTCCGAAAGTTAACCTGATTACCTGCGTTTGCCTTGAACTCGGATGGTTCCTGATCCGACCAAGCCTTACCTTCTCCTGCGCCGGGGCTCTCGCTCCGCGCCAATTTGGTCTAGGCTGCGCCCGCCTTCTTCTCCCTTCAGGAGTTCTCCATGTCGACCGGCTGGATCGTTCTCGGCGTCATCGTCGTCCTCGTGTTCTTGGCCTTCAGCGCCTACAACCGGCTGGTGGCGTTGGGCCAACGCGTCGGCCAGGCCTTTGCCGACATCGACGTGCAGCTCAAGCAACGCCACGACCTGGTCCCGAACCTGGTCGAGACCGTGAAGGGCTATGCCTCGCACGAGCGCGGCACGCTCGACGACGTCGTCAAGGCGCGCAACTCGGCGATATCGGCGCAAGGGCCGGCGCAGGTGTCCGCCGCCGAGAATCAGCTCTCCGGCGCGCTCGGCCGGCTGATCGCGCTGTCGGAGGCCTATCCCGACCTCAAGGCCAACGCCAATTTCCAGCAGCTTGCGAGCGAGCTCTCCGACCTCGAGAACAAGATTGCGGCCAGCCGCCGCTTCTTCAACAGCGCGGTCCAGGAATACAACACCGGCATCCAGCAGATGCCCGCCGCGCTGTTCGCCGGCATGTTCGGCTTCACCAAGAAGGACTTCTTCGATCTCGGCGCGAGCCGCACCGAGGTCGAGGCGGCGCCCCAGGTGAAATTCTGATCTGAGCCGATAGGCCGGCAGGGCAACGCGTCATGGCCGCGTATGGTCTCTACACGCACATCGCCTCGAACAAGTTTCGTTCGATGCTGCTGCTCGCCGGCCTGTTCGCGCTGGTCTACGTGCTGGTCTTTGCCGGCGCGCTGGTCGCCGAGGTCGTCACCAACGGCGACGGGACCGTCGCTTACTATTTGAGCCGTGCCTTCGCCGACCTGCTCAAGGCCGCGCCGGTCGCGACGCTTGCCGCGGTCGCCTGGATCGTCATCGCCTATTTCTTCCACCAGTCGATGATCGACGCGGTGACGGGCGGCCACGACGTCAGCCGGCAGGAGGAGCCGCGGCTCTACAATCTGCTGGAAAATCTCTGCATCTCGCGCGGCATCACCATGCCGAAGCTGAAGATCATGGACTCTCCGGCGCTGAACGCGTTCGCGACCGGTCTGAACCCGCGGCAGTATGCGGTCACCGTCACCACGGGCCTCCTGAAGGCGCTGAACGACCAGGAAATCGAGGCGGTGCTGGGCCACGAGCTCACCCACATCAAGAACGGCGACGTGCAGCTGATGGTCGTCGCCGTGATCATCGCCGGCGTGGTCGGCTTCTTCGGCGAACTGTTCTTCCGCCTGTTCACCAATTTGAGCTGGAGCTCCGGCGGCTCGTGGCCGTCGGGCTCTTCCTCCTCGTCGCGGTCGTCCTCGTCGTCGAGCGACAGCAAGAGTTCCGGCGGCGGCGCAATCGTCGTCATCATCATCGCCGTCGTGCTGATCGTGGTGGCCTGGCTGGTGTCGCAGGTGGTCAAGCTCGCACTGTCGCGCTCGCGCGAATACCTGGCGGATGCGGGCTCGGTCGAGCTGACGAAAAACCCTGATGCCATGATCTCGGCGTTGCGCAAGATCGAAGGCCGCGGCGAATTGCCGGGCGCGACCTCCGCGGTGATGGAGCTTTGTCTCGACAATCCGCGCGAAGGCTTTTCAGATCTGTTCGCGACCCACCCCTCGGTGCAGTCCCGCGTCGACGCGCTGGTCAAGTTCGCCGGCGGTCGTGATCCCGGTCCGCTGCCACCGCCCGCCGACGAAACAGAGCAGCCCGAGACGGAAGGGCCCGAGGCACAGGCCGACCAGCAGAACGCCCCGCCTCCACTGCCGAAGGGCCCGTGGAACGATGCTGGCAGCCGGGCAAGCCCACCACCCGTGCCAGCGCCGAGCCCTACCGGAACTGCGGCGGGCAACCCGCTGGGAAATCCTATCGGACCCTGGGGCCGCCGCTAAGCGTGCGATTCCGCCGCGCCCTGTGGCTGGCTTCGTAGCGATTGGGAAAAACTCCGGGAATTGCCGCAACCGTGGTCCAAGGAATTGAATTCTCCCTTGTTTCTGCCATGTTCGCGCCCAACAGCAGACTTGGGACAATCCTTGGGACATCCTTGGGATATCGATTTGGGGCCCGGCCGATTGCAGCCTGCAATCGGAGGGCGCGTTAGGGGACAGCAATGGCAAAGCCGGCAGTGGTTGTGGTGGGCGCGGACAAGGGCGGGGTCGGCAAGACCACGGTATCGCGCACCCTGCTCGATTATTTTTCCGCCAACAATGTGCCGACGCGCGCCTTCGATACGGAGTCGCCGCGCGGAACGCTGAAGCGCTTCCACCCTGACATCACCGAGATCGTCGACATGACGACGACCTCTGATCAGATGAAGATCTTCGATACGCTCAATGCGACAAGCCCGTCGGTCACCGTGATCGATGTCCGCGCCGGCCTGCTCTCGCCGGCTCTGGCCTCGCTGCGCGACATTGGTTTCCTCGACGCCGCCAAAGCCGGCCAGATCACCTTCGCGGTGTTCCACATCCTCGGACCCTCGATCGCCTCGCTGGACGAGATCGCCGAGACGGCGGGTTTCATGACCGGCGCAAAATATTTCCTGGTGAAGAACTTCATCAACGACACCCAGTTCTTCCAGTGGGACCAGGCGACCTATAATTCCTACTTCCACCGCATCAAGGATGCGACCGAGCTGACCATCCCCAAGCTCAACGAAATGGCTTATGAGCAGGTCGAGGTGTCCTCCGTTCCGTTCCTGAAATTCGTCGCCAACAAGGGCATCAACGACGAAGCCGCGAACTATTCGTTCGTGCTGCGCGGTTATGTCCGGCACTGGCTGGCAAACGTCTGGAGCGAGTTCGACCGCATCCACCTGACCGACATCGTCGGCTCCAAGCCCAGCGGCCGCAGCAGCGAAAAATAGTTGCAGAGTATGGGCGGATACGGCTGGATTGGGCGGTGAGTTCGCTCAGATAATAGCCCGTGATGCCCGCAACGCCCCTCTACATCATCTGCTCGCCCCGCCCGCAGGTCGGCAAGACGCTGCTGGCGCGACTATTGAGCGAATTTCTGCTGCTCAAGAACGGCAACGTGACGGCGTTCGACGTCAATCTGAAGGAGCCGTCGCTGCTCGATTATCTGCCGAAGATCACGGAAACGGCCGACGTGATCGACACCTACGGCAAGATGCAGCTGATGGACCGCGTCATCGTCGATGACGGGCTTGCCAAGGTGATCGACCTCGGCTTCCACGCCTTCGACGAATTCTTCAAGATGACCGACGAGATCGGCCTGCTCAAGGAAGCGGCGCGCCGGCATGTCGCACCACAGATCCTGTTCGTTGCCGATAGCGACCGCGTCTCGGCCCGCGCCCATGAGATGCTGCGTCAGCAGATCCCGCGAATGAACCTGATCACCGTCGACAATGAGTTCATTATCCGCGGCGAGCTGCCGCCCGCGATGGCCGGCGGCCGGCTGCTCCGCCTGCCGGCGCTCCCCGGCTTCCTCAAGACCTATATCGACCGGCTGAACTTCTCCTTCACAGGCTATCTGCGCCAGGAGAAGGACTCCTCGACCGAGCTGCACCAGTGGACCCGGCGGAATTACCTCGCCTTCCGCGAGCTGGAGCTAAGCCTGATCCTGCAGCGGTCCTAGGCAATAATTTTACCCGGATAATATTGACTGTGATCCGGATTGGGCTTATGGGGGGCAACCATCAACGTCCTCGGCAAGGCCCCACCCGTGAACATCGACCGGAAAGCAGCCGTCGCCGCCTACAAGGAGCGGAAGTCCATTGCAGGGATCTACGTCGTCCGCTGCGCGGCGTCGGGCGAGGTCTGGGTCGGCCAGGCCCCGAACCTCGCGACGATCCAGAATCGCACGTGGTTCACCCTGCGTCAGGGCAGCCATCCCTGCCGCAGCCTTCAGGCCGCCTGGAACGCGCATGGCGAGGCCGGCCTGACATTTGGCGAATGCGAGCGTCTGGAGGAGGAAGAGACAGACTACGTCCGGAATGCGCTGCTCAAAGAGCGCATGCTGCACTGGCAGGCGGAGTTGAAAGCCGAGGCGATCTGACGATCGCCGCAGCGACCTCTCAGTGCCCCTCGAAGGTCATCAGCGTGCGCACCGGCACGTCCATGGCGCGCAGCTTGGCGGCGCCGCCGAGTTCGGGCAGATCGATGATGAAGCAGGCGGCGACAACATTGGCGCCGATCTGGCGCAGCAGTTTTACCGCGCCTTCAGCAGTGCCGCCGGTAGCGATGAGATCGTCGACCAGGATGACGCGCTCGCCGGGCGAGATGGCGTCGACATGCATCTCCATCTCGTCGATGCCGTATTCGAGAGAGTAAGCGATGCGCACGGTGGTGTGCGGCAGTTTGCCTTTCTTGCGGATCGGCACGAAGCCGGCCGAGAGCTGATGCGCCACCGCACCGCCGATGATGAACCCGCGTGCTTCCATGCCGGCGACCTTGTCGATCTTGTTGCCGGCCCAGGGATTGACGAGCTCGTCGACCGCGCGACGGAACGCGCGCGCGTCCGCGAGCAACGTCGTGATGTCGCGGAACATGATCCCCGGCTTGGGATAGTCGGAAATGGTGCGCACGCTCGCCTTCAGATCGTGGTCAAAAGTCATCAGTGCCTCTCAATTGACCGGCGGATCCAGCCGGAACGCATTCTCGACAATACGTAATCCCACCTCGTTGCCGAGTGACATCAGCGATTCCGGATGGAATTGCACGCCGGCAACCGGGAGGGTCTTGTGCTCCAGCGCCATGGCGACGCCGTCTTCGGTACTGGCGGTGACATTGAGCACCTCCGGCATGCTGTCGCGCTCGACATAGAGCGAATGATATCGGCCGATGACGATTTCGTTCGGCAGATTGCCCATCAACCGCCCGCCGCGCACCTGCACCCGCGAGGGCCGGCCGTGGGCGGGATGGGTGAGCTGGCCGAGCTCGCCGCCGAAATATTCGCCGATCGCCTGCAGGCCGAGGCAGACGCCGAACACCGGCAGCTTGTTCTCCAGCGCCGCGTCGATGGTCTTCTTGATTCCGAAGTCTTCGGGCCTACCGGGACCGGGCGACAGCACGAGTAAATCCCACCTCTTCTGCTTGAGCATGTCGAGGGCATGCACATAGCGAACCACGGTGACGCTGGCGCCGACCTGGCGGAAATAGTCGGCGAGCATATGGACGAAGCTGTCGTCGTGGTCGATCAGCAGCACGCGCTTGCCCGACCCGGTGGCGTCGGGCGCAAACGCCGACAGCGGCTTCGGTGGATCGCCGCGCAGGGCCTGGAACAGGGCTGCGGCTTTGACCTGGCATTCGCGGTCTTCCGCGGCGGGATCTGAATCAAAAAGACAGGTGGCGCCGACGCGAACCTCGGCGAGGCCGTCTTTCATGCGGATGGTGCGGATGGTGAGACCGGTGTTAATGCTGCCATCAAAGTTCACCGCGCCGATCGCGCCGGCATACCAGCGCCGCGGCGAGCGCTCGTGGTCCTCGACGAACTGCATCGCCCAGAGCTTTGGCGCACCGGTCACGGTGACGGCCCACGCATGAGTGAGGAAGGCGTCGAGCGCGTCGAAGCCGGGACGCAGCATGCCCTCGACATGGTCGACGGTGTGAAACAGCTTCGAGTAGGTCTCGATCTGCCGTCTTGCCAGCACCTTGATCGTGCCGGGGACGCAGACGCGGGCCTTGTCGTTGCGATCGACGTCGGTGCACATGTTCAGCTCGAACTCGTCCTTCTCAGAGTTCAGGAGCTGGCGGATCTGCTCGGCATCGCCGATCGCATCGGTGCCGCGCGCGATGGTGCCTGATATCGGGCAGGTCTCGACGCGGCGGCCATCTGAGCGCACGAACATTTCCGGCGAGGCCGAGACGAGGAATTCGCCGTCACCGAGATTCATCAGCGCGCCATAAGGCGACGGGTTGATGACGCAGAGCCGCTGAAACACTTCCGCCGGTGAACGTTCGCAGGGCTCGGCGAAGAGCTGCCCCGGCACCGCCTCGAACAGGTCGCCGCGCGCGAAGGCTGCGCGTGCGGTCTCGACGGTGGCCTGATATTCGCCCGGCGCGTGATCGGCAAAACCCTGGCGCGATGTCTTCAGATACGGGCTCTCGGCCGTCTCATGCGGCAAGCCTAAGGTCGTCTTGCCCTTCCACGCGAAATCGTATGTGAGCACCACACCGCGGGCGGTGGCGCGGTCATAGGCCAACAGGCGATCGGGGATGTAAAGCACGATGTCGCGCTGGTCATTTTCGCGCGGACGCTTCTGCACGAGGTCCTCGATCTGGAACACGAGGTCGTAGGCGAAAGCGCCGAACAGGCCGAGCAGCCCGTCGTCATTGGCGGAGAACGCGGCGACGAGATCGCGCACCAATGACATTACGCTGGCGCGGCGCGTGCGCTGGTCTTCCTCGATCGGCGCATCGCCGCGGATGATGTGACCGGCAAGACGCGAAGCGGTTTTCTCGGAGATCACGACGCAGGGCTCGCGCAGGACGTCAGTGAGGAAGGCGATCAGCACCTGCCCGCGCTCGTTGAGCGCTTCCAGCTTGAAATTGATGCCTGTTGTCTCGAGCTTGAGCGGCGGATCGGAGAAGCCGAGGTCGAAGCTCTCGTAACGGCCGGGTACGGTCGTGCCCGAGGACAGCACCACGCCGCGGCGGCGATCGAGCAGATTGACGAGATCGTCGAGCCGGTTGGCGCCGCCGGTAAACTGCTCCGCCACGCGCGTGATCGCGAGACCGCCGCGTGTGACGTAATCGCTTCTGGCCGGGAGGGCAAAGACTGTCCTGTTCATGTGGTCCTCTTACGAAACTTGCCGAGGGAACGCCACACAGGACAAACGATCAGGCCGCCGCGCTGTGCTGGCGACCTTCGACGATTTTGGGAATAGAAATCGCACCGGCCACCTCTTAGGAGGTGCGCCACCAAAGACGGGCTGGGCGGACGGCGATGCTCATGGGCGGGATACTCACCATGGCGCGGGGACGGCGTCAAGCGGCCAGACCATCCTTGACGACCAAAATGGTACAGGGACAAGTCAAGTATCACATTTCGGTCTGCATGGTATCGCGACCAACCGCTGCGTCTGCCGCATGACGCTCGATCTCGTCTCGCGTTACTGTGAGAGAGGCGTTGCCGCCAGATCCGGCAATTTCGGCGCGATCGCCTAAGGTCGCAACCGTAGTGCGGGTCCCTCCGGTGACGGCATACCATGTCGCCGATTCATCGGTCGCTCTAATCGCCGTGATGGTCGCGGCTGGATCTAGATCGGACTTTCGGAGGAGCAAATCGATAGCTTCGGCCGCCAGGTTTTTCTCCGCAATTCTTGAGAAGTTCCGGATCGTATCCGCGTCTACGACAGACAGCCGCGCTCCCACGACAGGCGGTTGGAAATTCTTCAAACTCTCCAGCGTCAGTTGCTCCGGTTTTGGGATTGGGCTGCGCATCTCGTATTCATAAAGCCGTCCACCCACGTCTTCAACGACGCATATCCGCGATCCCTTGTCGGTGCCAACGCCGAAAGCCATGCATTTCTGCCCCTCCACATCCAAATGAAATCCCGCGCGTACGGCGAGTTTGAGTTCCGGATCCGGCACTACGGCCCCGCACGCCGCGGCGATTGTGATTTGCAGCGGATCAGTCATCTGGAAACGTATCCGGTCCACGTTTTGCCAAATGCGGCGCGCCAACAGATGTGGGTAGAGTTGCGCAAGCCGCTCGATTTCAGAAGTGTATTGCTCGCGCGCGACAGGGCGCAGTTCCGGCCAGCCCGTGATCCACCGGGCCGCGAGTGGTGTCATAGGCTGCTGTCGCTCCGCCTGGTAGAAGCGCGTGTCAAGCGCATCGAGCGTTGCGGCGCAGTTGTAGAAACCGCTTTGCGCCGCAGCCTCGCCAGGATTGGCTTCCACCCAGGCCATCATCTCTTGCAGAATCTGGTGCTGCGCGACCGCCCCCATAGCCTTCAGTCCCGCGAGCGCATCTTCAGATGTCGTCGGAAGCATCTCGGCGCCGATGTTGCTGATGAACTGGCTGTGACCGCCATTGTTAATCTGAGCGAGATAAAGGTCGGCGTGATAAGCCTGTATGGCCGCGATCGGCAATTCACGTCGCGTGTAAACACCGACATGTAGAATTGCGTTGACGTAGTCGACCACAGCATCGACCAGATAGTGAGCCTCCTCAGGCTTGTGAGCTGCCTCCACCGCGTCGCGAGACACCACAACTGTCGACAAGCGGCCATCCACGATCATCGCCCAGCTCCGCACTCGCATCTATGGCGAATATTTCACGAAAACACCTTAGGATTGCAAGAGGGAATGCAAAAATCAAGACGTGAAGATTCGCTAGTCGGTAGCGTGCCGCACTTACCCCAGATGCTTCCTGAAAAACTCCGTCGCCCTTCCCCAGGCGAGCTCTGCGGCTTCGCGGTCGTGCACGGCCTGGCGCTGCTCGTTGACGAAGGCGTGTTCGGCGTCATAGCGGAACAGCTCGAGCGACTTGCCGGCAGCCTTCATGGCCTTCTCGAAGCCGCTGACCAGCTCCGGCGTGCACCAATCGTCCTTGTTGGCAAAATGCGCCTGGAGCGGGATCTTGACGTCGGCGGGCTTGGCCGCCTGCTCCGGGGGAATGCCGTAGAAGACGACGCCGGCCGCAAGCTCCGGCACATGCACCGATCCGATGATGGTTACGGCGCCGCCGAGGCAGAAGCCGGTCAGGCCCACCTTAGCGCCGTTGCGCGACAAATATTGCGTGGCGCCGCGCACGGTCTGCGTGGTGGCGTCCATGAAATCGAGCGAGTTCATCTCTTTGCCGGCCGCATCCGTGTCGTGATACGGCACCACCTTGCCCTTGTAGAGATCGGGCGCCAGCGCATCGAAGCCGGCGAGCGCAAAGCGGTCGCACAGACCCTTGATTTGGTCGGACAGACCCCACCATTCCTGGATCACGACCACGCAAGGCGCGTTGCCGCGCGCGGCGTTGGCGAGATAGCCCGAGGCGTCCTTGCCGTCCGGGCGCTTGAAGGTGATGGTGGTTCCCATGGTGTCCTCCGACGGGGTTTTTGGGGAGCGGCTGGCGGCATTTTGGCCGCTGCGAGCGCGATAGGCAATCGCGCCGAACAACACACGCGCGTGTCCAACAAAAAAGCCCCCTTTCGGGAGCTTTTCATTCTCGTTTCGGCTCAAGCCGTTCAGTGCGAGTCGGCCCAGACCTTCTTCTTGGTGAAGTACATCAGGCCGGCGAAGATGATCAGGAAGATGAAGACCTGGAAGCCGATGCGCTTGCGCGCTTCCATGTGGGGCTCGGCGGCCCACATCAGGAACGTGGTGACGTCCTTGGCGTATTGCGCGACGGTCGCCGGCGAGCCGTCGTCATAGGTCACCTGGCCGTCGCTGAGCGGCTTCGGCATCTTGATGGCGTGGCCCGGGAAGTACTTGTTGTAGTAGGAGCCCTCTGGGATGGTCACACCCTCCGGCACCTTGTCCTCGAAGCCCTGGAGCACGGCCGCGACGTAGTCCGGGCCCTGCTCCTGGTACTGGCTGAAGAAGTCGACGATGAACATCGGGAAGCCGCGACCGTAGGAGCGCGCCTTGGTGATCAGCGACAAATCGGGCGGCGCCGCGCCGCCGTTCGCCGCGCGAGCCGCCTGCTCGTTCGGGAATGGCGAGGGGAAGTAGTCAGCCGCCCGGCCCGGGCGCTCGAACATCTCGCCCTGGTCGTTCGGACCGTCCTTGATCTTGTAGTCGGAAGCAAACGCGGCCACCTGCGCCGCTGAATAGCCGGGGCCGCCGGGATCGCCGAGGTTGCGGAAGGCGATGTAGGACAGAGCGTGGCAGTTGGAGCAGACTTCCTTGTAGACCTTCAGGCCGCGCTGGAGCGCACCGCGGTCATACTTGCCGAAAGGGCCGGCGAAGGACCAGCTGTTGCCCGGCGGCTTGGTGCCGCCTTCCTCAGCGCGGGCGTCCTGCAAGGTGCCGACGAACAGCGCACCGGCTGCAACGAGCGCGACCGCAATCGAAGCCACGGCCTTGCCGCTCTTGGCGAGGATCGCCTCCGAGATCGAATTCGGCACCGGCCGCGGCTTCTCGATGCGCGAGAGCAGCGGCAGCACGATCAGGAAATAGGCGAAGTAGCAGACCGTCAGGACCCGGCCAGCATACACGTAGATGCCTTCCGGCGGCTGCGCACCGAGATAGCCGAGCAGGATGCAGACCACGACGAAGATCCAGAAGAACTGCTTGGCCAGCGGACGGTACTTCGACGATCTGGTCTTGGCGGCATCGAGCCAGGGCAGGAAGCACAGGATGATGATCGCCGAGAACATTCCGATCACGCCCGCGAGCTTGTTCGGGATCGAGCGCAGGATCGCGTAGAACGGCAGGTAATACCATTCCGGCACGATGTGCGGCGGCGTCACGCCCGGGTTCGCCGGAATGTAGTTGTCGGCGTCGCCGAGATAGTTCGGCATGTAAAAGATGAACCAGGCGTAGAGCAGCAGGAAGCAGGCGACGCCGAAGCCATCCTTGATAGTCGCGTGCGGCGTGAACGGCACCGTGTCCTTTTCCGTCTTCGGCTCGACGCCGTCCGGATTGTTCTGGCCGGCGACGTGCAGCGCCCAGACGTGGAGCACGACGACGCCCGCGATCAGGAACGGCAGCAGATAGTGCAGCGAGAAGAAGCGGTTCAGCGTCGGGTTGCCGACCGAATAGCCGCCCCACAACAGCGTCACGATGCTCTCGCCGACATACGGAATGGCGGAGAACAGATTGGTGATGACGGTGGCGCCCCAGAAGCTCATCTGGCCCCACGGCAGCACGTAGCCCATGAAGCCCGTCGCCATCATCAGGAGGTAGATGATGACGCCGAGGATCCACAGCACCTCGCGCGGCTCCTTGTAGGAGCCGTAATAGACGCCGCGTAGCATGTGAACGTAGACTGCGAAAAAGAACATCGACGCGCCGGACGCGTGCATGTTGCGCAACAGCCAGCCGTAGTTGACGTCACGGACGAGCAGCTCGACCGACTTGAAGGCGAGATCGGCATGCGGCGTGTAGTGCATCGCCAGGATCACGCCGGTCAGGATCTGCATCCCCAGCATGAAGGAGAGGATGGCGCCGAAGGTCCACCAATAGTTCAGGTTGCGCGGCGTGGGATAGACGACGAACGAAGAGTGCATGAGACCCAGGATCGGCAGACGTCGCTCGATCCATTGCAGGGCCGGGTTGCTCGGCTGGAAGTCGGATGGTCCGCTCATGATGCGATCCTGAGGAAATAATACGACGCGACGGTTCGAGGCTTCGGACGCAGGTCCGAAGCTCAGCCGATCTGGATTTTGGTGTCGGAAACGAACTGGTACGGCGGCACTGCCAGATTCAGGGGCGCGGGTCCCTGGCGGATGCGGCCGGACGAATCGTACTGCGAACCATGGCAGGGGCAGAAGAACCCGTCGTAATTGCCTTCATGAGCGATCGGGATGCAGCCGAGATGGGTACAGATGCCGATCACGACCAGCCACTGGTCATGGCCGGCCTTGACCCGGGCCTCGTCAGACTGCGGATCGGGCAGGCTCGCCACCGGAACGGCGCGCGCCTCGTCGATCTGCTTCTTGGTGCGATGGCTGATGTAGATCGGCTTGCCGCGCCAGAACACCTTGATGTCCTGCCCCTCGGCGACCGGGCTCAGATCGACTTCGATCGGCGCACCGGCGGCGATGGTCGAGGCGTCCGGATTCATCTGGGAAACGAAAGGCCAGAGCGCAGCTGCGCCCCCTACTGCTGCAGCTGCCCCCGTTGCAACGAATAAGAAATCACGGCGTGTCGGATGGTCCGCCGAAGACGCTGTCGTCACGATTCCAACCCTTTCTTCTTATGCTGCCGGTGGAACCGTTCCAGGAGCCCCCAAGGTCCCCGGAACAGTCTGCCGGCGCCCGCGGCCCCCGCGGCGGCAGAACTTCGCGTGTCCCCACCAAAACAAGGCGAAAACAGCAGTCCAGAATCGTTCTATTGGCACCCTTGCCGGGCGAGCGCAAGCCCGCTAACCGCGCGGGAGCGTGCAATGCACGAATTCCGCGGTCGGCGATGTTTTATTGAGACATTTCCGGCCCTCACCCAAACCGCCAACGCCCATGCAAATCGCACTTTTCCAACCCGACATCCCCCAGAACACCGGCACGATTCTCCGCCTGTGCGCCTGCCTGGGCATCGCCGCCCATATCATCGAACCGGCCGGCTTCCCGGTCTCCGACCGGCATTTCCGCCGGGCGGGAATGGATTACCTGGATCACGTCAGCATTACCCGCCACGATTCCTGGTCGAAATTCGAGGAGTGGCGGGCGGCACAAGGCACCCGCCTGCTGCTGTTCACGACCAAAGCCGCCACCGACTACCGCGATTTTCGTTACCAGACGTCGGACATCCTGCTATTCGGGCGCGAGAGCGCCGGCGTCACCGAGGCGGTGGTCGAGGCCGCGGATGCGCGGCTGGTGATCCCGATCACCGAAGGGTTGCGGTCGCTCAATGTCGCCATGACCGCGGCGATGGCCGCAGGCGAAGCGCTGCGGCAGGTCCGGGACCCGCAAGATTGATATGTTGAGGAGAGACGAGTGAGTTACGCGGTCAAGGAAATCTTCCTGACCCTGCAAGGCGAAGGCGCCCATGCCGGGCGCGCATCGGTGTTCTGCCGTTTTGCCGGCTGCAACCTGTGGAGCGGGCGCGAGGCCGACCGCCTCGATGCGACATGTCAATTCTGCGACACCGATTTCGTCGGCACCGACGGCACGCTCGGCGGCCGCTACGCCTCGGCCGTGGAACTCGCCGACACCATCGCCGCGCAATGGACTGGATCGGCCTCCAACCGCTACGTGGTGTTGACCGGCGGCGAGCCGCTGCTGCAGGTCGATGCCGCCCTGGTCGAGGCGCTCCATGCCCGTGGCTTCGAGATTGGCGTCGAGACCAATGGCACGGTTGTTCCGCCTGATGGCCTCGACTGGGTCTGCGTCAGCCCCAAGGCCGGCAGCGAACTGGTGCTGAAGCGCGGCCACGAGCTCAAGCTGGTCTATCCGCAGGCCCTCGCAGCACCCGAGACGTTCGAAGGTCTTCCCTTCGAGCGCTTCTCGCTGCAGCCGATGGACGGACCTGAGGTCGCAGAGAACACCGCGCGCGCGATCGATTATTGCCTGCGTCATCCGCAATGGCGGCTGAGCGTGCAGACGCATAAATCGCTCGGCATCAGATAGGACGGGTCGACGGACAGATGTGGGAATTGACGAAATCGTTCCGCTTCGAGGCGGCGCATTCGCTGTCGGGAACGACCTTTGGTGCGGCGAGCGAAGAGATCCACGGCCACTCCTTCCGCGCCGAGGTGACGGTCCGCGGCACGCCGGACCCCATGACCGGCATGGTGGTCGATCTCGGCCTGCTCCAGCGCGCCATCGAGGAGGTGCGCGTGATGCTGGACCACAAGTTCCTCAACAAGATCGAGGCGCTCGGCACCCCGACGCTGGAGAACCTGTCGCGCTTCGTCTGGGAGCGGCTCGCCCCTATCGGCAAGCTCACCCGCGTCAGCATCCACCGCGACAGCTGCAACGAGAGCTGCACTTATTACGGTCCGCAAGGTTGACGCCAAGGTTGACGCGATGACATCTGCAATCGACCCACACCTGATCGATGATCGTAAGGCCCGCGCCCGCGCCTGGTTCGAGCGCTTGCGCGACGACATCTGCGAAACCTTCGAGCGGCTCGAGGATGACGCGCCACAAAGCCTCTATCCCGGCGAGGCCGGCCGCTTCGCGCGCACGCCCTGGCAGCGCACCGACCACACCGGCGCTGCCGGTGGCGGCGGCGTGATGTCGACGATGGTCGGCCGCCTGTTCGAGAAGGTCGGCGTGCACTGCTCGACCGTGCACGGCGAATTCGCGCCCGAGTTTCGCGCGCAGATTCCGGGCGCGGCGGAGGACCCGCGCTTCTGGGCCTCGGGCATCTCGCTGATCGCGCACTTGCGCAATCCGCACGTGCCGGCCGTGCACATGAACACGCGCTTCGTGGTCACCACCAAGGCGTGGTTCGGCGGCGGCGCCGATCTGACGCCGGTGCTCGACCGTCGGCGCACGCAGGAGGATTCCGACACCGTCGCCTTCCACGCTGCGATGAAGGAAGCCTGCACCGGACCGAACGGCGTTGCCGATTACGACAAGTACAAAAATTGGTGCGACGAGTATTTTTATCTGCCACACCGGAAAGAGGCGCGCGGCGTCGGCGGCATCTTCTATGACTGGCATGACAGCGGCGACTGGGACGCCGACCTCGCCTTCACCCAGGACGTCGGCCGCGCCTTCCAAAAGATCTACCCTGACATCGTCAGGCGCAATTTCGCGACCGCCTGGACCGCCGCGGATCGCGAGGAGCAATTGATCCGCCGCGGCCGCTATGTCGAGTTCAACCTGCTCTACGACCGCGGCACCATCTTCGGGCTCAAGACCGGCGGCAACGTGGATTCGATCCTGTCGTCGCTGCCGCCGGAGGTGAAATGGCCATGACGACGATGAAGCCCGCAATCAAGCAGCTCCCCCGCGCGATGCTGATCGACATGGACGACACCATCCTGTCGGCCTATGGCCGGCCCGAGATCGCCTGGAACACGATCGCAGAAGAATTCGCCGACGAGCTCGCGCCGCTGCCGCCGCGAGAGGTTGCAACAGCCGTGCTGGCCTATGCGCGAAACTTCTGGGCCAACGCGGAAGCCGCGTGGCGGATGAAGCTTGGCGAGGCGCGGCGGCTCACGGTGCGCGGCGGCTTCGCCGCGCTCGCCGCAAACGGCCATCGCGCCCTCTCCGACGATCTCGCCGATCGCCTCGCCGACCGCTTCACCACTTACCGCGAAGAAGCGATCTTCGTCTTCCCCGGCGCGCATGATGCCATCGACGCATTCAAGGCGCACGACGTCAAGCTCGCGCTGGTCACCAACGGCGCTGCCGAGATGCAGCGCGCCAAGGTCGAGCGCTTCGAGCTGGCTCATCGCTTCGACCATATCCAGATCGAGGGCGAGCACGGTTTCGGCAAGCCCGAGGAGCGCGCCTATCTGCACGCAATGGAAGCGCTCGGCGTCAGCGCGAACGATACCTGGATGATCGGCGACAATCTGGAGTGGGAAGTCGTGACGCCGCAGCGTCTCGGCATCTACGCGATCTGGATCGACGTGCATGGCGAGGGCCTGCCCGAAGGCTCGACGGTCAGGCCCGACCGCATCATCCGCTCGCTGAGCGAACTGGTGCCCGACCGGTCTGACGCAGAATCGCGAAAACAACCCCATGCACAGTAGCCGGGCCCCGCAATTTCGACGGCTTGCCGCAAACACAACGCGGCTACCGATTTTACGAAATCATTTGACGCGTCGGGCAAAACAGGCGCATGATGCCACCATCGCCGCGCCTGGGACGGAATAGTCGTTAGGTGACCATCGAGCGATCTCCCACTCGAACCTCTGCCATCGACGTTTCGCGCAGTCTAAGCAAGCCGGCGCAAATTCACGGGCTCCGCAGCCCGTGATCGGCGTGTCATGACGGCTTGCTAGCCTCCGCTCTCGTCGATCAACCCGAAAGGACCATCCATGGAACTGAAAACCGGCGACGTCGTGATGCTGAAATCCGGCGGCCAGCCGCTGACCGTCGCGGAGGTCAAAGGCGACGACATCCTCTGCCTCTGGATGGGTTCGGAAGGCGATCTGTTCCGCGAGACCCTGCCGCTGGCCACGCTCGAACGCCTGGAAATCGAAGACCTCGATGAGGATGACGAAGACGAGGAAGAAGACGACGAGGACGACGAGTAGGCACGCCTAGGACCGCATCCTGGTTTAGATCGGAGCGCTCGGCTCCGCGCTCCTGATGTCCGCTTCTCGGCCAATAGCGGACGCTGGATATCGCAGAAGAGCCAAAACCGATATATCGAGTTTGTCGGCTCGAGAGCAAAGTGGACATCTGGGCCGTTGGTTTGAACGGCGTGCTGACGAGGCGTGGCAAGCCGATCGTGGAATGACTCACCCAGTCACAGCCGAGATCTGGCGCAATCGTGATAATCAAACGATTTGCACCCTCGCTCTTGTCGTGGGACAAGGAACCATGGATCCGAGGAAGGCCTTCAACTGGCTGATCGCTGTTGCCGTGGCGGCGGCACTCGTCGCGACGCCTTTGTCGGCGCCGGCGATGGCCGCTTCGCAATTGGCGGCTGCCGCCGACGAGATGCAGACGATGGCGGACGACATGCCGTGCTGTCCTCAGCAGGACCAGAAAGCCAAGGACTGCGGATCCTGTCCCTTCGCCTTATGCATGTTGACTATCATCATGCCGGCACCCGATGGAAGCGGCGCGCTCGTCGATCGCATTATCTCGCTGAATGCCTTCGCGATGCCCGACGATCTGCTGATCGATGGACAGGGCGAGTACCCGCCGGACCACCCACCTCGAACGATCGTCTGACCGGCGCGCTGGCGCCGGAAAGTTGACGCGCGCCGAACAGCGGCGGGCGTCCTTTCGCATGCCGTTTTGCGGCGAGATCAGACGTTTCGAGGAAAAGACATCATGAAGACTGCCACACGTGCGCGCGCCGTCGCGGCCGCGCTGATCGGACTCTCGCTGGCGGGAGCGCCGAAGATGGCCTTCGCCGCCATCAAGGACTACGAATTCCAGCTCGTCGATCCGAGCGTTCAGGCCGGTGCGGACAAGGTCGTCACGGTCCGGCTCATGAACAAGAAGACTGGCAAACAGGTGCCGGACGCGGTGATCTTCGCCACCCGTCTCGACATGGCCCCCGACGGCATGCAGGAGATGGTGACCAAGGTCACCGCCATGCCGGGCACGGAGCCGGGGACCTACAAGTTCAAGGCCAACTTCAGCATGGCGGGCCGCTGGCAGCTATCGCTGGGCGCCAAGGTCCAAGGCGAGGCCGGCACGGTCGAGAACAAGCTCGTCATCACGGCGCAGAAATGAACCACGCCCTGCTGGCAAGCGTCGCCGCCGCGTCGATCGCGGCGGCGGGCACCGCGCTCGTCCTGGCCGGCGTGCAGCGGCCACCGGCGCGTATCGCCGAGTTGACCACTTCCGCCGAGGCGGAAGAGGCGCGCCCTCCCATCTATTTCCAGGATCCGGACGGCAAGCCGACGTACTCGCTGACTTCTCGCAAGACTCCGGACGGCCGCGACTATCGCGCGGTCCCCGCCGGCTCCGACGTCGGCTTCGACGAAGACGCCGCGGCGGAGGCACCGTCGTCGGCGGCGGCAAGCGGCTCCGGAGAGCGCCGGATCAAATATTACCGCAATCCTATGGGCCTACCCGACACGTCCCCGACGCCGAAGAAGGACTCGATGGGGATGGACTACATTCCCGTGTACGAGGGCGAGGACAGCGACGACGGTTCGGTGAAGCTCTCGCCCGGCAAGCTCCAGCGCACCGGGGCGAAATCCGAACGGATCGTGCGACAGGCGATCAGGTCGATGATCCGGGCGCCGGGCGTCGTGCAGGAGGACGAGCGGCGCGTCTCGGTGGTCGCGCTGCGCTTCGAAGGCTTCGTCGAGAGCGTGGCCAACGTCACGACGGGCGATCACGTCCACAAGGGGCAAACGTTGATGAACGTGTACAGTCCGGCACTCTCCAGCGCGGCCGCCGAATATCTCTCGGCGATCAACGCGGGCGCCACCGGCAAGGAGCTGAAAGGTGCCCGGCGCAGGTTGGAGAACCTCGCCACTCCCGAGCCGGCCATCAAGGAGCTGGAGCGCACCCGCGAGATATCGCTGTCGATTCCCTGGCTCGCCCCGCAGGACGGCGAAATCCTCGAACGTAACGCCGTGAACGGCATGCGGGCGGGCCCGGGCGACGTGCTGTTCAGGGTCGCCGACCATCGGCTCGTCTGGGTGCTCATCGATGTCGCGGAGCGCGATCTGCCGCAAGTCGCCATCGGCACGAAGGTGACCATCAAGCCGCGCGGGTTACGTGGCCAGAGTTTCACGGGCGAAGTGTCGTTGATCTATCCGCACCTGATGGCCCAGACCCGCACCGCTCGAATCCGGGTCGAACTGCCAAACCCCGATGAGTTGCTGCGGCCGGAAATGTATGTTGATGCAGAGATCGAGACCGGCACACCGAACCCCGTGCTCGCGGTCCCCGAAAGCGCGATCCTCGACAGCGGCGCCCGCCAAGCCGTCCTGATCGACAAGGGTGAAGGCCGGTTCGAACCGCGCGAGGTCAAGCTCGGCTTACGCGGCAACGGCTACGTGGAAGTCGCCGAGGGCGTCAAGGAAGGCGAAGCCGTCGTGACCTCGGCCAACTTCCTGATCGACGCCGAGAGCAACCTGAAGGCCGCATTGAACGGCTTTACCGAGGCGAGCGGCGCGCCATCGGCCCAACCGGCGGGGGCGCGACCATGATCGCCCGCCTCATCGCCTGGTCGGCCCGCAACCTGCTGCTGGTGCTGTTCGGTACCGGCTTCGCCGCCGCCGCCGGAATCTACGCGCTGATCCATCTACCGCTGGATGCGATTCCCGATCTCTCGGACACCCAGGTCATCGTCTACACCGAATATTCGGGTCAGGCGCCGCAGGTGATCGAGGACCAGGTCACCTATCCGCTCGCCACCGCGATGCTCACGGTGCCGAAATCGAAGGTCGTGCGCGGCTTCTCCTTCTTCGGCGTGTCGTTCGTCTACGTGATCTTCGAGGACGGCACCGACATCTACTGGGCGCGCTCGCGGGTTCTCGAATTCCTCAACGGCGCGGCGTCGCGGCTGCCGACGGGCGTGACGCCGACCATCGGCCCGGACGCGACCGGCGTCGGCTGGGTGTACCAGTACGCGGTGATGTCCAAGGAACTCAATCTCGCCGACACGCGGACCATCCAGGACTGGAATCTCAAGTTCGCGCTCGCCAAGGCGGAGGGCGTGGCCGAAGTCGCCAGCGTCGGCGGGTTCGTGAAGCAGTACAACGTGGTTCTCGATCCGCAGCGCATGCGCGACCTCGGCATCACCGTGCAAAAGATCCGGGACGCGATCCGCGCCAGCAATGCCGACGTCGGCGGGCGGACCGTCGAGCTGTCGGAGTTCGAGTACGTGATCCGGGGCCGGGGCTACCTGAAAGGCATCGACGATCTCGGCAACGTCGTCCTGAAGACCGACAAGGGCACGCCCGTGCTGCTGCGGGACGTGTCCCGGGTCGAACTGGGTCCCGACGAGCGGCGCGGCATCACCGAGCTCAACGGCGAGGGAGAAGTCGCCGGCGGCATCGTCCTGCAACGCTTCGGCATGAACGCGCTCGACGTCATCGAGAACGTCAAGAAACGGTTCAAGGAGATCGCGACCAGCCTGCCGAAATCCGTCGAGATCGTCCCGGTCTACGACCGGTCGGGCCTGATCTACGCCGCGGTCGACACGCTCAAGCACACGCTTTTCGAAGAGAGCCTCGTCGTCGCGCTGGTCTGCGTCGTCTTCCTGCTGCACGTCCGGAGCGCCCTCGTCGCCATCCTGATGCTGCCGGTCGGCGTCCTGATGGCGTTCGGGGCGATGAAGGTACTTGGGATCGGGTCAAACATCATGAGCCTCGGCGGCATCGCCATCGCCGTCGGCGCCATGATCGACGCCGCCATCGTCATGATCGAGAACGCCCACAAGCACCTAGAGCGGGCCGAGCCGGGCAAGTCGCGGCTCACGATCCTGATCGGGGCCGCCTCGGAGGTCGGGCCGGCACTGTTCTTCAGCCTGCTGATCATCACCGTCTCGTTCGTGCCGATCTTCACGCTGGAATCGCAGGAGGGGCGGCTGTTCAGCCCGCTCGCCTTCACCAAGACGTTCTCGATGGCAGCCGCCGCGCTGCTGTCGGTCACGCTGGTGCCGGCGCTGATGGTGATCTTCGTCCGCGGGCGCATCGTTCCGGAGCACCGGAATCCGATCAACCGGTTTCTGATCTGGATCTACCGCCCCGTCATCAAGGGCGTGCTGCGGGCGAAGACCCTCGTCATCCTGCTCGCGATCGGCGCGCTCGCCGTCACCATCTGGCCCGCCCGCCAGCTCGGTACCGAGTTCATGCCGAACCTCAACGAGGGAACGCTGCTCTACATGCCGACCACGCTGCCCGGCATTTCGGTGACCAAGGCCGCCGAACTGATGCAGACGCAAGATCGCATCATCCGCTCCTTTCCGGAAGTCGCGTCGGTCTACGGCAAGGCCGGGCGGGCCGAGACGTCGACCGATCCGGCGCCGACCGAGATGTTCGAGACCGTGGTCAATCTCAAGCCCAAGGAGCAGTGGCGGCCAGGCCTCACCATCGACGGCCTGATCGCCGAGATGGACAAGGCGCTGCAATTCCCCGGCGTGTCCAACGCCTGGACGATGCCGATCAAGGCGCGCATCGACATGCTCTCGACCGGCATCCGGACGCCGGTCGGCGTCAAGGTGATCGGCACCGACCTCGCCGAGATCGACAGGCTCGCCAAGCAGATCGAGCCGGTGCTGCGGGCGGTGCCCGGGACTTCGTCCGCCTATGCTGAGCGCGGGATCGGCGGCTATTACCTGGAAATCACGCCCGACCGCTCCGCGCTCGCGCGCTACGGCATCATGGTCCAGGACGTCCAGGATACCATCGCGACGGCCCTTGGAGGGCAGGCGGTCACGACCACCGTCGAGGGCCGGCAGCGCTTCACGGTGAACATGCGCTACCCGCGCGATCTTCGGGACGATCCGAAGAAGATCGCAAGCGACATCCTCGTTCCCATGCCGGCCGGAGGGGCCGTCCCGCTCGCGGAAGTCGCCACCGTCCAGATCGCGCGGGGCCCCACGTCGATCCGGACGGAGAACGCGCAGCTCGCGAGCTACATCTACGTCGACATCCGCGACCGCGACCTCGGCGGCTACGTCGCGGACGCGCAGCGCGCGGTCCAGGCGAGCATCCAATTTCCGCCGGGGTACTACGTGGTCTGGAGCGGCCAGTACGAATATCTGGAGCGCGCCATGGCCCGCCTGAAGATCGTGGTGCCTGCGACGCTGCTCATCATCTTCCTGCTGCTCTACCTCAATTTCAGGTCGGTCGCGGAGACGATGATCGTCATGCTCTCGCTGCCGTTCGCGCTGGTCGGCGGGCTGTGGCTGATGTGGTGGCTCGGGTTCAACCTCTCGGTCGCGGTCGCCGTCGGTTTCATCGCGCTCGCCGGCGTCGCCGCCGAGACCGGCGTGGTGATGCTGATCTACCTCAACCAGGCGCTTTCGGAGATCAGGGAGCGCCGCGCCGCCGCGGGACGGACATTGAGCCGGGGTGATCTCCACGAAGCGATCATGGAAGGCGCCGTCGAGCGCGTCCGGCCGAAGATGATGACTGTGGTGGCAATCATGGCCGGATTGCTGCCGATCATGTGGAGCACCGGCACCGGGTCCGAGATCATGCAGCGTATCGCCGTTCCGATGATCGGCGGCATGATCTCGTCGACCCTGCTCACGCTGATCGTAATCCCGGCGATCTTCGGGCTGGTGAATGGCTTCCGGTTGCCTCCCGCCGGCAAACCGCAGCCGCGGCCCAAGCCGAAGGCCACCACAAGGAAAATACGGATCCCGGAGCCAGCCGAATGAGGTGAACCATGATGCACGACATGATGCCAGGAATGATGGGCGGCATGGGACTGATCGCGGTCCTGGTGGTCATCGTGGTCGCGCTGGGGGCGGCCGCGCTGATCAAGTACCTGTTCTTTTCGAACAGAGGAGATTGAACATGGGTCGCCTTCTCTTTGTCGCACTCGCTGTTGCCATTGTCTCCGCGCAGGCTTTCGCGCAGCAGGACAGCGCAGCCCGCGGGGAACGGGATTTTCGGGCCTGCGCGCCCTGTCACTCGCTCAAGCCCGATCGCAATATGACTGGGCCGAGCTTGGCGAATCTCTGGGGACGGAAAGCAGGAAGTCTGCCGAGCTTCGATCGCTACTCCGACGCGCTCAAATCGTCCGGGATCATCTGGGACGATGGCGCGCTCGACGCCTGGTTGACCGATCCGGAGCGCATGGTACCGGACAACGAGATGCCCTTCAAAGGCATCCAGGATTCACGTGTCCGCGCGGATCTGTTGGCTTTCCTCAAGGAGGCCACGAAACCTGGGGCCACGCCGGAGCGAACCGCCGAAAATCGCATGAACGGGATGGGCGGCATGATGGGGGGAATGATTGGCGGGGGCGCCGACCCCGATCTGAAGAACCTCGATCCCGCGCGGCACGTGACCGGCATCACCCACTGCCGGGAGACCTATCGCGTCACCACGGCCGACGGCAAAATCCGTCACTTCTGGGACCGCAACCTGCGCCTGATGACGGATTCCAGCGAACGCGGACCGCAGCGCGGTGCGCCCGCGGTCGTGCCCGCTGGAATGCTGGGAGATCGTGCGGACGTGATTTTCGCCGCGCCCGAGGAGATCAGCAAGGCGATCGAGGCACGCTGCTGATCGTTCGAACCATAGGAGGGGTCCGACGTTGTTGCCAGATGCCGGAAAGGACTTGTTCGAGATGACAGCCGACTCGTTCCTTCGAGCGCTGTCGATGTCACTAGCCATGGGATGGGACATCCTCTGGCCGCTGATACTCGGCTTCGCGCTGTCCGCGGCGGTGCAGGCCGCGGTATCTCATCGCGAAATGAGCCGTCTTTTGCCGGACGATCGGCCGCGTTCGATCGCAACCGCTCTCGGTCTCGGGGCAGCCTCATCCTCCTGCTCATATGCGGCCGTGGCCCTGGCTCGCTCGCTCTTCCGCAAGGGCGCGAATTTCACCGCGGCCATGGCTTTCGAGATGGCTTCTACCAACTTGGTGCTTGAACTGAGCATCATCATGCTGGTGTTTCTCGGCTGGCAATTCATGTTGGCCGAATTCATCGGCGCTCCGATCATGGTGCTGCTGCTCGTGCTGCAGTTCCGGGCGTTCCTTTCTCCGAGCCTGCTGGAGAGCGCCAGGCGGCAGGCGGACCGGGGGGTCGCCGGCCGAATGGAGGGCCACGCCGAAATGGACATGTCGGTTACCGAAGGCGGCTCGCTCTGGCAAAGGCTCACGTCCGACAAGGGCCTGACCGCGGTCAGCCACTACTTCGTCATGGACTGGGGCTCGGTCTGGCTGGACATCGTCGGCGGCCTTCTCATCGCCGGCGCACTTGCCGCGTGGGTGCCCCAAGCGTTCTGGCAGTCGTTCTTCCTTGTCGATCATCCGACGCTCGCGAAAGCGTGGGGCCCGATCATCGGTCCGCTGGTCGCCGTGCTCTCCTTCGTCTGCTCGGTCGGCAACATCCCACTGGCTGCCGTTCTTTGGAACGGAGGCATCAGCTTCGGCGGGGTCATCGCGTTCATCCTGGCCGATCTGATCGTGATCCCGGTCCTGAACATTTACCGCAAGTATTACGGGCTAAAGATGGCGGGCTTCCTTTTCGCCACCTTTTACGCGGCAATGGCGGGGGCAGCGCTCATGGTGGAAGCGATCTTCGGCGCACTCGCTCTGGTGCCGGCGCAGCGCAACGCGCGAGTGGTCGAGGCGTCGATCAGCTGGAATTACACGACTTGGCTCAACATCGCATTCCTCGGCTTAGGCGCCCTTTTGGTTTGGCGCTTCCTGAGGACCGGCGGTCCAGCGATGTTGCGCATGATGAACCGGCCGCAACACGCGTCATGAACTTTGGCGACCACGTAGGAAGGTCGCGCGTACCGCGGTCGCAGCGATCGCTGCTGTATCCTACCGGTATCATACCTGTAAGACACTGTGCGATCGCGTTGAACTTGTTTTAGCTTTCCAACCGCTACAACGTCTGTGACAACGTTTAGGTAGCGCAGACCCGCTCCATCCTTCTCTATCTCTCGATGATGCTGCGATTCGTGGCCACACGCTCTTCAGAGGCAGCAAGCTGATTCAAAGTTCATCTCAAGCCGGTAATTGCGGTGACGTGACTCAATTGCCGCGTTACAGGGCGGTTTCACAAATGAAGTGCACTGTCGTCGTAATCGCGGCGACGTCGTGATGCTGAAATCCGGCGGCCAGCCGCTGACCGTCGCGGAGGTCAAAGGCGACGACATCCTCTGCCTCTGGATGGGCTCGGAAGGCGATCTGTTCCGCGAGACCCTGCCGCTGGCCACGCTCGAAGGCCTGGAAATCGAAGAGCTCGATGAAGACGACGAAGACGAGGAAGAAGACGACGAGGACGACGAATAGGCACGCCTAGGAGCGCATCCTGGTTTAGATCGGAGCGCTCGGCTCCGGCACGTCTGATGTCCGCTCACGGCCAACAACAGCGCACTAGCGGACATCACCGGATGCTTCGACCATCAATCCAGCGGAACGTTCAGACTGCTCCCTTTGGTGATGATGCCGCCACGGTTGCCAATCTCAATCGAGCCATAGCGCTGCCTGAAACAATCGGGCAGCGGCCGGTCACCTTCCATGCTGAGCCAAAGGCGCAACAGATGACGCTTTTGGCCTGCAATGGGCCAATCGCGGAATCCGGTCCGATCGTGCAACAAGGCATGATTGTAAACGAACTGCATGTCACCCGGTTGAAGCCGCATGCCAAAATGCAGAGTGGGGTCATTTGCGAGCGCGTCAAACAGATCGAGCGCCTCGACGTGAGCCGGCGTCAGCCTTGGCGCATCGGGAAAGCGCTGCGCGCTATCGATATACTGGCGCTGATAGAACCCGGTCAGGAATCCCGCATGCCAATTCAGCACCGGGATTTCGAGATATGGCTTTTCGTTCTCCGGCACCTCGCCTCGCCGGTCGGTCGCGATGGGATCAAACAAGAGAGCGGCAAGGTCGGGACGTCTGTCAAACATCTCGCTGTAGATCGTCGTCGTGCTGACCAGCAGAGAATCCCCTCCCTCCATCGCCTCGCGAATGCATAACAGTCCGACCACGTCGGACGAATCCGTGTGGAATGTCTGCCGTTCCGACGTTTGATAAATTCGCGTGTTCGGATCCTTCGCATCGGCGCCGACGTCACGGACGTGACCGAGAATGTGACCCGCGGCATTTTGGGACCGCGCCGATCCGAGATGCGCGCCCACCCCGCAAAATATCGTTGCGGCAAACTCCTGGCTGTAATTTGCCACCGGGAGGCCGCGGATGACTTCGAAGCCCAGGCCAACCAGAAGCGTTCTTTTGAGCTCTTGCAGATGCGCGCCGAAATGGGGAAGCGGAAAGCTGTCCTTGGTGATGTCGGCGATTTTCTTGGTCCGACCAAGATAGGATTCAGCCGCGGTCTCGAGCTCGGTGATCTCGCTGGCAGCGAGCGATACCAACCATCGATCCGGATTGACCTTCATCTCGGCGCCTTGCCAGGCAGATGGGATGTCGATCTTCCCGGGAGGGCGATTGATCCCGCTGGGCACTGAGACCACGTTCATATGGTTGGCTCCTGAGAAGATGGGTCATCAGAGAGAGCATTGGACCATCGACGATATTGTGCCGACCGCTTGCTTGCAACTTGGCAAGGCCACTTCCAGACATCGAGCCGTCAGCGGCGCCCCGTCAGGTGTCCGCGTCGTCTGCAGCAGCAGCCGCAGGCGTCCTCTTGGTCAGGGTCGCAGTTCGAATGGTTCATCGGCGAGAGGCGTTGCACGGCCTCTCGCTTGGAGCAAAAGGCAGCATCGGCCAGCGTTGCTTGCGCCGTGTGGCAGCCATGCCCACGGCGTCATCGGCAGGTATCCTTTCAACCCTCGGTAGTCAGGCGCGGAAACTTCGGCTAGCATTTGGTGGCGTGTGAGCATTGGGACGGAATGTCCGTCCTTGAAAGGACATGTCATGAGACTGTCGTCAAAGTTTGTCGCGCCTTCAGCCTTCGCTTTTTTATCAGCTGTCCTGCTGTGCGGCCCGGCCGCGTCGCAGACCACACCAAACTCCCCCGCCCCGCTTCCCTCTATCACGGTCGAAGCGCCGAAGCCGGCGGCGAGGCCGAAGCCGGTGGTCAGCACGGAGACGTCTCACCGGACATCGTCAACCGGTCGCACCCGATCGGCGTCCGCGCAACGGGCAACCACGCGAACGCCGTCGCCAGCGCCAAATTCGCCCCTGGGGCGGATTGCCAGGCTGGAGAAAGTCGCCAGCAGTTGCAACGGTGGCTGTGCAACAAGCTTCCGCAGCGGCAAGGATCCCTGGATTGGATGTAGCGAGTCCGGCGGCGGTCTGAACTATGGACCTCTCGCGCCAACGTGCCGAGATACCATCACCCACAAGAACTACGAGGAATGCGTCGAGACCAAGGTGTTCCTGGGCGAGTTTCGAAACAGAGCCCACTGGTTTTGCAGCAGCCTGTCCGCCGGCAACCAGTTTAAGGTCGCCGATCTCAAGCGGGCAAGACATCCACGCTAAAGCGTTTTCGAGCGAAGTGGATACCGGTTCGCCCGAGGAAGAAGCGTCAAAAGTGCTGGCAAAGTTTGATTGCCGACCTCCAACGTCATCTGCCTCGATTGCAAATTACGAGAGTGGTTCCGGCTGGCTGTTACCGGACGATTACAAGCAGTTCCTTGGCACGGCCAATGGCGGCCAAGGCACCATTGGCACCCATTCCTACGCGAGTTTATGGCCCGTAGAGCATTTAGACGAAATGAACCGCGCTTACGAGACCGCCAACCTTGCGCCAGGATTACTGCTATTCGGTTCGGATGGCGGTGACGAAGCGTATGCTTTCGATATGCGAGTTGCGGCTAAGCCTGTCGTATCTGTTCCGTTTGTCGGAATGGACCTTAATGAGATTCGTCCAGTAGCTGATACGTTTGAGGGCTTCTTGAAGAAGCTCTCCGAGATTGCGGCATGAAACTACTGTCCTGATGCGTTGGGCAGCGATCCTGGCAACCAACTCAGTGGGCCAAAATGCAGCCCGGCCCTGTCACTCCAGTTAGCGTGTCTCACTTACGGGGTGCAGTCCAGTGCAGTCCAGCACTGTCACCGTAATCCCGATGATGTTTGCGGACCATGCTCGACTGCTGCCTTGGAAGCGCGGCGGGCAATGAATGTGAACTACCTCACGTCGCCGGTCCGCAAACGGCGATATCTTCCCGGAGCAACAAGTTGGTTCTGAAGCGTTGCGGAGAACCCAATGCATAGTTCCTTCTACTTTCTTATCCCCTTCGCCCTTGCCGCCACCTGTGATCTGGCAACGATTCCATCACATATGCAACGTTCGGCGATATCAGCGGAGACGGAATTTCTGGTTCTGGCCGTCGTAGCGGTCACGCTGACCATATTGCTGGTCGTCTCGAGCCTGATGACCACGCATCCAGAGATCGGCGCACTCATCGCGGAATATAATCAATTCTGACAGCCGATCAGCCGAAGCAACATTCTGGACTCGTGCATCTTCACAGAGCGGCGCTTAGCCGCGAACGTCGCATCGATCTGGAGTTGTTCGCCGTTGCTGTGCCTGTCAGAGGCGGCATGTCGAAATTACGGGGACAGTGCTGGACTGCACTCATCGGCGGGTATCCGCCAGGCGTTGACGAAGCCGCAAGAGCTCAACCCATCCTGCGAGCTGCTGACAGGACGTTGTCAGCAGTGGCGCGATACTGCTCCCCGGAAGAGCTGAGACATTCAGAAGGAGCTGTGTTCGTGAAATTCGCCTCGATACGTCTGATCGCCCGCGACATCAAAGCCGTGGTCGGCTTCTACGAAGAGGTAACAGGCAAGAGGGCCGATTGGCTCGCACCGGTCTTCGCCGAGATCGTGGTCCCGACAGCCACAATCGCTGTCGGAAGCGCGGAGACTGTAGCTCTCTTCAAGGAAGGAAGCGCCGAACCCGCCGCCAACCGCACGGCAATCATCGAATTTCAAGTGACGGACGTCGATGCCGAGTTTGCGCGATTGAAGGACCAGGTCGAAGTCGTTCACGAACCGAAAAATATGCCGTGGGGCAATCGCGCAGCTCAATTCCGTGACCCCGAGGGCACGCTGGTTAGCTTGTATACTCCCGCTACCGACGCCGCCAAGCAGCGGTTTGGATCTCGATGAGCGACAAGTGCTGCGTATCGATCGGCGGGATGGCCCGAGATGAGGATCACGTCTTCTGGTCGCGGTTGACGCGCGCCGCGGCCTGATCGGCAATTGCCGCGAGCGCCGCCTCCTCGAGCGGAAAATCCGCCGCGAGCCAGGCGTCCTCGGCGAGCGTCAACACGTGCCCGAGCGCCGGCCCCTCGGCCATTCCGCGCGCGATGAAATCGGCGGCGCGAAGCGGGAATTTCGGCGCGGTCCAGCGCTGCGGCAGCTCGGCGAGCTCGCGCCAGCGCGACGAGGTCACCTCGCCGCCGGCCCGCGCCCAGCCCAGCAACACACGATCGTGATACCGCTCGGCACCGAGACGGTAGAGCAGCCGCCGCGCATTGGCCTCGTCCTTGGCGGCAAAGCGCCACCAGCGATGGCCCATCGAATCCAGCGCCTTGGCCTCGGCATTGGAGAGCCGCAAGCGCGCGGCCACGCGCTTGGCGTCTTCGGTCACGGCCACGGTCAGCGCGGCGAGACGGCGCGTCGCGCTTGCCGGCAAGCCCAATTCGCCCTCGATTGCAATCATCGCCGACATCGGCCCCGTATAGACGACGCCGCCGGTCAGCGTTTGCAGCAATCCGCTCTCGGCCATCGCCAGCGCAGCGCCGGACGCGCCGCCGGCCACCAGCAATTTCAGCATCTCCATGCGCACGCGTTCGGCCGAGAGGGTCGCAAGGCCCGCCCGTCCGCGGATGCAGGCGAGATAGCCGTCGCGGTCGGGATCGCCGGCGCCAAAGGCGGCATGGATGCGGAAGAAGCGCAGGATGCGCAGAAAATCCTCGGCGATGCGCTGGTCGGGATTGCCGATGAAGCGCACGCGCCGCGCCCTGGCATCCGCGATGCCGCCGACATAATCGTAGACGATGCCGTTCGCGTCGACCGACAAGCCGTTCATGGTGAAGTCGCGCCGTTCGGCATCTTTCACCCAGTCGCGGCCGAACGCGACCTTGGCCTTGCGGCCGAAGGTCTCGGTGTCCTCGCGCAGCGTCGTCACCTCGTAAGGCTGGCTGTCGATGACCAGCGTGACGGTGCCGTGGTCGATGCCGGTCGGCACGCTCTTGATGTGCGCGGCTTTGGCACGACGCACCACCTCGTCCGGCAGCGCCGTAGTCGCGATATCCATATCGCCCGGCGGCAGGCCGAGCAGCGCGTTCCGGACGGTGCCGCCGACCACGCGCGCTTCCTCGCCATTGGCGTTGAGCAGTTGCAGGACGCGCGCCGTCCCGCCTGCGGTCAGCCAGGGCGCACCAGCGAGTATGGGCTCTGCGCTCATCATCCAGCCCTTATTTTTCCATGCCCTATTTTTCTTTGCCTGGCACCAGCTTGCCGTTGACGACATGGGCGGGGATGTAGGTCGAGTTCGGCGCGGCGCCGGAGAAATGCGCAAATCCAATCAGCGCCGCGATGACGAGCACCAGCGCCGCCAGCATCAGGCGCGCGACGATGGTGGTCGGCCATGACGATTGCACGAACAGGCCGGACCTTGTGGCGGCCAGGAACAGCGCATAGACGGCAAAGGGGATGAGGAAAATTCCGATCTCGGTCAGTACCGGCCGGATCATGACGAGTAGATCCGCTCATACAGCACACGCAGCATTCCGGCCGTCGCACCCCAGATGTAGCGTTCTGCAAACGGCATCGCATAGTAAAACCGCTCCATGCCGCGGAATTCCTTGCTGTGCACCTGGTGATTCACCGGATCCATCAGGAAGGATAGCGGCACTTCGAATGCGTCATCAACCTCGGAATGGTTGATCGTGAGCTGAAACCCCGGCCGCACCCTGGCCACCGTGGGCAGGATGCGGAAGCCGAACGCCGTGCCGTAGAGATCGAGATAGCCGATCGGCTCGACGAAATCTCTGGACAACCCGACCTCCTCCTCGGCCTCGCGCAGCGCCGCATCGAGCGGAGAGGAATCGGTCGCGTCGATCTTGCCGCCGGGAAAGGCGATCTGGCCGGCGTGGTCGTTGAGATGGGCCGAGCGCTGCGTCAGCAGGATGGTCGGCTCGGGATGGTCGACCACCGCGATCAGGACCGCCGCCGGCCGCACCGGCTGCTCGCGCGCGACGATCTCGAGCATCTTGTCGGTGCCTGGATCGCCCGACGCGGGAACGATGTTCGGATCGAACAGGCCGGGCGGAACGTCGAAGTCGAGCTTCGCTCTGGAGCGGGCGAAGAAATCCACCGCGCCGATCACGACGGGCTCGCTCTTCTCGCTCTTGGGGATAGGCTTGTTCAAAGCGCGGCCCTCACCTGCTCCGCATCGGCCATGGCGAAGAACTCGCCGGCCGATTCGACGCCGAACATCGGCTGGCCATCGACCATCCGCTCCTCGCCCATGTCAACCAGATCGTAATAGAGCGCGCGGGTGACCTTGGCCCAGAGATCGGCACGCACATGCAGATAGGGTGTCAGCCCGCCGTCTGCCGACTGCGCGAAGCGCAGCCGGTGCGCGGCGTCGCAAATGACCCAGTCGTCGACATTGGTGCGGAAATGCAGCACGCGATGGTTGTCCTCGCCGTCCTCGCGCATCTCGACCGCCATGAACGGCGCATCGTCGACGCGGATGCCGACTTTCTCCACGGGCGTCACGAGAAAATGCTTGTCGCCTTCGCGCTTCAGCACCGTCGAGAACAAGCGGACCAGAGCGGGCCGGCCGATTGGCGTGCCCATGTAGAACCATGTACCATCGGAGGCGATTCGAATGTCGAGATCGCCGCAAAACGGCGGATTCCACAGATGCACCGGAGGCAGACCCTTTTTGGCGCCTTCGGCATTGGCAGCACTTTTGGCGGCGGCAGTCAGCCCCTCAAGACCGTGATCGGCGCTCTGCCCTTGGTTCGCCATGGTTTGCCCTGACTCTGTCATTTGGCACGATTGGTGCAAGATTTGGCACAATTGGTGCAAGTCTGATTTGTACGTTGACGTTGTACGTGAGTGTACGGTTCCACCCCGGATTAATCCGGTGTGGAGGTCGCCACTTCGTGATGCCCTACATATGCCTAAGCCGATAAGGTGGGGATAGGTTAATTCAACGAATACATGGCCTTCCTGCAAGTCTAGCATAGGGCCCATGATCTCGGGTGACGAGACAATTTGACGACGCAAAATAGCCGCGTGGCAGGCTTAAGGAGCTAACGGATGGCGGAAAGTGTCGAGAAGCTCGAAGACGGCATCGTCCGATCGGCCGAGCAGGTGTCGAGCCAGATTCGCGCAGCGAAGGATGCGATTGCGTCGGTGATCTTCGGGCAGGATCGCGTGATCGAGAACACGCTGGTCACCATCCTCGCCGGCGGCCATGCGCTGCTGATCGGTGTGCCCGGCCTCGCCAAGACCAAGCTGGTTGAGACGCTCGGCGTCACGCTCGGTCTTGATGCCAAGCGCATCCAGTTCACGCCTGATTTGATGCCGTCGGACATTCTCGGCGCCGAAGTGCTCGACGAGAGCGCGGGTGGCAAGCGCTCCTTCCGCTTCATCTCCGGCCCCGTGTTCGCGCAATTGCTGATGGCCGACGAAATCAACCGCGCCAGCCCGCGCACGCAATCGGCGCTGCTGCAGGCGATGCAGGAGCAGCACATTACCGTCGCCGGCGCGCGCCACGATCTGCCGAAGCCGTTTCATGTGCTCGCGACCCAGAACCCGCTGGAGCAGGAAGGCACCTATCCGCTGCCCGAAGCGCAGCTCGACCGTTTCCTGATGGAGATCGACGTCGACTATCCCGATCGCGACGCCGAACGGCGCATCCTGTTCGAAACCACCGGCGCCGACGAGACGCTGGCCAAGGGATCGATGACTGCGGACGCGCTCATCACCGCGCAGCGGCTGGTGCGCCGCCTGCCGGTCGGCGATTCCGTGGTCGAAGCCATCCTGTCGCTGGTGCGTTCGGCCCGTCCGGGCGAAGGGAGCGGCGAGACCGGCAAGTTCATCGCCTGGGGTCCGGGCCCGCGCGCCAGCCAATCGCTGATGCTTGCGGTGCGTGCACGCGCGCTGATCGACGGACGTCTCGCACCCTCGATCGACGACGTGCTCGACCTCGCCGAGCCGATCTTGAAGCACCGCATGGCCTTGACGTTCCAGGCACGTGCCGAAGGCCGCACGATTCCGGACGTGATCAAACAATTGAAGACACGGATCGGTTGATGGCCGCAGACACCGGGCACACAGCGAAGGAGATTATTGCGATCCGACGTGCCGATGGCGAAAGCCGTACGCTCGCCGCGTCGCTGCCGCGCCTGGTGCTCGAGGCCCGCCGTATCGCCGCCAACGTCATCCACGGCCTGCACGGCCGGCGCCGCGCCGGCTCCGGCGAAAATTTCTGGCAGTACCGCCGCTTCGTCTCCGGTGAACCCTCGCAGAACGTCGACTGGCGCCGCTCGGCCCGTGACGACCATCTCTATGTCCGCGAGCTCGAATGGGAAGCCTCGCACACGGTCTGGATCTGGCCCGACCGATCGCCGTCGATGGCCTTCGCCTCGAAGACCGCGCGTGAATCCAAGCTCGAGCGCACGCTGATAGTTGCGTTCGCGCTGGCCGAGCTGCTGGTCGCGGGCGGTGAGCGCGTCGGCATTCCCGGGCTGATGGCGCCGACCGCGAGCCGCAGCGTCATCGACAAGATGGCGCAGGCGATGCTGCATGACGATGCCGACCGGCTGAGCCTGCCGCCGTCCTTCGTGCCTGCGGCGCTGGCCGAGATCATCGTGCTGTCGGATTTCTGGTCGCCGATCGCGGAGATCAAGGCCACGCTCGCAGGGCTCTCCGGCTCCGGCGCGCATGGCACGCTGGTGCAGGTCGTCGATCCCGCCGAGGAATCGTTCCCCTATTCCGGCCGCGTCGAGTTCGTCGAGCCGGAAGGCTTCGGCGTGATCACCGCCGGCCGTGCCGAGAGCTGGGCGCAGGACTACACCGCGCGGCTCGCGCTGCACCGCGATCAGATCCGCGCCGAGACCAGCAAGCTCGACTGGCTGTTCACGACGCATGCGACCGACCGCTCGGCAGCCGAGATGCTGCTGTTCCTGCATGCCGGCATGCAGGTGAGCAAGTCGGGCGCCCGCACCACCACGATCAAGGCGGGGCCGGCCGCATGATGGGATTGCCGCTCGCCTTCACCGAACCGCTGCTCCTGATCGGCCTCGTCAGTCTGCCGGTGCTGTGGTGGCTCTTGCGCGTGATGCCGCCGCGACCGCGCCGCATCGAGTTTCCGCCGACGCGCCTGTTGTTCGACATCGCGCCCAGGGAAGAGACGCCGTCGCGGACGCCGTGGTGGCTGACCGCGCTGCGCCTCCTGGCTGCGGCGCTCGTCATTTTCGCCGCCGCCGGCCCGATCTGGAATCCGCAGACCGGCCTTGCCGCCAGCAAGGCGCCGCTGATGATCATGTTCGATGACGGCTGGAGCGCCGCATCGAACTGGGACACGCGGATCAGGGCCGCCGACGAGCTGATCGCCAACGCCGAGAACGACCGCCGCGCCATCGCGCTGGTGCCGCTGTCCGAGCCGAACCGCGACATCACGCTGATGCCGGCGGGCGCCGCACGCGTCGCGCTGCGGCAGCTCACGCCAAAGCCCTATTCGATCGATCGCGTTGAAACCCTTGCCGCGATCGATCGTTTCCTGAAGGCGACCGGCGATTGCGAGATCGCGTGGCTATCGGACGGCGTCGATACCGGCCGCGGCGAAGAGTTCGTGCAAGGGCTCGGCAAGACCTTAGGGGATCGCAGCTTGACGGTGTTCGAAGGCGGCACCTCCTCCCCGATGGCGCTGGCGGCGGCGGAAAACGCGGCGGCGAAGATGACGGTGAAGGTGCTGCGTGCCGACAGCGGCATCGCCACCGGCACCGTGCGCGCGCTGGACCAGAAGGGCTCGCCGATCGGCGAGGCGCGTTACACGTTCGGACCGCAGGACAAGGAGACCGAGGCAGCGTTCGATCTGCCGGTCGAGCTGCGCAACGACATCTCCAGGCTCGAGATCTCCGGCGAGCGTTCGGCAGGCGCGGTGCAGCTGCTCGACAAGCGCTGGCGGCGACGCGCCATCGGCATCGTCTCGGGCTCGACGAGCGAGACCGCGCAGCCGCTGCTGGCGCCGACCTTCTACCTGACGCGCGCGCTGGCGCCGTTCGCCGACGTGCGGCTCGCCGACAAGGGCTCGCCGCAGCAGGGCATCACACAATTTCTGGACCAGAAGCTGCCGATGATCATCCTGGCCGATGTCGGCACCATCGCACCCGAATTGCGCGAGCGCCTCAACGCCTGGATCGACCAAGGCGGTGTGCTGGTGCGGTTCGCAGGGCCAAGGCTCGCGCAGGCCGAAGACGATCTCGTTCCGGTCAAGCTGCGCAAGGGCGGCCGCACGCTCGGCGGCAGCCTGACCTGGGAGAAGCCGCAGCATCTCGCCTCCTTCGCGGCCGATGGTCCCTTTGCCGGAATCGTGGTGCCGAAGGACGTCACCGTGAGCCGGCAGGTGCTGGCCGAGCCCGATGCGGTGCTCGCCACCAAGAGCTGGGCCTCGCTCGAAGACGGCACGCCGCTGGTGACCGGCGAGCATCGCGGCAAGGGGCTGGTCAGCCTGTTCCATGTCAGCGCCGACATGCGCTGGTCGGATCTGCCGATGTCGGGCACCTTCGTCGAAATGCTCAGGCGTGTCGTCGACATGTCCGGCTACACGTCGAAGCCCGGCGCCGGCGTTGCCACGGAGGCGAGCGCCGAGACGCTGGCGCCGCTGCACTTGCTCGACGGCTTCGGTGCCTTCGGGCCGCCGCCGGCCAGCGCCAAGCCGCTAACGGCTGATTATCGCGACCGCGCCACGCCGGACCATCCGCCCGGCTTCTACGGTCCGGCAGAAGGACCGCTCGCCGTGAACACGCTCGCAGCCGCCGACCGCATCGCAGCCCTCGACACCACCGGCCTGCGCGCGCGGCACGCCACCTACACCAATGCCGAGCCCCGCGATTTGCGCGGCTGGCTGCTGTCGACGTCGCTCGCGCTGTTCCTGGTGGACGCCGTCATCGTCGCGTTGCTCGGCGGCGGTCTCGCCGCGCTGCTGCGCCGCCGCGCCGCGCCCGCCATCATCCTGCTGGGGCTCGTGCTCGCAGGCATCGCGGTGCTTGCTCCGACGCCATCGCGCGCCGACAGCGCGGCCGACGAATTCGCGATGAAGGCGACGTCGCAGACCCGCCTCGCTTATGTCGTCACCGGCAATGCCGACGTCGATTCCATCGTCAAGGCCGGTATGTCCGGCCTGACGCTGTTCCTGGCGCAGCGCACCGCGCTCGAGGCCGGCGATCCCGTCGGCATCGATCTCGCGCACGACGAACTCGCCTTCTTCCCGCTGATCTACTGGCCGATCGTGCCGGGCGCACCGAAGCCGCCGCAAGACGCCATCAACAAGATCGACGTCTATATGAAGCAGGGCGGCACCGTCATCTTCGACACCCGCGACGCCGTCGAAGCGCCACCCGGCGAGAACGGCGCCTCGCAGACGCCGGGCATGCAGGCCCTGCGCGAGATCCTGTCCTCGCTCGACGTGCCCGAGCTCGAGCCGGTGCCGCGCGAGCACGTGCTGACCAAGACCTTCTATCTGCTGCGCGACTTCCCCGGCCGCTTCAACTCGGGCCAGACCTGGGTCGAGGCGCTGCCGCGCGAGGACGACGACGAGAGCGCGCAGAAGCCCGCGCGCGGCGGCGACGGCGTCTCGCCAATCATCATCACCTCCAACGACCTCGCGGGCGCCTGGGCGCTCCGTCCCGACGGCCAGCCGATGCTGCCGCTGACCCCGGGCGAGCCGCGCCAGCGCGAATTCGCCTACCGCGCCGGCGTCAACATCGTGATGTACACGCTGACCGGCAACTACAAGGCCGACCAGGTGCACGCACCGGCCCTGATCGAACGGCTCGGGCAATAGGATCGACATGAATTACGGCATCGCCTTCACGCCGCTGGTTCCCGCGATCGTCCTGTGGGTCGCGCTCGCTGCGATCGTGGTCATCGCAGCCGTGCTGCTGCTTGCGCGGGCGCGCGGTGCGGCTGTGCGCGTGGCAGCACTTGCGCTGTTTTTGCTGGCGCTCGCCAATCCCTCGTTCACGCGCGAGGACCGCGATCCCCTCACCTCGATCGCCGCCGTCGTCGTCGACAAGAGCCCGAGCCAGAATTTCGGCAAGCGCAACCAGGAGGCAGCGAAAGCGCAGGAGGCGCTGGTCGACAGCCTGAAGAAGATCAAGGGGCTGGAGGTGCGCGTCGTCGATGCCGGACAGGCCGACGGCGAGACCGACGGCACGCGATTGTTCGGCGCGCTGGCCTCCGCGCTGTCGGATGTGCCAGTCGACCGCGTCGCCGGCGCGTTCCTGATCACCGACGGCCGTGTTCACGACATCCCGGCCAATGCCGCCGCGCTCGGCTTCCAGGCGCCGGTGCAGGCGCTGATCACGGGACAGAAAGATGAGCGCGACCGCCGCATCGCGATCACGGCGGCGCCGCGCTTCGGCATCGTCGGGCAGAACCAGACCATCACCTACCGGCTCGACGACCAGGGCGTCTCTGGCGAGCGCGCCAAGGTCACGGTCCGCCGCGACGGCGAGGTCATCAACGAGCGCACGCTGTCGAGCGGCCAGACCGCGAGCGTCGACGTCGAGATCAAGCACGCCGGGCAGAACATCGTCGAGATCGAGGCCTCGCCGCTCGAGCGGGAGCTGACGCCGGTGAACAACCGTGCGGTCGTCGCCATCGACGGCGTGCGCGACAAGCTGCGCGTGCTGCTCGTCTCCGGCGAACCGCATGCAGGCGAACGCACCTGGCGCAACCTGCTGAAATCCGACGCCAGCGTCGATCTCGTGCACTTCACCATTCTGCGTCCGCCGGAGAAGCAGGACGGCACGCCGATCAACGAATTGTCGCTGATCGCGTTTCCGACCCGCGAGCTGTTCCAGCAGAAGATCAACGAATTCCAGCTGATCATCTTCGATCGCTACGCCCGCCAGGGCGTGCTGCCGATCGCCTATTTCGACAACATCGCGCGCTATGTGCGCTCGGGCGGCGCCGTGCTGGTCTCGGCCGGTCCTGATTATGCTTCCAACACCAGCATCTGGCGCACGCCGCTGGATTCGGTGCTGCCGGCCGAGCCCGTCGGCGTCACCGAGAAGCCGTTCTATGCGCACCTGTCCGATGTCGGCAAGCGCCACCCCGTCACGCGTGGGCTGGAGGGCTCGGCGAGCGAGCCACCGCATTGGAGCCGGTTCTTCCGCGCCGTCGACACCCGCAACTTCGTCAATCCGCCGGTGATGACAGGCGCGGACGGCAAGCCGCTGCTGTTCCTGTCGCGCTTCGGCGAAGGCCGCGTCGCGCTGCTGCTGTCCGACCACATCTGGCTGTGGGCGCGCGGCTACGAAGGCGGCGGTCCGCATCTCGACCTGTTGCGACGGATGTCGCACTGGCTGATGAAGCAGCCGGACCTCGACGAGGAAGCGCTGCGCCTCCAGGTACAGGGTAAGGATCTCGTCGTCGTGCGCCAGACCATGGCGGACAGCGTCCAGCCGGTGAGCGTGACCTCGCCCTCCGGTGTCTCGCATGATCTGACGCTCAGCCCCGGCGATCCCGGCGAGTGGCGCGCCAGCCTGCCGGCCAGCGAGCTCGGCCTGTGGCAGGCGACGGACGGCACGCTGAAGGCGCTGATCAATGTCGGCCCGACCAATCCGAAGGAGTTTTCGGAAGTCACCTCCACCACCGAGACCCTGAAGCCGCTGACGCAGGCCACCGGCGGCAATTCCGTACGGATCGCGGATGGCGGGAGCGTCGAGCTACCGCGCATCGTCCCGGTCCGCTCGGCGGGCGTCTTTGCAGGCGACGGCTGGATGGGCGTGCGGATGCGCGACGCAAGCGTCGTCAAGGGCGTCGGCGTGCTGCCGATCTTCGCCGGCCTGATCGGGCTGTTGCTGCTGCTCGGCGCCTTTGCCGCGACGTGGCTGCGGGAGGGGCGCTGATCGCGCTCGTTGTTAAGACCCGAAATACTGCCGAGCCAAACCCGCGCGATCACGGCGGGCTCGCCAGCGAAGTCTATCCGGTAAACATCCAGAGCCGCTCGCTTGCCATATAGCCGACGAGCAATAATCCGCCGAACGCGACGATGAGCGCCGAGGCGCTAACTTCGATCGCTCGCATGGCGAGCATGCCCATTCCGGAGCGTGACGCGGCAATACGGCTCGCTGCGCGCCGCGCGCCAACCGCAAGGGTAGCGATCGCGGCCACGGTGATCGCCGTTCCCAATCCCATGATCAGCGTTGCACCCACGCCGGTCCAGAACAAGTCCTGCGCCAGCGCGAAGATCAGCACGATGATGGCGCCGGAGCAGGGGCGCAGTCCCACCGCGAGCACCGCGGCCATCCCTCGTCGCCATCCGCCGGCGCCGGCGAGAGCGGCGGGCTCGGGCCCATGGGCATGGCCCCAAGCCGAAGCATGGTGATCGTGATCGCCTTCACATTGGAAGCCGTGAGCGACACATCCGTCAAACTCGCATTGCCCTGCGCGCATAGCCATCGCACCTGGCTTCCTGGTGGATAATTGAAAGGTCGTGGCGTCGACGGCCTTGGCCGCGGGAACCGAGGCAAAGGCGAGCTCGGGCGCTTGACGCCAGGTCAGTTCGCGGCTGGCAATCAGGAAGGCGCGGCCTTTGACATAGAGAAGCCGCAGGCCAATCAGGATAACGAGACCATAACTGACGATCTCGACCAGATGGACGGTCAGTCCGATCGCCTTGGCAGTTGCGCCCAGCAGCACGGCTGCGATGGCCACGACGATGATGGCAACGACCGCCTGGATACCCGCGGATGCAAACGACAGGACGACGCCGCGGCGCCAGGTCTCCTCATTGGCGACGAGATACGAGGAGATCACGGCCTTGCCATGTCCGGGGCCAACGGCGTGGAAGATGCCGTAGACAAAGGAAATGCCGAACAATTCCCACATCGCGGCCCCATTCTCCCTGCTTGCCCGGATGTAGCCCGACAGCGAGCGGTAGAAGGTGGCCTGCTCGGCGAAGATCCAGCCCGTAATGCCTGACGAGGATATGGCTGTTGCAGGATGCGGCACGCCGAACGGTGCGGCCCACGCCGACGCGATACCGGTCGCGCAGGTCACGAGGATCACGGTCCAGATTGTCCAGAAGAATTTGCGGGATCCGGTCACGGGCATTTCACCTGAATCTTGTTGGCGAAGATTTCGCCATAGGTGCTGGAAGCATCGAGCGGTACGGCATCGAGTTGGCTGAGCCGCGCCTGCTCGGCCGGCGTCGGCTGATGCGGAAGATCGTAGGTCACGGCGCATTGCGGCGCGCCGTTCAAGGACACCGGCTTGTCCTTGGCGAACTCGAAATCCACGAAGATGCTGGGGTCGTAGACCTCGATCTGCATGGCGTTGGCGGAGGCCGCCGCTCTCAGGGGCAAGGTGAAGTGCAGGGTCAGCGCGGCGTTCTTGTAGTCGAGCCAATAGTCGACGGGGTCGCCGAACTTCAGCTTCTTGCCGTCGGCGCGCGCGTAGGTGAAATAAGCGTACTCCTTCAGGGAATTCATGTTGGTCTGGGCAAGCGAGGCCAGTTCCTCGCGCGTGTAATGTCCTTTCTTGGCGTGGGAGATGCCCTGCAGCGCATAGGCCGAAAACATGTCGTCGAAGGTCCATTCATGACGGACGCCCGTCATCTTGCCGTCGGCCGCGTACAGCACGTCGCTGTGGAAAGTGACCCAGACATGAGGATGCGCCTCCGCACGGTCCACAAGCGACCAAAGCAGGAAGACCGCGCAGCAGCAGGACATCAGTTTTATCATGATGTGTTCGCCGAATCGAGAAATTGAGCACCCGCAAGCGGGGACGGTGTCTTGAAGCCCTCTTGTCTTGATAGCGCACGAGCTGACGCATGCATGCGCACGCGTGCTACTCAGGGGATATCCCGGCAAGCACGGAGAGCGTCGTCGATAATCAGATGGCCGGCGGCGCGCGCGACAGGAATGCAGCACGCCGCTGTCGAAATATTTGATCGGAAACCGGATTGAACGCGCGATCGGTCTCGGCGAACTGCAACGAATGCGGATGTGCCGACGCAGCCGGCAGCGAAGAGTTCGAGAGCAGGAAGCTCGAGAAGCAGATTTGGCAGCGGTCCTCGTCATCGGCCAGCCGTGACGGGATCTTCTCGACGGCTTGCAGTTTCGAGCGGTCGTGCCCGACGCTTGCGATATCGGCGCTGTCGATCCCGGAAGCTACGAGACCATGCTCGTGGACGTGCGCAAAAGACAGCGCGAGCTGCAGCGTCAGCGCCATCAACGCGAGATACGCGCCGCATCGCCGGGCGAAGAGCCGCAGCAGCTTCATTTTCGCCCCTGCCAACGGAGCCGTCCCTTCCGTAGTTCTGCCGCCATCGCGCAGTGACGGCCGATTCCCCCTTTGGACGAGCAAAATATGGCAAACGAGCGGCCATGAGCGCGCGCCGGCGAAGCGCGCAGCTTCTGCCGCGCAGTCGCGCACACGCGTTCTATCGGGACGATGACGCGCCTTCACAGCTGCACATCTGCCTTGACGACATCACCCGCAACAGGATAGCTGTAATGTTATAACATTACATATGGAGTGTCCATGAGCAGGCGTCAGATCGCCAGAGACCCCAGCCTCCCCGCCAGTCGCGAAACCGCACTTTGCGACATGACCACCGGCGTCGTCGTTCTCGGCATCGACTTCCGTTCGAAATGCCGCGAGCGGGTTTACGACGCGGACAAGATCTGGTCCGGGGAGCACACGGTGCTGGACTACACCGAGATCTAAAGCCGCTCCTCCGCGACGTTGATGGCGAAGCAGCAAGCCCACCCTCGACTTCATCCGACGAGCCGGAAATGCAGATCTCCGTCACCAATCGGCCACAACGCGAAACATTCGAGTTGTCGATCCGACCACCGCCAATTGACCGGAGAGCCCGGTCAGATAACATTACGGATTGAGGATAGCGGTTTGGGATGCGCTGGTTTCGGAAACATATCGCGCAAGGTTCGTGGTTCGCGCTTCTCGCGCTGGCCATCAACTTCACGCTCGCCTTCGGTCACGTCCATCTCATGGACGGGCGCGAGTCCGGACATCCGTTGCTGCTGTCTCTCGGGGCGGGTGACGCCGGCCAAAGCCAGAACCATCCTGCGAACCATCCCGACGACGATCTTTGCCCGATCTGCATGGCCGTCGCCGCCATGGGCAACGCGCTCGCCTCAACGCCTCCGGCGGCGCTGCCGATCGAACTGGCTGAAGCAAGGATCGATCGCCCGGTCGATCGATTGCGCGCGGCACCGTGTTCCCCACGCGCCAGCTTTCAATCGCGCGCGCCTCCGATCTCCTGACGTCAAAGCTTCGATCCACAGCTAGCGCCGCGTAGTCAGGCGCGCCGCGGGCCATGGAGCGAAGCTCCTTTCGCCGGCGCGCCGTCGCCTTGCGGAAAAGTGTCTCGTCAGGACTTCTCAAATGAACAGCCTCCCCTCGTTGCGTGCGTTTCGCATCCTGCTGATGTCGGCATCGTCGCTGACTCTTGCGACCCTCTGGAGCGCGGGCGCGATGGCGCAGAACAGCAACGCAACGCCCGGCACCGCGACGCCGCAGCCCACCGCTTCGCCGACCGCGGCACCTTCGCCGACGCCGCAGGCAACGGAGACACCTGCCCCGACGCAGCCCACGGCGCAAGCGCCGCAGCAGGCGGCTCCCGCTGCCCAACCGGGCACAACCGTGCTGCCGGAAACCCGCGTAGCCGCGCCGGTCGAGCGACGGCGGCCGCGCACGCCACCGCAGCCGACGAGGCAGGTGACGAGGCAGGTCACGACCAGTCAGCCCGCGACTGTGCCGACGCAGGCGCAGGTCGAGGCCGCAGCCAATCGTCAGGTCGTCCAGCAGACCCAGAATTTCGACCAGCGGCGTGACAGCGTCATCCTGCCGAAGACCGGCACGACGAACTACGAACTCAACCAAAAGGACATCGAGACGCTCCCGCAGGGAAGCGCGGCTCAGCTCAGCGACATCGTGCTGCAATTTCCCGGCGTCTACCAGGATTCGACGAGCGCCGGCGACTTCCACATCCGCAACGAGCACGCCAACGTTCAGTACCGGATCAACGGAATCCTGCTGCCCGATGGCGTTTCCGGATTCTCGCAGCTTCTGGAGACCTCGTTCATCAGCAACATCCAGTTGCTCACCGGCGCGCTGCCGGCGCAATACGGCTTGCACACGGCGGGCGTGCTCGACATCACCTCCAAGAGCGGAGCCGCGCTGGCCGGCGGCAGCGTCAGCATCTATGGCGGCAGCCGCCAGACCATCACGCCCAGCTTCGAATATGGCGGGGTCGCTGGAAACACCGACTATTATGTCGCCGGCCGCTACCTCAACAACGGCCTCGGTCTCGAGAATCCGCTGCCGTCCCTCAACGCCATTCACGACCATTCCGAACAGGGCCGATTCTTCGCCTATACGTCGACGGCACTTGATCCGATGACGCGGGTCGTCACCATTTCGGGCTTCGGCCTGACCCGTTACCAGATCCCCAACAATCCTGGGCAGCCCGGCAACGCCGGCGGCTTTTGCACCGACCCGGCCTGCAGCACCTATACCGCTTTTGGCAAAAGCGCCTTTGATTCGGCGACCCTCAATGAAAACCAATACGAGAAGAACGCCTACAACGTCATTGCCTGGCAGAAATCCGAAGGCAATTTCGATGCGCAGCTCTCTTATTATTCGCGCTACAGCGATCTTCACTTCGTTCCGGATCCCGTTGGCGATCTCTTCATCAACAACGTCGCATCCGATGTTTACCGCAGCTCGTTCCTCAACGGTGTGTCCGGCGATTTCTCGTACCGCCTGAACGAGGCGCACACCGTTCGCGCCGGCTTTTACACCCACGGCGAGCAAACCCGGATCGCGAACGTCAGCACGGTTCAGCCGCTCGACCCGGCCGATCCGAGCGGCGTGACGGCGATCGATTCGCCGTTCAACATTCTCGACCAGAGCAAATTGTTCGGCTGGCAGCTCGGCGCCTATGCCCAGGACGAGTGGCGGCTCACCCGGGAGCTCACGCTCAATTACGGCTTGCGGTTCGATCAGATCTACCAATACACCGATGCCAACCAGTTCAGTCCGCGCGCCAGTCTGACCTACAAGCCATGGTGGTCGACCGTGCTGCATGCCGGTTACATGCGCACGTTCCAGCCGCCGCCGCAGGTGCTTGGCCGGCTGGCTGCAGCGGATATCTTCAACGGCACGACTTCCGCCGTTCCGACCGTCACGCCCGATCAGGCGGCGGTTCTGCCGGGCCAGGTGGCCGGCCAGCCTCTCCAGAATATCGGCGCGATCCAACCCGAGCGGGCCGATGTGTACGACGCCGGCTTCACGCAGCAACTGCTGCCGCAATGTCCGACGAGCCCGGGCGGGATGCCGACCAAAGCGCCCGTCGCAGCAAATTGTCCGAGCCTGGAACTTGGCGGCAGCATCTACTACAAAAAGGCCAGGGATCTGCTTGACGACGGGCAGTTCGGCCAAGCCTACACGCTCACCGCGTTCAACTACGATAGAGCGGAAAATTACGGCGCCGAGCTGAAACTCGGGTTCAGGTGGGGTGGCTTCTCTGCTGCCACCAGCTGGGCATGGGGGATCCAGCACGCACACACGGTCGTCTCAAACCAGACGCTGTTTAGTCCGGACGACCTGGTCTACATCCAGAGCCATTGGATCCACACCGACCACGATCAGACCTACACGGGTTCGGGACGGGTCGCATACCGGTGGTATGACTCCAGCAGCTGGTTGGACGGCACCACTGTGAGCGCAAGCTTCATCTACGGCAGCGGCCTGCGGACCGACCCCGCAGATGGCTCGACCTGCCCCAACTGCGCTCACCTGCCGTCCTACTGGCAGGTCAACACCGGCGTGTCGCACGAGTTCGTCAATGGCTGGAACGGACTGCCGGTGACGGTCCGGTTCGATGTGGTCAACGTGGCCGACACCATTTATCAAATTCGCAACGGCAGCGGCATCGGCGTATTTGCACCGCAATACGGACCGCGCCGCGGATACTATTTCGGCATCTCGCAAAAGATCGGCGGACCGGAGAAGACTACCGGCGTCCTGGGCGCCTTCTACACCAAGGCTCACGCCCCGATCGCCTATCATTGGGCCGGCGCCTATGTCGGTGCCAATTTCGGCGGCGCACTGAGTGCGGGCGAGCATGTGCTGACGCCGATCGGCTGGGGTGCGACAAATCCCGCCGGCGCGCTGGGTGGTTTGCAGTTCGGGTACAATCATCTGCTTGCGCCGAACTGGCTGGTCGGCATCGAGGGCGAACTCGAATGGACCTCGGCACAGGGCAAAGCCAATTTCGTCGATCCCGCCGGAACGTCCGCACTGTCGATGACCAGCGATCACAATTGGTATGACACCTTGAGTGGCCGGATCGGCTATGTCATGGGACCGCTGATGCTATATGCAAAGGGCGGCGCCGCATGGATGAATGCCGATTACCGTATGGACGTGAACAGCGGCCTCGATGGCACCACCCTGGTCAGCACGACCAGGCCTGGCTGGATCGCCGGTGGCGGCGTGGAATATATGCTGGGCTCTCGCTGGTCGGCCAAGCTGGAGTATAATCACCTCGACTTCGGCAGCAAAACCTTGAGCTTCGCCACCCCGTTCGGCAACAGCGTGAGCGTCGAGACCGCGGTCGACCAAGTCAAAGCGGGTGTGAACTATCACCTTGAAGGGCTACTTTGACAGCTTTTCGCGGAACATAGAGGGGCGGGGGAACGATTGGGGGGCCGATCGAGACAAGAAAGAGTGATATGAACAATTGCGGAAACAAACGCGGGCGCAGCCTTTGCTCCCGATCCGTCGCGGGTGGCTTCAGCCTGTTCGCGACGGCTCCCCTGCTTGCGCAGCCCGCGCTGGCACAGACCCCAAATCCCCTGCTGCCGCACAATCTGTCGCCATGGGGAATGTTCCTCAATGCCGACATCGTCGTGAAAGGGGTGTTGATCGGGCTCGCCTTCGCTTCGCTGGTGACGTGGACGGTCTGGCTCGCCAAGAGCATCGAGCTGCGCCTTGCGCGCAATCGTGCGAAACGCCGGATCGACATGCTGGAACAAGGCGGCAGTCTGCGTGAAGCGGTGGACGCATGCGACGGCGACCGCGACGCCATCGCGCAGCTGATCCTCTCGACCGCGCGCGAGGCGGAACTGTCCGGCGGCATCGTCGATGATGGCTTCAAGGAGCGCGTCGCGTTGCGGCTCGAGCGTGTGGAAGCGGCGGTGACGCGGCAGACCTCGCGGGGCGTCGGCATCCTCGCCACCATCGGCGCCACCGCGCCCTTTGTCGGGCTGTTCGGCACGGTCTGGGGCATCATGAACTCTTTTATCGGGATTTCCGAATCTCACACCACCAACCTCGCGGTGGTGGCGCCCGGCATCGCCGAGGCGCTGCTGGCGACTGCGCTCGGACTCGTTGCCGCAATTCCGGCGGTCGTGATCTACAACCACCTCGCCCGCGTGATCGCGGGATATCGCGTCTTGCTGGGCGACGCCTCGGCGCAATTGCTGCTCATGATCAGCCGGGGCCAGCGCGGACGGACCATGTCGCTGCCGCACGCGGCGGAGTGACGGCCATGGCGATGCGTCTCGGCTCACGCTCCGGCGGCGACGATCTCGAAATCCAGCACGAGATCAACGTCACGCCCTTCATCGATGTCATCCTGGTGCTGCTGATCATCTTCATGGTGGCGGCGCCACTTGCGACCGTCGATATCGGCGTCAATTTGCCGGCCAGCACCGCGCCGGAACAGCCGCGGCCGGACAAACCGGTTTTCGTCACCATCAAGCCGGACCAGACCGTTGCAGTCGGTGACACCATCATCGATCATCTGGCGCTTCCCGGAGCGCTCGATGCGGCGACCAACAGTCACAGGGATGAAACGATCTTCATCCGTGCCGACAAGACGCTGAGCTATGGCGAGCTGATGGAGGTCATGAACATCATGCGTGACACCGGCTATCTGAAGCTCGCTTTGGTCGGACTGGAAACGCCGGCAACCAAGCCATGAACGCGCACACGCTGCATCTGCCCGAGGGACGGGGCGTCTCGCGCTGGAGTATTGCCGGCCTGACGGTCCTGTTCGCGCATGCGGTGCTTATCGCCGGCGTCGTGTTCTGGTCCACCCGCCGGCCGCCGGCCGAGCCCAATATGATCCCCGCCATCACCGTGACGCTCGCGCCGGTCGAGGCCAGCTCGCCTGAAATCCAGGACCAGGACATCGCGATCGGGCCGGCCATGCAGCAGGCCGAAGAGGTGCCGCAAGAGCCGCCCAAGCAGGAGAAACCCGTCGAACAGGTGGAGCAGCCACCACCGCCGCAGCAGCAGGCCGAGGTCACCTTGCCGCAGGAAGCGCCCAAGCAGGTCGAGCAGCCGAAGCCGGAGCCCGAGCCGCCGGCGCCCGAAACCCGCGCGCCGCCGAAAACCCAGCACATCGGACAATTCAGTCAGGCCAGCGCCAACGCCTACAACGCACTGGTGTTCGGTCATTTGCAACGGTTCAAGCGCTATCCCGCGGCCGCGCGCGGCGCCTCCGGCACCGTCACGGTGCGGTTTGAACTGAATCGTGCCGGCGACGTCATTGACAGCGAGGTGGCAAAGACGTCCGGGAATGCGGTGCTCGACCACGAGGCGCTCGATCTCCTCCAGCGCGCCAGCCCGTTCCCGGCGTTTCCGGCCGCCAAGCCGCAGGCGCGGGACAGCTACCTTGCGCCGGTGAGTTTCGCCCGCTAGCGCTGCGCGACTAGGCGCGCCGCGCCTTGCTCCAGTCAGGCGCGACCACGCCCGACACGCCCTCAAACGCGCCGTCGACGAGTTCGAACACCAGGACGCGCGCGGCATCGACCGGGCCCGGCATGGTGATGCGGCCCTTGGCGACCTGCTTGAAGCCGACGCGGCTGTAATAGGGTTCGTCGCCGACCAGCAGCACGAGGCGGTGACCCTTGTCCCCCGCGTCCTTCAGCGCGCGCTCCATCAGCAGCCGGCCGATGCCGCGGCTGCGGAACGGCGGCTCGACGGTCAGCGGCCCGAGCAGCAGCGCCGGCGTCTCGCCGATCAGGATCGGCAATTGCCTGACCGACCCCACCAGCAATGTGCCGATGCGGGCAGTGAAGGAGACGTCGCGCAGATGGTCGACGTGCTCGCGGATGCGATAGGCGCTGAGCACGAAACGGCCAGGGCCGAAGGTACGCTCGTGCAGCCGCTCGATCGCCTGGGCGTCGCCTGGAGCTTCGGGACTGATGGTGACTGAGAGATCGGTCATAATTGTTTCGCGATTAGCATCTGGAGGTCAGGACGTCCATGGCAGTGCCCGGCGTCAGTTCCTTTTCGGCGCCGGCTGGGACAGATAGGCCAGCATCTTCATCTCGCGCCGCCCCCGCGTCACGGTGTCGAGCACGAGGCCCGACGAGACCGACAGCATTGCCACGATCATCAGGCCCGTCGACAGGATGGCGGTCGGGAAACGCGGCACGAGTCCGGTCTCGATGAAGGTGATGACGATCGGGATCGACAGCAGCACCGACGCCGCCGCCAGCAGGATGCCGATGGCCCCGAAGAAGCGCAGCGGCTTTTCCGCGCGATAGAGCTTCAGCATGGTGCCGAAAATGCGAAAACCGTCGCGCCAGGTGTTGAGTTTCGAGAAAGAACCCTCGGGCCGCGCGTAATAGGGCGTCTCGAGTTCGGCGACCGGCAGCGACAATTCCAGTGCGTAGACCGCGAACTCGGTTTCGATCTCGAAACCATCCGACAGCACCGGGAATGATTTGACGAAGCGGCGCGAGAACACGCGGTAGCCGGACAGGATGTCCTGGAAGTCGCGACCGAAGGTCCAGGCCAGAAATCCGGTCAGCATGCGGTTGCCGGTGCGGTGGCCGAGGCGGTAGGCGGCTTGCGACTGGTCGATGCGCAGCCCGACCACCATGTCGAGATGCTCGTCGACCAGCTTGTCGATCATGAGCGGGGCGCTCGGCGCATCGTAGGTGGCGTCGCCGTCGACCAGCACGTAGATGTCGGCCTCGACGTCGGCGAACATGCGGCGCACGACGTGGCCCTTGCCCTGCCGCCGCTCGCTGCGCACGATCGCGCCGGCGTCGCGCGCGACGGAAGCGGTGCGGTCGCGCGAATTGTTATCGTAGACATAGATCTCCGCCGCGGGCAGCGCATTGCGGAAATCGGCGACGACGGTCGCGACCGCCGCCTCCTCGTTGTAGCAGGGCACCAGCACGGCGATGCGGGGGTGCACTGACGTCATCGCGGCAGCGCTCTCACGCTGGCCGGCTCGCAGCCAGCCGACGCAGCCTCACGCGCCTCGGCGGGCTGCAACAGCCGGGCGAACGACAGCGTCCACAGCGACAGCATCGCGATCGGCACGACGTAGTACGGCGTGAAGATCGGGTGGCTCAGGAAGAAGCCGAGATTAACGACGAGGTTGCCGGCGACGACGAGCGCTGCCTGCCGCACATGCTCTTCGCCAGTCCGCAGCAGTGAGAGCGTCGCGCCGATCGCAAGCACGATCAGCACGAACTGCATGTCGCGCAGATACTGGCCGAGCACGGCGAAGTCCAAGCCCGGTGCGACCACGTCGGCGCTGCCGTAGGTCGTCGCCAGCGCACTGCCGGCGTTGATGGCTTGTGCGGCCAATGTCGGCGCCATGCCGACGAGCACACCGGCCCCGAAGGCGAGGCCCTGCACGAACGTCGCGAGCGAGCGCGTCCACAGGAAGGGAATGCCGAGGAACAGGAAATAGCCGGCCGCGAGCAGCGCGTTCGGCAATCTGAAATTGACGGATGCGCCGAGCAGGAGACCGATCAGCGCGATCAACAGCACGCTGCGTTTGTCCCTGACCAGCCACAGCGCGGTCAGGAAGCCCGAGACGGCGCACAGCGCCATGGTCGGCGCGACCGAATAGCTCGCCTTGGCCGGATTGATCATGAGATACACGGCCAGCGCGCCGAACACGCCTGCACCTGATATCGAGGGTAACGTCCGCGCCATGGCAATGCCTGAGAGCGCCAGGCCGCACACGATCAGGCTCGCCGCAATGTAGAGCGGCACGACCTGGTGCCCTTCCGGAAACAGCGCCAGCAGAAAGCCAGTGCCGGGCGGATATTGCATCACGACCTTGCCGCTCGGCATCGGGTTGTGACAGGGCCAGCGGACCGGATCCTTCCACTCGGCGAATCCGATCTCCTTCATCTTGCCTTCGAAATAGCGATCGTCGTCCCTGACCGCGTTGGTGTCGAGCCCGCCGACGCCGAAGCGCTGGAACAGATGCGCCTGCCGGAGGTAGCAGATGTCGTCATAGACCCCGCGCGCCTCGCTCCAGCGCGACATTGTCGCAATGTTGCTGGCGAGGATCGCGAGGCAGATCAGGCCGAAGGCAAGTTTTACGATTTTCATCCGGTTTCCGTGGCGCTCATACGGACGGGTTACTAGCATAGCCCGCCCTCAGCGCCACGTCGCCGTTACGGGCTTGCCGTCGAGCACCTCCGCGAGCCGCAGCCGCGTGCCGGGCGTGGTCCCCTCGGGGAGCGCGGCCCTGTTGAAGAAGCCGCAGTCGATGATCTCGCGGTTGGGTGCCGGCAGCCCGTCCTGCCGGAAATGCCTGACCACGTAGACCGCGACATGGTCGCGGCGGGAGACGTGGCTGTTGAGAAAGATGCCGTGCAGCACGGCCTCCCCGGTCAGGTCGATGTCGCCCTCCTCCTTGAGCTCGCGGCGCATCGCCTGTTCCATGGTCTCGCCATGGTCGACGCCGCCGCCGGGCAGATACCATCCGCTGACGTAGCTGTGCTTGACCAGGAACACTCTGTTGTCGGCATCGAGCACCACCGCACGGACGCCGAGCGTCATGCCGCGAACCAGCAGGAAATAGACGTGGAAGAATCGCCGGAGCAGCGGCTCGAACTTCCGACGGATCCGGTTCAGACGCTCTCCCATCAGTCTCTCAGGCTTCCCTTGCGTGATGCGCGCGACCTTGCCATTACAGCATGGGAATAGCGAGGCAATCGCGCGCGCGATGACATCTTTCATGGCACCTTTCACACTCGCCCATCTGTCCGACCCGCATCTGCCGCCGCTGCCGAAGCCGCGGCTGATCGAGCTCGCGGGCAAGCGCGCGCTCGGCTACGTCAACTGGACGCGCAACCGCCACAGATACCAGCGCCGCGATGTGCTCGACGCGCTGGTCACGGACATGCAGGCGCAGGCGCCCGACCAGATCGCGGTGACAGGCGATCTCGTCAATCTGGCGATGGAGGCGGAGTTCGCGCCGGCGCGCGCCTGGCTCGACGGCGTCGGCCCGCCCGACCGCGTAACCACGATTCCCGGCAATCACGACGCCTATGTCCGCGCCACCTTTCATCGCTTCGGCGAGACCTTTGCGCCCTATATCGCGAGCGACGATGGCAGCATCGGCTTTCCTTCCGTGCGCCGCCGCGGGCCGGCCGCACTGATCAGTCTCTCCAGCGCAGTACCGACGCCGCCTCTGATGGCGACGGGCACGCTTGGGCGCGATCAACTCGATGCGCTCGAACAAGTGCTCGACCAGCTCGCAGCCGAGAATGTCTTCCGCGTGCTGCTGGTGCATCATCCCCTGAAATCCGAGGCGCGCCAGAAGCGGCTGACGGATTCCATAGCCCTGCAGGCGTTGTTGAAGCGCCATGGCGTCGAATTGATCCTGCACGGGCACGACCACATTCACTCGACGATGTGGGTCGAAGGCCCCAATGGCAACATCCCCGCGATCGGCGTGCCGTCGGCCTCGGCGCTTGCACACGGGCGCTATCCTGCGGCGGCGTATAATCTGTTCGCGATCGAGAAGGACAATGCCGGCTGGCGCTGCGAGCAGATCGTGCGGAGCATCGATCATGGTTTGCAGATCCGGGAGATCAAGCGCACGCGGCTGATGTAATTCCTCATCATTGCGAACGGACGGAGGGTTTTTCACCAGCTCCGCAACGCCGCAACCACGGCAACACCGAACAGCGCGACCGCACCCAGGATGAAGCCGAACACGAACGGCCACACCCGCGAGCGGCGGGGCGGCTCGGCGACCTCCGGCTTCGGCTCTGGCGGGATCACCATCGCATGCTCGCGCTCGATCATGCGGCGGGCGACGTAGTCGGTCACGGCCTCCACGATGACAGCGGTGTCGTGCGATTCGGCGAGCACGATGCGACCGAAGCGGGTGTCCTGGACGAAGCGGTACATCCTCTTGTCGCGCCCCATCATGATATGGGCGACAACGTCGATCCAGAGCCTCGGCGTATCGCCCTGGCTGATGCCGCGGTCGAACAGATCGATCTGATCAGGCACTTGCGCGAACAGCGGATCGAGCGCGTCGTTGAGGATCTCGAGCCGCGCCACCTCGGCGTCGCGCAAATCGACCACCACGCCAGTCCGGTCAGCGGCCTCGATCCGCGCGCGCAACAGCGCGTCGCGCAGCCGCACCGGGCGCGGCTGGCCGGGATGGGTCCCGCTGGTCTCGGGCTCTGACATTGTCGGCCTCGTCCTCGACTTTCCTCCATTAACCTACCAGCAACCATTGCGTCCGCAAAGGGCCCATCATTCCAGATACTTACGGTACCCACAGGCCGTAAATGTGTGCCAAAAACAGACGATCCCACCCGGCTTGCGCCGGATGGGACCCTCCGTCCTTGGACGTCTTCTTATAAGTAAGTCAGGCAGCCGTCAGGCCGAGACCCGCGACGGCTCTTCCACGATCGAGAAGCGGACGCCGGCCTTGTGGCGGTTCTCTTCCGAAACTGAGCGCCAGGCATCCTCGGCTTCCTTGCGGGTCTTGAACGGACCCTGCACCTGGGCCGAGCCTTCCACGAGCTTATGGAAGTTCATCGAGCCGAACTCGCCGCCGATCACCCAGAAATTGCTGCCTTTGGTCATTGTCAGTCTCCTGTCGCGTGGCGTTAGCCGAACTGGTTCATTGTGTTGTGGGCACCGCCCGCCTTCAGAGCGGCTTCGCCGGCGAAGTATTCCTTGTGGTCGTCGCCAATGTCGGAGCCGGCCATGTTCTGGTGCTTGGCGCAGGCGATGCCCTGACGGATCTCCTGTCGCTGAACATTCTTCACGTAGCCGAGCATGCCCTGCTCGCCGAAATACTCGCGTGCGAGGTTGTCGGTCGACAGCGCTGCCGTATGATAGGTCGGCAACGTGATCAGGTGGTGGAAGATGCCGGCACGCTTGGCCGAATCCGCCTGGAAGGTGCGGATGCGCTCGTCGGCTTCGATCGCCAGCGGCGTCTCGTCGTATTCCGGCTTCATCAGCTCGGCGCGGTTGTACCTGCTGACATCCTTGCCCGCTTCCTTCATCGCGTCGTAGACCTGCCAACGGAAGTTGAGCGTCCAGTTGAACGAGGGCGAGTTGTTGTAGGCGAGCTTCGCGTTCGGAACGACCTTGCGGATGCGGTCGACCATCTTGGCGATCTGCTCGATATGCGGCTTCTCGGTCTCGATCCAGAGCAGGTCGGCACCGTTTTGCAGCGAGGTGATGCTGTCGAGCACGCAGCGGTCTTCGCCCGTGCCGGGACGGAACTGATAGAGGTTCGAGGGCAGCCGCTTCGGACGCATCATCTTGCCGTTGCGGTTGATGATGACGTCGCCGTTGCGGGCATTCTCCGCCGTGATCTCCTCGCAATCCAGGAAGCTGTTGTAGAGGTCACCGAGGTCGCCCGGCTTGTGGCTGACGGCGATCTGCTGCGTCAGGCCGGCGCCGAGCGAGTCCGTGCGGGTGACGACGATGCCGTCTTCGATGCCGAGTTCGAGGAAGGCGTGGCGGCAGGCGCGGATCTTGGCCAGGAAGACCTCGTGCGGCACCGTGACCTTGCCGTCCTGGTGGCCGCACTGCTTCTCGTCGGAGACCTGGTTCTCGATCTGGAGCGCGCAGGCACCCGCCTCGATCATCTTCTTGGCGAGCAGATAGGTCGCCTCGGCGTTGCCGAAGCCGGCGTCGATGTCCGCAATGACGGGCACGACATGGGTCTGGAAGTTGTCGATCTTCGCGATCAGCTCCTTCTCGCGGGTCTTGTCGCCTTCCTTGCGCGCCATATCGAGGCTGCGGAAGATGTCGTTCATCTCACGCGAGTCGGCCTGACGCAGGAAGGTGTAGAGCTCTTCGATCAGCGCCGGCACCGAGGTCTTCTCGTGCATCGACTGGTCGGGCAGCGGTCCGAACTCGGAGCGCAGCGCCGCGATCATCCAGCCGGAGAGGTAGAGGTAGCGGCGCTCGGTCTTGCCGCCAAAGTGCTTCTTGATCGAGATCAGCTTCTGCTGGGCGATGAAGCCGTGCCAGCAGCCCAGCGACTGGGTGTACTTGGTCGGATCGGCATCATAGGCCGCCATGTCGGCCCGCATCAGCGCTGCGGTGTAGCGGGCGATGTCCAGACCGGTCTTGAAGCGGTTCTGCAGGCGCATGCGCGCGACGGCCTCGGCCGACACGCCGTTCCAGGTCGGCTGGGTCTCGAGGAGTGCCTGAGCCGCATCGACTTCGCTCTGATACGAGGCCGGGCCCTGGAGGGTGTTGATGCCGCGGGGCTGATAGTTCATGTGCCTGCTCTCTCTTCTCGACATTTTTGACAGTGCATTGCGAAAGGCGTGACATGAGCTAAACGCGAGAAAGAGAAGTTCGTATAGAGGCCTTGTATTTGAATGGTGATGTCATGTAACATGAATACTTGTAATAGTTGTAATTTTGTAATTTTTGTAAAAAGATGGGGCAGCGCGCCTGCCCTTAACATGTCTGGAGACCCGCTAATGGCCGCCGAGTCCGGGAAAAAGCTGTTCGTCGGTCCGCGCTTTCGGCGCATCCGCCAGCAATTGGGGCTGTCGCAGACCCAGATCGCCGAGGGGCTCGGAATCTCGCCGAGCTATGTCAATCTGATCGAGCGGAACCAGCGCCCGGTGACGGCGCAGATCCTGCTGCGGCTGGCCGAAACCTACGACCTCGATTTGCGCGATCTCGCCACCGCCGACGAGGACCGCTTCTTCGCCGAGCTCAACGAGATCTTCTCCGATCCGCTGTTCCGCCAGATCGACGTGCCCAAGCAGGAACTGCGCGACCTCGCCGAGCTCTGCCCCGGCGTCACCCATGCGCTGCAACGGCTCTATGCCGCCTATACCGAGGCGCGCCAGGGCGAGACGCTGGCGGCAGCGCAAATGGCCGACCGCGACGTCGGCACGCGCTACGAGGCCAATCCGGTCGAGCGCGTCCGCGAGCTGATCGAGGCCAACCGCAACTATTTTCCGGAGCTCGAGCAGGCCGCGGAGACCGTTCGCGATGAGCTGAACGTCCCGCCCGAAGGGCTTTATGCCGCGCTCGCCGCGCGCCTGCGCGAAAAACACTCGATCCAGACCCGCATCATGCCGGTGGACGTGATGCGTGAAACCTTGCGGCGTTTCGACCGCCATCGCCGCCAGCTCCTGATCTCCGAGTTGGTCGATCCGGCCGGCCGCGCCTTCCAGCTCGCCTTTCAGCTCGGGCTTGGCGAATGCACGCCGCATCTGGAGACCATCATCGGCCGCGCCGGCCCGCTCGACGACACGCCGCGCCGGCTGTTCCGCATCACGCTCGGCAATTATTTTGCGGCGGCCGTGATGATGCCCTACCCGGCCTTCCTCGCGGCTGCCGAAGCGCTCAATTACGACATACATTTGCTGGCGCAGCGTTTCAATTCCGGCTTCGAGCAGGTCTGCCATCGCCTCACCACGTTGCAGCGGCCGAACGCCCGCGGCATTCCGTTCTTCCTGCTGCGTGTCGACAATGCCGGCAACGTGTCGAAGCGCTTCTCGTCCGGCACGTTTCCGTTCTCGAAATTCGGCGGCACATGTCCGCTGTGGAACGTGCACTCGACCTTCGACACGCCGGATCGCCTGCTCAAGCAGGTGATCGAGCTGCCCGACGGCAACCGCTATTTCTCGATCGCGCAGATGGTGCGCCGCCCCGTCGCGCCGCACCCGCTGCCGCAGCCGCGCTTCGCCATCGGCCTCGGCTGCGAGATCCGCCACGCCGCACGCCTGACCTACGCCGCCGGCATGGACCTGGAGAAAACGGAAGGCACGCCGATCGGCGTCAACTGCCGGCTCTGCGAGCGCGAAAATTGCGCCCAGCGCGCCGAGCCGCCGATCACGCGCACGCTGATTTTGGACGAGACGACGCGGCGGGTGTCGAGTTTCGCGTTCTCGAATGCAAGGGAGTTGTGAGGGGGCACTCTCCCTCTCCCCGCTTGCGGGGCTAGCTTGGGCACACATTTTTGGCGAGGAAGAAGCCTTGGGCGATGGCTCGGAAGCGTTCGAGCCCGTCGCGCATTGTGATTGGGCCGTTGGATTTGTCGCTCTCGTAACCGGTCCAGCCACCGAGGCGGGCGATGGTCCAGCCGGCCCAAGCAAGGCTGCTTGGTATATGGGGATTTTGCTGTTTGGCGGTGCGGCCCCGCAAACGTTCCTGCAAGGCCGATAGAACCTGCATTTCGCGATCGTCAAAGACGTGCGAGGCAGGTTGGCTATCGTCGAGCGAGGCGCGCGCGAGCACGAGTTGCATGGTTTGGCACGCGGCGATGAGAGCGATAACGGCGAGCTTTTCCAGCGCCGCGCCTTCGGCAAGAACGCTCGCCTCGAGATCAAGGCCTTGGCGCTTCACGGTCCTGAACAATTGTTCGACATGCCAGCGCTGGCGGTACCAGCCGATCACCGTTGGCGCGGCGCGTGGGGATCGGAGCAGGATGCTGGCCGACAGACGACGACCGTTCCGAACCGCACCGCCAACTGCGCTTGACGAGCCTGGCGCTTGCCTGCCCGCGCCGGCAGATCGATCGCCAAGCGATGTTGCTCGGGCAGTGCCGCCATGGTCGCAAACAGAGCGCGGTCGCCTGTTGTTGCACGATCCCGGCACGCGCGGCTCAACAGATGCGTGCGACGATCCGGCAGGCGAGCCCACTTCTCATAAATGTCTCCTTCGCGATCGTCGATCACTGTGATCATGCTCGCCTTGGTCAGGCCCCATTTGGCCCGCCGCGGGCCCTTCACCCATCGATAGGATTCCTTTTCCTCAATCGGCTGCTTGCGATAGTCGGCGGCCTTGGTTTTAAAGCGGCGCCAGACCTGCACGTCGGCCAGGCCCAGACAGTGACCTGTTTCTGCATCAACCGTCAGAACGGGATGCACGAACAGGCCGACGTCACGGCCATTGCCCACCCGGCCGAGATCGCGCTTGCGCCCTCGCTTGGCCTCATAGTTGATCTCGCTGGTATCCTGGATCGCCAGGACGTGCCGGCCGGCCGCAATCTCACGCAGACGCGCTCGCGCGCGGATCACCATCTTGTCGACCGTGACCCGCTCATTCATCAAAAAGCGCCGAAATTTGACCTTCTCGGCGCGATCCTCGCCAAGTTTGCGCAGACAAACCGTCTGTCGCTCGCAGACACGCGCAAGCAACAGAGCGCCATTTTTTTAAGACGCTCGTCGCCGAAATAGCCGATATCCATCTCCGCCATCGCTCCGCTGCCAGAATCACGACGGCCTACACAGAATCACAGGCGATTCATTCTGTGCAAGAGATCTGTGCCCAAGCTAGCCCCGCTTGCGGGGAGAGGGTCGGGGTGAGGGGGAGTCTCCGAGGGTACGGTAAGAGTTAGACTCGCGGAGAGTCCCCCTCACCCGAAATCCGCGCTACGCGCGCATTTCGGCCTCTCCCCGCAAGCGGGGAGAGGCGAAGGCAGCAACTACGCCAGCGTATGCACGATCACCGGCCCCGCCGCGGCACTCGCGTGCCCTGCCAGCAGAGACCCTAGATCCTTCTCGATCCAGGCGATGGCGCGCTTGTTCGCCTCCTCGGCCTGCTCGAACTTGTCGAAGATCGAGATCGCGGTCACCGTGTCGTCACCGGCATAGACCACGTAATAGGCCCTAAAGCCCTCGACGTCGCTGATGATCGGAACGGCGCCGTCCTTGATGCGGCGCGCCAACTCTTCGGCGCTCCCGCTCTTCGCCTTGGCCTGACGGATGGCGGCATACATGGCATCCTCCTTCCGGCTATCGATGTGGGGGCATGGTGCCCGGCTCCGATCTTACGCCGAAGCGCGCGGCCAATCCACGCTTGGTTAACCCCGCCCTAATCCGCCCGTGCGATCTGTAACCAACGATTAAGCACGCCTCAACATCGCTGCCTTAGTCTCGCCCCACTCATTTTTCGCAAACAACGGCAGCCTATCCTGCCGCGTGAAGTGACATCAGGGGGTTCATCATGCGCATTGCGTTGCTGCTGACCGCGACCATTGTCGGCGCGCTCTTCGCCAATCCATCCAAGGCCGGCTCGCTCGACGCTGCGTCCGCCGACACCGCGCAGGCGCTGCCGCCCGGTTTCCAGAGCTACCGCGGCTACATGTTCGACCTGTCGGAGGCCTCCGACCGCAAGGACGTCGACAAGCTCACCAACAATCTGAAGCAGCAGATCGACGTCGTCGAGAACGCCGGGCTCTCCCCGCGCGTGCTGCGCTTCTTCCATACCGTCCCGATCATCGCAAGCGAGCTGGCCTGCCTCGACGAAGGCGCCGCAACCGCGTGCTACGGCCGGGTCACGCCGGACATCCAGCGCACCGCGCCGCGCACGCTGACGGTTTGGGACCACGACAAGCAGCGCTGGACCAATCCGAATGCCGTCGACCTCGCGGTCGATTCCGGGCTCGGCGTGATCATGATCCGTCCGGACATGATGCGTTACGAGAAAGAGGCCGTGCTGCTCCACGAGATGCTGCATGCCTATCACGCTCGGCTGCTGCCCGACGGCTACGCCAACAAGGGCGTGATCGCCTATTATGCCTACGCCAAGTCCAAGGACCTGCTGCCCAAGGAAGCCTATGCGATGAAGAATCACATGGAATTCTTTGCCGTGACCGCCAGCATCTTCCTGGCCGGCAAGAGCGATGTCCAGGATCCCAAGACCCGTGAAGCGCTCAAGGAGAAGATGCCCGACTATTACAAATATCTGGTCGGCGTGTTCGGCTTCGATCCCGATCCGGCAGCAAGCTCGAGCGGACCGGTCGCCTCGTTGAAGTAAGGCAGACCTTGAAGTGAGCTAGACTTGGTGCAGCTCGCGCCGAACCAAAGCCACAAGCCGCGCGACATGCGCGGCTTTTCTGTTTTGGTAACCGGAAGCTGCGGATGACGCGCGGGCGGCAATTGCCAAGCAGGTAGCCGATCTGCATAGTCCCGCCGCATCGATTGGGATTGTTTCGAAGAGGATAGAAGATATGGCGGACGCCGACCTGGATGTCGTGATCCGGCAACTGGCCAGACAGCTGCATACGGGCCTGATGTCCCGCGCCAAGGAGCGGCGGGATCGTTTCACCGGCCTTGCGGCCAAGGCCAAGGGCAAGGAGACCAGCGTCCGCTTCAAGATGATGGCCAAGGCCACCATGGAGCAGGCCACCGCCGCCGCCAGGCGCCTCCAGATGTCCGCAGACAACGTCGCCGACAGCTACGCCCGCGCGATGCGGCTGGCCGCCAGCACGCCCGTCGAGGTGAAGGCGGAGAAGCCGGCCAAGGCCAAGCCGGCGAAGAAGGCTGCGAAGGCCAAGAAGGCAAAAGCGAAGAAGGCGAAGTAAGCCCGCCGCTCTATCCGCTGGCGGCAAGATCTCACCGCCGCGGTGTGGAGACCTGAGTCGGCTCGGCGCGGGCAAGCTCAGCGAGTTTGGCGCGCGCGGCGTCGCGCGTGCGGCCGTCCTTGATGGGCGGCAACGTAGCGGCGGCTTCGAGATCTGCACGGGCATCATCGGCCTGGCCGCGGGCCAGAAGCGCAAGGCCGCGGTCGAGGCGAGACTGCGGGTCCGTCGGATCAAGGCGGACCGCTGTGCTGAAGCTCAAAATCGCGCGGTCGAGATCGCCCTTGGCAGCGAGCGCGAGACCCCGCTCGTAATAGGGCACCGCGGGCTTGGGATCGAGCGCGATCGCCTCGTCGTAATCGGCAATCGCAAGGCCCGGCTCGCCGTTCTGCCGGTACGCCTGCGCGCGGTCGCGATAGAGCGAGGCGCGGTTGGGATTGAGGCGGATGGCCTCATTGAAATCGGCGATCGCCCGGCCGTGGTCGCCGTGGCGCAGCGCGATCCGCCCGCGTCCCTCATAGGCGAAGGCGATCAGAGAGCCGCGAAACGGCGAGAAGCTGATCACGGCCGAGCAGATGTCGGGCTCGTCCTCGTCGCCGCAATTCACGGCCGTATGCGTGGACAGGCCGATGGCCACGCCCAGGACGATCAACAATGGCACGGCAGTTCTGGTCATCTTCGGCGGTGACCGGCGGGAGGCCGGCCACGCATCCCCTTTCGAAGGAACACTCTCGCAGAGGTGTTAGCACCGGCCGAACCGGCCCTCTGTGCGCCAGATCACAAGCCGGCAAAATCCGGCCGGTTCCATGTCAGCCCCAAGGGCCGCGTGCCGGACCATTTGACGGACCGCGCGAGGACGAGCGGCCCCACGGGCCCTGCGGCGGATAGTTTTCGTTGGCACCGACCGACGGCGCGGCCTGCGTGCCGAGCTCGGTCGCGAGCTGCCGGAGCGCCGCAATGCGATTCTGCGTCGACGGATGTGTGGCGAAGAGATTGTCGACGCCGTGGCCCGACAGCGGATTGACGATGAACATGTGCGCGGTCGCGGGGTTTCGCTCGGCCTCGACATTCGGCACCTGATGCGCCGCGTTCTCGATCTTGACCAGCGCGGACGCCAGCCACATCGGCTGGCCGGCGATGCGCGCACCGAGATTGTCGGCGGCATATTCGCGGGTACGGCTGATCGCCATCTGCACCAGCATGGCGCCCAGCGGCGCCAGGATCATCATCAGGATCGAGCCGACGATGCCGAGGCCGTTGTTGTTGCGATTGCCGCCGAAGAACATGCCGAACTGCGCCAGCATGGAGATCGCGCCCGCAATGGTCGCGGTAACAGTCATCAGCAGCGTGTCGTGGTTCTTGATGTGCGCGAGCTCGTGCGCGATGACGCCGGCAAGCTCCTCGCGGCTGAGCTGTCGCATCAGCCCGGTGGTGACGGCAACTGCGGCGTTCTCGGGATTACGGCCGGTCGCAAACGCATTGGGCTGCGGCTCGTCCATCAGGAACACGCGTGGCATCGGTAAGCCTGCGCGGCCCGCAAGCTCTGCGACGAGGCCGACCAGCTCCGGCGCCGTCGAACGGTCGACCTCATGGGCGCCGTACATCGAAAGCACCATGCGGTCCGAGTTCCAGTAGGTGAAGAGATTGGTCGCCGCCGCAATGACGAGCGCGATCATGGCGCCGGCGGCGCCGCCAATCAGATAGCCCACCCCCATGAACAGGGCGGTGAGGCCTGCGAGAAGCATTGCGGTACGAAAATAGTTCATGGCCGTCTCCCGAAGCCGGCCGTGGCCGCTAGAGGCGCAGTGGCCGGCAAACATCAGGTAGGAATGCCCCCCGCTGGCCCGCAAGGTTTTCAGGGTGCGGCTGGGAGACGCGGCACTTGACCCAGCCCGGGACACCCGGGCACGATCGGCATCATGCTATTCGAGGTTGTCGGAGAGATCACCGCGGTCGAAACCTTCGCCAGCGGCTCGGGCATCCGCGAGATCGCCCGCCTGCGACGGATCTATGGACGTGGACGATGGCGCAAACGCAAGGGCATCGCGGAGGTGCGATTATCCAATGGCTCTACCCATCTCGCTGAGATACACTGGTATGAGGCTGCCGGCATCGGCCGCAAGGAATTCAAGATCAAGAGCCTGCTCTGACCAACATGACGAAATCGCGAGGCAAGCAACTGGTGATCTGCGTGGACAATGAGGGCTACGCGGCGTCGCTTGAGAAGCGCAAGATCTATGTGACGCTACGCGATCCGGCGGCCGAGAAACTCGACATGCTGCGGATCGTCGATGAGTCCGGCGAGGACTACCTCTATCCGAAGTCCTTCTTTCGCGAGATCGCCCTTCCCCTCGCAGTGAAACGCGCCGTATTGGCGGCCTAGCAGCTCCCCGACAGCACCAGAGATATCGATGCCGATGAACTGCCTTGGTTCTCGCCTTGCGGTCGCAACGATTGCGGTCTCGTTCGCCCTCGCACTTCCCGCCTCCGCCCAATTCGCGCCGCCCCCGGCAAAGCCGGCCGCCCCAAGGGCCACCTCGCCCTCGCCGCGCGCGGCATCGTGCCACAACGGGGCGAGCTTCGATCGCTTCCTCGCAGACGTGAAGAGCCAGGCGGTTGCTGCCGGCGTGGCGCAGCACACGATCGCGGAGGCCTCGCCCTATCTCGTCTACGACCAGGGCATCGTCAACCGCGACCGCGGCCAGCGCGTGTTCGGCCAGCTCTTCACCGAATTTGCTGGCCGTATGGCCGCGCCCTATCGCATGCAGAACGGCCAGCAGCACATCAAGCAACACGCAGCGGCGTTCGCGCGCGCCGAGAAGGAATACGGCGTGCCGCCGGCGGTGATCGCCGCATTCTGGGGGCTGGAGAGCGATTTCGGCGTCAACATGGGCAATCTGCCGACGTTGAAATCGCTGGTGTCGCTCGCTTATGACTGCCGGCGTTCGGAGATGTTCGTGAACGAGACCATCGCCGCGCTGAAGGTCATCGACCGCGGCGATCTCACGCCCGACGAGATGATCGGCTCCTGGGCCGGCGAGCTCGGCCAGACGCAATTTCTGCCGACGCATTACGTCAACTACGCCGTCGATTATGATGGCGACGGGCGGCGCGACCTCTTGCGCAGCGAGGACGACGTGATCGGCTCGACCGCGAATTACATCGCCAACGGATTGAAGTGGCGCCGCGGCGAGCCATGGCTGGAAGAGATCAAGGTGCCGCAAAACCTGCCATGGGATCAGACCGATCTCAGTGTGCAGCTGCCGCGCGCGAAATGGGCGCAGTTCGGGGTCACCTATCCCGACGGCCGTCCACTGCCGAACGACAACCTCGCGGCGTCCGTGCTGCTGCCGATGGGGCACAACGGGCCGGCCTTCATGGCGTACGCGAATTTCGCAGCCTATACCGAATGGAATAATTCGCTGATCTATTCGACCACAGCGGGCTATCTCGCTTCGCGCATTGCGGGCGCCGCCCCAATGCGCAAGCCTGCCGGGCACGTGGCGCAACTGCCGTTCAACGAACTCAAGCAATTGCAGCAGCTTCTGGTCCAAGCCGGCTTCAATGTCGGCAAGGTCGACGGCGTGCTGGGCCAGCAGAGCCGCGCCGCCGTGAAGGCGATGCAGATCAAATACGGCCTGCCGGCCGATTCCTGGCCGACCGCGGAGCTATTGGCCCGCATGCGCGGCGGCACGGCGCAGGCGCAGCCTCCGGCGATGGTGCGGTAGGATTTTCGCACCGCACAAGCCGCTTCTGCGATTGTATTTTTCCATGAGGCTCCCATGTGAGTGGCTCAGGTTTTCTCCTGAGTTTCCCCTCATTCGAGCGAGCATCACATGTCCTTCCATGACGCCGTCGTCCCCGCCTATCTGCAGATGCTGAACAGCCTGACCGGCCTGCTCACCAAAGCCGAGGCGCATTGCGCGGCCAAAAAGATCGACCCCGGCGTCCTGCTCGGCTCGCGCCTCTTTCCGGACATGCTGCCGCTGTCGAAGCAGATCCAGCTCGTCAGCGATTTCGCCGCCAAGGGCTGCGCACGGCTGACGCATAGCGAGGTGCCTTCGACGCCCGACACAGAAAAGACGTTTGAGGAGCTGAAGCAGCGGCTCGCCAAGACGATCGACTACGTCAAATCGTTCAAGCCGGAGCAGTTCGACGGCGCCGATGCCAAGGATGTGACCTTCCCGGCGGGCCCGGACCGGTCCATGACGCTCAAAGGCCAGCAGTTCTTCAGCGCCGTCTCGCTGCCGAACTTCTATTTCCATGCCACGACCGCCCACGGCATTTTGCGTCACAACGGCGTCGAGATCGGCAAGCGCGATTTCCTCGGGGTGAACTGAGCTTGCGGGGCCGCGGCAGCTGAAATCCGCTGCCGCGGCTCAAATTGCACATGAATTATGCTGCGCGGGCGTTGCCGCGCAACTCGCTTGCACTTTCCGTATGGCTCATCCCTTGCGCTGATTGCCGCGATGCACAAATGTTCCGGACCTCTTAACCTCTGGAAGCCCCCAATGAGCCGTCCGACCAAATTGTTTGAGACCTACAAGCTTGGCCCGATCACGCTGGCCAACCGTTTCGTGATGGCGCCGCTGACGCGCAACCGCGCCGTTGCCGGCACGTTCGTACCGGGTGCGCTCGCCGCCGACTATTACGGCCAGCGCGCTTCTGCGGGCCTCCTGATCACCGAAGCGAGCCAGGTTTCGCAGCAGGGCCAGGGCTATCAGGACACCCCCGGCATCTATTCGAAGGACCAGGTCGCGGGCTGGCGCAAAGTCACCGACAAGGTGCATGAGCGCGGCGGCAAGATCTTCATCCAACTCTGGCATGTCGGCCGCATTTCGCATGTGGACCTCCAGGCGGGTGGCGCCGCTCCGGTGGCGCCGAGCGCAATCCGCGCCAAGGGCAAAACCTTCGTCAACGGCGGCTTCGCCGACGTCTCCGAGCCCCGCGCGCTCGAGCTCTCCGAAATTCCAGGCATCATCGACGACTTCAAGCGCGCCTCGAAGAATGCGCTGGAAGCCGGATTTGACGGCGTCGAGATCCACGGCGCCAACGGCTATCTCCTCGATCAATTCGCCAAGGACGGCGCCAACAAGCGCACCGACGCCTATGGCGGCTCCATTGAGAACCGCGCGCGACTGATGCTGGAAGTCTCCCAGGCGGTCGCGGCTGAGGCCGGGGCCGACCGCACCGGCATCCGCATCTCGCCGGTGACGCCTGCCAACGACATCGTGGATTCCAATCCGCAAGCCCTGTTCGATCACATCACCGACGGCCTCAGCGCACTGAAGCTCGTCTATCTCCACGTCGTCGAGGGCGCCACCGGCGGCCCGCGCGACTTCGCGCCGTTCGACTATGCGAGCCTGCGCAAGCGCTTCTCGGGCGCCTACATCGCCAACAACGGCTACGATTTCGATCTCGCGACCAAGGTGCTGGACGCGAACGCCGCCGACCTGATCGCCTTCGGCAAGCCGTTCATCTCCAACCCCGATCTGGTCGAGCGGTTGAAGGCGGGCGCGGCGCTGAACGATTGGGACAAGAACACGTTCTACGGCGGCGGGGCGAAGGGGTATACGGATTATCCGCTGCTCGCAGCGGAGCCGGCAGAGTAAGGCGACACTGTCGCTCCATCCTCCGTCATTGCGAGGAGCTGTTGCGACGAAGCAATCCAGACTACCTCCCTGGAAAGATTCTGGATTGCTTCGCTCGCAATGACAACGCAACAAAGAAAAGGCCGGGATCGCTCCCGGCCTTTTCTCGTTGGGCGTCTACAAGCCCGCCATATTGCCGTGTCCCAGCATCCTTGCTCTAATACGGCCATGGACGACACCCAGACACTCGTTCGCCGCGCGACGACAGCGGTCAATTCGGGCAAGCCGGACGAGGCGCAACGTCTGTGCGAACAGGGCCTTGCACGTGATCCCGGCGATCCCGTGCTGCATCATTTGCTGGCCGCCGTATTGTTCTCCAGGGGTGTCATCGCCCCGGCTCACGCGCATATCGACGTGAGTCTTGCCAAGCAGCCGAACAACACGCCGGCCCGGCTGCTGGCCGCCCGCATCGCGCGCAGCGAAGGCCAATTCGACGCCGCGCTCGTACATCTCGATGCCGCGATCGCCACCAGCCCGCAGCGCGAGATGTTTATCGAGAAGGCACGAACGCTCGATATGGCTGGGCTGCGAGATCAGGCACGCGGAGCCTGGCAGGCGATCCTCAGGGTCATCCCTGGTCATCAGGAAGCAACGGCGCGACTTGGCCGGCTCTCGTGGGAGGACGGCGACCTTGACACCGCCGCAAAAATGCTCGCGCAAGCGACCGCGACGGACGCGCCGGCGTCCGTGTGGTTCAACCTTGGCCTCGCGCGACAAGACCTGCGTGACCACGATGGCGCAGCAGACGCCTATCGCAAGGCGTTCGAGCTCAAGCCCGACCATGCCGAAGCTGCTCTCAACCTCGGCATCTCATTGCAGGAGGGTGGCGACCTCGACAACGCCATGCGCGCCTTCGCCCAGGCCTACCGCCTACGCCCGCAACTCTTCGGCTCGATCGCGATGGCGCTGACCTCGGCCTCGCATGGCCGCCTGTGGCTCGACGAAGACGAATTGCGCCGTGCTTTAGGGCGTTAGGCGTCCGCGTTTCGCACGAAAATGCTTGCGGTAGACGTTGGGCGCAGCCAGCACGTCGGCGACGACCTTCGCGTAGGCTTGCTGGTGGGCCTCATCGAAGGCCTCGAACACCAGCTCAGGCGCGTCGCGCGGTACGGCAAAACACTGCGCGACCGGCGTGCCCTTCTCGATGACGCCGGAAAAATCGGGCTCGGTCCATACGGCCGGAAAGTTGATACCGCCGTCGTGAAATCGGTCGGCGTCGACCAGACCCGAAACCAGGCGGAACGGCAGATCATCGCGGTTGACGGGATGCGTCGCGAACAGCGACCAGCCGGGCTCGAGCTCGATGGTCCAGAAACTGTTGAACTTGATCGCAGATTGTCCGTTCGCGAAAGGCGCAGCAGCCAATTGTGCAGCCGGATGGAAACTCAAAGGCGCACGTGGATGCCCAGATGTCGCCGGCTCGGGAATGTCCCAGTTCCAGGTGAACCTTCCCGACTCAACCGTGACGTCACACGGCAGCGGAATCATGACCCCATAGGCCATCGCGTCGACAAAGGGCGGACATTGCTTGACCGTGCGGATGTCCCGGCCGTGGATGTCCGAGTGCGCCTTCGCGGGCATCGCGCGCAGCCAGTCGGGCAAGGCGGTGCGCGCCGGGTAGGGCCGGACCAGATGATCGGCCAGCCTGGGATCGCAACGGAAAATCATGCGCATGGCGAAGTCTCGTTTCCGGATCTGAAGTCGCTAATTCAGATGACAGAGGTCGACAAGGCAATAGGGCAATACGACAAAAGGCCGGGATCGCTCCCGGCCTCCTGTTGTCGGATGGCCGGGACGAAGCCCTGCCATCACGATATCAGCGAATTACTTCGCGTCAGCGCGCTTCGGCGGCGAGGCCGGCCACGACTTGATCAGCGTGTCGTAGTCGATGGTCTCGCCCTTCGGCTTCTCGTTCGCGAGCTTGCGCTGCGGAGCGATGTTGCCGTCCTTCGCCGACTTGTCATACCAGTACTCGGCCGTCTTCTTTGGATTGAGCTTCGGTCCGCAGGCACCCTGCACACCGGACTTCTCCAGACGCTCCATCACCGAATCCTGGGCGGCTGCGAGCGCATCCATCGCGGCCTGCGGCGTCTTCGCACCGGACGACGCGTCGCCGATGTTCTGCCACCACAATTGCGCAAGCTTCGGATAGTCAGGCACGTTGTTGCCGGTCGGGGTCCACTGCACGCGCGCCGGCGAGCGGTAGAACTCGATCAGGCCGCCGAGCTTCGGCGCACGCTCCGTGAACGACTTGTCCCAGATGTCGGATTCACGAATGAAGGTGAGACCGACATGGCTCTTCTTCAGGCTCACGGTCTTGGAGACGATGAACTGCAGATAGAGCCAGGCCGCCTTGCGGCGATCGACCGGGGTCGACTTGAGCAGGGTCGCCGATCCCACGTCCTGGTAGCCGAGCTTCATGCCTTCCTTCCAGTAGGCGCCATGAGGCGAAGGAGCCATACGCCACTTCGGCGTACCGTCCGCGTTCATCACCGGCAGGCCGGGCTTCACCATGTCGGCAGTGAAGGCGGTGTACCAGAACACCTGCTGGGCAATATTGCCCTGCGACGGCACCGGTCCCGATTCGGAGAAGGTCATGCCTTGCGCCTGGGGCGGGGCATATTTCTTCATCCAGTCGAGATACTTCACGATCGAGTAGACCGCCGCCGGGCCGTTGACGTCACCGCCGCGCTCGACGCTCGAGCCGACCGGGCGGCAGCCTTCCATGCGGATGCCCCACTCGTCGACCGGAAGGCCGTTCGGAATGCCCTTGTCACCATTGCCGGCCATCGACAGCCAGGCGTCGGTGAAACGCCATCCGAGCGAAGGATCCTTCTTGCCGTAATCCATGTGGCCATAGATCCGGGTCCCGTTGATTTCCTTGATGTCGTTAGTGAAGAAATCAGCGATATCCTCGTAAGCCGACCAGTTCACGGGAACGCCAAGGTCGTAGCCATACTTGGCCTTGAACTTGGCCTTGTAGTCGGGGTTGGTGAACCAGTCGTACCGGAACCAATAGAGGTTGGCGAACTGCTGGTCGGGCAATTGATAGAGATGACCGTTCGGCGCGGTCGTGAACGACTTGCCGATGAAGTCGTTGACGTCGAGCATCGGGTCGGTGACGTCCTTGCCGTCCTTCGCCATCCAGTCCGTCAGGTCGACGGCCTGGCCGTAGCGGAAGTGCGTTCCGATGAAGTCGGAATCGTTGATCCAGCCGTCATAGACGTTCTTGCCGGATTGCATCTGGGTCTGGATCTTTTCGACGACGTCACCTTCCTGGATGATGTCGTGCTTGACCTTGATGCCGGTGATTTCCTCGAACGCCTTGGCAAGCGTGCGGGATTCATATTCGTGGGTCGTCAGCGTTTCGGAGACGACGTTGATCTCCATGCCCTTGAAGGGTTCAGCGGCCTTCATGAACCACTGCATTTCCTTCATCGCATCGTCTTTCGACAGGGTCGATGGCTGGAATTCGCTGTCGATCCACTTCTTGGCGGCGGCTTCGTCCGCGCGCGCCGGCGCGGCAATCGTCATCGAAGCCGCGATCAGCGCGAGCGCGCTGGTCATGGTCAGAAGACTGTCCTTGGTCGTCCTCAAGTGTCGCATATAGTGTTTCCTCCGGTTGAAGCGACAAAACTAAATCCAGGCCCGGGTAGACCCCGGATCTGCTCTTTCTCGCTTGCCTCAGACGGTGCGAAAGATCACCGCGCCTGAGACAAACGAAATCACGGTTGCGAGCCACAGGCTCGTAATCTCAACTCCCTCTTCCCCGATGGGCAGAGTCGCGATCGGGTCAGTGCCAACAAGCCCGATCCACAACAGGTGAATGACGGCGGCCACGATCAGCGAGATGAACAGGCGATCGCCGCGCGTCGTCGGAATGCGCAGCACGCCGACGCGCTCGGCCTCGGGATAGACAGCCCCAAGCCAGGTCATCACGGCAAGCGTGCAGGCGAGCGCGACGAAGAAGATCGCGGTCGGCAGCGTCCAGGCCATCCACGCGATGGATTCCATTGTTGCCTCCCTAGACCCGGCCGAGCGCGAAGCCGCGCGCGATGTAGTTGCGGACAAACCAGATCACGAGCGCGCCCGGAATGATGGTGAGCACGCCGGCGGCAGCCAACAGGCCCCAATCCATGCCGGCCGCCGACACCGTTCGCGTCATGACGGCCGCGATCGGCTTGGCGTTGACCGAGGTCAGCGTGCGCGCCAGCAGCAGCTCGACCCAGGAGAACATGAAGCAAAAGAAGGCCGCGACGCCGATGCCGCTCGCGATCAGAGGCACCAGGATCCTGATGAAGAAGCGAGGGAAGGAATAGCCGTCGAGGAAAGCCGTCTCGTCGATCTCGCGCGGCACGCCGGAGACGAAGCCCTCGAGGATCCACACCGCCAGCGGCACGTTGAAAATGCAATGCGCGAGCGCGACCGCCCACGGCGTATCGAACAGCCCGATCGCCGAATAGAGGTTGAAGAACGGCAGCGCGTAGACGGCCGCCGGCGCCATCCGGTTCGACAGCAGCCAGAAGAACAGATGCTTGTCGCCGAGGAAGCGATAGCGCGAAAACGCATAGGCCGCGGGCAAAGCCACGGAAATCGAGATGATGGTATTGATAACCACGTATTCCAGCGAATTGATGTAGCCGGAATACCAGCTCTCGTCGGTGAAGATGCGCCTGTAGTGCTGGAGCGTCGGCGCGTGCGGCCAGAGCGTCATCGTCGAGACGATCTCGGCGTTGGTCTTGAAGCTCATGTTGACGAGCCAGTAGATCGGCAACAGCAGGAAGATCAGGAACAACCCCATGATGAGGCGGCGGCCGGGGATCGAATGCATCAGGCCACTCCTTCCTTTGGCTTGAGCACGGTCACGGGCTTGAGCCCAGCCAAAGGCTTGGGCTCCGCCGCCGGCTCGCTCTCCGCTCGAACTTTGCGTTCGGCACCGGCATTGGTCATGACGGTGTAGAAGATCCAGCAGACGATCAGGATGATCAGATTGTAGACCAGCGAGAGCGCGGCGGCCTTGCCGAGGTCGAACTGGCCAAGCGCGATCTTGACCAACTCGATCGACACGAAGGTCGTCGAGTTGCCGGGCCCGCCGCCAGTCACGACGAACGGCTCGGTGTAGATCATGAAGCTGTCCATGAAGCGCAGCAGCACGGCGATGAGCAGCACGCGGTTCATCTTCGGCAACTGGATCGCCTTGAATACGGCCCAGCGCGAGGCGCCGTCGATTTGAGCAGCCTGGTAATAGGCCTCGGGAATCGACTTCAGGCCCGCATAGCAGAGCAGTGCAACCAGGCTGGTCCAATGCCAGACGTCCATCACGATGACCGTGACCCAGGCGTCGATCTCGTTCGAGACGTAATTGTAGTCGATGCCGACGGCATTCAGCACGTAGCCGAGCAGCCCGATGTCGGGCCGACCAAAAATCTGCCAGATCGTGCCGACCACGTTCCAGGGAATCAGCAGCGGCAGCGCGAGGGTGACGAGACAAGCCGCGACGGTCCAGCCCTGGCGCGGCATCGACAGCGCGACGACGATGCCGAGCGGCACCTCGATCGCGAGGATCACCATCGAGAAGAACAGATTGCGGCCGAGCGAGGCCAGGAAGCGGCCGCCGAGATCGGTCGAGGGATCGAGCAATTCCTTGAACCAGCCGACACCATTCCAGAAGAACTGGTTGTTGCCGAAGGTGTCCTGCATCGAATAATTCACCACCGTCATCAGCGGCAGCACCGCAGAGAAAGCGACGACCAGGAACACCGGCAGCACCAGGAACCAGGCTTTTTGGTTGACGGTCTTGTCCATCAGGTGGCCCCCTCCACCAGAAGGCTGTCGGCATAGACGTGGATATGTGCCGGATCGATTTTCAGCCCGGCGTTGCCGTCCGGACTGGTGAAGCCCGCCGGCGCGCGCGCCGCGAGCTTGGCATCGCCGAGACGGGCACGCGCGAAGCGGATGCGGCCGAGATCGTCGATGCGCTCTATCTTTGCCGTGAGCAGGCCGGGCGCGGACGCGACGACCTCGACGAATTCCGGACGCACGCCGATCTCGATCTTGGCGCCAGCAGGCAGATTGTCGTAGCTGCGGTTGAGCCCAATGACGTGGCCGTCGATCCGTGCCTCGCGCCCCTTCACCTCGGCCGGAATGATGTTCATGCCAGGTGAGCCGATGAAATAGCCGACGAAGGTGTGCGCCGGCTTGTCGAACAGTTCGGCCGGCGTGCCGCTCTGCACCACCCGGCCGTCATGCATGACGACGACGGTGTCGGCGAAGGTCAGCGCCTCGGTCTGGTCGTGGGTGACGTAGATCATCGTGAGGTCGAGCTCGCGATGCAGCGCCTTCAGCTTGGAGCGGAGCTGCCATTTCAGCTCGGGATCGATCACCGTCAGCGGCTCGTCGAACAGCACGGCGGCGACGTCGGAGCGGACGAGGCCGCGGCCGAGCGATATCTTCTGTTTGGCGTCGGCGGTGAGCCGCGTCGCCTTTCGGTTCAGATAGGGCTCGAGGTCGAGCAGGCGGCCGATCTCGGCGACGCGCTTGTCGATCTCGGCCTTCGGCACGCCGCGGTTCTTCAACGGAAACGCCAGGTTCTGCCCCACCGTCATGGTGTCGTAGATCACCGGAAACTGGAACACCTGGGCGATGTTGCGCTTCTGGGTTGACAGCGGTGTGATGTCCTGGCCGTCGAACAGAATCTCTCCGCGCGAGGGCGTGATGATGCCGGAGATGACGTTGAGCAGCGTGGTCTTGCCGCAGCCGCTTGGGCCGAGCAGCGCATAGGCGCCGCCCTGCCGCCAGGTCATGGTGACCGGCTTCAGCGCAAAGGTTTCCTCCGGCGCATCATTGCCGCCGTAGGAGTGCGCGAGATCGACGAGGTCAATGCGGGCCATATCGCATCTCCCTCAAGATGCCGGTGCGGCGACCAGACGGTCAGCCGCATCGAACACGAAGATGTCGTTGGGATCGAGCACGGCATCGATGGTCTGGCCGGGCTCGAATTCGTGCACGCCATGCAGCACCGCAACCCAGTTCGATCCGTCGCGAGTCAAATGCACGAAACTCTCCGATCCGGTGATCTCGGTCACCGTGACCGTGGCATGGAAGGCATGGCGGTCTGTCTGGCCATTGGCGAGTGCGAGCTGATGCGCGCGAAAACCGACGCGATAGGCGCCATCGGCGAGTGTGGAATAGAGGCCGGAAGCCGGCGCGGCGATGCCTCCCGCATATTGCACCGAGCCGTTCTTCTTCTCGATGCCGACGAGATTGAGCGGCGGATCGGAAAACACCTGCGCGACCCGCAGCGTCTGCGGCTGGCGATAGACCTTGGGTGTCCCGCCGATCTGGAGCGCCTGCCCTTCCCACATGCAGACCGTGTTGCCGCCGAGCAGCAGCGCCTCGGTCGGCTCAGTCGTGGCATAGACGAAGATCGCGCCGGAGGCCTCGAAGATGCGCGGCAATTCGGCGCGCAGCTCCTCGCGCAGCTTGTAGTCGAGATTGGCGAGCGGCTCGTCGAGCAGCACGAGATCGGCCCCCTTTACCAGCGCGCGCGCCATCGCGGTGCGCTGCTGCTGGCCGCCGGAGAGCTGGAGCGGCGTGCGCTTCAGGAACGGCTCGAGCCGCAGCAGGCGCGCGGCTTCCGCCACGCGCGCCTCGATCTCCGCGCGCGGCTTGCCCTGCACACGCAAGGGCGAGGCTATGTTCTCGTAGACCGTGAGCGAGGGGTAGTTGATGAACTGCTGATAGACCATCGCAACCGAACGCTGGCGCACGTCCACACCGGTAACGTCCTTGCCGTTGACCAGCACCTTGCCATTGGTCGGCTTGTCGAGGCCGGCGAGCAGCCGCATGATCGAGGTCTTGCCCGACAGCGTCGGCCCGAGCAGCACGTTCAGCGTGCCGCTTTCCAGCGTCAGCGAGACGTCGCGGATGTGCGGAACCCCGTCGACGGTCCGGGTCACGTGATCGAGTGTCACACTCATGAGCGTCCTCCTGCTTCCAGCAGCGGACTTTGCGGCACAGCGTGGGTTCTGATCCAGTCGTCCAAAGCGGCAATTTCGTCGGCAGATAGTCGAAGACCAAGCTTGGAGCGGCGCCAGATGATGTCCTCGGCGGTCACCGCCCATTCATTGGCCATGAGGTAGCGCACCTCGCGTTCGGTCAGTGTCGCGCCAAAGGCCTGGCCGAGATCGGCGGCTGATCTTGCGTCGCCCAAGAGCTTGATGGTGCGGGTGCCATAGGCGCGCGCAAGGCGGCGCGCATGCTCATGGCTGAGGAAGGGATAGCCGCGCTGGAGCTCGCCAATCAGCCCGTCGACGGCGGAGACGTCCATGTCGCCGCCGGGCAGCGGCCATTTGCCGGTCCAGCCTTCGCGCGCTTTCGCACTGCGAAGATAGGGCGCGAGCCGCTCAAGTGCCTCTTCGGCGAGGCGGCGATAGGTCGTGATCTTGCCGCCATAGATCGACAGCAGCGGCGAGCCGCCGGGCGTGTCGAGCTCGAACACGTAGTCGCGGGTCGCGGCCTTGGCTTCGCTGGCGCCGTCGTCATAAAGCGGCCGCACGCCGGAATAGGTCCAGACCACGTCCTCCGGCGTCACCGGCCTGGCGAGATATTCGCTGGCCGCCGCGCAGAGATATTGGATCTCCTCGGCCGTCGCCTTCACCTTGGACGGATCGCCTTCATAGTCGCGATCGGTGGTGCCGATCAGCGTAAAATCGTCCTGGTAGGGGATGACGAAGATGATGCGGCCGTCGGCGTTCTGGAACATGTAGGCGCGGTCGTGGTCGTAGAGCTTCTTCACCACGACGTGCGAGCCCTGCACCAGGCGCACTTTTGCTTTGGCGTTGACCCCGGCCCCGCGCCCGAGCACGTCCTCGACCCACGGGCCGCCGGCATTGACCAGCGCGCGGGCCTGGACCTGCGAACGCGCGCCGGTCAGCGTGTCGACCAGGCTGACGGTCCAGATCCCATCGGACTGGCGGATGTCGGTGGCGCGGGTACGGGTGCGAATCTCGGCGCCCTTGTCGGCGGCGTCGCGGGCGTTGAGCACGACCAGGCGGGCGTCATCGACGAAGCAGTCGGAATATTCGAACGCACGGGTGTAGCGATTCGGAATCAGCGGGCGGCCGACCTCGTCGCGCCTGAGATCGATCGAGCGGGTGGCGGGCAACAGATGACGACCGCCGATGTGGTCATAGAGGAAGAGGCCGAGACGCAGCAGCCAGGCCGGGCGCAGGCCGGCGTGATGCGGCAAAACGAAACGAAGGGGCCGGATGATGTGGGGCGCGATGCCCCAGAGAATCTCGCGCTCGATCAGCGCCTCGCGGACCAGCCGAAACTCGTAATATTCGAGATAGCGCAGGCCGCCATGGACCAGCTTGGTCGACCAGGACGACGTCCCGCTTGCCAGATCGTTCATTTCGCACAGGAAAACCGTGTTTCCCCGGCCCACGGCATCGCGCGCGATGCCGCAGCCGTTAACACCGCCTCCAATGATGGCGAGGTCGAAAATACGCTCCAACAGACGCTTCCCCCGGCGACCGCTCGTTCCGTCGAGCGGCTACTTTCGCTTTTGATTAGATCATACCGGAAACCGAAAGCAAGATGAAAGAGAAGCGAAAGGAAGCGAAAGTGGAACTTTCTGGTGGGCAGTTCGGTCGAATTAGGCACCTTGGATGGCGGACCAATGCGCAGGGCTCCGCTTGAATAGTCATTCCGCGCCTATATAGTCATAATAGTCCAATTGGTTATTTGGCATGACAGACAACAGCACCGCTCCCGATTCACGACCAGCTGACACCTGGACGCTTGCCAATGCCAAGGCACGCCTCTCCGAGGTGGTCGACCGCGCCCAAACTGGTCCGCAGATCATCACCCGTCACGGCAAGCCGAATGCCGTGATCGTTTCAGCCGAAGAATGGGCGCGAAAGACTGCGCGCAAAGGCACACTCGCCGAATTCCTGCTGGCTTCGCCGCTGCGCGGCGCCGATCTTGAACTTGAGCGTGTGCGGGACCAACCACGCGACGAAATGCCGTGAACCTACTCCTCGACACCAACGTGCTGTCGGAGGTTCAGCGGCCAGCGCCATCTCCGAAGGTTCTGGCGTGGCTTGATAGGGTCGACGAGGATCGAGCGTTCATCAGCGTTGCCTCGATCGCCGAGCTTCGCCGTGGCATCGCACTGCTGGATGACGGCCGTCGGCGCGTAGCGCTGACCGCCTGGCTCGCCCACGATTTGCCGACTCGGTTTGCAGAGCGCATCCTGCCGATCGACCATACGGTCGCAGAGCGCTGGGGCGATCTGATGGCACAGAGCCGTCGCAGCGGCGTTGCGTTGTCTGTGATGGATGGGTTCTTCGCGGCAACCGCGCTGGTCAACACTCTCACGCTCGTCACGCGCAATGTGAAGGACTTTGCGGCATTCGGCGTGCCGTTGCTCAACCCGTGGAGCGACGTCTAAGGTGACTGGCGCAGCCTGACCACCGGCGCCGCCTCTGGCGCGGCGTCCTGCGCCTCGGCCTGGGCATCGTCGAGATCCGCCCCCTTCGGCATCGCCGCCACCACCTCGATGCCCTTGCCATGGCAGATGGTGGCGAGGCGCTCGGGCAGATCCTGATCGGTGACGAAGGTCTGGATCTGGCTGATATGGGCGATGCGCACCGGCGCACTGCGGCGAAGCTTGGTGGAATCAGCCACCAGCATGACGCTGCGGGCATTGGCGATGATGGCCTGGGCGACCTGCACCTCACGATAGTCGAAGTCGAGCAGCGCGCCCTCCTCGTCGATCGCGGACGCGCCGATGATGGCGTAGTCGACCTTGAACTGGCCGATCAGCTGCGTCGCGGTCGAGCCGACCACGGCGCCGTCGGCGCGCCGCACCGTGCCGCCGGCGACCACCACCTCGATGCGGGGATGGCGGTAGAGCAGCATGGCGACGTTGAGGTTGTTGGTGATGACGAGCAGGTCTTCGTGCGAGGTCAGCGCGCTCGCGACCTCCTCGGTCGTGGTGCCGATGTTGATGAACAGCGAGCAGCCGTTCGGGATCAGCGAGGCGGCGGCAGCGCCGATTGCCTTCTTCTCGTCGGCGGCGACGAAGCGGCGGGCCTCGTAGGCGAGATTCTCGACGCCGGAGGCGATGATGGCGCCGCCATGGACGCGGGTCAGCGAGCGGCGCTCGCAGAGATCGTTGAGGTCCTTGCGGATCGTCTGCGCCGAGACTTCGAACCGGCGCGCCAACTCCTCGACCATGACGCGGCCGGAGGCGCGGGCGATGTTGAGGATTTCAGCTTGGCGATGGGTCAATCCGGTCACGGCAATGGCCTCAAATCAGAATGATGCATGGTGCGGCGGTTCGCACGCGCGGTCAATGCGCGCGTCGATCACGCTTAACGGATGAAACCCTCACCACGCCATGACGGTCGCGAGCCGCGCGAGAAGCTCTGGATCATCGAACGCGCTCGCCGAGGCGACCGCACCGGCGCCAACAAGGTCAGCCTCGCTGAGGCTGGTTCGGATGCCGATGGTTGGAATACCCGCAGCGGTGGCCGACTGCACGCCGGTACGGGAATCCTCGAACGCGATCGAGGCGGCCGCGCTGGCGCCGACGAAACGCAACCCCTCCTGATAGGGCAGCGGATGCGGCTTGCCGTGCGGCAGCTCGTCACCGATCACCAGCGCCTTGAAGCGGCGCGTGATGCCGAGACCGGACAACAGCAGCTCGGCATTGAGACGCGGCGCGTTGGTGACGGCAACCATGGGAATGCCGGCGTCATCCGCACGGTCGAGCAGCGCCATCAGGCCCGGGAGCGGTTCGATCTGCCCTGCGACCAGTGTCCGGAACACTTCTTCCTTCTCGCTGAGGATCGCAGCGCGCCGCGCCAATGTCTCGTCAGGCAGAAAGCGCTCACCAATCGACAAATTGGCGAAGCCCTGCAACTCCCTTGAGAAGCGCGCGTGGTCGAAGACATGCCCGCGGGGACCGAGGACCTGGTTGAACGCCTTCAGGTGAAGCGGGTCGGTGTTGGCAAGCGTGCCGTCGATGTCGAACAGCAATGCCCTGCCGAGAGTCTCGATCATGTCCGTACTTTCCCGAATGCACGACGCATCAATGCCGAAGACGTATCAATACGGCATCGCGCACGCAATGACGCACGCGCATGACGACCACGCGACACTCGACAAAGCCGCCCATGGCTGCAACACTCCATGCAAGATCAAAAAGGAGGAAACGATGACGATCAACCGACGCGATCTGGCTCTCTCGAGTCTTGCCGTCTCTGCGCTCGCTCTCTCGACACCAGCGCTGGCGGCCTCGGCAGACGAAGAAGCCGTGGCGAAGAAGGTCGAGGCCTTCCGCCTCGCCCAGATCGCGGCCGATCCCAAGGCGCTCGGCGCGCTGTGCTGGGACGACCTGAGCTACAGCCATTCCAGCGGCAAGGTCGAGGACAAGGCGACCTTCATCACCAACGCCACCGACGGCAAATCAAAATTCCTGTCGATCGAATACAAGGACCCGACCATCAAGGTCGTCGGCCCCGCCGCGATCGTGCGCTTCCATTGGATCGCGGAACAGGAAATGGCGGCCGATGGGAAAAAAGTGCCGACCAACCTTCACATCCTGATGAACTGGCAGAAGCAAGGCGATGAGTGGAAGCTGTTGTCGCGTTCGGCGACGAAGTTGTGATTGAAACGTCATTCCGGGACGCGCCGAAAGGCGCGGGCCCGGAATCCATTCATCGACATTTTTCTGCGGCAAAATGGATTCCAGGCTCGCGCTGCGCGCGCCCCGGAATGACAGAGACTACGCCGCTTCCTTCACATCGCCGTTAACCAGCTTGCGCGCAGCGCGTTCGGCTTCGCGCGCGTTGCGGAAGACCTGGCCTTCGAGACGATTGAACTGGTGGGATGAGGCGAAGAAGCAGTAGCCTCCCTGACCGCGAACCACGATGCCCGCGGTCTCTGAATTCACTTCGATGATGTAGCTGTCCGGCATGGCCCGTAGATTCCTCAGTGCGGGCAAATAACGACGACTCTGCCCAAAGGTTCCTGCGGGCAAATCGGCCGTTTCCACCCCGAATCGACGCGCTATTGAGTACGCCGGGACCTCATCCGTTTTATGACTGGTTGTTGGCAAAGCCGCGGCGCGTTGACTTATCAGCGCCGCGTTTTGCGGCGCTGCAAGATTTCGTGAGATGGGACGGAACGCCGCGCGCGTTTACGTCGCCATCGGCGGATCGTCGCGCTGGATCGGCTGCGGATGGCCGTTGTCGTCGATCGAGACGTAGGTGAAATTTCCGTCGGTCACGAGGATCGGCCGCAGCTCTCGTCGTCGCAGCGCCCAGGCCTCGAGATGCACGGTGAGCGAGGTGCGGCCGACGCGCACGAGATTGGCATAGACCGAGACGAGATCGCCGACATAGACGGCTTTGCGAAAATTCATCGCCTCGATCGCGACCGTCACCGTGCGCGACTTCGCGGCTTTCGAAGCAAACACGCCGCCGCCGACGTCCATCTGGCTGAGCAGCCAGCCGCCGAAGATGTCGCCATTGGCGTTGGTGTCGGCGGGCATCGCCAGCGTGCGGATGCAGAGATCGCCGCTGGGCTCGGTACTCGCTTGCTCGCTCATGCGCCTCTCACTTGAAATTGTCCCAGCCCGGATCGGGTGCGAAGCGCCCACCGAATCGCTCGGCCAGCGCGCGCAAGGTGGATACGATATTTTCCACGCCGCGCGTCCGCGCGTAATTGAGCGGACCACCTCGGAACGGCGCGTAGCCGGTGCCGAAGATCATGGCGCCGTCGACTGCATCGGGATCGTCGACGATGCCTTCGCGCAAGGCGGCGACGCAGACATTGGACATCGGCAGTACCAGCCTGTCGATCATCTGGTCGGTGCCGCGCGGACCGGTCTCGGGCAATGGCGCCTTCTCCGCCTTACCGTCCCTCCAGGTGTAAAAGCCCTTGCCGGTCTTGCGGCCGAGCTCACCCTTGGCAACTTTCTCGCGCAGCCAGGCCGGCGTCGGCGGCAGGAGATCGCCGAACCTGGTGCGCAGCATGTCGCCGACGTCGAGACAGATGTCGAGCCCGACCTGATCGGCCAGTTCGATCGGTCCCATCGGCATGCCGAACTGCTCGGCGGCCGCGTCGATCAGGCGCTGGTCGGTCTTCTCGTCCAGCATCACCATCGCTTCCAGCATGTAGGGCGTCAGCGCGCGATTGACGAGGAAGCCGGGCGAGCTCTTCACGGACAGCGGCAGGCGGTCGATGGCGCCGACGAAAGCGAGTGCCTCCTTCAGCACCTGCGCATCGTTGCCATCGTGGCTGACGACCTCGACCAGCTGCAGCCGCGACACCGGATTGAAGAAGTGCAGGCCGACGAGACGCTCCGGCCGCGCCAGGCCGTTGCGCAGATCCTGCAGCGGAATGCTCGAGGTGTTGGTCGCAAGGATCGCGCCCGGCTTCATCTGCGGCTCGAGGCCGGCATAGACTTTCTGCTTGAGCTCGAGCTTTTCCGGCACCGCCTCGATGACCAGATCCGCGTTGCGGGCGCCCTCGCCGTCCATGTCGGGGATCAGCCGATCGAGCGCATCTCGCACCTCGGTCGGCTTGCGGATGATCTTGCCGTAGAGCTCGGCCGCGCGCTTCACTGCGCCGGCGATCGGCTCAGCCGTCATGTCGGCGAGCGAGACGCGCACCCCCTGCCCCGCACACCAGGCCGCGATATCACCGCCCATGGCGCCAGCGCCGATGACGTGGACGTGCTTGATGCTGTTGCCGGAGCCGGCGGCCTTCTTCATCTGCTCGCGCAGGAAGAACACGCGGATCAGATTCTGCGCGGTCGGTATCACCATCAGTTTGGCGAAGGAGATCTGCTCCGCCTGCAGCATCGCGGCCTTGCTGCCGCCATGCGTCTCCCAGAGATCGATCAACGCGTAAGGCGCCGGATAATGCTCACGAGGCGCGGCTTTGGCAGCTTCCGAGCGCATGCGCTTGGCGAGCAGCCCGCGCACGGGGCCGAGATTGGCCGCACGGGTGAGAAGGCCGGGCTTGGCCCGCTTCAGGCGGCCGAACAACGCGTCCTTCACGGCGTTGCGGACGTGGCGCTCCTGCGTGACGGTATCGACGAGGCCGAGCGCCTTGGCGCGGCGCGCATCGATGGTGCGGCCAGTCAGCATCAACGCCATCGACTGGGTCGGATTGACCAGCGCGGTAAAGCGCGCCGTGCCGCCGAGGCCGGGATGCAGGCCCAGCATCACCTCCGGAAAGCCGAAGCGCGCGCCCTCGATGGCGATGCGCGACTGGCAGGCCAACGCGACCTCGAGGCCGCCGCCGAGGCAGAAGCCGTGGATGACCGCGACCGTCGGCAGCTTCAGCACTTCCAGATGATCCACCACGGCATGCGCGGCGCGGATGCGCGTCTCCACCATCCCGGGATCGCTAACGCCGCGGAATTCGTTGACGTCGGCGCCGGCGATGAAGCCGGACGGCTTTGCGGAGCGGATCACGAGCCCGGCGGGCCGCTCGGTCTCGATCACCGCGAGCACGGCGTCGAACTCCTCCATCACGTCGGAGGAGAGCGTGTTGGCGCTGGCATCGGCGCGATCGAATAACAGCCAGGCGACGCCGTCGGCGTCGCGCGTCAGCTTGAAGTGCTTATACGGACCATCGGTCGCGGGCTGAGGTCCGAGCGCCAGCATGCGGTCGCCAAGCGCGGTCATGATCTTCGAATCCATGGTCACACCGCCTCAATCAGCATGGCGCCGCCGAGCCCACCGCCGATGCATTCGGTGGCAACGCCACGCCTTGTACCGAGCCGCTTCATCGCATTGACGAGATGCAGCACGATGCGGTTGCCGGAGGTGCCGACGGGATGGCCGAGCGAGATCGCGCCGCCATCGATATTGAGCTTTTCACGGTCGATCTCGCCGGCCGCGCCGTCGAGTCCCAAAATCTCGCGGCAAAACTTGTCGTCATTCCAGGCGGCAAGACAGCCGAGCACTTGCGTCGCGAAGGCCTCGTTCAGCTCCCAGGTCTCGACGTCCTTGATGGTGAGATTGTTGCGCTGGAGCAGCGGCGTCGCCGACATCACGGGACCGAGTCCCATGATGCTCGGATCGAGCGCGGCCCAATTGCTGTCGACGATGGCCGCCTTAGGCGTCAGCTTGTGTTTTGCGACCGCCGCGTCGGAGGCCAGGATCACCCAGGACGCTCCGTCGGTGATCTGCGAGGAATTGCCGGCGGTGACCTGGCCCCAGGGGCGCTCGAACACCGGCCTTAGCTTTGCGAGCGTCTCAGCCGTCGAGTCCGGTCGCACACCATCATCATGGTCGAAGAATTTTCCGTCACGGGAGAAGGCGGTCTCGACCTCGCCCTTGAGAAAACCCGCGCCTTGCGCGTGCGCAAGCCGGCGATGGCTTTCTGCGGCATAAGCATCGGACTGTGCGCGCGTAATGCCGAAGAGATGGCCGACCACTTCGGCCGTCTGGCCCATGTTCAGCTCGGTGATGGGATCGGTGAGCCCGCGCTCAAGCCCAATGATCGGCTTGAGATAGCGCGGCCGGAGTTTAAACGCTGCGGCGAGCTTCGCAGCCACGCCCTTGGCGGTGGCGAGACCGGCGAACCAGCGCACGCCGGAGTTCGGCCAGACCAGCGGGGCATGGCTCAAAGCCTCGGTGCCGCCGGCCAAAATCATCTCGGCGTGGCCCTCGCGGATGTAGCGATAGGCGGTATCAATCGACTGCATGCCGGAGCCGCAATTGATCTGCACGGTGAAAGCGACCATGTCCTCGCCCATGCCGAGCCGGAGCGCGGCGACGCGCGCCGGGTTCATCTCGTCGGCGATGACGTTGACACAGCCGAGGATGACCTGGTCGAAAGTCTCAGGCGAAAACGGCTGACGGGCCAAGAGCGGCCGTCCACATTGCACGGCGAGGTCGACCGGCGTGAACGGCCCCGGCCCGGAGTGCGCTTTCAAAAACGGCGTCCGGCTGCCGTCGACGATGAAAACCGGTCGTGCCATCAGCTCGCCGCCCTCTGTTCACCGAGTTCCTGGAAGAACTGATGCACGTCGCCGGTTTTCTTGTAAATCGGCGACAGCGCCTCCGGCGCAAAATCGTCGACTTCAATGACTTTTGTGACGGCGTCATGGGCGGCCGCCAACTGCTCGCCTTCGGCCTGCGTGATCACGCCCTTGGCCACCGCCTCCTTCCAATCGCGGACATGCGCGGCGCGCATGCCCTTGGCAATAGCGTCGGTCCCCGCCACCAGCTTGAACGCGCGCTCCAGCCGGGCGAAGCCGCCGTCGTCATCGACATAAGCGAGATCCGGCGTGAGCCGATCGCGCGCCACCGACGGTTCCAGCACGAGGCTTGCGCATTGGTGCACGACGCGGTCGGACGGGCCGAGCACGCGGGCGCCGAAGGGCTGAACCACGAGCTTGAGGATCACAGCGACAAAACGATTCGGCAGATTGGCAAGGATTTCGGCGAGCCGGTTCTCGATCGTTTTGAAGCCCGTCGCCATGCACCATTCCAGCGCCGCAAAGTCTTCTTTCTGGCGGCCCTCGTCCTGCCAGCGCTTTAGCGCGGCGGACAGGAGGTAGAGTTCGGAGAGGATGTCACCGAAGCGCGCCGACAGCATCTCCTTGCGCTTCAGCGCGCCGCCGAGCGTCAGCAGCGCCATGTCGGCGCAGAGCGCGAACGCTGCGGAGTAACGCGAGAGCTGGCGATAGAATGGCGTGGCATCGCCCGCATCTGGCGCCAGGGCAAACGCGCCGAAGGTCCAGCTCCGACCGAAGGCACGGAACAGCGTCTGGAAGCTGTGGCCGACATGTTTCCAGAACGCCTTGTCGAACGCGGCGAGCCCGCGCTCACGGTCGGCGTCGGCAAGCGCGTTCATCTCGTCGAGCAGATAGGGATGCGCGCGGATCGCGCCCTGCCCGAACACGATGAGATTGCGGGTGAGGATATTGGCGCCCTCGACGGTGATACCGACCGGCACGGCGCGGTGCAGATTGCCGAGATAGTTTTGCGGACCGTCGATCACGGCCTTGCCGCCATGAACGTCCATGGCGTCGTCGACCGCGACCCGCATCCGTTCGGTCGCGTGCAGCTTCATGATGCCGGAGATGACGGCGGGATGGACGCCGGCGTTGAGCGCAGCGCAGGTCAGACGCCGCGCCGCGTCGAGCTGATAGGCCGTGGCGACGATGCGCGCGAGCGGCTCTTCGACGCCTTCGAACTTGGAAATGGAGATGCCGAACTGCTCGCGGATGCGGGCATAGGCGCCCGTGGTGCGGGCGGCGTAGGCGGCTCCCGCCGCCGACAGCGACGGCAGCGAGATGCCGCGCCCAGCCGCGAGCGCCGTCATCAGCATTTTCCAGCCCTGCCCGAGCCGCTCTTGGCCGCCGATAACATAGTCGAGCGGGATGAAGACGTCGCGGCCCCAGTTCGGGCCGTTCTGGAAGACTTGCATCGACGGCAGATGGCGCTGGCCGATCTCGACTCCGGGCAAATTGGTCGGGATCAGCGCGACCGTAATGCCGAGATCCTCCTGTTGGCCCACGAGGTGATCGGGATCGTAGGCCTTGAAGGCAAGGCCCAAGAGCGTCGCGACCGGGCCAAGTGTGATGTAGCGCTTGTGCCAATTGAGGCGGAGGCCGACAACCTCGCGACCCTCGAATACGCCCTTGCAGATGATGCCGGTGTCCACCATCGAGGCGGCGTCGGAGCCGGCCTCCGGGCTGGTGAGGCCGAAGCAGGGAATGTCGCGGCCGTCGGCCAGCCGCGGCAGCCAGCGCTCCTGCTGCTCTTTGGTGCCGAAGCGCATCAGAAGCTCGCCGGGGCCGAGCGAGTTCGGCACCATCACCGTGACGGCGGCCGCGATCGAGCGGGTCGAGATCTTGCGCACGACTTCCGAATGCGCGTAGGGCGAGAAGCCCAAGCCACCGAATTCCTTCGGGATGATCATGCCGAAGAATCTTTCGCGCTTGATGAAGGACCACGCGTCCGGCGGCAGGTCGCGCCACTCCCAAAAGATCTTCCACTCGTCGAGCATGGCGCAAAGCTCATCGACGGGGCCGTCGAGGAAGGCCTGCTCCTCGTCGGTCAATTTCGCCTGCGGGACCTTCAGCAGCTTCGACCAGTCGGGGTTGCCAGTGAACAGGTCGGCGTCCCACCAGACGTCACCGGCCTCCAGCGCCTCGCGCTCGGTGTCGGACATCGCCGGCAGCACGCCGCGCGCCCAGGAAAAGATCGGTTTTGTCAGGGTGTCGCGGCGGAAGCTCATGGCGGACCTCATGCATCGGCGCGGATATCAGGCATTTTAGCGGAAAGTGGCCGGCGGAAGTGAACACTTCGCGCACAAAAAGAAGCGAATTGACGCGGCCGGGCGGCCGCCCCGGGGACGATAACGGCCGGGGCGTGCTGGCAGTTCCGAGGTGGGTTGTCGCGGGATGTGGGTAGCCCGGATGGAGCGCAGCGCAATCCCGGGAAGTCTATCGGCGAGGTAAGAATCTCGGATTTCGCTGCGCTCCATCCGGGCTGCGGGACTTCGAATTCGGCCGGCCTAATCCGGCCGGACCATCTCGAACATGTTCTCCGGCTTGATCTCGAAATAGTCGCCACGGCGGCCCGCGCGGACAATCGGGCGGGCGGCGGCGGTCTGGTAGACGCCGTCCTTGATCATGGCGTTATCAATGTGGACAGCGACGACCTCGCCCAGCGTCAGCCAGGCGTCGGCCTCCTTGCCGTTCGCGCCCTTGAGGCGGACGATGTCAGAGACCTTGCACTCGAAGGCGACGGGGCTCTCACCGACGCGCGGCACGTTGACGAGCTTGCCCGGCACGGCGGTGAGGCCTGCGATCTCGAACTCGTCGACCTCGGGCGCAACATGCGCGGCGGTCGCGTTCATGTGCCTCGCGAGATCCATGGTGGCGAGATTCCAGACGAACTCGCCGGTCTGCTGGATGTTCTCGACCGAATCCTTCCAGTTCGTGGAGGAAAAGCCGATGATCGGCGGCACGTAAGCGAACGCGTTGAAGAAGCTGTAGGGCGCGAGGTTGACATGGCCCTTGGTGTCGCGTGAGGAGATCCAGCCGATCGGCCGCGGCGCGATGATGGCGTTGAACGGATCGTGCTTGAGGCCGTGGCCCTTCGAGGGCTCGTAGAAGTAGAGGTCTTTGTCGGTCACGCGCGAGATCTTTCCTGGTCCTGGTAGCCCGGATGGAGCGAAGCGTAATCCGGGTCCGCCAGCGCAACGCCGCATCGTCCCGGATTGCGCTTCGCTCCATCCGGGCCACGTCAGCTCGCTTATAGGAGGAAACTCCAGCGCCCGTCAGTGGCGCGGCGACAAGCCCGCAATGACGAAATCAATCATCTGGTCGATGCTCGGGCCCGGCTTGGTGGCGCACTGGGCGATCATCTGGGGGTGGAAAAACCGCATCATCGCGGTGCAGGCGCAGAGCGAGGCCAGTTGCAGGTCCGGCGCCTCGAACTCACCGGAAGCGGCGCCTTGCGCGATCACCTGGCCGACCACCCCGGCAATGCATTCCATATGGGTGACGCAGACGTCCCAGTCCTCCTGCATCGCGATCTCGACCATCTCGTGCAGCTTGGAATCGCCGACATAGCGCTCCGTGTTCATGCGATGGATGGTGGTGAGCAGCTCGCGGAAGCGCTCACGCACCGGACCAGGCCGCGCCACGATGCGCTGCGCCTCGAGCTCGACCTCGCCCATCAACGCCCGCGCCACCGACTGGTGGATCGCCTTCTTCGATTCGAAGAAGCGATAGACGTTGGCGGGGCTCATCCTGAGCTCCTTGGCGATGTCGCCGACCGTGGTCTTCTGGTAGCCGATCACGCGGAACAGCCGCTCGGCCACCTCGAGAATACGATCCCGGGTGTCGCCTTCGATATGTTCCGAAATAAGGGCCATCAGTCAGGACTCGTTCGTCAGCAGTCTTCTCATTTATTCAGCCGCTTCAGCAAGCGGAATTGCTGGATGGTCATCGCTGCCATGCTGCGACGCAGCGGGTTGCTCGGGTGTACCGGCCTCGTCAAGGCTCTTGCGGAACCAGAGGGCATAGAGCCCCGGCAGGTACAGCAGCGTCAGGAAGGTTGCGACGAACAAGCCGCCCATGATGGTGATTGCCATCGGGCCCCAGAAGGCTGAGCGCGACAGCGGGATCATGGCGAGGATCGCGGCGAGCGCCGTCAGCACCACCGGGCGGGCGCGGCGGACGGTCGCCTCCACGATCGCCTCGCGCCGGGTCAGGCCGTGCGAGACGTCAGTCTCGATCTGATCGACTAGGATGACCGCGTTGCGCATGATCATACCGGCGAGCGCGATCAGGCCGAGCAGCGCCACGAAGCCGAACGGCGCGTTGGCGACGTTGAGGCCGAAGGAGGCGCCGACGATGCCGAGCGGGGCGGTCAGGAACACCAGGATCAGGCGCGAGAAGCTCTGAAGCTGGATCATCAGCAGCGTCAGCATCACCATGACCATCAGCGGGAAGAGGACGAAGATCGAGGCATTGCCCTTGGCGGATTCCTCGAACGCCCCACCCGGCTCGATGCGGTAGGCCGGCTCGAGGTTGTCCTGAATCTGCTTCAGCTTCGGCGCGATCTGGCCGGTGACGTCGGGCGCCTGCACGCCGTCGACGACGTCGGAGCGCACGGTGATCGCCATGTCGCGGTTGCGCCGCCACAAGATCGGCTCCTCGTGGGAATACTCGATCTTGGCGATCTGCTGCAGCGGCACGGCAACGCCGTTGCGCGAGATGATGGTCAGATCGCCGACTCCGCCGAGGTCGAGACGTTCGGACGGGATCGCACGGGCGACCACGCCGACCTTCTCGATGCCATCACGGATCGTCGTGACCGGCACGCCCGAGATCAGCATGGCGAGCGCCTGCGAGACGTCTTGCGGGGTCAGACCCATGGCGCGGGCGCGGTCCTGGTCGACGACGAGCTTGAGGAAGGGCGACTGCTCGTTCCAGTCGAGCTGGACGTCCTTGACGTTCTTGTTCTCGCGCATGACGTCGCGAACCTGGTAGGCGATCTCGCGCACCTTGTTGGCGTCGGGACCGATCACACGGAACTGCACGGGGAAACCGACCGGCGGACCGAAATTGAAGCGATCGACGCGGACGCGCGCCTCCGTCAGCATCCCGTCGGCAACCGCACCCTCGATCTTGGCCTTGACGCGCTCGCGCGCCTCGACGCCCTTGGCAACGATGACGATTTCGGCGAACGCCTCGTTCGGCAACTGCGGGTTGAGGCCGAGCCAGAAACGCGGTGAACCCTGGCCGACATAGGCGGTATAGGTCTCGATGTCCTTGTCGTCCTTGAGCAGCGTCTCGGCCTCCTTCACCGCCTTCTCGGTGACGTTGAAGGCGGTGCCTTCCGGCAGGCGAAGCTGGAGGAACAGCTCGGGCCGCTCCGACAGCGGGAAGAACTGCTGCTGCACATGGCCGAAGCCGACAATCGAGGCGATGAAGACGCCGACGGTCGCGGCCACCACGGTGATGCGGTGATTGACGCACCATTGCACGATGGCGCGCAGGCCGCGGTACATGCGGGTCTCGTAGACCGCGTGCGGATCGTGATTGTGGTGCACCTTGATGTTGGGCAGCAGCATGACGCCGATATAGGGCGTGAAGATCACCGCCACGAACCAGGACGCGACCAGCGAGATCGCCACGATCCAGAAGATGCTGCCGGCATATTCGCCGACCGCGGAATTGGCAAAGCCGATGGGGAGGAAGCCAGCGGCCGTGACCAGCGTTCCCGTGAGCATCGGAAACGCGGTGGATTCCCAGGCAAAGGACGCCGCGCGAAACCGGTCCCAGCCCTGCTCCATCTTCACCACCATCATCTCGACGGCGATGATGGCGTCATCGACGAGCAGGCCGAGCGCAATGATCAGCGCGCCGAGCGTAATACGATGCAGGTCGAGCGACATCGTGTTCATGACGATGAAGACGATGCCGAGCACCAGGGGCACCGACAGCGCGACCACGATGCCGGTGCGCCAGCCGAGCGCTAGGAACGACACGAACAGCACGATGACGAGCGCTTCCATGAAGGAATGCACGAACTCGCCGATGGCGTGCTCCACCACCTTGGGCTGGTCGGCGATCATTTTGACATCGACGCCTTGCGGTACCGCCTTCATGAATTCAGCCGTGGCCTTCTCGACTTCCTTGCCGAGGTCGAGGATGTTGGCGCCCTTGGCGGTGACGACGCCGATGCCGATGGCGGGTTTGCCTTCCTGGCGGACGACGAAGCTCGGCGGGTCGACATAGCCGTGAATGACGGTGGCAATATCACCGAGCCTGAAGACGCGGCCGTTGCTCTCGACCGGGGTCTCGGCGACAGCCTTGACGCCGTCGAGTGCGCCGGTGACGCGCAGCGGCACGCGCTGCGACGAGGTCTCGACCGTGCCGGCAGGGGTCACATTGTTCTGCTTGGCGAGCGAATCGAACAGCGCCTGCGGCGTGATGCCGAGGGTGGCGAGCTTGGCGTGGCTGAACTCGACGAAGATGCGCTCATCCTGGTTGCCGTAGACGTCGACCTTGGTCACGCCGGGCACTTTCAGAAGGCGCTGACGGAATCCTTCCGAGACCTTCTTGAGCTGGGCATAGTCGGCGCCGTCGCCGGTCATCATGTAGAGGATGGAATCGACGTCGGAGAACTCGTCGTTGACGACGGGACCCAGAATGCCCGAGGGCAACTGGCCCTGCACATCGGCGAGCTTCTTGCGCAGCAGATAAAAGAGATACGGAACGTCCTTCGGCGGTGTGGAGTCGCGGAAGGTCACCTGGAGCGCGGTGAAGGCGGGCTTGGAGTAGGTCTGCACCTTCTCGAAGTACGGCAGCTCCTGGATCTTCTTCTCGATGGGATCTGCGACCTGGGTCTGCATCTCCTGTGCAGTCGCGCCCGGCCAGATCACGGAGACGTTGACCACCTTCACCGTGAAGAACGGATCCTCGGCGCGGCCGAGCTTCTGATAGGAGAAGAAGCCGGCGACGCCGAGCACGAGCATCAGGAACAGGACCAGCGTCGGGTGGCTGACGGCCCAGGCCGAAAGGTTGAAGCGCTTCATCGCTCTCTCCGAAAAGACGATCCAGTTGTCCGAAACGACAGCCGCTCTGTTCAAGGCGTCGTCGCGAGGCAGCGAAGCAATCCAGGGGGCTGGGCAGGTTCTGGATCGCTTCGCCGCTTCAGCCTTCGCATTTGCGCGAGGGCCGAAACTCACCTCACACGACGTAACTCGTAGGCTCTAGAAAGACAGCGACGACACGACCCGCACCTTCTGGCCGGGATCGAGCTTCTGCACGCCGAGGGCGACGATCTTGGCGCCCTCTTCCACGCCGCTGGTGATGACGACGTCGTTGCTGTTGTAGGACTTCACCACGACCGGCTTCAGCGTGACCGCGCCATTGTCGTCGACGACGTAGAAGGACGGTTTGCCGCCTTCATTGAACAGCGCCGACAGCGGCAGCCGCGCCACACGCTCGGTGGCGGCGTCCGACAGCGTCAGCGTAGCGGTCATGCCGAGCGAGACCTTGTCGTCGGCCTCGGGTAGCGAGAATTTCGCGAGATAGGTGCGCGTGGCGGAATCCGCGGTGGGCGCGATCTCGCGCAGCTTGGCCGCGTATTTCTTGCCCGGCTCCGACCAAAGAGTGACGCTGGCGGCGCCCGACTTGGCACGTCCGACCAGCGTCTCGGGGATCGCGACGACCGCTTCCTTTTCAGCAAAGCGGGCGACGCGGATCGAGGTCTGGCCTGCGGCAACCACCTGGCCGGGCTCGATCAGCGTTGCGGTGACGACGCCACGGGCGTCGGCGTTGAGCGTCGCGTAAGACAGGGAATTCCTGGTCAGTTCGACCGAGCGGACGGCGCGGTCGAGGCGCGCGCGGGCCTCGTCGGCGGCAGCGCGACTCGAATCCATCGCCGCATCCGTGGTCCAGCCCTTGGCCTTCAGTTCCTTGGCGCGCTGTTCGGCAGCGGCGGCCTGCGCCAGCACGCCGGTGGCAGCGCTCTGCTCGGCGACGGCCTGCTCAGCCTGCAGCTTCAGGTCGATCTCATCGAGGGTGGCGAGCGGCTGGCCGATTTCGACGGTCTGGCCGACCTCGACCAGGCGCTTGTCGACCTTACCGGCAACGCGGAAACCGAGATCACTCTCGATCCGGGGCTTGATGGTGCCGACGAAGCTACGCTCCGGCGTCTCGGCATCATAATGGGCGGTCGCGACCAGAACCGGTCGCGGCGGCTCGGCCTTCTGCGCCACGGTATCATTGCACCCCGCCAGAGCGACAGCCATCAAGGCCAGCGACACACCCGCCAAGAGCCTGGAATAGCTGGACAAAACGGACCGAACGAACATCGGAGGACACTCCTGCGTCTGCAATGAGAGGAATGTCGACTAATCACTGATGAAAGTCAATAATCGTCAATCATCAGGAAAGCGTGATCGTTAAGGGATGGTAACGGTTGCGATGATCGAGACCAAGAAGGTGTTATTGTAGAGTGCGCAAAGCGTGGTGTGCCCACCAGATCCATCACCTCGAACAGATGGTGGGCACGGCGCGCGAAGAGCGCACCTTTGCCCACCCTAGCCTCGCCGCCTCTGTTGAAGCGCCGCGTTGAGCATCGCAGGCAAAGAGTCAATGGAGCGAGCAATGCACGGGACGCAGCCGGATAAACCTGTTGCACTGCTGTGGACATCGCTGATTCGCGCCGCCCTGGTGCTGGTCGTGATCGTCTGCGGGCTGTCGTTGCGCTGGTACGGCTTTCCGCTCGGGCTTCCAGCCTTCGTCGTGAAGTATGGCGGCTCGCTGTTATGGGCGACGATGGTGTTTTTACTCGTCGGGGTTTTGCTGCCGCGCCTGACGCGGACGCAGATCGCGGCCGTCGCGGCGCTGATCGCGCTTGCGGTCGATTCCTCGCGGCTGGTGCATGCGCCGTGGCTCGACGCGTTCCGGCTCACGACGGCGGGCGCGCTGCTGCTGGGGCGGATCTTTTCGCTATGGAATCTGGTGGCCTATGCCGTCGGGATTGCGTTCGGCGTTTGGATCGATCGTCTCGTTCGGCTGCGTAGGGTGGGTTAGCGCAGCGGCGGCGCGAAGCGCAGTCCGCTGGCGTAACCCACCACCGTTCGCCTCTGCAGGAACAGAAGTGGTGGGTTACGCTGCGCTAAACCACCCTACGAAGATGCATCTCACTCAGCCAATTGAAACCGCTCGAAGCGATCGAGCTCGTCCTCGATCTTCTGCTTCAGCTCCTTGCGTCCCGCTGTCTTCTTGCCGACGCCGAGCCAGGTCCATTTCTGCATCAACAGCTTCTTCGCCTGCCGGTCGGTCTTGAGATCGAGCGCGGCGACGATCTCGTCGCCGACCAGCACGGGGAGCGCGAAATAGCCGAGCTTGCGCTTGGCCTTCGGCACATAGGCCTCGAACAGATGGTTGTAGCCGAAGATGAGATTGGTGCGCTTGCGCTGGATGATCAGCGGATCGAACGGCGACAGGATGTGGACGAGATCCGGCGACACCTCGGCAGGCTCGAGCGCCGCAGGCTGCGCCCAATGCTCCTGCTTGCCGGCGCCGTCGATTCCGACAGGCACGAGTTCGCCGCGGCGGACGCGCGAGGCGATCAGGTGTGCCACCGCCTTCTTGCTCGGCGCATCGAGATGGCAAATCGAATCCAGGCTCACCGCGCCCTGCGAGCGCAGCGCGCGGTCGAGCAGATAGGCCGTGATCTCCTTTGCCGACGCCGGCTTCGGCAGCTTGTCCCAGCCGAAATGCCGCGTCATCAGATCATAGGTCTTGAGCATGCCCTGGCGCTCGCTGACCGTCGCGACGCCGGTGTAGAAGGCGAGCTGCAAGGCCCGCTTCGACGGCTTGCGGCTCTGCCACAGATGCTCCTTCTCGGTGAGCACGTCGTCCTCGATGTCGCGAATCGTCAACGGACCTGCGCGCAGGAGCCGCATCACCTTGCGCGTGTCGGCAGGAGTCACCGAGGCGTACCATCTGTGGCCCTCGCGACGGTGCTCGCGCATGGCCGGCAGGAAGAAGCGAAAATCGTTCGACGGAACGTAGGACAGCGCATGGGTCCAGTATTCGAACACGCTTCTGTCGACGCTCTGGGCCTGACGTAGATCGGCGCGGCGGTAGGACGGGATGCGGCTGAACAGGATGTGGTGGTGGCAGCGCTCGATCACGTTGATGGTATCGATCTGCACATAGCCGAGATGGGCGATCGCCTCCGCGACCGCCCGCGCGCCCTCCCCGAACGGCGCGCGCGTGTCGAGCCGCTGGGCGCGCAGCCAGATCTGCCGGGCTTGTGTCGTCGAGAGCGGAAGGGGGTTTGGTGCGCGGGACATTGCAAGGGCAATGTAGCGGGATTCGCGTCGGGAGAAAGAAGTGGGCTACGAAGAGCCAAAGAAAAGCCGCGCTGCCATCTGCTGACAGCGCGACTGCATGGTACGGCCGAGGCCTACTTCGTCATCATGGCCTTCTGCGACTTCATGTAGTGCATGCAGGCGCTCTTCATCTTGCCCATGCTCATGTCCGTGTTGGCCATGGCCATTTCCTTGTTCGCGGCCGTCTTGGCAGGCGTATCGGCCGGCCCGGTCATCATGGCGGTCGATTTCATCATGTTATCGCCGGTGCACGCCATCATCGCGGCGGATGCGGGGGAAACTGAAAGAGCGAACGCGACAAAGGCTGCGGCGGTGAGCAAGGTCTTCATCGAAAAGTCTCCTAAAGTAAAATGAAACCGGCGTCATGCCGGCCTTCGCAACTACGTATTCTCCCGCGACAATGTTTCGCGGAGAAGAAAATTTTCTTGCTGCAATGCGAAACGAAAGGGATCAGCGGCCGTCCTTCGGCACCCTGGGCCGGTCACTGAGGCTGCCGGTGGCGATGTCGGGCTCGCAGGAGGCCCTGCCGAGCCCCTCCGCCTGGCAGCGATAGACGCTCCCGGTGAGACGGTCGACCAGCCACATATTGTCTTCGGTCGGGCCTTCGAGGCCGACATAGCGGGAGGTCAACCCCGTGATCAGCGTCGAGAGCAGGATCGCGACCGCGATCATCGCCGCCCCGATATAAATGGGCATGGAGTTCAGAGACACAGTCCGATCCGGCGGGCCGCTGCGATAGAATTGGTAGTCACTTGGCCTCGGCACTGGATGGAACTCGGCTCCCCTCGTCTGCGGTTATCGGATGACGATTTTGCTAGGCGCGCATCTGGCCGATTTCTTGTTCGCGAGCAGGCCAAGCGGCGACCGCTTTGCGACGATCGGTGTCCGCGGGTTTCCAAAGCAAGCGTGGCCCGGATTGGGCCGCTCTCGCATCGCCCTATCCTGGAGCTGTTGAGATAGCCGGTCGTGGGCGCTCAGCCGTGAAAGCAAGGCCCCACCCGAAACCCTGTGAAAATACGCTAGAATGGCCCTGGAAGCCTCGACCAGCAACGTGACAAAGATCACATCTGAGCCTTTGAACCTCCCCTATGCTCGCAGCATCAAATTGCCATCAGGCGTCACAGCGAGGATACGACAATGACCCATTTCAACAAATTTTTTGGACTGAAGGCGATCACTCTGACGGCCGCGCTGTCGCTGACGGCGGGCCTGGCTTTCGCCGGCGACAACAACGTCTCGTCCGGCCAGATCCTGGATGCGCTGAAGCCGAAGCCGATCACCCGCGGCCTGTCAGTCGGTCCGCAGGCCGACCCGACGGCGCAGGCCAAGGAAGCGACCTTCCTGAACACCGTGCGCAACCGGCAGACCCGTTCGCTGTCGATGGGCGAGCGCGACCAGATCGCCGAGCTCGCGTCGACCAAGCCGAACATCGATCTGGAGATCCAGTTCGACTACAACTCGGCCGACATCGCCAAGACCTCGGTGCCGTCGGTGCAGGCGCTCGGCAAGGCGCTGTCCGATCCGTCGCTGAAAGGCTCGACCTTCGTGGTCGCCGGTCATACCGATGCGATCGGAACCGAAGAGTACAATCAGGGGCTCTCCGAACGGCGCGCCGACACCATCAAGAAGTACCTGGTGCAGAATTACGGCCTCAACGGCACCGACCTCGTCACTGTCGGCTATGGCAAGACCAAGCTGAAGGACACCGCCAATGGCGCCGACCCGATCAATCGCCGCGTTCAGGTCGTCAACATGGACACCAAGACAGCGTCCAAATGATCTGAGACGTAATTGTAGCGATCGGACCAACCGCCTGCCGCGAGAGTGGCAGGCGGTTTTCTGTTGTCAGATCCAGCTCTGGAACAGCATCAGCCGGTTGAACATCTGCATTGAGGTACCGATGAAGGCGGCTGAAATCGGCAGCATCACCGCAAAGCCGATCGCGGCGACGCCGACATAGGCCCACAACACCCAGCGCGGCAGACCGTCTCTTCGCAGCACGTAGACGAGCGCGAGCGAGGCCGCCGTTGCGGCCGGCAGATAATAGTAGATGAAGCCCAGCGTGCGCGGCAGCAGCGCCCAGGCGAGCCAGAGGCCGAAATAGAACGCCGCGATCAGGAACGCATCCCAGCGACGCACGACGATGAAGTCGCGCAACACCGCGACGAGTGCGAGCAGCGCCGGCCACGCGACCAGCGGATTGCCGAGGAAGACGATCGCCGCGACGTTGTCGTCCGTGGTCTTGTCGAACAGGAACCACACGGGACGCGCAAGCAACGGCCACGACGGCCACGAGCTCATATAGGTGTGGCCGGCGATCGCGGTGGTGGTGTTGTCGGCAAATATCCGGCGTTGCGCCTCTATCAGATCCGGCAACGACAGGCCATAGAGCGGAACGAAGGTGGCGAAATAGGTCACGGCCGGCAGCAGCGCGAAGCAGAGCGCGGCATGATGCGCCCTGAACCCGGGCCAGCGATCGGGTCGATACCAATCGTCCGGCTTCGCATCGGCGAACAGCGTGTGCCAGCCCTGCATCAGGCGGATCACCGCAACGATGACGATGCACACGCCCAGTGGAAACAGGCCGCTCCATTTGCAGGCGGCGGCGACACCGAACAGTGAGCCCGCGAGCGCGAACAGCGCTTGTGGCCGATCCCTTCGAAAGCCGTGCATGAAAGCGGCGATTGCGAGCAGATCGAGGCCGAGCGCAAAGATGTCGAGCATCGCGATGCGCGCCTGCACGTAGAGCATCTGGTTGAACGCCGCGATCAGCGCAGCCGCGATCGCAGGCCCTTGGGCTGCGAACAGCGCGAGACCGCAAAGATAGATCGCGACGATTGCAAGCGCGCCGAACAGCGTCGCCGGGTAGCGCCAGCCGAACGCATTATCGCCGAATGCCGCGATCGATACGGCGATCAGCTCTTTCGCCAGCGGCGGATGCATCGGATTGAGCATCGGCTGCGATGGCGTGGAGCCCAGCATCTGTCGCGCGGCCGGCACGTAGTGCACCTCGTCGAAGACGAATTTTTCCGGCGTCACCAGCCCGATCAGCAGCGCGAGATGCGCCGCTAGGAAGATCGCGACAGCAATCACTGCGCTTCGCGACAACTTCGGAACCGCATGTGCTTCGAGCGACTGCTGTGGGGCTATTTTGCGTGGCAAATCTGCGTCACCGCGAATAAAAAACAACTCAGCCGATCCATTGAACGCATCCTGCCGCAAACGTCACTAAGCTAACGCTCATCCCGCGCCGCTAGTCGTCATTCTGCCATAACACAAAAGTGTGCAATCCGGTACGATCAGGGACCTCGATCGGTTACGAAATGAAACTACGGTTTCTGTTTTTCCCCACACTGCTGTCGGCCACCTTCTGTGCGGCGCCATGCGCGCAAGCCCAGACGCGCGTTGGCGAAGCCGTCCTCGTCCAGAACGAAGTGGTGCGCGTCGCCGCAAGCACGACGCCGATCAATGTCGGCGACGGCATGCTACGCGACGAGACCGTGCGCACCGGCGCCGACAGCGCAGCGCGCTTTGTCATGGCCGACAGCACCAATCTGTCGCTCGGGCCGAGCGCGACGCTGAAGCTCGACCGCACCGTCTTCAATGACGAGCACAGCTATCGCGACGTCGCGATCCGCATGACGACCGGCGCATTCCGCTTCGTCACCGGACATTCGGCGAAGACCGCCTACAAGATCACGACGCCGCTCGCGACCATCGGCGTGCGTGGCACCACACTCGACATCCTGTCGCAGCGCGGCCGCTCCGTCATCGTGCTCCAGGAAGGCGCGGCCAGCGTCTGTACGCTGAGCTTTCAGTGCATCCAGCTCACCCAGCCGGGCGATACCGCGGTCATTACCTCGACAGGTGGCAAGGCCTCCATCACCAAGACCAACACGCCGCCCTGGACCTTTGCCGCCAACTGCGCGGCAAATGCCGGGCTGTGCGCCGTCAATCAATATGCCGACGCCTCACCGACCATCACGCCCTCCGTCCATGACGACGGCATGCTGTGCGGGCGCTGATGATGGTGAAGTTCGCGATGCGCAGCTTCGTCCTCCCGGCGGTCACGGCCGCCGCGACGCTGATGCTGCTGGCAGCTCAGTTGCAGATTGCGGCAGCTCAAACACCCACGCCTACGCCGTCCCCGTCGCCAAGCCCGTACCCGTCGCCAAGCCCGACGCCGACCGGCTCCGACTCCAGCGGTAACTCGATCGGCGGGCTCGCCCATCAGCGCTTCAACCAGATGATCACCAACCGGGTGCTCGGTACGGTTCTGCTTGGCGTCAACGAGCAGGTCAATTGCAGCGACTGCGTCAGCGCGTTCGGCTCAGCCGGCTCGTTCTCAGCCGGCGTCCATGGCCGCAAGGAGCTCACCAACAATCTGTCGCTGCTTGCCGGCCTCGCCTACACGCAATACGGCGAGGGCGGCTACAACATCACCAGCGCACCGATCGGCGCCTTCGCGCTGCGCTATGATTTCACCGATTGGGGCTCGTCACGACCGTTCTTCGACGTCGGCACCATCCTGACGCCATGGGAGAAAGCGCGCTATACCCGCAGCTACGACACCAGCCTCGGTCCGGTGAGCGTAACGAGTTCGACCAACGCCGCAAACTATGCGGTCTATGGCCGCGCCGGCTGGATGAGTCGCCTGTCGCCGCGCGATGAGGTCGCAGCGTCGATCGAGGTCTGGCAACTCTGGCAGCGCGTATCGGGCTACGCCGATAATACGGTCGCGTTCAATCCGTTCGACGCCGGCATCGCGACCGGCACCGACCGCACCAGCCTGGTCAAGATCGGCGGCCAGTGGACCCATCTCTTCGCCGGCAATATCGAGACCAACATCAATGGCGGCTGGGTGCAGTCGTTCGCCGCGCACAGCGGCGTGGTCGCCACCGTGACCGGCGATGGCATGGTGGTGCCGACAATGGGCAACCAGGGCTGGTTCGAATATGGCGGTCGCCTCGGCTTCCGCGTGCAGAAGGGCTGGGTGGTGGACCTCTTCGCGAACGGCACGCTTGGCCCGCAGCCGGTCGGCAACACGATCCACGGCGGCGTCGGGCTGAGGATCAATTACTGAGACGCTTACAAACCGTCTCTTAGGGTGGGCAAAGCGAAAGCGTGCCCACCACTTCTCTAAACGGCGCAAGGTAGGTGGGCACTGCGCTATCGCGCCTTTGCCCACCCTTGTATTGGCGGGCCGGGCTATGATGGGCTGGTTCCGTGAGGAATGGCCCAGCCCGGGTGGCCACCCGGGCTGGGCCGCCGATCGATCGGATCGATGCCCACCGAAGCCCCTGAGAGCTGCGTTTCGTAGCAAGATCGCGGTCGGCACTTCATCGGGACCCGCATGGTTGAACGAACTTCAGGTTCGCATCACAAGGGAGGGTCGAGGAAGATGGCCAAACGTAACACGATCTGTGCCGGAATCGATACTAGCAAAGACAAGCTCGACGTGGCGCTCGATGGCAGTTCGGAGGAGCTGCAGGTCAAGAACACGGCGGAAGGTCACCAGGAGTTGGTGGAGTGGCTGAAGCGCCACAAGGTCAAGAGGGTTGGGATCGAGGCGAGCGGTGGTTATGAGCAGGCGGCGGTTGCCGAACTGCGACGCAAGCGGTTTGTCGTCATCGTATTTCAGCCGATCCAGGTCCGTGCCTATGCCACGTTCCATTTGCAACGGGCCAAGAACGACAAGATCGATGCTGCGTTGATTGCGGCCTGCACCGCCGCGGTCAAGAACATCCATCCCGCTCCAGACCCCCGGCTGCAGCCCTTTGCCGTGCATCTGACGATGATCGACCAGATCAAGGAGGACATCGCAAAGCTCAAAAATCGGCTGGAGAGCTGCCGTGACGAGCGTATCCAGAAGTTCTGGAAGGAGCAGATTGCTCTGTTGGCCAAGCACAGACGAGCCGAGTTCAAGGCCTTGGTGGCAGCGATCCGCAAGCATCGCGATCTCGCCGCACGTCTCGATCTGATCTACAGCGTTGGCGGCAGCGGCTTGCCGACCGCGGTTGCCATCTTGATCAGGATGCCCGAGATCGGTCGGATCACCCGCGAGCAAGCCGCAGCCCTCACCGGACTTGCGCCTTACGATGACGACAGCGGCAAGCATATCGGCGCCCGTCGAATTGACGGCGGACGCCAGCGCTTGCGTCAGGCACTCTACACCGCAGCTCTTCCGGCCTCCTTCCGCTGGAACCCGCAGCTCATGGCCCTGTACAGCCGGCTGATCGCCGCCGGCAAGGGCCACAAGCGCGCGCTCGTCGCCTGTGCCAGAAAGCTGATCGTCATCATCAACGCCGTCGTCGCCCGCGGAACACCGTGGGTCGCTGAACCGCCCAAAACCGTGAGTGTGTCCGTCACCTGATCGCGTTTCTTGGTTCGACCAGGCGACCGTTTCTTCGTCCCGACCTGCCGTCAAGACGACGCCGCGCACCGCGGCCGTCAAGGATGGCCGTCGCGCGCGTCTCACCTCACATCAACTGCCGCCAGGCCACGCCTTGACGGCCGCGGCGCGCGGCGTCAGCCTCAAGGCTATCGGGACGCCATACTTAATGGTTGCTACTGCATCTGTGTTGACGTCACGCCGCCGACTTGCCTTCGAACGCGCGGCGCAGCACCTCCTCATCGAGCTTCACCATCTTCATCATGGCCTGCATCGCGCGGGCGGCAGCAGCCTTGTCGGGGCTCGACAGGAACTCGAACATCACCTTCGGCACCACCTGCCAGGATACGCCATAACGGTCATAGATCCAGCCGCACTGCTGCTCCTTGCCGCCCTGGGCCAGGAATGCGTTCCAGACGCTGTCGACCTGGGCCTGGTCGTCGCAATGGATCATCAGCGACAGCGCGTGGGTATAGTCCACCTTCATGCCTCCGTTGAGCGCGACCAGGGGCTGTCGGGCCACCGTGAACTCGACGACGAGCACCGATCCTTCCTTGCCGGAGGGGTTATCCGAGACGTTGCGCTGAACGTGCGTGATCTCTGAATTTGGAACGAGCGAGACGTAGAACTTTGCGGCTTCCTCGGCATCGCCATTGAACCACATGCAGGGCACGACCTTGGACATTGCGAATGCTCCTTCTTAGCGATTTGCGAGTTTTGACTTCTGGGGCTTCGATCAGGCGTTCGCCATGGCGGGCTGGGCAGGGGCCGCGGCGAGGTCCATCCAGTTCACACCCCACATGTGACCATCCGGATCTTCAAAGCTGCGGCCGTACATGAAGCTGTACTCATCCTTTGGGCTGGGATCGGCCTCCCCGCCCGCGGCCTCGGCTCTGCCGACGATGTCGTCGACGTCGCCGCGGCTGTCGGCCGACAGACAGAGCAATACCTGGTTCGAGGTCTTGGCATCCGCGATCGGCTTCGGCGTGAACTGGCGGAACTTGTCGTGTGTCAGGAGCATGGCGAAAATGGTCTCTGAGAAGACCATGCAGCTCGCCGTATCGTCGCTGAATTGCGGGTTCCTGACCGCGCCGACCGCTTCATAGAAGGCGGTGGCGCGCTTGAGGTCGGTCACCGGCAGGTTGACGAAGATCATCTTGGGCATCGGAAGCTCCTTGGCGGGGTTCTGCCCAAGGACGGGTGGCCTGACGGCCATCCGACACCGCTTCCGGATATTTTTTCGTCCCCTTAACCTGCGGGATTCTGCCTCACCGAACCCCGCATGATCTTCCGCCTTACTTCTTCTCGTTGGGGTCCCGGTGTACAGGGTCAATCCACAGCACGGTCTCGGGCTTCTCGACCGGCTCGATGTCGAGATTGATCGCGACCGCCTCGCCGTCGCTGCGCACCAGCACGCACTCCAGCACCTCGTCGCGGCTAGCGTTGATCTCCTGATGCGGCACGTAGGGCGGGACGAAAATGAAGTCGCCGGGACCTGCTTCCGCAGTAAATTGCAGGCTCTCGCCCCAGCGCATCCGCGCCTTGCCCTTCACCACATAGATGATGCTTTCGAGATGACCGTGGTGATGGGCGCCGGTCTTGGCGTCGGGCTTGATGCTGACGGTGCCCGCCCACAATTTCTGCGCGCCGACGCGCGCGAAATTGATCGCGGCCGCGCGGTCCATGCCTGCCGTTGATGGAACGTTGGTATCGAGCTGATTGCCGGGAATGACACGCACGCCGTCATGTTTCCAGCGATCGTCGTGATGATCGTGGTCATGGTGGGAATGCGAATGGTCATGGCCGGTCATGGGACTTGCTTTCTGTTGGTTCCGTGCGCGCGAAACTAGCCAAAGCGGGCGCTTCAAGCCACACCAAAATCGGAACCCTCATAACCGTCGGACGTTGTCGTCGCGAGCAAGCAGCAAGGAGAGTTTCATGGGTAGCACAAGCGACAAGATCAAGGGCACCGCCAACGAGGCAATGGGCAAGGCCAAGCAGGGTATCGGCGAAGCCACCGGTTCCGAACGCCTGCAGGGCGAAGGCGCGGTCCAGGAAGTCAAGGGCAAAGGCCAAAAGGCGATGGGCGATGCCAAGGACGCCACAAAGGAAGCGATTGATCGCGCCGCTGCGGCGGGACGTCGCGCTGCTGACTGACGCGGGTCAAAATGAATGTGAAAAGACCGGCCGCGAGGCCGGTCTTTTTGTTTGTCCGCTCATTTCACCGCGAGCAACTCCACGTCGAACATCAGCGTCGCGTTCGGCGGTATCACGCCGCCGGCGCCGCGCGCGCCATAGCCGAGCTGCGGCGGGATGATCAGCGTGCGCTTGCCGCCAACCTTCATCGAGGCAACGCCCTCGTCCCAGCCGCCGATGACACGGCCCTTGCCGATCGGAAACTCGAACGGCTCGTTACGATCGAGCGAGGAGTCAAATTTCTTGCCCTTTTGGCCGTTCTCATAGAGCCAGCCGGTGTAGTGCATCACGCAGATCTGGCCGGGCTTCGGCGACGCGCCGGTGCCGACGACGCTATCGGTGATCTGCAAGCCTGAAGCTGTGGTCATGGTCTTTCCTGCGGTCTGGGCCGAGGCCGTGGTGGAAACAAAGCCGGACGCGCCGCCGATCAATGTGATCGCGAGTGCCGACATGATGGCGAGGAGCGCGCGCTGGAAACGCTGCATTAGACACCTTCCGTTCGAGGCGGGAGGTGTCTAGCGCAACGAGGGTATGGTTTCCACCCCTTCAGACCTCGATATTTTCCAGCCGCACGGGGAGCTTGCGGATGCGCTGGCCGGTGGCGTGATAGATCGCGTTGCAGATCGCGGCGTTGGTACCGACATTAGCGAGCTCGCCAAGTCCTTTTGCACCCGCCGGGTTGATGTGATCATCCTGTTCGGAGAGCAGGATCACCTCGACCCCCGGCACATCGGCATTCACGGGCACGAGATAGTCGGCGAAGTTGTCGTTGACGTAGCGCGCAGTGCGTTCGTCGATCTCGGTTGCCTCCAGTAGCGCCGAAGACATGCCCCAGATCAGACCGCCCATGAGCTGGCTGCGCGCCGTGCGCGGATTCATGATGCGGCCGGCGGCGAAGGCACCGACCAGACGCGGCGCCCGAATTTCGTGGGTGAAACGATTAACCCTGACCTCCACGAACTCCGCACCGAAGGCGTAGGCGATGTTGTCCTTCATGGCGGCGCCACCGACGAGGCGCGCGTGCCCGCTGTGCATCGCCTTGAAGGCATCCAGCGGCGCCCCGTCCGGCTTCCACTCGCCATATTCCTCAACGACGGCGGCACCGAGTGCGTCGAACGCCTTCTCCAGATCGAGCGGACGATCGCTCTTCGCTGCCTGCGTCGCCGGCGTCTGGCCGAGGCCCACTGTTTCCTTGGCCTTATTAGTGAGACTTTCGTTCGGCATCACCGCCTTGAACAGACGCTGGCGGACCTGGTCACACACCATCATGACCGCCGAGCAAGTGCTGGCCGTTGAATTGGAGCCGCCCGCAACAGGTGCCGGCGGCAGGTCGCTGTCGCCCATAAAGACGGAGACCTTCTCCAGGGGAACGCCGAGCCGCTCCGCCGCGGTCTGGGCGATGATGGTGTAGGCGCCCGTGCCGATCTCGTGGCCGGCGATCTCAACGCGGGTACGACCGTCGCGCTGAAGGCGCACGCGTGCGGCCGACGGCGCCATCTGCGTCGGGTAGCAGGTGGCGGCGCAGCCATAGCCGACCAGCCAGTCCCCGTCGGACATCGATTTCGGCGCCGGCGAACGCTGCGACCAGCCGAACGCTTTGGCGGCTTCGTCGAAGCAGGCCATCAGCGAGCGCGACGTGTAGGGCTTGCCGCCGATCGGCTCGTTGGTGGTGTCGTTGATGCGGCGGAGCTCGACCGGGTCCATGCTCAGCTTCACGGCCAGCTCATCCATCGCACTCTCGAGCGCGAACAGATATGGCACCTCCGGCGGCGAACGCATGAAGCCCGGCGTGTTGCGATCGGCACGCACGATCGACACAAGACTATCGACGTTCGGGCAGGCATAGAGGCGCGTCGTGGTCTTGGTGCCACCGACGCAATAGGGGTCGGCGCGCGAGGACACCTCGGCGCCCTCGTGCCTGAGCGCAACCAGCTTGCCATCTCGGCTGGCGCCCAGCTTGATCTCATGGCGGGTCTCGGCGCGATATGTTGCGATCGTAAAGCCCTGGTCGCGGGTCGGGACCAGCTTGATCGGCCGGTTCAGGCGCCTCGCGATGCCGGCAATGATGGCGGTGCGCGGCGTCATCGAGCCGCGCGAACCAAAACCGCCACCGACATAGGGATTGACCACCCTTACCTTGTCGGCGTCGATGCCGAGCTGTTCGGCGACGCCGTTCTTCAGGCCGTAGACATATTGGCTGGGCTCATAGATGACGAGATTGCCGCCCATCCAGACGCAACTCGTCGAAAACAGCTCCATCGGATTGTGGTGTTGCGTCGGCGTGTCGTAGGAAGCCTCGACCTTCACCTCAGCCTCGTCGAACGCCCTCGCGAAATCGCCAACCTGCGGATCTTCCTTGAATTGCGCATTCTGACCTTTCGCCGCGGCTTTCGTCGTTCCCGGCGAGTCGAAGCTTGCGCTCGGAGTTACAGCTGAATAGCTGACCTTGACGCGGTTGGCGGCTTCGCGCGCGGCCTCGTAGCTCTCTGCAACGACCACCGCGATGATCTCGCCGTCATGGGCGATGTCCGCCGACTTCAACGGCTGGATCGTGGTGCCGGCATAGCCGCCATTGCTGAAGAGTTTTGACTCCTTCAGCTTCGGCGCGTTCTCGTGCGTAACGATGTCGATCACGCCGCGGACGCCTTTGGCGTCGTCGAGATCAAAACTGTTGATGCGGCCCCTGGCGATCGCACTGGTGACCAGGAACGCATAGGCCGGGTCGTCCAACGGCATGTCGGACGCGTAAGTCGCCCGCCCCGTGACCTTTGCAGTCGCATCATAGCGCGGCACGGGCTGGCCCATATTCGCCTTCGGCTCGAGAGCGGCAGCGGTCATGGTCAGATCTCCATCATTACGGCTTGCTGGAGTGCGCGTGCCACCACGCGCTTGCCGAGCGCGATCTTGAAGCTGTTGTGCTGACGACCCCGGGCGTCCGCGAAGGCGGCATCAGCGGCACGCCGCGCCAGATCGTCATCGAACTTCTGGCCCTTGAGCAGCGCCTCCACCTCGCGCGCACGCCAGGGCACTGTTGCGACACCGCCGAGTGCGACACGCGCATCCTTGATAGCGCCGTCCTGCACGTCGAGCGCCACGGCGGCCGACGAGAGCGCGAATTCATAGGACTGTCGATCGCGCGCCTTCAAGTAGGCGGAGCGCGGCCAGCGGCCGGGAATGACGAAGGCCGAAATCAACTCGCCCGGTTGAAGCGTGGTCTCGATATCAGGCGTATTGCCGGGAGCCTTGTGCAGCTCTGTGAACGGCATGCTGCGCGTTCCGGATTTGCCGGTAACCTCGACGGCGGCATCCAACGCGATCAATGCCTGGGCGAAATCGCCGGGATAGGTCGCGATGCACTGATCCGAGGTGCCGAGCACCGCGTGCATGCGGTTGACGCCGCCCATTGCGGCGCAGCCGGAGCCTGGATTGCGCTTGTTGCAATTCTCGTAGGAAACATCGCGGAAATAGCTGCAGCGCGTCCGCTGCAGCACGTTGCCGCCGAGCGTCGCCATGTTGCGCAGCTGGGCGCTGGCGGCGAGCTTCAGGGAACTGGCGACGACCGGATAATTGCGCTGGACTTCGTCATTAGCGGCGACGTTCGACATCTTCGCGAGCGCGCCGAGCCGCAAACTATCGCCTTCCGAATCGATCGTCGACCAGCTGCGCGCGAGCGGATTGATGTCGACGATCGCAGAAGGCCGCATCACGTCCAGCTTCATCAGATCGATCAGCGTGGTGCCACCGGCGAGCGGCTGTGCCGCGGCCCTGGTCAGCGGATTGTTGGCGGCCGCGGCGGCGCCAAGCGCCTGCACGGCCATCCCGGGGTCTGTCGCCCTCTGATACGAAAATGGTCGCATGGGCCTAGCCTTTCATGATCTCGGGCGCGGCCTGCTTCACGGCGGCGACGATGTTGGGATAGGCGGCGCAGCGGCAGATGTTGCCGCTCATATATTCGCGAATGTCGGCATCGGAGCCAGCATGTCCCTCCTTGACGCAGGCAATCGCCGACATGATCTGGCCGGGCGTACAATAGCCGCACTGGAAAGCATCGTTATCGACGAAGGCTTGTTGCATCGGATGCAGGCGGTCGTTGGTGGCGAGTCCTTCGATGGTCGTGATCTCCTGACCTTCGGCCGCGAGCGTCAACGTCAGGCAGGAGACGACGCGGCGGTCGCCAATCAACACCGTACAGGCGCCGCACTGGCCGTGGTCGCAGCCCTTCTTGCTGCCGGTGAGCTTGAGATGTTCACGCAGCGCATCCAGCAGCGTGGTGCGCGCGTCGATGCTCAGGCGCTTGTCCTGGCCATTCACCCGCAACGTGACGTCCACGGGAAGAGTCGGATCCTGCGCAACTGGCGCTCGCGCATCCTGCCCGGCCGCGCGCGCCGTCATCGGAACAAGCGCGCTGCCTGCGGCGCCCGCCATGAAAGCGCGCCGATCGAATCCCGACGATCGGGAACTTGAATTACTGGACATGGATGGCCTCCGCCGCTTCAAAACAAAGCAGCGCACGCCTGCACCGCTCACGGCCCCTCAACTTGGGGCAATGGACTCTGTTCCGAGCGGGAATGAGCGACGCAGCGAATGCCGCACCGCCATCCGTCAACTTTTCCTGATGTGCGCGAGGAACTTTGCCTCGCGGGCCCCGATCAATAACCCAACGCGCAGCCGTCCTTGCGCGGATCGGAACCGCCGGTGAGTGTGCCCTTGTCCCAGTCGATCCAGATCGTCTGGGCGCCGCCGAGCGGGCCGACCACGCTGGTGGCTTTGTGGCCGAGCTTCTTGAGGCCCTCGACGATCTCGGCCGGCACGCTGTCCTCGAGCTGATACTGGCCCTCGTAGTGCAGGCCGCGCGGCATGTCGATCGCCTCCTGCACGTCGCAGCCATAGTCGATGACGTTGGTCAAGAGATGGGTCTGGCCGGTCGGCTGGTACTGGCCGCCCATCACCGCGAACGACATCGTGGAACGGCCGCCCTTCGTGAGCAGGCCCGGCATGATCGTGTGTAGCGGGCGCTTGCCGCCTTCGATGCAGTTGGGATGGCCCGGCTGGATGCGGAAGCCGCCGGCGCGATTCTGGAGCAGCACGCCGGTCTTGTTCGATACGATCGCCGAGCCGAAGGAATGCGCGACCGAGTTGATGAACGAGCAGACGTTGCGATCCTTGTCCACGACCGTGATGTAGATGGTCGAGGGATTCATGGGCGGCGCGACGTTCGGCAAATCGAGCATGCCGTCCATGCGGATCTTGCTGATATACGCGTCGGCGAAGCCCTTCTCGAGCATCTCGGCAACATTGATCTTCATATGCTCGGGAGAGGCGACGTGCATCTCGCGGTTCATGTAGGCGATGCGCGCGGCTTCGGCTTCGAGATGGAAGCGTTCGACGCTGAGCGGCGCGTACTTGGTCAGGTCGAACCGCGACAGGATGTTCAGCATCAGCAGCGCGGTGACGCCCGGACCGTTCGGCGGGCATTGCCAGACGTCGTAGCCCTTGTACATGGTGCCGATCGGCGTCGTCGTCTCGGTGGTGTGCGCGGCGAAATCGTCGAGCGTGTGCAGGCCACCGATGCCACGCAGGGTCTCGACGATGTCGTCGGCGATCGCGCCCTTGTAGAAGGCGTCGCGGCCGTCCTTGGCGATCTCGCGCAGCGTCTTGCCGAGCTCGGCCTGGCGGATGACGTCGCCGGCGACCGGCGGCTTGCCGCCGGGCAGCAGGTAACGCACCGTGTTGGTGCCACCCTTCAGCTTCTCGAACTGGTTCTTCCAGTCGAAGGCGATGCGGGGCGCAACGACGTAGCCTTCCTCGGCCGCCTTGATCGCGGGCTGCAGCAGCCGGTCGAAACCGAACTTGCCGTGATCGCGCAGCACGGTCGCGAAGGCGTCGATCACGCCGGGGATCGAGACCGCATGCGCCGAGGTCAGCGGCACCGACGTCATCTTGCGCTCGAGATACCAGTCGGCATTGGCAGCCTTCGGCGCCCGGCCGGAGCCGTTATAGGCGACGATCTTGCCCTCGCCGCGCGGCTGGATCAGCGCAAAGCAATCACCGCCGATGCCGGTCGATTGCGGCTCGATCACGCCGAGCACCGCCGACCCCGCCACGGCCGCATCCACCGCCGTACCGCCCTCGCGCAGCACCTCGATCGCGGCGAGCGACGCCTGCGGATGCGAGGTCGCGACCATCGCGTTGGTGGCGTGGACCGTGGACCTGCCGGGGAAGTGGAAGTTTCTCATCGAAGTTTTGCTCTCTTGGACCGTCGGCGCGGATGGCACGCCATCCCGGAAAAACCGGGCCTTCATGACACATTCCGGCCGGTCCGGGCAATGCTGGCATACCAGGGAAATGGCTGCCATCCGCTGGGCGTATAGGCCTTTTGCGCCCGGCCACGATGCGGGTTTTCTGGGCGCCGGCCGCCTGCTAAACGAGCCAGCATGAACGCCAAGGTCTGCGCCTTCTACCAATTCGCCGCCCTGCCCGACTACCGCGAGCTGCGCGAGCCGTTGCGCGCGTTCTGTGCCGACCTGTCCCTGAAGGGCAGCGTGCTGCTGGCTCAGGAGGGCATCAACGGGACGATCGCGGGCGCTCCTGAGGCGATCGACGCCTTCGCCCACGAGCTCGCGCACGGCGTCCTGTTCGGCGGCCGGCTCAACAATCTCGAACTGAAGTGCTCGACCGCAGAGGCGATGCCGTTCGGCCGACTCAAGGTGCGGCTGAAGAAGGAGATCGTCACGCTTGGCGATACCGCCGTCGATCCGACCCGGCTGGTCGGCACCTATGTCGATGCCGCCGACTGGAACGCGCTGATTTCGTCCCCCGATACGCTGGTGCTCGATACCCGCAACGCCTTCGAGGTGGCGATGGGCACGTTCGAGGGCGCGGTCGATCCAGGCCTCAGGAGCTTCGGCCAGTTCAAGGATTTTGCCGCCGGGCAGCTCGATCCCGCGAAACACCGGCGCATCGCCATGTTCTGCACCGGCGGCATCCGCTGCGAGAAGGCGAGCGCGCATCTGCTGGCGCGCGGCTTCGACGAGGTCTACCACCTCAAGGGCGGCATTTTGAAGTATCTGGAACAGGTGCCGGAGGCGCAGAGCCGCTGGCGCGGCGAATGTTTTGTGTTCGACGAGCGCGTAGCGCTCGGCCATGGCTTACAAGAACTTGGTTTGCGCGAGCGGGACAAGGACGCGGCACGTGACGAATGAGATCAAGACGCTAGCCGAGCGCATCGACGTCCTGGAGACGCGGCTCGCCTATCAGGACGACACCATCGAGACGCTGAACCAGACCATCACCGCGCAATGGAAGCAGATCGACGCGCTGACGCGACAGTTCGCGCAGCTGAATGAACGGCTTCAGGAGGCGGAAGCGAGCGCGCCGGGGCCCGTCAACGAGCGGCCGCCGCATTATTGAATGCGATTACTGGCCGGACGCCTTGAGCAGCAGGTTCATGACCTCGCCTGACATCATCAGGCGGTCGCGGCCGGCGTCCTTGGCGGCATAGAGCGCTCGGTCGGCGGCCTCCACCAGCGACCCCGCACCCGCGGTGCGCTCGAAGGACGGCCGGCAGGCCGCGCCGCCAACCGAGACGGTGACGCATTTCCCCGCCGGACTGGAGACGTGAACGAGGCCTGCATCGTGGACGGCGCTGCGAATCCGCTCGCCGATCCGGGCGCAGCCGGCGGCATCGGTGTTCGGCAGCAGCATGGCGAACTCCTCGCCGCCGTAGCGGGCCGCGAGATCGCCGACCCGCTGCATCTCGGCGGCGATGATCTTGCCGACCACACGCAGGCAGGCGTCCCCCGCGGGATGGCCGTATTCGTCGTTGTAAGCCTTGAAGTGATCGACGTCGATCATCAGGAGGCCAAGGCTCGAGCGGTCGCGATAGGCGCGCGCCCATTCCTCGTCCAGCCGCTCGTCGAAGCGGCGTCGGTTGGCAAGCCCGGTGAGGCTGTCCTCGATCGCGAGCGTCTCCAGCCTGCTCTCGAGCTTCTTCTGCTCGGTGATGTCGCGCGAGATCGCGACCACCCCGTCGACATTGCCGTTGTCCTTGCGCGTCACGCGCATGGTCGATTCAAGCCAGACCTCGGATTTCTGCCGGTGCCCGTTGCGGTAGGTGACGCGCGCTTCGTCCATGTCGCCGCGCTTCATCGCGTCGACGATGGCCTGCACCTGCGGCCGGTCCTCCGGATGAATTCCGGCGAGCGCGTCCGTGCCGATCAGCTGGTTGGCGCGCCAGCCGACGACGCGGTTGGACGACGGCGAGACGTAGCGCAGCCGCTCGTCGAGCCCGATGCGGGTGACCATGTCGCTGGAGCCTTCCGCGAGCAGCCGGAAATGCGCCTCCTTCTCGATCAGCGCTGCCGCCATGCGCTGGCCGCGCTGCAACTGCCGCACCAGCACCGCGCCGATGACCGCGATCAGCATCACCAGCGCGAGCACGTAGAGCATGCGGGAGATCGCAGCAGCCCGCCACGGCGCCAGCAGTTCCTCCTTGTCGACCGTCGCGAGCAGGACGAGCGGATAGCGGCCGCTGCGCTTGAAGAAGCTGACGCGCTCGGCGCCGTCCAGCGGCGACTTGAAATGATGGGCGCCGCTCGGCAGCTGCAGGCTGGCATCGCGAAACAGAGGCGTGTCGGCGACGCTGCGGCCGACGAACTTCTCATTGTTCGGGTTGCGCGCGATGATCATGCCGTCGCCGTACATCAGCGTCACCGAGCTGTTCCGGCCGATCTCGAACTGCTCGTAGAAATGCGACAGATATCTGGAGCCGATGGCCGCGAGCACGACGCCGCCAAAGCTGCCGTCCGGCTTGTTGAAGCGGCGCGACAGGGTGATGACCCATTCGCCGTCGACGAGGCTCTTCACGGGGCGGCCGACATAGGCCTTGCGCTCTGGCGAAAGCTGGTGGTGACGGAAGAAAGTGTCATCGCTGAGCGTCGAAGCGATCGTTCCGGGCGAGGTCAGCCAGTTGCCCTGGTCGTCGATGATGGCGAGGCTGTGGACCCGCTCCATCGCCTTCTTGCGCGCCTCCAGCAGGTTGCGCAGCTTTGCGATCGTGGCCGGACCGGCGCCGTCCATCTCCAGCCGGCTGACGACGCCGACGACGCCGGAGTCGAGCAGGTCGAGGCTGTCCTCGGCATGCTGCGTCAGCGAGCGGGCGACGTTCGCCATTTCGGTTTCGGTGCCCTTGAGCACCGCATCCCGCGCGGCCCATTCACGCCAGCCGCTGACGCCGAGGATCGCCATGCAGGTGAGCACGACGAAAGCCGCCGCACGCAACGGCAAGCGACTCCATCCGGCTCTCTGTGAGGCGATGTTCATCCGACAGAAATCTCCAATGATTGGAAACTCTGCCGCTTCTCTTATTGAACCCTGAAACGCGTGCCGGGATTCGCATTCATCTACGGGTTTTCCCGTACTCCTACGGACCGGGGTTTCCGCAGATCACTAACAAGGTCTTATTGAGCCTATCGGAAACCGGCAGCCGGATCTCAGTCGAAGATCGCCCTAGCTGAAGATCGACTTAACCTTGGCCCAGAGCGACGGGTTGTCCGCATCAGCGTCGGCCTTCGAGGGCGTCGGCTGCGTGGCGCTCACGGGATCGGAGGCTGGAAAGGTATCTTCCAACCCGGTGTCGAGTTTGGCGTGACGATCGGCGGTGAGCGCTTCGTGCAGATTGTCGGCATGCTTGTCGTGCGGCGCGGGGTTGAATGTCTGAGCCATGGAATTCCTCCTCCGTTGGCTGGTCAACGCGGCGCATTTGCGCTGGTTCCCCTGTTCCGCTTCGCCCCGCCCCGGTGTATCAGGGACCTCCATCTGCATCAGGAACGCTCGTGCCCCAGTCTGCGACAAAGCCCTTCATCGACGTTCTCTCCGGCCAGCGCCAGCCCGTCCCGCCCACGTGGATGATGCGGCAGGCCGGCCGCTATCTGCCGGAATATCGCGAGATCCGCGTCAAGGCCGGCGGCTTCCTCGACCTCTGCTTCAATCCGGAGCTCGCCGCCGAAGTCTCGCTACAACCGATCCGCAGGTTCGGCTTCGATGCGGCGATCATCTTCTCTGACATCCTGGTGATCCCCTATGCGCTCGGCCGCTCGGTGCGCTTCGAGGTCGGCGAGGGCCCGCGGCTCGAGCCGCTGGATGATCCGGCCAAGGTCGCGACGCTCGCCGCGCATGCCGATTTCGGCAAGCTCGAGCCGGTGTTCGAGGCGCTGCGCATCGTGCGCGGCGCACTCGATCCCAAGACCGCGCTGATCGGCTTCTGCGGCGCGCCGTGGACGGTTGCGACCTACATGGTCGCGGGCCAGAGCACGCCCGATCAGGCGCCGGCGCGGATGATGGCCTACCGGCATCCGGAGGCGTTCGCGAAAATCATCGACGTGCTGGTCGAGAACTCGATTCGCTACCTGCTGGCGCAGCTCGCGGCCGGCGCCGACGTGTTGCAGATCTTCGACACCTGGGCCGGCGTGCTGCCGCCGGCCGAATTCGCGCGCTGGTCGGTCGAGCCGACCCGGCGCATCGTCGAAGGCGTGCGTGCAAAAGTGCCGAATGCGAAGATCATCGGCTTTCCACGGGGCGCCGGTGCGCAACTGCCCGGCTATGTCGAAGCGACCCGCATCAACGCCGTCAGCATCGACTGGACCGCGGAGCCGGCCTTCATCCGCGAACACGTGCAGACTCGCGTCGCCGTGCAGGGCAATCTCGATCCGCTGGTGCTGATCACGGGCGGGGCTGCGCTCGACCGCGCCGTGGACGACGTGCTGGCGAATTTTGCGCAAGGCCGCTTCATCTTCAATCTTGGCCACGGCATTCAGCCGGAAACGCCGATCGCCCATGTCGAGCAGATGCTCAAGCGCGTGCGCGGGTGAAAAAATCCCGTCCCCTCAGGGGGCGGAAACGAAACCGCGAAAACAACCCCATGCACAGTAGGAATCATTGAAGGATTTCGTACTATGTGGGTTTAGCCCCTGCTGCGGCGACGTTTGACACGTCGGGCAAAACAGGCGCAGGATGGCATCATCCCGAAGATCGTAACTTCGCAGCTCGCCTAGCGCGGCCGGCTGCGCTCGATGATTGCGGCGGCGCCTTTGTCCAGCAGGTCCAGCCCTACGCTGCGACCGAGCTCACGTGGGTGATCGGCCGGGCCTTCGCGCGAGGCTTCGATGATGGTGTAGCCGGAGAGGTCGAGGACGGACGCCGTCAGCGACATCTGATCGCCGGCGATGGTCGAAAAACCCGCCACAGGCGAATTGCAATGGCCGTTCAGCACCCAGAGCACTTCGCGCTCGGCATCGGCGCAGGCGTGCGCTGAGGGATCGTCGATCGACGACAGGATTTTTCGCGTTTGCCAGTCCTGCGCCGCGCATTCCACCGCGACGATGCCCTGCCCCGCTGCCGGCAGCATTTCGGCTGCGGTGAACTCATAGCCGATGCGGCTGGACAGACCAACGCGATCGAGGCCCGAGCGCGCCATGATCAACGCGTCGGCGGGCCCGACCGCGCCGCCGTCCGGAAGACGCTGCATCTCGCCATTGTCGAGTTTTCGCACGCGCGTGTCGGCGGCACCGCGGAAGTGAATCACCTCCACGTCCGGAAACAGCCGCCGCGCATAGGCCGCGCGGCGCACGGCGTTGGTGCCGATTTTGAAACCCTTGCCGCGCGACTGGCGCAGTGCTTCCAGCGTGACGCCGTCGCGCAACACCAGCGCATCACCAGGCGGATCGCGCGAGAGCGTGGCGCCGATGACGAGACCCGGCGTGTCCTCGTTGCCCGGCATGTCCTTGAGCGAATGCATCGCCGCCTGCAGCTCGCCCGCCAGCACGGCGGCTCGGATCTGCGCGACGAAGGCGCCGCCCTTGCCGCCATGCGGCAAGAGCTTGCTGGTCTGGTCGAGATCGCCCGTGGTGTCGAACTTGACGATTTCGACGTCGAGACCGGGCATGGCGGCGGTCAGGCGGCGTGCAATCTCTTCCGTCTGGGCCAGCGCCATCGCGCTCTTGCGGGTACCGATCTTGAACCGTGTAGCCAAGTCCAAATCCTCTCAAACACGCGAATTTAGCGCGCATCCTCCAATATCATGTCGGAGGCCTTCTCGGCGATCATGATGATCGGCGCGTTGGTGTTGCCCGAGACCAGATCCGGCATGATCGAACCGTCGACGACGCGAAGGCCTTCGAGCCCCCGCACCTTCAGCCGCTGGTCGACCACCGAAAGCGCGTCATTGCCCATACGACAGGTCGAGGTCGGATGGTAGATGGTGCTGCCGCGCTCGCGGCAATAATCGAGCAGCTCGGCGTCCGTGGATACCTTCGCCCCGGGATCGTATTCGTCGACCACGAACGGCTTCATCGCCGGCGCGTTCAGGATCTTGCGCAGAATCTTCAGGCCTTCGACGTTGGTGGTGCGGTCGGTCTCGGTCGACATGTAATTGATACGGATCTCCGGCGGCACGGTCGGGTCCGCGCTCCTGATGCGCAGGGAGCCGCGGCTCTCGGGCCGGAGCTGGCACACCGAGGCGGTGAAGCCGGAAAAATCATGCAGCTTCTCGCCCATCTTGTCCGTCGAGAACGGCAGGAAATGCACCTGGATGTCCGGCGAGGCCAGCCGCGGATTGGTCTTGAAGAACGCGCCGGCGGTCCCGGCCGCGATCGTCAGCCAGCCTTTCCGGAACAGCGCATAGCGCGCGCCGGCCATCGTGCGGCGGAGGGGATGGTTGACGGTGTCGTTCAGCGTGATCTTCTGCGAGCAGCGCATCACGATGCGGACCTGCATGTGGTCCTGCAGATCGTGGCCAACCCCTTGCGCGTCGAGCACGATTTCGATGCCATGCTTGCGCAGGAGGTCGGCAGGCCCGACGCCGGAGAGCTGAAGCAGCTGCGGCGAGTTGTAGGCGCCGCTCGACAGCACGATCTCCCTGCGCGCGCGGGCGCGGCGCACGTTCGCGCCTTGCCGGTATTCGACGCCGACCGCACGCCGGCCCTCGAACAGCACGCGCTGGCCGAGCGCCGAGGTTTCGACCTTGAGATTGCTGCGCGTCTTCGCGGGGCCGAGATAGGCCACCGCCGTGGAGGCGCGGCGGCCGTTGCGTGTCGTGGTCTGGAACAGGCCGACGCCTTCCTGCGTGGCACCGTTGAAATCGGGATTGTAGGGCAGACCGGTCTCGACCGCCGCGTCGATAAAGGCTTTCGACAACGGATCGGTCACGACCATGTTGGAGACCGGCAGCGGCCCGCCGCTGCCGTGATATTGATCGGCACCACGGGTCTGGTTCTCGGCTTTCTTGAAATAGGGCAGCACGTCGTCATAACCCCAGCCGGCATTGCCGTGCTGGCGCCAGCGGTCGTAATCCTCGTGCTGGCCGCGAACATAGAGCAGACCGTTGATCGAGCTCGATCCGCCCAGCGTTTTTCCACGCGGCTGGAACACTTGCCGTCCCTTCAATTCGGGCTCCGGCTCGGTCTGGTACATCCAGTTGACGGTCTTTTCCTTGAACAGTTTTCCGTAGCCGAGCGGCACGTGGATCCAGATGTTGGAATCCTTGGGGCCCGCCTCTAACAGCAGCACGCTGTGCCTGCCGTTCGCCGACAGCCGGTTGGCGAGCACGCAGCCGGCGGAGCCGGCGCCGACGATGATGTAGTCGAACGCGGGATCTGTCGGTGCGAGGGCGGAATTTGCGTTCATGCGCTACTGTTCTTCTCGTTGGTGTGGGCGTTTCCAGTCACTTCGAGCGTGCTAAATTCGATCCGCAGCGCGAGGTTCACCTCTCCCCGACGGGGAGAGGTCGGATTGCCCCTGGCGATGCGAAGCATCGTCCAGTAGCAATCCGGGTGAGGGGCTGCAACGGCGAGCGAGACCATAACCCCTCACCCGGATCGCGTCTCCGATGCGATCCGACTTCTCCCTACGGGAGAGGTGGTCGAGTTTGGCGTCAGCACCGCCCGCACAACTCATCCTAACCCATCATTCCCGCACGCGCAGCGCCTCGACCAGCGACTTGAACGCACGGGCGTATTCCGCGCCCGCCCTTGCGATATCCGCGCGCCCGGCGCAGGCGACAGCGGCCTCCGTCACGGCGCCGAGCAGCAGCCGTGCCAGCGGCTCGACCGGCTGCTTTGCGATCAGGCCGGCCTCCATGGCAGCCGCAATCGCGCGTGGCAGCTTGCCGCCAAAGTGCTTGGCATCGATCTCGCGCCAGCGCTCCCACCCGAGCACGGCCGGGCCGTCGCGCAGGATGATCTGACCGGTCGGTCCTTTGGCGGTTGCGGCAAAATAATGCTGGGTGCCGGCGACCGTCGCGGCCAGCACGTCCTTCTCGGCCCGCGCGGTGCTGTCGATCTCGGCGACGAGGTCGCGCGAGACCAGGTCGAACACGGCCTCGAACACCGCCTCCTTGTTCCTAAAGTGATGATAGACCGCCCCCTTGGCGATGCCGGCGCCTTCCGCGATCTCGTCCATCGTCGTCGCGGCAAAGCCTTGCGTCCCGAACAGCCGGCGCGCCGCCGTCAGGATCGCCTCTGTCGTCGCCGCCCGCCGCTCCGCCTGCTTTGCCATGGCGTCCCTGTCTAGCGCAGATCTGGTCGCGGGCTCGCTCAACCTCTCCCGCTTGCGGGGGAGGTCGGCGCGGAGCGCCGGGTGGGGGCTGTCTCCACACTGGGGTTCTCGATTGCGGAGACACCCCCACCCCAGCCCTCCCCCGCAAGCGGGAGAGGGAGCCGACTTCCTTTGTGGTCGCGACCTTACCTATCTCATCATCGTCTAATCCAATTCGGCGGACGCAGCCAGTTGACTTTTCGACTGCTGGTCGGTATTTACCGACTAACAGTCGGTATTCATCATGAGGTACGCCATGCCGAGCCGTGACATCGTCGAAGCATTTGCGAAGCGCCTGGAGGACGGGGAGTTTGTCGAAGCGATCGAGCAGTACTATACGCCCGATGCCGCGACCTACGAGAACAACGCCGCGCCGATAGTCGGCCGCAACAAGCTCGTTGCCAAGGAGCGCGGCGTGCTGGCGGCCTTCAAAGAGGTCAAGGCCGTTCGCGTCGGGCCGAGCCTGATCGAGGGCGACCATGTCGCCACCCGCTGGAGCTTCAGCTTCACCAATGCCGAGGGGGTCATTCGAACGTTGGACGAGATCGCGTGGCAGACCTGGCGGGACGACCAGCTGATCGAGGAGCGGTTCTATTACGATCCGAAGCAGCTGGGGCGGTAATTTAGCTGCCTCACAATCCGCTGAGTCACAACAGAGAATAGCCGGCGAGCCCATTCGCGCTTTCCGGTCCTGTACAACGTCCCGCTCTGAAGCTTGTCGTGGAACGCGGAACCCGGCAAGCTCTTGATCTCCGACTGGAGCGGAAATGTCCTCGCCCGATGATACAAATACAACCCCTGACGCAGCCCGCCGGCGGCGAAGGAAGGGCAGCACCCTGCTGCTGATCCTGGCGGTTGGTTTTGTTGTTTTTTGCGCCGCAGCGGGCGCCCTGTTTTATCTGTTGCGGCCCGCGACGCTCCAGATTGCCGTCGGGCCGGACGGAAGCGACGATCATAAGGTGATTCAGGCCGCCGCCGCGGCTTTCGCTGCCGAAAGCAGGACAGTGCGGCTGTCTGTGATCACCACCGGCGGTGCGGCCGAAGCTCTCGCACTGCTCGGTGCCGGCAAGGCACAGCTCGCGGTCGGTCGTGGCGATCTGGAGATGCCTGCCGATGCTCAGGTGGTCGCGGTCTTACGCAAGAACTTCGTCGTGCTCTGGTCGCCTTCCGGACGCGCGGGCAGGACCTCCAGGAAAAGGCCGGCGGCAATCAAGGAAATTTCCGATCTCGCCGGGCACAGGGTCGGCGTGATCGGTCGGACGCCGGCGAACGCCGCGTTGCTGCGGGTAATCCTGAGCGCCTCCGGGGTGGAGGCGGACAAGATCGCGGTGACACAGTTTGGCACGGATCAGATCGATGAGCTGGCGCGCGACCCGACGCTCGATGCATTCATGACGGTCGGTCCGCTCGACAGCAAGATCACCTCCAGCGCCATCGCCGCGACAGCCCGGGCACGAGGCAAGCCGAAGTTTCTCGCGATCGATACGTCAGAGGCGATCGCCCTGAAGCACCCGCGTTATGAGTCCGAAGAAATTCCACCCAGCGTATTCAATGCGGAGCCGGCCTGGCCGGATGACAAGGTCGAGACGATCAGCGTCAACCACCTCATCATGGCGCAAAAGTCCTTGTCCGAAACCACTGTCGCTGCATTTTTCCGGCAGTTGTTCGCCGTTCGTCAGGTGATTGCCCGCGACGCGCCGGGCGTTGCCCACATCGCCAAGCCGGACACCGAGCGGGACGCCGAATTGCAGGTGCATCGCGGAGCGGCAGCCGTCATCGACGGCACGGAACGCACCTTCCTCGACAAATACGGCGATTACTTCTGGTTCGTGCTCCTGCTGCTCTCCGGGATCGGTTCGGCCGGCGCCTGGTTGCGCCACTATTTGAATCGGGACGAAAGGGACGAAAACACCGGCCACCGCAACAGAATCATGGCCATGGTTTCCGAGGTGCGCAGCGCGGAATCCGACCAGAAGCTTTTCGAGATGCAACGGGAGATCGACGTCATCATCGGTCAAACGCTCGAATGCTACGATGACGGCGCCATCGAAGAAGAGGAACTTGCCGCCTTTGGTCTGGTGCTCGAGCTGTTCGATCACGCAGTCGTCGAGAGGCGGGCGGTATTGCGAGCGGGCGCGCTCGAACCTGTTCGCGGCGGGACAGTCAATCGCAGTCTCCCGTCTCCACGATAACGGCCAGCAGGCATATCGCCTCAGACCGCGTCCGCCCGCAGCAGCGTGTCCACGGTGATGGTGCCGCGCGCGCGCGATACGCAGGCGCAGATCTTTTCGTTACTTTGCTTCTGATGGTCGCTGAAGAAGACGTCGCGATGGTCGATCTCGCCGTCGACGGCAACGACATCGATAGCGCAGAGGCCGCATTCGCCGCGCTTGCAATCGGATATCACCTCAAAACCGCTGGCGTTGAGGACATCAAGCATCGAGCGCTCGCGCGGGATTTCGAGCTCGACATCGGAGCCCTTCAGGCGCACCCGAAAGGTCTCGGTCGGCAGCGTGCCGCTGGAGCCGAAGGTCTCGTAGCGGAGATCGGGAAGCGGATGGCCGGCGCCGATCCAGGCGTGGCGCGCGGCATCGAGCATCCGCATCGGGCCGCAGAACAGCGTCAGAGCGCCCTTCGGCAATGACGCGAACAAGGCATCGAGATCGAGCCGCTGATCCTCGTCGCTGGCATGGACGACCAGCCGGTCACCAAGCAGGCTCGAGAGATCATCGAGATACGCGGCATCCGCACGCCCGCGCACGGCATAATGCAGGGTGACATCCGCGCCGCGCCGCACCAGTGCCTGCGCGGCACCGAGGATCGGCGTGATGCCGATGCCACCGGCGATCAGGCAATAGTTTTGGCGCGCCCAATCGACTGCGAGCAGCGATGCGGGCTTCGTGATATCGAGCCGCGCGCCGGGCACGAGCTGCCACATGTAGCGCGAGCCGCCGCGGGAATCATCAGTGCGGCGCACCGCGATCTTGAATCCGACTGGCGAGGCCTCGCCGACCAGCGAATAGGACCGCGTCTCCGGCAAGCCGTCGATGGTCACGCTGACATTGATGTGGCTGCCGACGGGATAGGCGGCACCGTCGAACTGATCGGGGCGGATCAGGAATTCGCGGATGCCGGGGGCGAGATCGCGAGTCGAGACGAGCGTGGCCGGAATCCAGGTTTCGATGAAGCGCATGACGCGTCCCTCAATCGGTTGCGGTCTTGATCAGCGCGAGCGCCGGCAAGAGGTCGAGATGGGTGCGGTTGCGCAGTGCGAGCCTCAAGTTTCGGACGGCAAGCCGCGCATGCTCGCGCATCACGGCCTCGGCGCGCGCACCTTCGCGGTTCTCGATGGCGTCGATCACGACGCGGTGGTGCTCCTGCCCGATGATCAGGATCTGCTGCGCCTCCGGCAGCGCCGACTGCGCCATCACGAAGCCGCTGGGCGAGGCGAACGGCAGCGCCGAGGCGCGGTCGATCTGCCGGATCACGGGCGGGCTGCGCGACAATTCGGTGAGCAGCGCATGGAAGCGCGCGTTCAGCGCGACATAGGAGGAGAAGGCTTCGATCGAGATCGGCACCTGGCGCAGCAATTCGTCGATCGCGGCGAGACATTCCTTCAGCGGCTCGAGCTCGCGTGCGGAGACGCCACGCTCGGCGGCGAAGCGCGCAGCGAGGCCTTCCAGCGTGCCGCGCAGCTCGATGGAATCGGAGATGTCGCGCTCCGAAAACGCCTTCACCATGAAGCCGCCGGAAGGGATCGCTTCCAACAGCCCCTCCTCCTCCAGCCGCACCAGCGCCATGCGCACCGGCGTGCGCGAGGCGCCGGTGGTCTCCACCGCCTGAAGCTCGGAGATGCGCTCGCCGGGGCGCAACGAGCCCGCGAGGATCTGGTCGCGCAGCGCGAGCTGTGCCTTCACCGTCTGCGAGACGGAGCGGTCGACCTCGGCCATGCTCTACTCCGCGGCCTTGAGATGCTGCGGGGCGTTCTCCTTCGCCACCATCTTGTCGATCAGCTTGCGCGTCCACATCGCGCCGGCATCGATGTTGAGATTGTAGAAGATGCGATCGGGGTTCTCGTCGATCGCGCGCTGCTGCGCTTCCAGGATCAGCTCGTCCTCGTGGAAGATGCCGGAGACGCCCTCGCGGATCTCGGTGGTGATGCGCTGCTCACCGATCTGGTAATTGCGGACAAAGGCCCAGAAGTAATGGCAGGTCTTCTCGGTCTCCGGCGTGACGGTGTTGAGCACGAAGCCGTTGACGCCCTGCGAGCGGTCGCCTTCCGGCGCGCCGGTGCCTGATGGAGCCACGCCGACATCGATCGCGATGGTGCACGGGGCTTCGAAGCGGATGATCTGCCAGCGGTCGACGAGGCCGGACTTGCCGAGTTGCTTGGCCCAGAACGGCGGCGCCTCGATGCCGCGCATCCAGCGCGTCACGGTCACCGTCTTCTCGCCATGGGTGACGTCGAACGGCGCTTCCGCCACCGCCTCGTTGCCGATGGAGGAGCCGTGCACGAAGGTCTCGTGGGTGAGGTCCATGAGGTTGTCGAGCACGAGGCGGTAGTCGCAGGCAACGCGGATGGTCTTGCCGTCGCCGGCCCAGGCGGGATCGTGATTCCAGTGCATGTCCGGCACCAGCGCGGGATCGGCGAGCGCGGGATCGCCCATCCAGAGCCAGATGTAGCGGTGACGCTCGACCACGGGATAGGCGCGGACGCAGGCCGACGGGTTGATGGTCTCCTGCGAGGGCATGAAGGTGCAGCGGCCCTGCGCATTATATTTCAGACCATGATAGCCGCAGACGACGGTGTCGCCTTCGAGCCGGCCCTTGGACAGCGGCACCAGGCGATGCCAGCAGGCGTCCTCGAGTGCGGTCACGGAGCCGTCGGCCTTGCGGTACATCACGACGTGCTTGCCGCAGATCGTCCGCGGCAACAGCGCCGGCTTGACGTCAGCATCCCAGGCGGCGGCGTACCAGGCGTTCATCGGGAAGAGTTTTGTCACCGGCGATCTCCCAGAGCTGTTGTATGCGTTATGTATACAATAGCGCAGGGACGGAATGGTTCAAGCCGAATATTTACGTACTATAATACCTACATGGATATTAGTGTATACATAGTTGATATTAGCAGCGCACCCCGCCGTCATGCCCGGGCTTGTCCCGGCCATCCACGCGTTGATACGCGGCACGAATAACGTGGATGCCCGGGACAAGCCCGGGCACGACGACCCTCTCGCGAATGCACAGCCGTGATTGTTCTGCGGTTGGGAGCCCTACGCCCCAAACACCTTCTTCAGTCCCGCCTGGGCTTCTTCCTGGATTCGCTTCAGGTGCGCGGTGCTGCGGAAACTTTCCGCGTAGATCTTGTAGACATCCTCGGTGCCGGAGGGCCGTGCGGCGAACCAGCCGAAATCGGTCTCGACCTTGATGCCGCCGAACGGCTGGCCGTTGCCGGGCGCCTTGCTCAGGGTGGCGCGGACGGGATCGCCGGCGAGATCCCTGAGGCCGAGTTGCTCGGGCGTGATGGACTTCAAGATGTTCTTCTGCGGCGTCGTGGCGGCGACGTCGATGCGCGCATAGTGGGGCACGCCGAGCTCGGCGGTGAGATCGCCAAAGAGCTGGCTCGGATCGCGGCCGGTCTTCGCCATGATCTCGGCGGCGAGCAGGCCGAGGATGATGCCGTCCTTGTCGGTCGTCCACACCGTGCCGTCGCGGCGCAGGAACGAGGCCCCTGCACTCTCCTCGCCCCCAAAACCGAAACCGCCCGTGAGGAGACCATCGACGAACCATTTGAAGCCGACCGGCGTCTCGACCAGCTTGCGGCCGAGCTTTTTCGCGACACGGTCGATGATCGAACTCGACACCACGGTCTTGCCGATCGCAGCACTCCCGCCCCAGTTCGGGCGGTGCGCGAACAGATAGAAAATCGCGGTCGCCAGATAATGGTTCGGGTTCATCAGGCCGCCGGTGCGGGTGACGATGCCGTGGCGGTCGGCGTCGGTGTCGTTGGCGAAAGCGACGTCGAAGCGGTCGCGCATCGCGATCAGGCTCGCCATCGCGTAAGGCGAGGAGCAGTCCATGCGGATCTTGCCGTCCCAGTCCACCGTCATGAAGCGGAAGGTCGGGTCGATCGCCTCGTTCACGACCGTGGCCTTCAGGCCGTAGCGCTCGATGATTGGATGCCAGTAATGCACAGCCGCGCCGCCGAGCGGATCGATGCCGATATTGATGCCGGCGGATTTGACCAGATCGAGATCGACGACGTTGCCGAGGTCGGCAACATAGGGCGTGATGAAGTCGTAGGCGTGGACGTTCGCTGACTTCAGCGCCTTGGCATAGTCGATGCGCTTCACGCCCTTGAGGCCATCGGCGAGATAGGCGTTGGCGCGCTTCTCGACGACAGAGGTCGCATCCGTGTCGGCCGGCCCGCCATGCGGCGGATTGTATTTGTAGCCGCCGTCCTCGGGGGGATTGTGCGAGGGCGTGACGACAACGCCATCGGCGAGACCCGAGGTGCGACCCTTGTTGTAGGTCAGGATCGCATGCGAGATCACCGGCGTCGGGGTGTAGCCGCCGTCCTTGTCGATCATGATGTCGACGCCGTTGGCCGCGAATACCTCGACCGCGCTGGCGAGCGCAGGCTCCGCCAGCGCATGGGTGTCGATGCCGATGAAGAGCGGACCGGTCAGCCCCTTCTCTTGTCTGTAGTCACAAATGGCCTGCGTGGTCGCGAGGATGTGACCCTCGTTGAAACTGTTCTTGAACGAGGTGCCGCGGTGCCCGGAGGTGCCGAACGCCACCCGCTGCGCCGGGTCCGCCGCATCCGGCTTGCCAGCGAAATAGGCCGTCACCAGCCGCGGAATGTTGGCGAGCGCGTCCGGCGAAACCAGTTTGCCCGCCGCGGGATGAACATCAGCCACTGAAATGTCCTCGTCATTATCAAATCGTCCGGCCAACACCATAGCACCGGGCTGACACCCGCCAACCCAAAAGCCCTTCGGTCGCGGTCAGCAACAAACGGCCGCATTTGGGCTGATGAATAGGGGCATGACCATTCTCGCAACGGCGCTGCTGCTCGCCGGTTCCTTGGCCAGTTCCTTGGCGTTCTCGTCCCCGGGACATTTCGGGGCCGCGGACCTCGAACCCAATCCGATGCTGCGCAACGCGGCCGTCGACCACGACCTCGCGAGGGTGAAACGGCGGATCGAACGGGCCCTGCACGAAGGTGCAGCCGATGCTCCCGGAGCGCCTGTGCCTGCGGGCATTTCGCGTTGACGTGCCGCACCGGCCCCATCGCGGTGACCGCTGACGGGCCGGCCGCCCCATGCACGCGCTGGATTATGCTATGGTTTTGAGGCGTCCCGGCCCCTCGAATCGCGCCCCATGGTCCTTTCGCGCAAGCTGCTGCCTCTGCTGACCGCCTGGCTGGCCACCGCCTGGCTGGTCTTGGCCAGCGCACCGTCGCGCGCCGCTGAGTTCTATACCGAGGATCTGCGGATCCCGATGCTGGAGGCGGGTCCGCAGGGGCTGGAGGCCTTCCTGGTCCGCCCAGCGGGAACGAAGCGCTATCCGCTCGCGCTGCTCAGCCACGGTAGCCCACGCAGCTTCGACGACCGCGCGACGATGTCGGCGCACAAATATTACGGCATCGCGCTGGAATACGCCCGGCGCGGTTTTGCGGCGCTGATCGTGATGCGGCGCGGCTATGGCAGTTCGCCCGGCGGGCGCGTCGACAGCGTCGGCGGCTGCGCCAATGCCGCCTATTTGCCCGCAGCGGCGGTCGCGGTCGCGGATCTGCGCGCGGCGATCGATGCGATGGGGCGCAGGGCCGATGTGACGACATCAGGCATGATCGCGGCCGGCCATTCCGCCGGTGGGCTCGCCACGGTCGCGCTGGCAGCGCAAGCGCCACCCGGCCTCATCGCCGCGATCAGCTTTGCCGGCGGCCGCGGCTCGCGGGATGATGACGACGTCTGCAATCCGGATGGGCTGGTGCAAGCCTTCGCCACCTTCGGCAAGACCGCGCGGGTGCCGATGCTGTGGATCTACGCGACCAACGATTCCTATTTCGGCCCCGATCTCGCACGGCGGTTCTACGAGGGGTTTCGCGCCGGTGGCGGCAACGCCAAGTTCGTCGCGGCGCCGCCTTACGGCGACGACGGCCACTATCTCTATTCCGTGGTGGCCCGCCCGCAATGGACGCCTTACGTCGACGCCTTCCTGCGCGAGCGCGGACTGAGCCACGACATGCTGAGCCCGCCCGATTCCCTGCCGCCGCCGAGCCAGTTCAACGACGCGGCGAAGGCCGAGTTCGCGCGCTATCTCGCCAGCACCATGCCGCACAAGGCCTTTACGGTGTCGTCCAATGGCGGGTACGGCTGGCGTTCGGGGCGTAACACCGTGGACGACGCCCAGCGCGATTCGCTCGCGGCCTGCATGAAATGGTCGCCGACATGTACGCTCTATGCCGTCGACGACAGGCTTGCCGGCGGCGCCCGGAGGACGTCGACGGCGCGTTAGGCGCAAGACAAACCCGATGACAGATTGGCCTAGCTAGAGCCGTTCGCCGAGCGCGAGCTTGTAGCCGACGCCGGTGACGGTGGCGACGACGGGCGTGCCGCTGCCGACGAGCTTGCGGCGCAGCCGCGCCACCAGCGCATCGACGGTGCGGATGTCGACCTCGGCCTGGCGGTTGCTGACGACCTCGATCAGATAGTCGCGGCTGAGCGGCCTGCCATCCGCGCCGACGAGGGCGGCGAGCAGGTCGAACTCGGCGCGCGTCAGAGCCACCGGCTTGCCGTCGCTGCCGAGCAGCTCGCGCCGCGTCAGGTCGATGATCCAGTCGCCGAAGACGATCGAATTGTGGTTCCGCGCCGCCTTGCGGTCGAGCGAGCGCCGCCGCAGCACGCTGCGCGCACGCGCCAGCAGATCGCGCAGGTTGATCGGCTTGGTGACGTAATGATCGCCGGCGATCTCGAGGCCGAGGATGCGGTCGACGTCGGTGTCACGGCGGGTCACGAAGATGATGCCCGCATTGCTGGTCGCCTGGATCTCCTTGGCAAGCTCGAAGCCGTCGCCGTCGGGCAGCTGCAGGTCGAGGAAGACGAGGTCGGTGCGCGCGCAACGCCTGGCGGCATTCCGTGCAGGTGCCGGCGCCGACCACGTCGAAACCGTTCTCGCTGAAGTAACCGACCAGCATCGTCCGCGTCACCGGATCGTCTTCGACCACGATCAGCCGCTCGCGCCCAATGGGACGCAATTCCCGAAGTGCGGAATCAGCCACGATGTTGGATGTCCTGTGTGCCTGCGACCCGCTCTGCAAACTCAGATCGCCGCGCGATGCGCTGTCCTGTGAACGTACATTCACGGCCTATTCGAGCCCCCGAAATTGCCTGTCGGAATCCTAGGCCTCTTGTGGCGCCCGAACAATATAGGTCATGGTATTGAAGTATTAACTATGAATTACCCCACACTTCTCTCGGAGCGCACCGATCGTCTGGCACACCACCAATCCCGCTCATCCGAATCCGGATTCAACCGCTGGTTAACGTAAAGAAAGGCTTCCGCTTCGGTTTCGCCGGCACCTCCTCTATGCTTCCACATCGCAAGCGCGAGCGAAACGCGAGACCACGGAGCAGGCGTGATGCAGGGGCAGGCCCGGTTGGCTGCCGGTCGGACCGACGGAGGCGCGGCTCCCTTCGGTCGTTCGCACAGCCTCGACGTCCTGCGCGGGCTCGCCATCGTCGGCGTGATGGCGATCCACGTTTCACAATCATTTCCGTCAAATATCCACGCCGTCGATTATGCCTTCATGTGGGGCTGGACCGGCGTCAACGTTTTCTACTTCGTCAGCGCCATGACGATGTGCCTGATGTGGACGCAGCGCACCGAAACGAACCCGACGCGTAAATTCTACATCCGCCGCTTCCTGCGCATCGCGCCGCTGTTCTGGCTCGCGATCCCGCTCTACCTCGTCATCAACGGCACGGGACCGAGCACCAACGCCCCCAACGGCATCGGCCCGCTCCAGGTGATCCTGACGGCGACGTTCCTGCACGGCTTTTGGCCGGACAGCATCAACAGCGTCGTACCAGGCGACTGGTCGATCGCGGCCGAGATGATGTTCTATCTCGTCTTCCCGTTCGTGATTACGGCGTTCGGATCGCGCCGCCATCTCTATCTTGCGCTGGCGATCGTGCTGCACCTCGTCAATGTCTGCCTGTTCAAGCCGTGGGCTTTCGCGCTGTTCTCGGCCTATTACGGGCCCGGCCACGAGGCGTTCGTCTGGAACGCACTGCACATCAGTTTCCTGAACCAATTGCCGGTCTTCCTGGTCGGTTGCGCATTGTTCTTCGCGCTGCGCGACGGCTTCGCGAAGTCGGACGCCGCGATCCTCGCAGGCTTCATCGCGCTGTCCTTTGCCGCCGACCGTGCGACCGGATCGCACGAGTTCAACTATCTCGTAATCAACCTCGTGCTCGGCGCGCTGGTGTTCTGGTGCATCCGCCTTGCGACCCGCCTGCAACCACTCGAAGCGCTCGGCCGCAACTCCTATTCGATGTACCTGTCGCATTTCGCAGTGATCTTCGGCCTGCGCCAGATCTGGCCGCTGGCGGACGGACCGCTGTCGCTGCTGCTCGCTTACGCCGTCACCGCCGCGCTGAGCTATCTCGTCGCCCGCGCGACCTGGCATCTGGTCGAGCGGCACGCGCAGGATCTGGCACGTCGCCTGACGGATTCGACCGCCAAGGGCATGCGCGCGGTGCCCGTCACCCCACCAGGCGTGGCGCTGACCAGCCGCAGCGCGGGCGCGTGATCGGCCTCAGGACGATCCGACTTCGATCCGGTACGACAGCTCTTCCTCGGCGCCAGGTGCGATGTGCATCAGGCCCGGCTTGTCGCTGAACTCGCCGTCGAAGTCTTTGGGACTGGCATAGCCGCGCCAGGGTTCGATGCAGAGGAACGGCGCGCCCGTCGGCTTTGACCAGATGCCGAGCTCGTGAAAGCCGCGCCACGACATCTTGAGCCAGGGCCCGGCGCTTTGCCCGGCCGCATAGCGGACCGCGTGGCTGTTGACGGGATCCAAGATGACGGCGTCATTGGTGAAAAGGGATTCCGACAAAGGAAGTACCGTGCCCCGGACGGGGCTGGGATCCGTTGCCGCGAGCAGCAGTCCGTCCTCGACACGACGAATTGGAGATGGCTCTTCGTTCGTGAACGTGAGCGCGTAGCTCTCCTTCGGCAAGCCAGCCTGAAGCGGCCAGTTGAAAGCGGGATGGCCACCGAGCGACACCGGCAATTTCTCCTCGCCGGTGTTGACGACCTTCAACGTCACCTCGATGCCGGCCACTTCGAGCGCGTAGGTCACAGCCAGCCGGAACGCGAACGGGTAGAGCGCGCGCGTCGCCTCGCTGTCTTCGAGCACCAGCGCGCAGCTGCTGTCGCCGCGCTCCAACCATTTAAAATGGCTGTCGCGCGCAAAGCCGTGCTGGGTCATCCGGTAGGTCTTGCCCCGGTGTCGCATCTCGTCGTTGACGAGACGGCCGACGATCGGAAACAACAGCGGCGCATGGCGTGGCCAGGCCGGGCCGGCCTGCCAGACGAATTCGGTGCCGTCCTTGTGCTTGAGCGAGCACATCTCGGCGCCTTGCGGCTTGATGGTCGCTGTGAGGCCGGCGCTGCGGATCGTGTGCGTGTCGTCCTCTCTCATGCCCGACGCTCTTGCGGATTTGATCTCACCGCGATGATCATACGGATTCTTTCTTTTTCGCCAGGCACTGACCAGCTCCGCAAAACAACTTTACGACCGAAGTTGTGCAAATTGTCCTGGTAACAGATCGATGCCAATGTGGACCAGCAAGCATCGATATGGCAACGAAAAAGCGTGGTGGGCCGACATGCAGATCTCACCTCTGCCGATCGCAAAGGACCTGTGGGATACGAGCCCGATCCACTCAATTAGCAAGACTAGACAATTCTGAAAGAACCTTCGCAGGTACGAAACGCCATTCTCTCGACGCCATTCGGACGCCAATCGATCAAACTCTTTTGCTACGTCCTTCAGCGGACGTTGCAGATAAAAAGAAAGGTCATCTCGAGCCTGCGGAAACATGATATCGATGTCGACCTATTACAGAACATCTGGCCTCCTGCTCTCCTTGATACTATCGCTTATTGTTAGCCCGGCGAGGGCTCAAGCTCCTGTCAACAAGGACATACTCGTTTACGGCGGCACAGCTGCCGGCGTCATGACCGCCTATTCGGCCGCGCGCCAGGGATTGCATGTCGTGCTTTTGGAGCCGAGCCATCATCTCGGAGGCATGGTCACGGGAGGGCTTTCTGCCACCGACCTCGGCAATCCGCAGGTGATCGGCGGATATGCGAAGCTGTTTTATCGCCGCGTTGCCGAGCATTACGGCCGATCTCGGCTCGACCGCACATCGGATTGGCTATCGGAGCCACATGTATCCGAGGACACCTTCGGCGCGATGCTCGGTGAAGCCGGAGTTGAGGTCGTTTTCGGCGCTCGGTTGCACGAACATCAAGGCGTGACCGTTGAAAATCGCAAAATCGTTTCAATGACGAGCGAGGACGGTCGCGAATGGCGCGCCAAAGTCTTTGTGGACTGCAGTTACGAAGGAGATCTTCTGGCACAATCAGGCGCAACATACACCTGGGGCCGGGAAAGCGCGCAGACCTACGGCGAGACGCTCGCCGGCGTACGCACGATCACGCCGCAGCACCAGTTTGGCTGGCCGATACTGGCCCATCGCAACGACCACCAGCTCTATCCGGAAATCTCGCCCAGCCCGCTGCCGGCAGCCGGAGGCGGCGACAAGAACGTCCAGGCATACAATTATCGTCTTATCCTGACTGATGATCCCGCAAACCGTTTGCCGCTTCCCAAACCGGACGGCTACGATCCAGCACAATTTGCGTTGCTCGCGCGATACCTGCAAGATTTTCAATCGCACATGGGACGCGAACCCTTGCTCAAGGATTTTTTGTACCCGGTCCGGCTCCCGAACCACAAGGCCGACTTCAACAACAACGGGCCGTTCTCAACCGACTATATCGGCCACAGCGGCGCCTATCCGGATGCCTCCTACCAGGACAAGCAACGGATCCGCGCCGAACATCTCCGCTACACACAAGGACTGCTTTACTTTCTCACCCACGATCCCGTCGTGCCTGCGACGCTCAAAAGCCAGCTCAATGTATGGGGCCTGCCAAGGGATGAGTTCTCGGACAGCGACCACCGGCCGAGGGAATTGTACATCCGCGAGGGACGACGCATGATTGGTGCCTATGTCGTGAAACAGGCAGACTTGCAGACGAATCGCGCCAAGCCAGATTCGATCGGCATGGGCTCGTACAACAGCGACTCCCATAACGTACAGCGTGTAGCGATGCCGGATGGATCGGTCCGCAACGAGGGAGATATGCAAGTGCCCGTTCAGCCATACCAGATCCCCTATCGGGTCATGACGCCTCGTAAGGACGAGATGCACAACCTGCTGGTCCCGGTCTGCCTGTCCGCTTCCCACGTCGCCTATTCCTCGCTTCGGATGGAGCCGCAATACATGATCCTCGGACAAGCCGCAGGCGTTGCCGCGGCGCTCGCGGCGCAGGGCCGTGTAGCAGTGCAGGACATTCCGATTGCGCAGTTGCAGCGCGAGCTTCTGAAAACCGGAGCCGTTCTCGAGTTGCCTGAGGATGGAGTCTTCGGTGCCGCAGTTGCTCCGCCCGACTAGCGCGCGGCTTCGTCAATAGGCGCGGCTGGCAGCCGCCCACGATTTTGATCGCAAAAGATCTACGCGACAGTCGCTACGGCGCCTGGTCATATTTCGCTGCCTGATAATATCTCTGCATGGGTGATCTGTTATGGCCTGATCCATGCGGGGCGCGAGCATCATGACCATACAGGAGAGGGCGTGCACATGATCCTCCAGGCAGACAAGCCGGCCGATTTCGTGCTCGCCAAAGGCAAGACGCGCCCGGTTTGAGAGGTGGTCAAACTCGGCTGACCAAACCTTTGCGACACGCCTTGGTTTCCGGCCGGGCCCCCGTTGCTTCATTTGGGCAGCGGCAGCTCACCATCCACTCCTAACCGACTTCTGATTTAACCCTATCGTCCTATTGCCCCCTTACGCGAACTGCGCCCACAAACTCAAACGCGGGGTTCTTGACCGAGTTGCTACTATCCTCTCACCATGACCAAAACAGGAAACAGAGCGGCCGCGAAGTGAAGACACGGAAGTTGAGCGAGGCGATCGACACCCAACGCGTCAAAGCTGATTTAGCGGAACTAAATCGGCTTCGCCGCTTTCTAATCAACAGCAGGACCGCCGGTTATACGCGCTGGCTGCTTGATTCGATCGACGATTATGTCGAGCAGATCACGGGAGACCGGACGACGCTGCACAGCGAAGCCTCCAACTTGAGTGATTCTGTACCTTCGCTCCCGGTGCTGCCTGCAGTGCAATTCCTTTTCGGACTGCATACACCAAGAGCCCCGCGAAGTGGCGCCGATCAGTGATGACAGTATTACTCGAACTGCTGCGTTTGGCGGATAAGCAACGTGGAGGAGCCACGGACAAATTGGCACGATTAGAACCACGCCGGGCTCGCCCTGCCAGACGAATTCGGTGCCGTCCTTGTGTTTGAGCAAGCTCGTCTAGTACCTTGTCACAGTGATTATGACTCTTTGGCCGCGACGGGACAGGCGCGGCCCATTTTTGGCGCGAGCCTTGTCGGTTGTGAACATCCAATTGATGCGACCATGTTGAGCCAGCTGGCATGCTTGGGGGTGTGGTGGAACTCCAGGCGGCGCAGAATCCGCCGGGCTTCGGCGGGTGCGAATGCCAGAGGGCGTCTACGGAGTGGATCGACAGATTATCCTGCACTACCCGAATGCACGTGGCGTCGAGATAATGCACATCGACGAGTTCGCGCATGCAGTGGGCGTAGTCTACTGCCGTCCGCCGCTCGGTGACCTTGACCTTGCGCCAGGGCCGATACACGTCGATGCAGACGAAGAGATTGACGGTGCTGTTGCAGCGGTACTCGCAATCGTAGCGTTCGAGCTGGCCCGGTTCGGGTGGGATCGGCTGGCAAACCTCGCCATGAGCTCGACCGGGCTCTCGTCGAAGCAGACCACCGGCCGGTCGGGATCGGGTGTCTCGGCATAGAGGTCAAGTACGTCTTCCATGCGGGCGAAGTATTCGCCGTCGATCTTTGCAATGCACCACATGTCCTTGCGCCACGGCTTGAGGCCGTTTCGGCCAGCCGCCGGCGCACCGTCTTCGCCCGACAGGCTCTCGCGGTCGGTGAGCTTGACCATCGCCCCGGCCAAAAGCTTCAGCGTCAAGCGAGCGCATCCCTCGGGAGGATGGGCGCAAGCCGTTACTGCCAACAGGGTTTCCTCCTTGCTGCTCCGCCTCAGGACGCGGCTCCTCGCTCAGCGCCCGCTCCAGATTGCCTTCCGCGAAGCGCCACTTGGTCCGGTACACGGTGGAACCGCTCACCGCTACCGTGCGGGCGATTTCTTCATCGCTGCAGCCAGCACCGGCCGCCAGCAATATCTGGGCGCGCTTGAGTTTGCGGGCGGCGCGTCTGCCCTTGCCCAACATCGCGGTGAGCCTGCGATGATGAAGACCTGCTTTGCCACAGCCCTGCTCGTGCTCGTTGCAGCCACAGCTGCGAAAGCAGATGTCGTCTACCCGAACGCGGGTACCGAAAATCCGACCACATACACATTCACAGCAACTACGAATGGTTCGCTGGTTGCGCATTTTTACAGCTCGGGAGCCTCGTTCAGCGAGACGCTAGGTTTGCTCGTCAATGGCAAGGACAGAGGCACCGCTGTCGACAACCACAACACCGCCTTCGGAGAGATGTATAACTTTGACAACGTCAGCGTCGGCGATTCCCTGATCTTCTACATCCACGTCAAGACGACCGGCCATACCTACTACTCCGACTTCGGAATGAACAAAGACGGCGTAAACCACGTCTGTTCGACGGCCTTCGCAGGCGACGGCAAAACTTCGGCCGGAACCTATGTCGGCTTCGAAGATCTCAGCCTGCATCAGACGGGCTGGACCGACAACAATTACACTGGTGAACAATTTGTCTTCACGGTCGCCGCGGTGCCTGAACCCTTCACCTGCGCGATGATGGTCCTGGGCTTCGCCGGTGTAGGCTTTCTTTGCATATCGCGGCAGGAATTTGGCTCTGACCGCCGTATAATTGCTGCCTCAAATTCCGACTTAAAGGCCGCCCTCGGTCTTTTTGTTTCGGCACCAGAACTTCGCTTTGGCAGCGGGCTCACAACGGACGCGAGTAAGGCTGAGAGTTGGGGCTAAGAGGAAGCCATGATTGAATCGTTTGGCCGCGAGGGCGTAGCTTCTCCGATCGTCATTGTTGCTGGAGGAGATGCATGCTGACTGGATATTTGGCTGCGTGGTGCTTGCGTCTGGTTCTAACCGAGGGCGTCGAGGAAACGGCAACGAGCCAAAAGTCAGGTATCTCGAACATCGCGAGCTTCAGACCTGAATCTAGCGTGTCGCGCAAATTGCCGGCATTGATTCCTGGCTTTCGGCAGCGCACTCCGGGAGCGAACACCGGACGCTCAGGATTTCAGCTGAGATCCAGCATCGCCTGCTGAAGCCACGCGCGATGGCGAAGCGGCTTCATCGGAACGGATCGTTCAAAACTCACCTCCAAGCATCAGCTGCCGAAGATATTTCGATAGAGGATAGTAGCGAATGACCGGCGGGTCGGCGCGTTGGTCGCGCAGGCGTCTGTGCGATGTAATTCGACCAACGGCGACGACACCAGGGAAGCGTTTGGCCGAGGTCTTGTTGCGCATGACGGTTGCCATGCGCGTTTCGCTCCGGTCGTGCGTGGCGCGGTCGATCTGTCGGGTCGTGCTGCGCTTGCCCGATCTCGCAAACTGCTGCGTAACCGTCTCGAACAAGGGCCCGCGATTTCCCTTGATGACCGAGGCATAATCGCCGCCGCGCTCGAGCACCGCTTGAGCAAAGCGGCGGTTGCAATGCAGCGCATCGGCGGTGACGATGCAGCCTTCCAGGCACAGAAGCTCCAGCACCTCCAGGGCACCCGCCGTCTCGTTGCGGCCGGGCGCTTTCTGCTGCGAAGGCCATCCGCGCTTCCACGGCAAAGACGTTGACCAGATGCAGCGGCGTTGCCTTGGCGCCGCGCTCATAGGCGCCGCGCAACGCCTTTCCGTCGACCGCCACCACGCCGCTGAGTTTGAGCCCGTTGGCCTTGGCGAAAGCCGCCATGAACTGTCGGAAGGAGCGTTCGAAGGCTGCAGGATCGAGCAGACGGAACACCCGGCTGAACGTATCGTAGCTCTGGATGCCGTGCTCCAGACGCAGAAAAAGCCGCAACAGCTCCTTCTTCGACCGCCCGAATCAGCAATCTCCGAGCAACTGGCTGCTCCGCAAACAACGGCCGCCAGCGAGATGAGCACAACTTCCAAAAGCGGGTGCTTTGCATTTGCCGCGCGCGGGTCCAGCAATCGCCGGAACGCCTTCTTGAATTTCTGCATCCGACCCCCTCCATCTTCCAGAAGTCGTTCTCAGAATCCATCTTCCTCTTCAATGCAATAGCACCCAAAAACCCATATGCGATTCCCCTGGCCGTGAAGGGGAGAGGATGCGAGCATCCGCGATCGCACAACGAATCAAATCAGACCATTGCCCGATCGCTTGCAGGCAAAAGCTTGCACCGTCTCGCAAACCCGAGCGGCTGCCGTCACATTTCCGTACCTAACCATTGCTTCTGTATGATCCACCCGCTGGCGTAATTCACGCAACGCGACGTTCGGCGGCCTCCATCGCTACGGTAACGACGTGAAACTCTTCATCAACGGCCGCTTTCTGTCGCAAAAGCTCACCGGCGTTCAGCGTTATGCCGCCGAAATGGTCAAAGCGGTCGATTCATTGCTCGTGTCAGATCGATCTCCAGCCTTGCTGCGGGAAGCCGAATGGCAACTTCTGGTGCCTGCTGACGCGAGCGAAACCATTGGCCTCGACCGAATCAAGATTCGCAGAATTGGTCGGCTGAAGGGCCACGCTTGGGACCAGATCGATCTTGCACACGCAGCCACGGGAGGCCGGCTGATCAGTCTGGCGAACGCCGGCCCGATATTCCATCGTGACCAAATTGTCGTCATCCACGACGCACAGGTCTTCCGCAGGCCGGATTTCTTTGGCTGGCGCTATTTGGCAGTCCACCGAACGATGGACCGACTGCTTGCGCGACGTGCAACGATCGCGACCGTGTCGGCTTTCTCCCGCCGGGAACTCGCTGCAGTGTTGGGCCTTGCCGCCTCTGACATCCCGATTTTTCCCAACAGTGCCGAGCACTTCGCGGCAACCCAGCCCGATCCTGGTATCCTCAATCGACTTGGCGTCCTTCCGAGAAGCTATTTTCTCTTCGTCGGCTCCAGAACCAAGAACAAGAATCTCTCCGTCGCAATCGAAGCGATCCGGTTGCTCAACCGACCGGACATTCCCTTGGTCATCGTCGGCGGCGATAACAGCAAGGTATTCCACGACAATTCCGGCGAAACTCAGCCAGGATTGATTCTGGCCGGTCGCCTGACCGACAGCGAGATCGCTGCCCTTTATGCGCGGGCCACGGCCTTCATATTTCCATCACTCTACGAAGGGTTCGGCGTTCCACCGCTCGAGGCCATGCTCTTCGCCTGCCCGGTCATTGCGTCGACGGCCGAAGCCGTCAAGGAGACCTGCGGCGACGCCGCTGCATATTTCGACGCCACCGATGCCAAAGCATTGAGTGAACGCATGCGCGAAAGATTGGCAAAGGGCCCCATCTCTGATGAAGAGCGCAGCATCCAACAGCAGCGCCTTGCTCAATTCTCGTGGCGGACGTCAGCGGAGGCGCTGCTCCGGTTTCTTGCACAGCCGCGCAACGAACGACATACCCGTATTACTTGAATACCCATACATATTCTCGTCTGCGTTCGAGGCCGGCAAGCGCCGCGTTTTCGCAACTCTCTCGTCACAGCGCCGTCCCATTTGGCCACTCTACTCCCACGAGTGAACTCATAGGGAAGCAGCAGCGACACCACATCGTTGCCAAAATCGTATTCCCTACTGGAACACATCTGCTTCGCATGACGCTTGGGACAAGGATTCACGATGTCAGGCAACCCAGTACAATCGGTCAAGGTGTTGCACATCGCCGAAACAATTCGAGGCGGGATTGCGAGCTACCTGAATGAACTGCATCCGCAGCAACAAGCGAGCTTCGGGGCGGAGAACGTCCACTACGTCATACCGTCGGATCATCGCCGCGACCTCGTCGGAATCGAGGACAGCCAGATCACGACATTCGAGCGATCCGGCCGCAGTCTTTCTGGACTTTTCCAAATGTTGCGCGCGAGCATGCAGGCGCTCGACGCCTTCAAACCCGATATCGTCCATCTCCACTCCTCGTTCGCCGGCCTCGTTCTCCGACCGGCGCTGGCAGCACGTTCCGACGGGCCCTGCGTCGTCTATTGCCCGCATGGCTGGGCGTTCTCGCGCGAGACCGGCCGCCTCAGTCATTTGATGACGAAGGCCGCGGAGGGTTTCCTCGCGCGAACCTCGGACCGCATCATTTGCATCTCCGGCGACGAATTCAACGATGCCATCCGTGCAGGCATTCCGGCTGATCGGCTGACCCTCGTCAACAATGGTATCTCGAAAAGTCGCCCGTTGCCGCAAGTCGTCGCGGCAAATTGGGATTCCAAGAAGGTCAAGGTTCTGTTCATCGGCCGCCTGGACCGGCAGAAGGGCTTCGACCTTCTGATCGAAGCGGCACGTTCGCTCGAAGACGTTCTGGATGTCCGCATTGTCGGCGCGTCCGTGATCAGTAAGTCCGAAGGTCCCGCGGTCCCGGCGAACGTCTCTCTGCTTGGCTGGCTCGACCGCCAACAGATTGAGACTTATCTTGAGGCTGCCGATCTCGTTGTGATTCCGTCGCGATGGGAGGCATTCGGCCTCGTCGCCCTGGAAGCGATGCGCGCAGCCAAGCCAATTCTGGCCTTCCGCAGCGGAGCCTTGCCCGAAATCGTCCTCGACGGCGTAACTGGCGTGCTCTGCGAGCCGGTTGCCGTTCAACCGCTTGTCGACGGTTTTCGACGAATGCTGGATCTGGACCTCAAGGTCTTGGGGCAGCGTGGCTACGATCGGTTCAAGCAGCTGTATGACATCCAGAAGACACATCAACAGTTGCGTGAGGTCTATTCCGAACTCTTGCAACACGATCGTGCGCCCCTCAAGGAAAAGGCGGAACTGGATCTCTCCAAGAATTTTTGATGCGACACCGCTCCCCACATCGACTGCCGGGATGGGGGAGATCTCAATGTTTTGTGCCCGCGCCAGAATGCCGGTTGTGACCGACGCGCGCGGACTGATCGCGAGCTAGATCTAACGATGGCAGACCAGTACATCCCAATCAGCGGCAGGTTTTCCTTTCTCGCGAGCCTCGTCGCAGCGGTTCTGTTGACAGGTCCCGCGCTTGGCCAGCAAGTACAACCGCTCGAAAGCCGATTCCTGCTGGGCGTCGGTACCCACCAAGGGCTCGGCGGCCCCGTGAGTTCACGCGGCTACGTGCCGTCGGCCAATATTGCTCAGATCAGGGAATTGGGACTCAACGCGTTTCGCGACGATTTCCCCTGGTCGGATTTCGAGCAGCCCAGCCGGCGGATGGGCTTTACGCCACAGCTCGGCAGGCTCGAAACCCAGATCAAATCAGGCATCGCCCGCCCCCTCCTCATCCTCGCGTTTGGACATCACCTCGTCCCGAACTCGTCGCCACCAACCACTGATGAAGCCCGCCGGCGCTTTGCGGACTACGCGGCGGCTGCCACGCGTTCGGTAGCGCCGCAACGTCCGGTGCTCGAGCTCTGGAACGAATGGAACATGGCGGGGAAGAAGGACGCCGCGTTCTCAGCCGAGAATTACCTGGCTCTCGCTCAGGTGACAAAGCCGGCTGTCAAACAGGCCTTGCCAAATGCGCCATTCCTCATCGGCGCAATCGGCGACGACCTAGGCTGGATGTGGACCGAGAAGATGCTGCAAACCGGCATTCTTCAATATGCGGACGGTGCCTCGATCCATCTCTACAATTTCTGTCTGGCTCCGGCAAAACGGACCTCGACGGAGATCATCGATCGGCTCACGGCCTTTCACCGGCTGGTCGGTCAGGCGAGCGGAAATCCGAACTTCCCCATCTATGTGACGGAGACGGGCTGGACTACGGCCACGAACAAGTGTGGCGTCAGTGAGCAAGCCCAAGCCGACAATACGGCGCAGCTCATCCTATGGGCATCGACCGCCACGCGATGGCTCAAGGGAATGTGGATCTACGAGCTCAAGGACAGCGGAAAAAATCCGTCGGAGCTGGAGGACAATTTCGGGCTCTATCGATTTGACAATTCCCCGAAGCCGGTGGCCTGCGCAGTGCGGGGCGCTTGGGCGTTCATTCGCACAAATCTGAGCGCGGAACGAAAAAACCTCGCGGGCGGCGTCAGCTCAATTGGCTCGACGTCTCCCACTGGCGGCAAGCTGGCGGTCTGGTCCGAAGATCCCAATCGGCACTTTGAGGTCCGGTTAAAGAGCGATTTCCCACGCGCGACGTTTGAGGCTCCCTGCGACACATCTGCGAAGCCCGCCTTTGGCGCCTGGATACCTGTTTCGAGCACGCCGATCTTAATCACTGCCAACAGCAATGCCGTTCCAGAAGTTGACATACGCCCGGCACGATAGCCGGCAAAAATACTGACCGCCTTCCGAGCATCGACCGACGCCCAGCCGCTGCTCTGATCGCCGAAATGAGGTTGACCCGATGAAAGTCCTCTTGACGTCCACACTGTATCCGACACCCGGAGCAACCAAGATCGTCGGTGGCGCCGAGATTTTTGCGCGACGGTTCGCCGAAGGCCTGGTACAGCGCGGCGATGAGGTGGAAGTGATACGGGCCCAGTCAACGCCCGAGCAGACGCGCGAAACCTGCAATGGGATCAATGTCTATTCCGCTCCGGTCCAGAACATCTACCTGCCGTTCACGGAACAGAAGAACGTTGCGCTACGTAGCATCTGGCATGCGATCGACGATTGGCAGATGCAGGCGCCGATGATCGCGGAGCGTATTCGCGCCTTCAAGCCCGACGTGCTGCATTCCAACAATCTGTCCGGACTGACAACCGCGATCTGGCGGGTCGCCGCTCAGCTCGGCGTTCCCGTCCTTCACACGATTCACGACTATTATCTGACGTGCCCGCGGTGCTCTCGCTTCGATAAGGGGCGATCATGCGAGGGGACATGCACGAGCTGCGGCATTCTGACCTATCATCGCATACGCGCCACGCATTGGCTCAGTGCCGTCGTCGGTGTCAGCGAGCGCGTCCTGTCCATTCATACCGACATGGGCATTTTTGCCGATACGCCGATCCGTACCGTCATCCGCAATGCGTCGACTGAGCCGCCGCGCGCGCCCTACCCCCGCCCCCTCTGTACCGACGAGGTGACCTTCGGGTTCATCGGGCGGCTGACTGAGGAGAAGGGCATCGACAATTTGATGCAGGCTCTCGCCGCCCTGCCGTCGGATCGCATCCGCATGATGATCGCAGGTCGCGTGAGCGACCAAGAACAACAGCGACTGAGGCAACTCGCACCAGATGCGCGGATCGAATTCATGGGATTTGTGCCTCCCGATGAATTCTACAAACGGGTCGACGTGGTCGTCGCTCCCTCCATTTGGCACGATCCCGGTCCGCTCGTGGTCGCGGATGCCAAGGCGGCCGGAAGGCCGCTTCTCGGCACGCATTTTGGAGGCATGCCGGAGGTCATCGTGCACGGGGTGACGGGCTGGTTGACCGAATCCGACCCGGCGTCACTGGCCGAGAGCATGCGCGAGATCGCCGCTGATCCGCACAAGATCGAGGAGATCAGCCGTCGGCTCATCGCCGACACGAACAAGTGGTTATTTTCCGACGTGCTAACCTCGTACAAGAGCCTCTATGAGCAGCTACGCCAGAGCCGCATGTCGCGCTTGCGCACGCCGGCGGAGGAGGCGCCCGAGCACCCCGCCGTCGCGAAGAGCGGCCTTATCCCAAGATGACGCGCCTGTTCGCGATCGGGGGCTACGTCTATCAGAGCGGCGCTGCCATCGTCCTGATCTTTGCAATCAGCCACATCCTGATCGCAAGTGACTACACGACTTTCTCGCTGGCATTGGCGTCGAGCCAGCTGCTTTGTGTCCTAATGTTCGAGTGGTTGCAGCTTGCTGGCCTGCGCTTTCTTGCCGCAGCCAAAGCAAACGAGGCAGCCCAACTACGATGGTCGCTATTCGGTGCAGCCATCTTGAGTGCCGCCGCGCTCATCATCATCGGCGGATGCGCTTCTCTGCTGAGCAATCTCTCGCCTGGAGTCATCTCACTGGGATTGACCGTCGCGGTTCTGCAGGGGGTGACGGATCTGTACTTTCTCACTATCCGTCTGTCCGATCGGCTCGGCACAGCATCCGCCTTGCTGGCATTTCGGGCAACCGCGCTGCTCGTGGGAGCGGTCGCAGCGGCCACTTGGGCAGGAACCGCCGAGGCAACTTTGGTAGGTCTCGCCGCCGGCCATGCGACCGGCCTGACCGTGGCAATCATCGTTCACCGCACGCCTCTGCGCCCGGTGTCGCTCCATTTGATGCGGGCGGACTGGTTCGCGTTTTGCCGTTACGGGATGCTCGCCGCGGGCGCATCCGTGATCCATCTGTCCGTTCCCGTACTCCTGCGCTTCATCGTCATCGGACGTCTCGGCCCCACCGGGGCCGGCGCCGGCTTCTCGATCGCACTGGATCTCCTGCAACGCCCGTTCTGGGTCCTCAACGCCGCAATCCATACCGTCAGCTATCCCGAGGTTGTGAGCGATTTCGAGACCGGAAGCGCCGCGAAAGCAGTCCAGTCGACCCGCAGAATGTTCGAATTCATGATCTGCGCGACGACCGTTCTGCTCGGTGGATTGATCGCCTTTCTCCCGGAAGCCGCGCAGCTCATGGTCCCCCGCGAAAGTCTGGGTGGGTTTATGGCGGTTGCGCCTTTCGTGGCTGTCTTTTACTTCCTGCACACGCATCTGCAGGCCACGGTCGCAGTCGTTCCACATCTCGAAAAGCGTGCGAGCCGTCTCGTCCTCGTCGCAACCCTGCAACTGGCGGCGGTTGCAGCATCGAGTGCTATCGCGGTGGCCGCAGGACTGTCGCCCCGTGCCGCGATCGCTTGGGCCGCGTTGGCGACCGCCGCGGCGATTCTCCTTGCACTTGGCCCGACCATCCGCTTCAGCGCCACTCCACGCATATCATTGGCAACTGAAGCTGTGCTGGCCGCACTTCTGATCGGATCACTCGCCGACCTGCCGATGCAGCCGGTCATCTGGCTGGCCGGGAAGCTCCTGCTCGCAGCAGGGCTCACCGGCGTCATCGCCTGGCGGGGAAACTTTCTGGCGTCGAATCGCCCGGGCGATCAGACCCTTTGACTAGCGAATCGACACCCGGGGATCGAACGACGCGGACACTCCGCTGCTGCACCGACAGCACGAATTCCCGACAAGGAACCGAAGTGACGGACATCAATGAATTCTCAACGATGACATCCCAAGCACCGATTCAAAATCATTCGTCTTCTGGTTGCATTCTTTAAATATCTATTTGTCACAAACGCCATGCGATCGAGATACCCAGTAGAATTGCGGGGATGAATTTTGCTGTTTGATGCCGAAACTCAAATGTTTCGCGCGCTGGTCCGCCTTCCGCAATGGCAGTGACTGCAACTCGACGCAAGATTGAGCATAGAGCGCGAAGTTTCAGCAGCATGTCGCTGTGGAATCTTGAAAGCGCCTTCCTCACGCCTTTCTGAATTGGCATCATCACGCATAACATTCAGCAGCGGCGACAGCGAACATGTTCCATCGAGGAACTCCTCGCGTTGATTTTGTCTGCTTTCATTTTTATCGGAAATTCACACTCCAAGTAGACAGTTCGGCGCTAATCCTGCGAGCAATTTCGTTCGCCTCCAACTCGAGTGTGCAATGTCGACCAATCAGACCGTTCTCTCCGCAAGCGGCTTCGTCAACTCCATCGGCGTCAACACCCACGCCGGCTTCGGATGGACCGACTACAACGATCTCGCAATGATGGTTGACGACCTGAAATATCTGGGCGTCACCCATCTTCGCGATGCGATGGCGACCAATCCGGCTGCGCAACCCGTCGTCGACGGTCTGGCGGCGGCCGGCTACAAGTTCGACTTCATCGTTTCGTCCGCCCTGCCCGGCCAGGGCTCGACCGGACTTCAGAATTACGTAACCTCGCTCGAGAAATTCCTGGCAGGTCATCCAGGCAGCATCAGCGCGGTCGAGGGCCTGAACGAGGCGAATGCCCAACCCTTCAGCTATCATGGCAGCTCGAGCCTCAGCGCGGCGGCCCAGTTTCAGAGCGCGCTCTACCAAGCTGTGAAGGCGGATGGCGCTCTTTCGAGCATTCCGGTCTACAACCTGTCGCTCGCATACAACGACCCGCAAGGCTACAACCAGCTCGGCAACATGTCGGGTTCGGTCGACTACGCCAACGCCCACGCCTATGTCAGCACCGGCTCGACCCCTGCCAGTTCGCTTGCTGCGACTCTGAGCGCCGTGGAGACCGCCGCCCCCGGCAAGCCGGTGGTCATCACCGAGACCGGCTACACGACCCAAGCCAACACCCAATATCTCGGCGTTGACGAAACGGTGCAGGCAAAATCGATTCTGAACACGCTGGTTGATGCCTACAAGGATGGCGTGAGCTCGACTTATCTTTACGAACTGTTCGACCGCAATTCGGCGGGCAGCGACACGAATCCCGAAGACAAATTCGGCCTGTTCCATTCCGACGGAACCCCGAAACTGGCTGCCACTGCGATCCACAATCTCACGAATATCCTGGCCGATGACGGCTCGGGCGGCCATCAGCCGACTGATCCATTGAACTACACGCTGAGCAACATGCCGAGCTCCGGCAGCAGCATGGTGCTGGGCAAGAGTAATGGCGCCTACGAGCTCGTCGTCTGGGCCGAGCCCAAGCTCTGGAACGATGCGACCGATACCGAGATATCGAACCCGATACAAACCGTCACCGTGAACCTCGGCGGGGTGCATCATTCCGTCAAGGTGTACGACACACTGACCGGCACCACGGCAATAGCCACCTATGCCGATGTCTCGACGATCACGATCACGGTGAGCGATCACCCCCTTGTCATCGAGATCGATGCGCCTGCGGGCACCTCAGTTCCGCCGAGCGTTCCGCCCGACGTAACCGGCACCGCGGCCGAGATCGTTCCTCAACTCTCCGACTTCAGCGCATCGACCTCCCTCAAGACGATCACTCTGACGGATACGCATGTCCTGCCGGTCGCCTCGAAAGCGACGCTGGACTACATCATCGCGCACTACGGCAATGCGCTGTCAAAGATCCAGGGTGGATATTCGTTCTCGGTGACGAACTCGGCTCCGACCTGGACCAGTACTCTCACCTACAACGCGAGCGGCAGCCTGGTTTCGACGTCGAATACCGGCCTGAACAGCAGCAGCCAGCCGATCTCGACCACCATCAACTATGTCGACGGCTCGAAGGACGCGATCGGCTATACTGGCGGCGTGAAGACGACTTTCATTCACCTCGCGACCGACGGCACCAGGACCACCGATACCTACAACACGGCCGGGACCCTTCTCAACGAAGTTGTCCAGAAATCGACCGGGTACTATTCGACCACTATTTACACCAACGGCGTCAAGACCGCGACCTATGTCCTCAACGCTGACCACACCCAGGACAACTACACCTACAACATCAAGGGACAGAGCTACACCAGCCAGGTGCAGCATGTGGACACGACGGGCAAGGTCACCTCGGTGACCCGCACGCATGCTGACGGTTCGCTGGATTCGACGCAGGTCTATAACAGCGACGGCAGCAGCGCGATCACCACCTACAACGCGACCGGCGTCAAGCTGGTCGAGACCGACTATCACGCCGACCATAGCAAGGACGTCTGGACCTACAACATCGCCGGGCAGGCCTACACCACCGAACACGATATCTATGACACCACCGGTTTCCTCACGACTCTGGTACGTCGTCACGCCGACGGCAGCTACGCATTGAAGCTGGTCCAGAGCAGCGACGGCACCAAGACCACCGACTTCTATGATGCGACCGGAAATCTGACCAGCGAGGTGGTTCAGAGGGCCGACGGCTTCTACTCGACGACGCTCTACAGCAACGGCGTGAAGACCCAGGCTTATGTGAAGAACCCGGATGGCAGCCAGGACAATTACAGCTACGGCATCACCGGGCAAAGCTACACAACCCTGATCCAGCACGTTGACCCCACGGGCAAGGTCACGGCCATCACCCGCAAGCACGCGGATGGCACCTTGGACTATACCAAGGTCATCAATTCCGATGGCAGCAGCGTCGTCACGACGTATGACGCCACGGGCACCAGGACCAAGGAGATCGACGCGCACGCCGACAACAGCCAGGACATCTGGATCTACAATATCACCGGGCAGGCCTACACGACCGAGCACGATATCTATGACGCGACCGGATTCCTCACCACGCTGGTGCGACGTCACGCCGACGGTAGCTACGCATTCAAGCTGCTGCAGAGCAGCGACGGCACCAAGACGACCGATTGGTTTGACTCTGCGGGCATTCTCACCAACGAGACGATCCAAGACGCCAACGGCTTCGATTCAACGACCATCTACACCAATGGCGTGAAGACCGCCGCCTATATTACCAACGGCGACCAGAGCCACGACAACTACAGCTACAACATCACCGGCCAGAGCTACACCACCCAGCACCAGCATCTCGACGCGTCCGGCAAGCTCACCGAGATGGACCGAACCCATTCCGACGGCACGCTGGACTACAGCCAGGTCGTCAACGCCGACGGCAGCAGTATTGTCAGCACCTACAATGCAAGCGGCGTCAAAATGACCGAGACCGACACCCACGCCGACGGCTCAAAGGACGCCTTCCTCTACAACGTCGCCGGCCAGACCTACACCACCGAGCACGATACGTATGATGCGACGGGCTTCCTCACCAACATCGTGCGGACCCACGCCGACAACAGCCTGGCCTTCACTCTCGCGCAAAGCAGCGACGGCACCAAAACGTCGGACTGGTACGACTCGACCGGGACCGTCACCAGCGAGGTGACGAGCAAGAGCGACGGCTACAACTCGACGACAGTCTACACGAACGGAGTGAAGACGGCGGCGTATATCCACAATGCCGACGGGACGTCGGACAACTGGAGCTACAATATCGCAGGGCGGAGCTACACCACACAGCACCAGCAACTCGACGCCGCCGGGAACATCGTTGCGATCACCCGGACCCACGCCGACGGCACGCTGGACTACACCCAGGTCGTCAACAATGACGGCAGCAAGCTGACGGATATCTATGACGCCTCCGGCAACAAGACTCAGGAGGTCGACAACAACACCGACGGTTCGAAGGACGTCTTCCTGTTCAACTTCAATGGGCAGGCCGGCACGACCCAGCACGAGCACTACAATGCCGCCAACGCGCTGCAATATTTCGACGATACGGCGGCCGATGGCACCCACAATGTCACCGCGGTTGCCGCCGGGATTACGGTCGCAGGCGGAAACGGCAACGATCAGTTTTCAACGGCGCCCGGCTCGACGACCGTCGACTACGCCCACGGGCACGACCAGATCGTCAACTTCCATGCCGGTGACGCCACCAATCACGACATCGTCGAGATCTCGAAGCTGCTGGCGGCGGACTACAACCACCTCCAGATCGCACAATCGGGCACCGATACCGTCGTGACGCTGTCAGCCAACGATTCGATTCTGCTGAAGAACATCAGTGCCGCGAGCTTGACGAGTCATGACTTCCAGTTCGTCTGAGACATCGCGCGGAAACTCCGGGCCCGGTCCGCTGCCGGCCCGGAGTCGTGCGACCAAGGGATAGGCATCCTGCCTTCTGGAAAGGCGTCATCAGAAGGCCACATGGCTGGCTGTCGTGCCATGCACCAACGGCATCTCCGCCATGATCATTGACGCCGCCTTAGCTGCGAGAACCCGCGTTGGCTGCGAACTTGCGTCACAATTCAGCTCTAGAAGACATCACGGTTCGCAGGGGAATATGACATCGAGATGGAAGTCCGTGAACAAACACGCTTTGTCGTTCTCGATTTCTATCGCTTCGTCGCAGCCCTCGGCGTCTTTATTTTTCATCTGAAGAACATCGACAAGGGCATCTCGCCGGCGTGGAACGGCTCATATGGGCTGTTCGTCGACATGTTCTTTATCCTTTCGGGGTTTGTGATCTCGTATTCCTATCCCGTCGGTTCCATCGGAGTCCGCGGCTATGCCCGCTTTCTGGTTCGGCGGATTGCGCGAATCTATCCCCTGCACTTCCTGACTTTGCTAGCCTTCGTCGTGCTCGCCTGGATCGGTGTCCGGGGCCCGACACCGCATGCGAGCGCACTTGACTTCGTCCACAACGCTCTTCTCGTCCAGGCTTGGGGGGTCACCGATCATCTCAGCTTCAACTCACCGTCATGGTCGATCAGCGCGGAGCTGTTCTGCTACCTGCTGTTCCCGCTCCTGATGCTGCTGGCAGGGCGTGTCTCGGCCCTGACGCTTGCGGTCATCGTGGCGAGCCTCTACGCCGTGCTGGCCCATGGACACCTGCCGATCTGGCAAGAACGATCGGAAATGTATGGCGCTAATTTCGACTACGGCATGCTGCGGGCGCTTCCGAGCTTCCTCAACGGCATTCTGCTCGCGCTTCTGTTCAAGCAATTCCGCAATCATCGCAGCAAGGCGGTTGCCTTCGCGGGGATCGGCGTATTCCTCGCCTCGATTCTGATCCTGAACGTTTTTGCCAAGCCGGATCTCGCGATCGTTCTATTTTCGCTGGCCATCGTGCTTACCGCCGTCGGCGAAAGCGCCTTTGTCCGGTTCCCCGGCGCGAGCTGGCTTGGACGGCTCGGCAACACGTCCTACGCCATCTACATGCTGCATGAACTCTTGCTGATTCTGGTGTTCAAGCCCGTCTGGCATCAACTCGGACTACAACCGAGCGCCTTTCCAATATTCGCGCTGGCCTGCTGCCTCATTCTCACCATCGCAGCTGATGTGACCTACGTCCTTATCGAGAATCCAGCGCGAAAATTGATCAATCGCCTCGCACCATCGGCCGAAACCAGGCGTCCCGCCACTCCCGATCCCGCGCTGACCGAAACACTGGAGCTGCGGCCAACGGGACAAGCTGCGAACGCAGGTTGACCTTCCTTACCTCTCCTGCCCGCAAGGTCGCATCTAAGACCGTCGAAGCCGGATCGAGACCTCGTGCCAGACCCGAAGTGCCGCAGGTCGCGCGGTCAGCAGCACCGCGGCCAGATAGACTGCAGCGCCGAGCATTGTCAGGGACGCAAGGCGGAGCCAGGGTGATAATGGAGGCAATGTGTGGGATGCTCCGACAACCGCCGCCGCCATGAGTGCCGAACCGCCGAACGCTGGCACCAGCGTGCGTGCGTAGCGCCGCACGGCGATCGACAAGATGCGCAACGACGCGCCCGCCGATAAGGGATACAGCAACACGGCCCGCACCACATAGCCGACCGCAATGGCGACCAAGCCGAAGGGAGCGGCCGCGATGAAGATCGCGATGTTCGAAGCTGCATAGATCAGCGTGAGCCAGGTCTGCCAATGCGGCTTGCCGAATGCCAGGATGACAGAATGATTGTAGAGCCCGATGGTCGTTAAAAATCCTGTCACCGAGATGATCGACAGGAGCGGCGCGGACTCGAGCCACTTCGCGCCGAAGAAGGCAAGGATGAGATCGGGCGACAAGGCAGCTATCCCCGCGAAGATCGGCGCCGTCAGGAGTGACGTGTACATGACGAAATCGAGAAGCGCCTCGCTGGATGCCTTGCGATCGTGCTGAAGGCCCGCGATCGTCGAGAAGAACACGCGGTTCAAGGCATTTCCGATCACCGTACTGACCGCATTCACGAGCCGCTTGGCCAGGCTGTAGAAGCCTGCTCCCGCGGCACCCGTATACCAGGTCACGAAGATCAGGTCTGAATTGGCATTGGCGAAATTCGTGATGCCCGTGAGCGCGACATAGCGGCCATAGCTGACAAGCGCGGCGGCGTCGCCACGGCTGAATCGGAAGCCGGGACGCCACGGCGTCAACGTCCACAGACTGACCAGAGACACAATCGAAGTGGTCACGAGTTGTCCCACAAGGGCCAGCACGCCGTAACCACTGCTGGCGAGCGCAATGCCAACCGTACCGCCGAGCGAGATCGAAAACAACGAACGCATGGCCAGCGAGCGAAACAACTGGTTCCGCGTTAGCCACGCCTCGTGCGTGCGAGAAAGACCTTGCACGGCAACAACGACAGAAAAGCCCTTCAGGACGATGGCCAGGTCCTGCAAGCCGGACAGACGCTCGATTGCGTTGCTGGCGCCAAAGAGCAGTCCGGATGCAAGCAGCGAAAATCCGGCAATCAGCCAGAACGATGCGTTATAGTCCTCGTCTCTCGGCTGCGCGCGCGCCTGGACGGCGACCGCGATGCTCTCGATCAGCACCGCGCGGCAGAAATCCAGCGCCAGTGCGCCCGTCGCCACGAGGCCCAGAATCTGCGGCGACAACAGACGCGCCATGATGACGTAGATGGCGAGCGTGAGAGCTTGTCCGACCGCGGAATCGATCGCGGACCATATGACGCCCGACACGATCGAGCGCTGGGTATCGGACGGCCCGCCACTCAATTGGAGACTTGTCATGGTTTCGGGCTAGCCATGTGCGCGAGCGATACATCCAAGCTGAGGCTGCGAGAACGGTCCAAGAGTCGCCTCTTTCGCAAGCCATTGTCAGCAAGATAGCATCTGCCATCCGAGGGCGCATGAATTTTCGAGGCAATCTGCGTAGATTGATCAACGAGGTCGGCTGCGACTTTGTTCAACAACTGCCTTATCCGCATGTAGAGCTGTTCTTCTGGCGACCTGATGATGGAACGATCAATTTTGGCGACTATTTGTCCCTCGTCGTCGTGGAACAGCAGCTTCGACGCAGCGGCTATACGCTTGCAGACGAGATCTCACGCCACGTGCGGATGTTCGCGATCGGTTCGGTTCTGCACTACGCACGCGACGGTGACGTGATCTGGGGCAGCGGCATCAACGGGCGCCCAGGCCAGAACGATCTCAATCGTCGCGTTCAGACGCTGGATATTCGCGCGGTACGCGGTCCTCGCACCCAGGAGATTCTCCGGCGACGCGGTCTCTCCGTGCCTGACGTATTTGGCGATCCTGCGTTGCTTCTGCCGCGCCTCTTTCCTGATCGCTTTCAACGCCGTCGCGTCCGCGACTGGATATTCGTGCCCAACCTACACGATCTCAGCATGATCGACCACGAGTCGGCCAATGTGGTCAGCCCGCTGGGATCATGGAATCGACGCATTGAGGCCATTCTCGAGGCAGACTTGGTGCTAGCAAGCTCCCTGCATGGCTTGATCGTCGCGGAAGCCTACGGAGTTCCCACGCGCTATGTGCGGCTCAGCGATGGCGAAGCCGAATTCAAGTATCGTGACTATTATGAAGGCACCGGCCGGTTCGATGTCGAATTCGCCTCCAGCCTCGAGGAAGGCCGGGAGATGGGAGGCGCCGCGCCTCTCAGCTTCAACCACCAATCCTTGATGGATGCCTTCCCGATCGATCTCTGGCGCGAGACACGCTGACATGACTAGGCGTTTCAGGGTGGCGATCTATGCCCCGCATTTCGCTGAATATTCCTATCGACTGGCCGCCGCATTAGCCAAGCTCTGCGACGTCCGCCTGGTGCTCAATCGGAAGGATGCCAATCAACAATGGAATCTGGAATGGATTCCGGCTCCCGCATCATTCGACACGCGAATCCGGGATCTGAGCTTGCGCCGATCCGGCGCCATCGGACTTCCGCGGTCGTTTCTTGACATCCTCGCATTCCGTCCGGATGTGGTTCATTGTCACGAATGCCCGGAATATTTCACCGCCGGGCTGATGGAGCTCCTCCGTCTCACCAGCCTTCCGCGCGTCCTCACCGTCCATGACGCCATTCCGCACTCTGAGGGTGGCTCGGGAACGAATACAAGCGAAGAGCGGTTGCGGGACCGCATGCGTGCCGGTGCCACACATGTGACGGTGCATGGACAGAGCTGCGTGGCGGACTTCGCCCGTGCATCGCCCGACTACCGCGGCGAAGTAACGTCCTCCATGCATGGCGTGTTGATGGTGCCATCCGCAAACAGCACGCCTATTCAACCGGTCGAGGGCCGCATCCTTTTTTTCGGGCGCATGTGGGCCTACAAGGGCCTCGATATCTTCCTTGACGCAATCGATGTGCTTTCGAAGCGCGGCGTGCGTCATCAGGCCGTCATTGCCGGCCGTGGCCCCGAGGTGACGCGATTTGGTGCGCGGATGGCCAGTATGGCTTCGGTCAACGCCATCGACACGTATGTCTCGGCCGAAGACACCAGCGCGCTCTTCCAATCGGCTGAAATCGTCGCATTGCCTTACAAAGATGCAACGCAGAGCGGCGTGCTGGCATCCGCCTTTGGCAATCACCGCCCCGTCGTCGCAAGTGCGACCGGGGGCATTCCCGATGTGGTCACAGACGGTGTCAATGGCCTGCTTGTGCCACCTGCCGACGCTGTAGCGCTGGCCGATGCCCTGGAGCGTGTCCTTACGTCCAGGCCGCTGGCTGCAAGCCTGACGGCGGGAGCACGGCAAACGGCGGCCGGATCGCTGAATTGGGATCACATCGCCGAACGTCTGTTTACGACCTATCGTCGTATCGCCGGCGTCACCGTCTGACGGCACCGCTTGCTGGTGGCAGCGGCTGCTCGAACTTGTCGAGCGGCCCGAACAACAGCCCCCGTAGCGCGCCGCCCATGACGCGCCTCAGCCTGACTTCAATCAGCTGGTAGCTGATTGCGCTCGCGATCAGCGATGCGATGATTCCCAGGAGGATGAATCCGAACCAGAGCAGCCAGCGGTCAGCACCCATCGCGACGAGCTTCAGCCCCGTCACTTGCAACGGAAACAGCACGAAGGGATGCACCAGATAAAGGCTGTAGCTGATTTTGCCTACAAATTGCAGCGCCGGCGCGCTCAGAGCGCTCCCGATGCCCGAGCCTGGGGCCAGAACCATGCCGAACAGCAGGAACGCGGGGATCAGCGCAACGAAGGGGTGAAACAAGACCAGGCTCGCATACATGGCGACGCCACAAACTACACCGGCCGCAAATCCAATCCGGCCCGAGACCGGGAACCGAACTCCGGTGGCACTGAAGAACATGCCAATGCAGAAGAATGCCGTGATCGGCCAATGCAGGACACAGGCGACGCCAAGCAAGATCAACGGTGCCGCCATCATCCGGCCACCGAGGCGCAGCGCGGCGAATGTAACGGCAAACCAGATATAGAAAGCCCACTCGTAAGTCAGCGTCCAGGCGTTCTGCTGTGCGATGGGAAGACCCAGTGCATCCTGCAGAAAGAACAGGTTCGCAAGGAATATCCCGAGATAGCTGCCGACATCGATTCCGCGGAAGAATTTGTAGCCAACGATTGGCCCAATCACGAACAGTGCGACATGCAGCACGAGAAATACCGGCATGATGCGAAGGACCCGATCGAAGAAGAAACGGGCCAGCGACCCATGCCGCACAAGGCTCGACGGAATCAAGAAGCCGCTGATCATGAAGAACAGCTCGACGCCGTGACCGCCCACGTTAATCACTGATTGGAACCAGGGCCAGAGCGGCGGCAGAAAGCCGGGATTCGCGATGTCATACATGCCGCCCTTCGGCATGTCGTAGAAATGATCCATCAACACGCTCAAGGCCGCGATGGCGCGAAGGCCCTGGACGGACGGAACGAACGATCCGTCATACGCCACGTGCGGTTGCCTCGCCGCTTTGGTCACTCCGCGGCTCCTTGCGTGCTGAAGGTCGGCTCAAGGGCAGCCCGCCGCCTGCGTTCGGAACGGAATCGGTGCCCGAATGAAATCGACGGCTTTTCGACCAGAGAATATGTGACCCAGCTAACCAGGACCGATAACGCCACGATGACGACCGCGAAGATGGACCACCCCAGCGGACCATCACCAAACCACACCAAGCGATGAACCCAGACGATCACGAATGGCGACATCAGATACACCGAGTAACTGATCACACCGACGAACGCCATCGGGCGCCAAGCCATTCTCTCGCCGAATGCGGCAAAGGCAATGAAGACCAGAGCCGCGCAAACATAGGCCGATCCAATCGAATAGCTGTAGAAGAAGTTTTCCTGATAGACGCCTCCGAATCGTCTCTCGGACAGCGCGATGGCGAAGACAGCGTAGAGCAGTGTACAGGCAGCCACGTGAGGCCAACGCAGCCTTCCGCCAATGACCGTGTCACGCACGATCTTGCCCAGGAACATCGCTGAAAGATTCAGGCCGACCTCCATGAGCGAGGAGACCGTTCTGCTCTCGATCAGGATCGCTGCAGCGGTCCCAACCAGCGCGGCCGCGACGACGACACCAACAGCCGTAAAGCGGTGGTTCAACAGCCCCATGGCGAAGAGAATGGTGCAGCTGACATAAAACAGCAGCTCGATGGCCAGCGTCCAGTAGAAGACCCAGAGATTCGGGATGTTTGCGAAGGTTTGCAGCATCGTCACGTTGGCGATGACCTGCGACAGGGGATAGACTGTGGAATCCAGCACCAGCATCGTGGCGAGCCCGATCACCATCGAGGTCCAATAGGCCGGATAGAGCCGGAAGAAGCGGCTGATTGCAAAATCCCGGACGGGGGTTGCGCTATCAGGAAAACTGAACGGAATCACGAAGCCGCTGACGAAGAAGAACAGGACGACCCCAAATCGTCCGAAGTTCATGTAGTAGCCGATCGTGTCGTGAAACATCCAATAATACGCGCCGGTCGGGTGCTTCTGCACGATCACTTCGAGCACGTGCTGGAGCAGCACCGCCAGCACCGCGATGCCGCGCAGCGTATCAATGAACGCGAGCCTTCTATGCATGATCTGATCTCACCTGCCCGCACCCAGCGCCGTTCCAGGCACATCAGCGTCGAATCCATCCAGTGAACGGATCGGCCGCGGCAGCTGAACCGGAGTTACGTCACCGGCCCGCGCGGACGTCGCCCGCTTGGAAAACACCTCGCTGAAGCTCAATGCGATGATCAGTAGGCCGGACGCCGGGCCATAGTTCAGGACCGTGATCGTAAACAGGTTGATGACGAAGATCAGCGTCAGCTTGTACACGTCGGTCGCACCAAAAGTCGCCCGGAATACCATAACCATGAATGCGACGAACGGCAGCCCGAACATCAAATAGGTCCCGATGTAGAAATTATCGACCGGCACCCAAAACGACGCGAGCGGCGAGAACAGCTTCTGCGGATAATTGAAGCAGCCGGCGCCGCAGCCGGTCACCAGACCAATCGGCATGAGCTGGCTCATGTAGACAAACGGCAGCTGCCAGCTGTTATTGATGCGGTCGATAATGCTGAATAGGCTCGAGTGCGGTATGGCTGCAGTTCCCGACGCAGCCACGATCAGAAAGAACGGAACAAAGATCGCAGCGAATGACCACAACGCGATATTCCTGATGGCGGGGAAACGTGACTTCTCCGGCAGCATGCGGACGAGCACCAGCAGCGCCAGGTACAGCACGAGGACGATCATGGTCGTCTTGCTGGTGGTCAGGCGGATCGTGTACACGGCAATGGAACCAAACAGAAGGCACCATGCCGTGCTTTTGCGAATCGAGGTGATCGCGAACGAAACAAGGATGAAGAAGGCCGCCATGGTGTTGTCGGCGGCAAAGCCCATCAGACGCTGATCGTCTCCACCATAGGCCCACCACAATCGGCCCGCCTCACGGACGGCACCGAACGATTCATATTTGTATCCGACCCAGGGCATCACGTAGTATTTAGTCAGGATCACGCCGACCACCGAAAGATAGAAAGTCACGGCAATGACCGAGAGCAGCTTTCGGTAGGAGCCCAGGCTCGAATCGCAGAACAAAAACCCAACGAACACCGGCAGCATCATCTTGAATGATGACACCGCCGCGTTGCCGGTTCCAAGCATGAAATAGCCGAGCACAAGCGAGAGCATGATCTGAACGAACGTCAGCGTCGCCAATGTGCTGCGGTTGCGCAGCGTGCAATGGACGATGAACTGGACGAGGCACAGAAGCGCAATGCCGTCCGGTAGGTACCAGAGCGGATCCAGGTGAAGAATACTGGTGGCGTAACGGATCACGCCGCCGAAGGCGTCCCGGATCAGATAGGTGCCGAGCGCGATCGCCTCAATATTGAGGCTGATCAACGTTATCCGCGGGCGATGCAGGCCAAGCGCAGTCATATGCAGCTCAGTTCGTCAGCCGCGCCGACGGCGCGGGCGTCGCCGAGAAATCGGGCCGGCGTCCAAGAAGGTTGCGAAGGAATTCGCCGCCGGGAATCTCGATATAGCGGTAGGTGTAGTGCGACACCGCGAACACGGCGGCGAGTGACACGATGAGATTCAGCGTCGCAGGCAATCCCGGTCGGATCGCATCGAATGCCGCAATCCGCGATGCCCCGAGCGCTCGCACGAAGTACTCGGCAAGCAGCACCACCAGCGCGTGCACCATATAGATTGAGTAGGATCGGCGCCCGAGCCACACCAGCGGCTTGGTCACCAGCATCCTGGGGACCAACAGCGCATCAGGAAATGCCAGCAGGCTGCCGAGAAATACCGAAAAAATCAACGGCGCAAGGAAGCTGGCGGCCGGATAGGCCTCGACAACGCTCACGAGAACGACGCTGGCGATCATGCCAACCAGTTGCACAATGCCTTGCGTGAGTGGCCCTGGCTTGCCGGGCAACCCGCGAACCACTCTCACCGTCAGCACACCCAGGAAGAAGCTCACGAAGCAGCGCAGGATGCCGAAATCGGTCTGCAGCCCCAGACTTTTCTTGTCCAACACGAACACGATGAAGGCCAGGCTTCCGGCCGCGATCAGTCCCGAGAGCGCATAGAACAGCGACAGCGAGCGCATGCGCTGGGCCAGCAGGACGACCAGGCCAAAGACCAGATACGTATAGAATTCGACACTGATGCTCCAGCTCGGCGCATTCCAGCTGAGATAGTCGACAAATCCCATCGAGTGCAGAAGAAAAACGTTGAGCAGGAACGAATACGAGTTGTTCACCTCGAAGGCGGCCGGCGCAGCAACTACGATTCCGGCCATGACCAAACTGATGCGCAGGAGGCGAAACAGCAGATTCGCGACCAGCATCACAAGATGCAGCGGATAAACGCGCGCCAGACGTCGCACCATGAAGTCACGCAGCGAGAAGCAACCGAACTCACCCTCGACAGAGCTGAGCGACATCACCATTCCGCTGAGAACGAAGAACAGATCGACAAGCAGCCACGAACTTCGGAAGAACGAGCAGTCGATCCACGCATTGTGGGGGAACACCGCGAGGAATGTCGGCATCAGCAGGAGATGGTGGATCACCACGGATGTCGCCGCGATACCCCTGATGCTGTCGAGCGGCAGGATATGCGCTTTCTCACGATGAACCGAGCCCGTCACATCCACATTCCGTAGCTATTGCGCCGCAGCAGTCTGTAGGACATCGCGCGCACTTTCAATCCTCACGATCGACGACTTGCTTCTGATGCATGACGGTCAATTAAAAATTCATCGCTCGCGACTCATTCCGACATGCGGAGGACAAGCTTGCGCCACTTTCTCGATCGCGCGATGACCATGACGCGTCGCATTCATGCTTGCGGGACATTTGCGAGCAAAGTTTGCGCGGAATCCGGCGTTGTTGCGATCGCCGCGAAACGCGCCGCGCGAATTCATCTTTTGTAGCGTGGAACACAATCGCACGTCGTGGATATGACGAGTTCGCCTCACGGATCTTCCGATCTGCAACATTCGTGAGCAGCAGACTGCCAATCTCTCGGGCATCGCAACTCCTCGTTTTGCAACCGCAAGCAATGGAGCGACACGTTTGCGTCCAATACGATTGATTGAAACCAACTTTTGCGCCGCACAAAATTTGACACAGTTACCTGTCAGATTTCGCTCACACTCGTTAGCAGAATGAAGGGACTCGCATGGGCTGCGGATCTAAACGTTGCCGATCGAAGCCACTGTGGCTGCCAATCATCTTAGCGTCCTCTGCAATGGTCGCGACGAGTCTTGGTCCCTGCCAGGCTCAGTGCGTCGAGTTCTCGGACCGCGCCTCGCAGATTGATCTCGACGCATTCGTCAAATCGCCGTCCTCGCTCTTGGAGCGGTTGCGCAACGACAAGGAGAAGCTGAAGTACCGGCTCTCCACTTATCTCGCCACCAATCCTTCCGTATTGCCGTCGGTGCAGACACTCATTACCGAATCGACCCCCAACGATCGTACGGCGATCGGCGCTGCGCTGCGGCTCGCCGAAGCCAGATGCACCACGACCAAGCCGGATGCTGCGCGTAAGATCAGGGATTTTACCAAGCGGATCGGCGATCTTTCCGTGCAGGCGGGCTATTCCGCGGTGGGGGACGACGATTCCGGCGCCCCGCTGCAACCGCGTGACAAGACTTCGGCGCAACCCTCAGGGGGTACGGCGCTCCTCGAAGGGGAATGGAAGACGCAATTGTCCGATCCGTTCAAGCCCGTTCCCATTCCTCATTGATCATAAGGCAGCTGTCCGCAAATGTATCAGCCCAGAGAACAGTTCCAGTCGGGTCACAGGTTTGCTATCGAGTTTGGCGGAGCGGTCCTGAGCTTCGAGCGAGTGACCGACGTGCTCCGCCGCCAATGGCCGATCATCGCGATCTCCGTCGGAGCCGCGCTTGCCCTCGTGCTCGTTTATCTGGTCACGGCACAGCCAATGTATACGGCAAATGCCCGTATCATGATGGACACGCGCCAGACCCAGGTTCTGGACAAGGATAGCGGAACCAACAGCGCTCTCATCGATACTGGCTTTGTCGACAGCCAGGTCGAGGTCATCAATTCGGACGATCTCGTCCTATCGGTCGTTCGCCGTCTGCATCTGACCGAAGACCCCGAGTTCAACGGTTCCAATCCGGGCGCCCTCGCTGTCGTTCTTGGCAAGATCATGTCGCTGTTCGAATCCGGTGAACCACCGTCGCAGGAGCGCATCGAGCATGCCGTGGTCGAGCTGATCCAGAAGAATCTCAGGGTCGAGCGCGTCCTGCAGACCTACGTGCTCTCTCTCAGCTACAAGGCTCCATCACCGGACAAGGCCGTCAAGATTGCCAATGCGATCGCTGATGCCTACATCGTGGGCGCGCTCGAGGCCAAATATCAGTCCACCAAGCGAGCGACTGAATGGCTGCAGCAGCGAAGCGTCGAGCTGAGCGAGCAGGCCACGGCGAGTGACCGGGCGGTGCAGAGCTTCAAGGCGGAGCACAATATTGTCGGGACCAGCCGCGGATTGATGTCCGAACAACAGCTGTCCGACCTGAATACGCAGCTGGTTCAAGCTCGGGCCGCAACGGCGGAAGCGAAGGCCCGCCTCGACCGAATCCAGGCTGTTTCCGAACAAGACCTCGTCCAGCCGACGGTGACGGACGCCCTCAACAACTCGGTGATCACGCGCCTACGCGCCCAGTATCTCGACCTCCAGGCTCAATATGCTGATTTGTCACGACGCTACGGCACAACTCATCTTGCGACGATTAACCTCGCCAACAAGATGGAGGAGCTGCGCAAGAATATCGCGGACGAGATGCACCGGATCGCAGATGCCTATCGCAGCGATTATGAGATCGCAAAGAGCCGCGAGGCATCTCTTGACAAGAACGTGAAGGATCTCGTCGCCCAAGCAGGGCCCACCGGCCAGGCGGAAGTCAGGCTGCGCGACCTCGAAAGTGCAGCCGATACGTATCGCAATCTCTACAACAACTTCCTGGAAAAGCTGCAGAGCGCCACCCAAAATCAGAGCTTTCCCCTGAGCGAGGCGCGTCTGATCAGCACCGCGACCAAACCCGATCGAAAGAGCTCGCCGCGCACAGTTCTGGCGTTGATCGGCGGCCTGGTCGGTGGCCTCTGTCTGGGACTCGGCGTCGCGTTCGCCCGCGAATTCCTGAGTGACGTGCTGCGGACCCCTGGCGAGGTCGAGGAGGAGCTCGGCGTGAAGTGTCTCGGCGTGCTTCCCGATGTGCGTCCCGCGAGCAAAGCAAGGACATTATTGTCCAAGTCCGTCACTAGCAGTGCCCCGGATCTCTCTCGCTACGTCGTCGACCATCCGTTCTCACGGTTTGCCGAAACGCTGCGCAACATCAAGGTGTCGATCGACGTCGCGCGACTGACCCGGGAAATCAAGGTCATTGGCATTGTGTCATCGCTCCCAAAGGAGGGAAAAACGACGGTCGCGGCAAATTTCGCCCAGTTGATCGCCCTCACCGGGCACCCCACCCTCCTGATCGACGGCGATCTTCATACCCGTTCATTGACCCGCGAACTCGCGCCCAATGCCAAGACGGGCCTTGTCGAGACGTTGAACGACCCAGCCAGCCTCGGCTACCATGTCCAGCGGAGCAAGGAGACGGGTCTGGATTTCCTGCCATCAGTCGTTGCTTCGCGCATGGTCAACTCGGCGGACGTGATTGGCTCAAAGGCCATGGCCGAGCTGCTCAAAGCGCTGAGAGAGCATTACGAGTACATCGTGATCGATCTTGCGCCAATGATGCCAGTGGCTGACTCCAAGGCCTTCAGCCCCCTCATCGATACAATGGTCTACGTGATCGAATGGGGACAGACGACGCGATCCGCCCTTCAGGAGTCCATTTCAGGCTCCGAAGTCCTTCAGAAGAAGCTGCTGGGTGCCGTTCTCAATCGCGCTAACCCGAAGATGCTCAAGCGCATCGAGGCATATAAGGGCAAGCACCATAACAGCTACTATGTGGAGCACGCCTGAGCGGCCCCCTCGCCTCGCTCGACCCGACAGGCGCAGTGGAAGCTCGCGAGCAATTGGGCTTGCCGTCTTCGGTAGGCCGCAGTCCGCCGGTCGGCTCCGTCGTGAGCCGACTGTTTCGTTCGCCTCCTTCGGGAAGGATTGGATCCGCCCGCTTTCACGCAGCGAATTTGCCAGCTGCTGCGATTAGGACGAGCGCAGGGTGACGCCCGGGGCCAGCGCGAACTGAGCTCCGTATTCATCCGGAATCCACATTCCACCACCGTTGCCCTAGCTGAAAGCCGGGATTGACTGGCAACCGACGGTCGCGACATTGTCCGAGACGCTATTTGGTCGCCGTCAAGCTTTCCTGGCTTTAGTGATGATCGGCTGCCGCAGGCTTAGGTACCTTTTCTTTCGGGTTCCCTGAGGCTAAGTTGAACTCATTCTCGTTGCTCGTTTTTGGTCGGTTCGGATGCTGATCGTCCTCACTGTTTTGTCAATTTGGATCCTGCTCAACATCCTCTTCGTGTTGATCGTGGTTCCCCCCCGCAAGCCGCGGCAGCAGCCGAGGCCGCTCGCGACCACTCTTTCTCCGGCCCCCATCGACCCGAGCCAGCGGGAACTTGAGCAAGACGAGCCGTTCTCCCTCCGCCACGTCGTCGCGTCGGTCGCGATGGGAGCGTTCTTCGTGCTGGTGCCGCCCCTGCTCGCGCTGCGCGACGCCATCATGCGGCTGTTCGGGAAGTCGCAAGACGGCAGATAGCCGGAGCTCACCCCACGGCTATCCTGACGACCTCCTGGCTTGTCGTATCAGCGGCCTAGGGTCTGTTGAGATTCAGGATTCACAGAACGGAATGTCCGTGATTCAAGCTCCGAAAGGAGTTTGGCATGCCCCGATTCGTTCTGACAGATGCTCAATGGGCGAAGATGGAGCCGGTTTGTTTGGGCAAGCCGAGGGACCCCGGCCGCAGTGGAAGCGATAACCGTCTGTTTCTGGAAGCTGTACTGTGGATCGCCCGCACGGGCAGCCCATGGCGGGATCTGCCGCCGACGTTCGGCAACTGGAATACCGTGTTCAAACGCTATCGCGACTGGGTGAAAGCCGGTGTTTTCAAGCGGATCTTCGATGCCGTATCGGATGATCCGGACATGGAGTTCGCCATGGTCGACGCGACCATCGTCAAGGTTCACCGCCACGGGCAGGGAGCAAAAGGGGGACCAAAAATCAGGCCATCGGCAAGTCAAAAGGCGGCTGGACCACCAAAATCCTCGCGCTGACTGACGCGCTCGGGAATCTGGTGCGGTTCATCCTGCTCCCCGGCCATCGCTTTGACACCGTCGGCGTCGTGCCCCTGATCAAGGATATCGAGTTCGGTGGCTTGATCGCCGACAAGGCTTTTGATTCCAACTGGATCATCGAAGACTTGAACGAACGCAAGGCCAAGATCGTCATCTCGCAACATCAAAGGCGCGCTCAGCCTCTCGACATCGACAAAGACATTTACAAATGGCGTCACTTGATCGAAAATTTCTTCGGCAAGCTCAAGGAATTCAAACGCATAGCAATGCGTTGCGACAAGACAGACAGCAGCTTCGAGGCGATGATTTACCTCGCCACCGCTGTAATCCATTCCAGATGAATCTCAACAGACCCTAGTACGCCTCCTGGAACATCACGGCTGACGCCGTCCGCGCCATGATCTTCAGATCAAGCCAGATGCTCCAATTGCTGACGTACCAGACGTCGTATTCGACCCGCTTTTCCATCAGGTCGATCGTCGGTGTCTCGCCGCGAAGGCCGTTCACCTGAGCCCAGCCGGTCAGGCCAGGCTTCATGTGGTGGCGGTAGACATATTTGCTGATGAGCTCGTCATAGTAATTGTCGTGAGCCAGGGCGTGCGGCCGCGGCCCGACCAGAGACATATCGCCTCGCAAGACGTTCCAGAGCTGCGGCAATTCGTCGATGCTCGTCATGCGAAGGAAACGCCCGATCTTGGTTACGCGCGCATCTTGCCTGGTCGCCTGAGCGATCGTCTGACCATTTTCGGAAACGGTCATCGACCGGAATTTCCAGATATCGAAAGGCTTGCCGTTGAACCCGCGCCGCGACTGCCGGAAGATGACGGTTCCAGGTGAATCCAGCTTGATCAGCATGGCGACGGTCAACAGCAGGGGCGTCAACACGACGAGCGCGAATATCGCGACGCCGACGTCGAGACAGCGCTTCTGCAAACGCTCGAAGATGCTCAGCGGAGGCCGCTGAATCTCCACCGCCACGGTCCCACTGACGGGCAGGAACGGGCGCGAGACGATATCGGCGATCGAATCGTCCGGCAAAAGGCGCACAGGCTGCGGTACAGCACGCAGGCAATGGCCAAGCTTTCGAAGCATCGGCAATTCGTCCCAGTCGATCGCCAGAAGATACTCATCGACATCGGCAAGGCGCGATTGGCGGATGACGTCCCGAACTTCCCGCTCCCAATGGCCATCGTCGCTCTCGTCGGTTCCGAGCACGAAATGACGCACGACATCGAAGCCGTTCCGGCGCAGATCCTTGAACCGGCCCGACGTGAAGTCAAGCGGCTTGAGGCTCAGAAGCACCACCTTGCGATCAACCAGGCGGCTTCGGGCAAAACTCGTACCGAGTACGACCTGCCAACCAAAGCGGAGACTAATGAGCCCGAGGCCGCCCATCGCCGCGAAGACAATCACTGTGCCGCGGGACAGATTGTCCGTCGACTTCAAGAGGAATGCCGCGACCGCAAGGACCGTCAACGACACCAACCAGATAAAGACGGCCTTGCGCATCTGCCAGACGAGATTTAACAGGCGATGCGTTGCGTAGACATCCTGAAGATAGGCAAGCGCGACGAACACAAGGCCAACGATCAGTCCGGCGCCAACCGAAGCGCCATCGGAAGTAGACGCCGTCGCAAACCCGTAAAGGGCGGAGCCGGCGACGTAACTCAGCAAGATCAGCAGGAAATCAGTAGCGATGACGACGATCTGAAATGGTCGCTGAAGGGCAGTGCCGCGCGACGATGACGGCGAGTAAGCCTTCTCAGAACCATAAGTTGCAACAGCCATTCGAACCTCTACGTATCCAGAGAGTGTCTGACGCTCATCGTGATGCTGAAGATTCGTCACTTCCCCCCGCCGAACGTGTTCAGTGATCGCAGCGACATTGTGGCGCTGCACGCAAAACTTTTGCGATGCAAGGCAATCGCAGTTTCATTGAAGAGCACTCTCTAAATCTTGTGCACTGAGAGGGTCGTCACAGTGCTGACATCTCTGCGGGCGCGCTGCCCCATTTTGAATCAAGTTCCGCATCGAAACGGATGCGCGAAAGTTGCACAAGCTGAAACAGCTCAGCATTGAGGCACAATACTTCGCACGGAGAATGCAGGCCGGATCAAATGCGGGTATTTTTTCGAAATACCACCTGTGGACGTATAGCCTATTTGCATCGAGACATGCATCTTTGCCGGACCAAGCGGAGTAGCAATGCGTTCAGGCGGGCTGGCCTCGTTTATGCAGACATCGTCGCATGGCTTGGTGGGCAAGACATGCACGCCTTCATTTTGGCACGATCAAGCTTGAGAAGCACGGCACCGACAATGCTCCCGTTCAATTGGAATTCTCTGGTGCCGGCGTCTCTCGACCTCGCGATCGACAACGCGCCATAATGTCGCGTACCAGACCGCGTTTGCCAGTGCACAAGCCGCAATTGCCGGAAGGTGTTCGGATCTACGCGATCTCGGATATTCACGGCTGCGCTCATCTGCTTCAGCCCATGTTGCGGGTGATTGACGCCGACGTCGCTCGCAGTCGGCCGCCTTATGCAATCGAGATTTTCATGGGCGATTACATCGATCGCGGCCCGGACACTCGCGCGACCCTCGACATCCTGATCGAGCGAAGCCGCAGGGGAAACGCGGTCTTCCTCAAGGGAAACCACGAAGCATTTCTAGTAAAGGTCTTCGAAGATCCTTCGTTATTTGAGGACTGGCTTCGCGTCGGCGGCGCGCAGACATTGATGTCCTATGGGCTTGCGCCTCCGGATCTAACCCGAGACGAGCCAGAAACGATATTGCGCAACTTAATGCGCGTGATGCCCATGGAGCATCTGCAATTCCTGGACAATTTGCGGTTGAGCTTCACCTGCGGAGACTTTTTTTTCGTTCACGCCGGCGTCCGCCCAGGCGTTCCTTTGGCCGAGCAGAGGGAACGCGATTTGCTCTGGATTCGCGACGAGTTCCTGCGGAGCGACGAGCGGTTCGGAAAGTATATCGTCCATGGTCACACGCCGGTCCGGAACGCCGAATTTCTGGAGAACCGGGTCAACATCGATACGGGTGCCTATGCGACAGGCAATCTCACCCTGATGAGCATTCAGGGGAGCCGCATGCTTGCGGTGTGAGCGGCGGAGCGTAGCACGGCATGGGCAAGGCGCCGTCGCACCCATGACACTCGCAGCTCAGGCGGCTAAGCAGGCAGAGCAAAGAGTGAAACCACTTCATCCTAGTTGAGGATATGAGGCTTCCGATCTGGACGGAGGCGGCTCCCGTCCATCCAGTCGCGCCAGGCCCGTTCGTGCTTGGCATAGAGCTCCAGCCAGCGTTGATCGGCCCAAGTTGGAATGACGTCCCGTCCGTCCCAAAGCACCTGCCCATTGGTCAGACGGCAGGCCGCCGGACTGTCCAGCCGCTCGAACTCGATCGTTTCCTCGACCGTGAGCCCGACGAGGACACGCTGCCCGACGCCATCCACCATGTACCGCCGTGGAGCGTCCTTGTTGAGATCACTCATACTGAGAAGGCCCAATCGTTGGAGAGCGATATCGCGCGACGGCCAACGCCGAGCCGTGTCCCGCACGGAACTGGATTCCGAAATCAGAAAGCCCGGCGAGCATGGCCGAACGTCGTGGTCGGAGTCTGCCGCACCGAATGGTGGGAGTTGCAGCGTACCGAGCTCGCAGCACGCCTTTGCGAATGCCAGACGCGCAATGCGTAACCGGTAAGCAAGCCTGCGAGGAAGAGCGATGCGGAGATCAGAGCAGGAGTCATAAGGCCGTCCCAAGTCAGTCCGCTTCAGATTTCACGCGAGAGATGTGACAACATCATGATTCCCGACGCCGAAAGATTGGTCATCTGCAGGCGTTTTGCGCAGCCCCAACAGGGGCGAACATCTCGAGGAATGTGCCGGACGAAAGCGGATTCTCAAGACCGCCCGCAGCCGGCCGCGCTATGCGGTCGAGGTCTTCATGGGCGATTATATCGATCGCGGCCCGGATACCCGCTCCACTCTCGACATCCTGGACGAACGGAGCCGTCGAGGAAACGCGGTTTTTCTCAAGGGCAATCACGAGGCATTTCTCGTGAGAGTATTCGAAAATCCTTTACTGTTCGAGGATTGGATTGCCGTCGGTGGGAACCAGAGATTGATGTCCTACGGGCTCGCCCCGCCGGACCTGAAGCGCGACGAGTCGGTATCGATATTGCGCGATTTGATACGGGCAATGCCCACCGAACATCTGGAATTCCGGACAATCTGCGGCTGAGCTTCAGTTCCGGAGATTTTTTCTTCGTTCATGCCGGCGTTCGCCCAGGCGTTTCGTTGGCCGAGCAGACGGTGCGCGATCTGCTTTGGATTCGCGAGGAATTCCTTCGGAGTGAAGAACGGTTCAGCAAATATATCGTGCACGGTCATATCCGGGTTCGCAACCCGGAGTTGCTGGCGAACCGAGCCAATATCGATACGGGCGCCTATGCAACAGGCAATCTTACCCTGATGAGCATTCAGGGCACCAGCATGCGGGCGGTGTGAACCGCGGCATCAAACGCCGCGAATTTTCCGCCTACAAACAATGTCCTAAGCATGTCGATTGTGTGTCGCGCTCTGTCGTTATCGTTCGTCGAGGCCAAAAAGAGACCACACTGCTCAATCGCTCGTCACCACTGCGGCGGATACCCTTGCCAGAGCGTTGCATGGAGGCCACAAGCGCAGCAGTTTCGCACGAGCGAAACCGGACGAGAGTGACTCGACGACAGGATGATTGCTACGTTTGTCGCAGTCCCCGTAAACGGCGTGAGGTTATTGTGGCCACCGAGTTAGGAAGATCAATTCCGACTGTCGTTCGTCACCATGCAGTGCTGATCTTGGTCTCAATGACGATGACCGGGTGCGCCGGCTTCATCCCGATGGACGCGCCGGATTCCGCTTCAGTCCACGAGCATGCCGCGATTGTCACGGAGCCCTCAGCGCCGCTTCCATATATCCTGATGCCGATCAACGCCACAATTCTGCAGGCGACCAACGCAATCACCAATGCGACCGGCATGTCGTTCGCATCGGTGCCCGGTGGCCGTCGCGACGCGCCGATCAGTATCGGTGATATTCTGACTGTTACGGTGTTCGAGGCGCAAGCAGGTGGGTTGTTCATTCCTGGCGAAGCAGGCGTCAGGTCAGGAAATTTCGTCGACATACCGCGACAGCAGGTCGATCAAACCGGCAGCATCAACATTCCTTTCGCAGATTCGATCAAAGTCGCCGGATTAACGCCGCGCGCCGTTTCCGCGATCATCCGCGATCGACTCAAGGAGCGTGCGATCGAGCCGCAGGTCGTCGTGTCCGTCGCAGAGCAACGCGGAAACCAGGTCAGTGTGCTCGGTGAAGCCAATTCGCCATCGCGCTTCCCGATCGACCCGGGTGGACTTCGGCTGCTGGCGGCGATCGCCCGAGCGGGAGGGCCGAAATATCCCGACTATGAAGTCACCGTCACTCTCAAGCGAGCGGGGAAGACATACAGCCAATACCTCGCCGCGATCGTCCGACGACCAGCCGAAGACATCTTGCTGGCGCCGGGCGACGTAATTTTCCTAACGCGAATTCCGCGTGTGTTCATGGCGTTCGGATCGACACCTAGCCCCGGGTCGATTGGCGGAACGAACAACCGCCGCTTCACGTTTGAGAACTTCGATATGTCACTCGCCGAAGCATTGGCGAAGGCGGGGGGGCTCGACGGAAGCCGTGCCAATTCGAAATCCGTGCTTGTCTACCGGTTCGAGCCGAAGCAATTGTTGGAAGGCGTCGGTCTCGACGTGAAAGGCTTTCCAACCGTGCAGGTGCCTGCCGTCTACAAGTTCGACATGAGTAAGCCTGATGGCTGGTTCCAGGCGGATTCGTTCAGGATGCGCGATCACGATGTGATTTCGGTCGCCGAGTCGCCCTCAACCGAGTTCATCAAAATCATGGCGCCGCTGGATGCGGCCACGACCAACGCGGCGAACATCAACGCCATCGTGAACTCGAAATGACCCTCCTGCTTGGCGCAGACCGGCGTGATCCCGCCGCGAGGTCTCGTATGCAGAACGCGGTCCCAGGCTGCTGGATGAGGTGTCGGCACTGAACTCCATCTCTCGTCATATGCCAGCCAGGCGCAAGGAGATATGAAGCCACGTACAAGGAGCTCGGAAGCACGGGGACCATGCCGCCGGGCTCCACTTACAAAGAAAATTTAGCCATTTGACGTAAGGTAAAATTAGCCCGACGAAGCTACCCTCACGGAGCCATTTTGGAGTGCTCCCGTGACGATACTCGTAGCCGGTACTGTGCTGATAGGCCTTGCCTTGGGCCTTCGGTACCCGGTTTTCATTCTCATCCCGGTCATCCCCGTAGGCGGGATCGCCATCAGTGTGACGACGTCACACCTCCTGTCGTCCGTATTGGTATTCGTCGTCCTGCTGCAACTTAGCTATTTGGGAGGCGCACTACTCAGGGCTTTTCCCACAGGAATTGCTGGCCAGCAGGCGGGTGTATTTCCCGGTCACAACGCCGGCTGACCCGCAGCTGGATGCGATGAGCCCGCGTCGTCAGCGCGCGGCTTGTAGTCAGGGAACCGGCTTTGCATCGCGGCCCTGACGAACCTGAAATGAGCGATTGCGGGAGCCCAGTTCCTTCAGCCGCCTTTGGCCGTTTACGATTTCGGCATCGAACAGATCCTGGTGATGACTATCCAACGGTTCGCGGCACAGATACTCGTCGTCGTCATTTCCCAGAGTCACGGCCGCCCGCGCCAGGACCTCCTCGACTCGCCGACTTAAGCCAGTGCGCTCGCGCTCGGCGGCTGCGATCGCATCTTCGATGGCGACCATGATCGCTACAACCCGACGCTGATCTTCCACTGAATTGCGTTGGGCCGAACGCACCCGAAATGCCGTCGAACCCCCAAGTGTCGATGGAGCTCGATCAAACCATCTATGACTTGGGACGTCTCCGCGACGCAGTCGTATTGCTCGGGCGATCATCCAAGAACTGGTCGAGCTTCGAGATTTCCGACCCATAACGTCCGCGAAGGTCGAGGCCTTCGATCCCGGGGGCCTTCAGCCGGTCGAGACCGAGCGCGCGGAACTGGCTCGTCCACTCGGGGAGCTTGAAGTCGCGGATCGCCTCGCCGCCAACCGTCCAAGCCGGTGGCAGATGCCGGCCCTCTTCATCGCGGCAAGATTCCGATCTACGAGCGCGCCCGGTCTGCGCTAAAAACCGCGAGCGTTTCCAGAAACTTGGCAATATGCTGTATTCTAACTATTCCACAGATACGCCGTGTACGCGCGCTTTAAGCGGTCCGGGACCAGTGCCGGCTGCGATGGCGTCAAAAGTGCGCACTGATTTCAGCACACATTTCAACGTTCGAGCGTTGCGCGCAAGTGGTTTTGGGCAGCCGGGTGTGCGCGGGGCGTCCCTGGTTGCGATGTGACGGCCGCCTCCAGGCTGATGAACTCCGCTCACAATTCCTGCCCCGCGGTTCCTGTGGTCACTTCTGGACTGTCAAAGTGTTAAGTAGCTGACAAACGAACGGCATATCCTTTGCTAGGAAAGGCGCAGCAGGAGAAGCTGTATGGAACCGAAACAGTACTTCACCTCAATGGCTGCATTTTGCCGTCAGCAGTCAAAGATGGTCGATGAGAATGAACTATTTTGGCTCGCCGAGGCTCAGTTGCTTGAGAAGCTAGCAATCAATGCCGAACGCCAGCGTCGTCTCTCTGCTCGGCGGCCACAAGGCTCAACGCCACGATCAAAAGAAAAGGCTCCAGGGCCAGGGGCTAATGTGTAAACGGGTCGAGCTATCGCTACACCTGCGTCAGCATCAGTGTTTCGATGCGATTGGCTAGGCTAGGCTGGCGTTGGCCGGGTCAATCGAGGGTCTGTTCATCGTCGGGTCGTAGTACTGGATGACGAAGACGAATTCTTTACTGCAGAGATTACACTAAGCCGGACCCGGGAGGGTTAATCCCAATTGTTGTCCGGCAGACTACCAGGTGGCGGCTTCAACTCTTCCAACCCCGCTTCGATAACTAGGAGCTCGTCCTGAACTGTCTGGACCGCGTTGATGGGGTTGATCCCTGTAACCTCCTTCAGCTCATTTAGCAGCTTGCGACGATGCACGCGCAATTGCTCGAGTGCTTTTCGGTTCTTCACCTTCACATAGCCTGCGACGATCAACTCGATGGACGTTGACATTTCCCCTGCTCCAGCCCCCGCTTGCGAAATCACGGCCGATCACCTCCGCCTATTTGAGGCAGAAGACGAACGAGCGCTCTCGCCGCTTCACCATGCCTCATTGTGTCAGATTCTTCCAGCTACGATCCGACTTCTTCGACTGGGCGGATGCCATGCTTCTTCTGAGATGATACCCGCGCCACGGCCTGGTTGCAGTTTTCTCGCCCGGAATGCCGCACCTAACAAGCCGCGGCTGTTCTAGCTTACAGCCGTCACGCACCCGAACTGGACACCAAGGGCAGGAGCCGGTTCGGTTCGCTCGCGCCGGTTGGTAGATAGCGCAACCTGCGCCATTCGAAGGAGACTGTTCGGGCGAAAGCACCCAGGCTTGATCGAAGCAGACGAAACCTGAAAGTCAGACCTCCAAACCCAGTTGACCAAGAGCGGCCCCGAGCTCGCGGGATACGTTATTCGAGCGAATGACTCACACCGGAGAGTGAACAACGCTCCGCCGCCCGAACCAGGGCAATCCTCGCCGATCCACTACGTCATCTCTCGCGTCGCTCTGCTCGCAATCGAGATCAGAGATGACGTCCTCAAACGCCGAAATAGTTTGCTGGATGGCTGCGATTTGCCTCAGCTCGTCATCTGCAATGGGCCCAACACGAGCTTGAAGCGCGACCACCATCTCACGCCGACGCTCCTTGAGCTGAACAAGCGGTAAACCATGATCAAGCGGATACTGCATCTTAGCCTCCCTGCCTCTCTCAGCTCACTTTAGAGAAAACTCTCTGAAAAACGGTAGAAAGATTCATTCATATTGTAACTACTCCTGTCCTTCTCCTGGCAAACAATCCAGAGCAGAATCCTGAAGTTGGTATGCAGGACCACACGGGTCGCTTCCAATCAGCTTCACCTCAATTGGGGCTTGGTTATGTGAGGACAATCACCGAATTTTCACGACCAGATTTGACTTGGCTTTACTCTTCCGTGATTCACTAAAGCATCTATCACGTGGGATTACTGCAATGCCCAAGGAAAGCAAATCGGCGCGAGAGCTGTCTGTTCTCATCCAGGAGGTTGTCTCCGTGCCTGGGCTCGAGGTCACCGTGCGAAGGGACCACGCCTACGGCTGGCAGCCGATCGTTTTGTCTGCGCCAGGAAATTCGATTGGCTATCAACGGCGCGTAGAGGAAATTGCACACCGAATGCGGATGCAATACGATCTTGCGACCTAGATCGTTTTCAGAACGTCTCCTCAGCGACTCTATTGGGTCGTTCTGCCTCTACGATTGGTTCCGGGCCCTGCTCCTACTGAAGCTCTGGCGTCTTGGTTGATCAAAGGCAACGCCACTCGTCCGGATTGGTCGTCACAGGGTCGATCGGCCGGAAGATGTCGGAGGACATGTTGGAGGCTGTGCGGGGCGTGAATGCACTAGAGGTGACGCTGGCTGCGTCTTAGAGGTTAGACTTCCGATCCTTGATTGAGACACTTACGATGTGAGTCATCTGCACGACGCTCTCACATCTGGTCAAACCACCTTTTGTTAGTGCATTTACATCAAGGCACAATCGATGTGATTATCTCAGTCAGAGGCAGGAGATGCAGCCGACCCGAAGCCCTTCCGCGCATCAAGGGACCGAGCTCGCTTGGCCGCCTCCTGATTGCCCGACGCTCTCGTAGGTGAAGCCGGCGGCGGCCATGTCCTCTGGGCTGAAGATATTGCGGAGGTCGACGACAACGGGCTGCGCCATGGTCGCCTTCAGCCGATCGAGATCGAGGCCGCGGAACTGCGTCCATTCAGTGACGACGACAACCGCATCGGCTCCCTCAGCGCAGGAATAAGCATCCTCGCAATAAATGATGCTGGGCAACTCGCTCTTGGCCTGCTCCATGCCGACGGGATCGAAGGCTTTCACCTTCGCGCCCATGTCGATCAGGCCGGTCACGAGCGGGATCGATGGCGCGTCGCGCATGTCGTCGGTGTCGGGCTTGAAGGTGAGGCCGAGCACCGCGATGGTCTTGCCACGCAGCGAGCCGCCGAGCGCCTGGCTCACTTTTCGCGCCATCGCGCGCTTGCGGTTCTCGTTGACCGCCAACACGGATTCGACGATGTGCAGGGACACGTCGTAATCCTGCGCGATCTTGATCAGCGCCTTGGTGTCCTTCGGGAAACAGGAGCCGCCGAAACCGGGACCCGCGTGCAGGAATTTTGTGCCGATGCGGTTGTCCAGGCCGATGCCGCGCGCGACTTCCTGGACGTTGGCGCCGACCTTTTCGGAGAGATCGGCGATCTCGTTGATGAAGGTGATCTTGGTCGCCAGGAACGCATTCGCGGCGTATTTGATCATCTCGGCGGTACGGCGTGCCGTGAACATCAGCGGCGCCTGGTTCAGCGATAGCGGACGGTAGATGTCGCCCATCACCTTGCGGCCGCGCTCATCGGAGGTGCCGACCACGACGCGATCGGGGAATTTGAAGTCGCGGATCGCGGCACCCTCACGCAGAAATTCGGGGTTGGAGGCGACGACGACGTCGGCCTTGGGATTGACCTCGCGGATGATGCGCTCGACCTCGTCGCCGGTGCCGACCGGCACGGTCGATTTCGTCACCACGACGGTGAAGCCGGACAGCGACTGCGCGATCTCTTTCGCGGCGGCGTAGACATAGGAGAGATCGGCGTGCCCGTCGCCGCGGCGCGACGGCGTGCCGACCGCGATGAAGACCGCGTCCGCATCCGCGACCGGCTTGGACAGGTCGGTGGTGAATTCGAGCCGCTTGGCCTTAACGTTGGTCGCGACCAGCTCGTCCAGCCCGGGCTCGTAGATCGGGATCTCACCGCGATGCAGGCTAGCGATCTTCTTCTCGTCCTTGTCGACGCAGATGACGTCGTGACCGAAATCCGCAAAGCAGGCCCCGGACACCAGTCCCACATAGCCCGTTCCGATCATGGCGATGCGCATGGATGGCGCTCTCCCTGAATAACCATAGACCTGTCGCGAAAAAGTCTATCGCACTTCTGCGACGACTTGCACGCATAACGTCAGTGCAACCTGCCCATCGACGCGATAAACCTTAACGTTCAAAGTTGGAAAACGAGCGAACGCGGGCGCCAAGCTTTTAACCGACACATTCAACGCTGTGGGCAGATCAACTGGCGTGGTTGTAAGCCTCTCGACGAGACGCCAGGCACCCCGTCGGGAAAATGGAATCCGTTTTCCCGGTCAATCGGGCTATCAACAAGGCAAGCCACTCATGGACAGCAATATCCATCGTCGCAAGCCCGGCCACAGGATCTTGAACCTCGAGCGTCAATCTTCCGTCGGTCTGCCAGCCGCTTGGGACGGGTTCAACCATGAAGCCGGCCTTGCAGAAAATTCCTACGGCTCTCGGCATATGAAAGGCTGAGGTTACCAGCAACCATCGTTCGGTGGGATTTGGAGAGATCAGCTCCCTGCTGAAACGCGCGTTCTCGGCCGTATTTCTGGAGCTTCGCTCGACCTCGATTCGCGAGCGAGGTATTCCCAACTGCCCTAGCAGCTCGACCGCAAAATCGGCTTCCCGGGCATTGCTTTTCCAGAAACTCGGATTGCCACCACTATATAGCGCTCTTAGCTGAGGATACCGGTGCAACAGTGTTGCCGCCATCACAATGCGATGGGGATTGGCGGGCGAAACGACACCGCGAGCCGCTGCAACGTCAAGATTGATGTCGCCACCGAGGACGATGACGCCAGTTGGCTCTTCGGGAGTCGCCCTCCATGCCGGGAAACGGCTCTCCAACGGTGTAAGCAGCCATTTTCCGATTGGGGATACGCCGCATAGAATAACAAGGATGAATACGGAGTGCATCAGTCGCCGCCCGGCATTGGCGAACCGGGAAAATGTCAGTGCGAAGCCAGCGACACCACCAAGAAGGAGGAGATTTGACGGCACTAGCAGCCATCCAAGACTTTTCGACACAATGAAGTACAAGTGATGACCTCCAACCCATGCCCGATCGACGGCTCAGCGTCCAATTGACATTGCGCACCCGATCGTAGCCCAAAAAACGAAGATGGGGAGAGGCGTGAACACCGCTGGGCATTCGGTCGCTCAAGATCACCCGCAAGCGCTGCACGCCGACTTGCATTGGGGGGACCGGAACGGGCTTACCTGCCTAAGCGAGGTCTGATGACGTAAACGTTCGTCATCCGCTTAATTTCCTGCCAGCGGCTGTGCTCGATAATTCTGCGCTCGGTCTTTGCGGTAACATGCACTTCGGATCCAGGATGCTGTTCACGGCTTCGCGCCGAAACAGCGGTGCTATTTTGGGGACGGTGCGGGCGGCTTCGCTCCACGCAGCTAACCTTTACCGGGCACCGCTCCCATCCGGGTCTGCCCCGTCCTTCAATCGCATCGAAGCTGGCGCCCATACCGATAACAGGAGTGACCATCGCTGAAATAGGTTCGGTTCCCGTAGGTCCGCGCCGAGCCCCCGTCGCTGAAAATCGTGGTGTCTCCGTATTGCCGAGCACTGCTCCCGTCGCTGTTGTACGTCGTTGTACCGTATCGCTCGGATATCGTTCCATCGTTCCAGTACGTCGTTTCCCCGTAGCGCTGTGCCGCGATACCGTTGTCGCAGATGAATTTACCGCCAGCCACGTACTGACAATTTTCGGCCCTCGCGGTAGACCCGAAGAGCAAGATAGCGCCGCACAATATCATCGACCGCATCATGGTCGTTTACCTCCACTTGTCGCGCAGTCTTGGAATAGCTCTCGTCAATTCCAGTTCCAGCCCCGTCAAGGTGATTTGTTGGAAAAAACCGCCTACATGTACGGTCAGTTGAATTCACCTATCCGTGCTGCGCGGCAACTTGCATGGGGAATAGAATGTGCCGTTGCTAGCCACCACCCGCTCAATGCATTGCCTCGAATCCACAATCTCTCCGCCAATCCGGAAGAAGTAGGTCTGCGTCTTCAAGACTAGCACATAGTTTCCTGCGGGAAGGTCCATCAGGGGATTCTCGCTCCGAAGCTCATACATTTCCGGAGAGCCGGCGACCGGACTTACCTGAAATGCGTAGGAGAAGTTGCGGATCACCCAGACATCGTCCTCCTCGTTCAACTTCTTGCCAGCGGCCGCAGGTGAAAACTCACGCGCGATTTTGGCGACTACTCGAACCTCGGCACTGTCCGGAATGCTGTTCATGGCTTCGCGCCGAAACACCAGGAACTTCACGCGGCCACTGGGCAGGGCCGGCTGATTGGGGACCTTGAACGCCGGAGAGAAGGCGATCCTTATGTCAGGCGCCTTTCCCGGTAGCGGGTGCAGTTTGACTATCGGACGATCCTCGTCGAGGGCATATACGCCATATTCGGTGGGAAGAGCGCGTGCGGGCGTCGTTCCTACATTCGGCGCCGTCGTGTCCTGCGCAGGAGCTATCGTCGGGGGTGCAGGCGGTATCGGGATTGAAATCGCGGCGGAAGGACTGGTTTCTGGCAAAGCCGACTCGATTGATTTCTCGGGACCGGAGATCAGATCGGCCAAGTGCCGTTGTTCAAGGAAGAACAGCCCGACAGTCATCAGGGCGAGCAGCACCATCAGCCCGCGCTTCGTCACCCACCTGAGCGGATATCGTACCTGAGTGCTCTCGTCATGAAGTACTATCTGGGTAGACCGCGTCAGAGAAACACACTCCGAGCTGGAAGATTCGCCCAGATCGGACGCTTTCGTCAGCTGCGGAGGAGGTAAACTTGGGGGACCGAGATCTTGCCGTGAGAATTGCTCTACACCGTTGATCGCCGCTTCCAAGGCACTCTGCAAGCGGCGGACGTCGGCCGCATCTGCGTGGGTAAACTGCTCCTGAAGCTTATGGCGGGCGAGATCGTAAACGACCTGCCGCATGTATTCGGGGTCGTTTTTCGCCATTTCGAGGATGCGCGCGATCACAAGCGCAAACTGGACTTCCGTGGACGTCGAGTCGCTCGGACTCTGATCGCTCGGACGTAGCTCTGCCGGACTCATGATTTGCATCGTCCGATTCGGGCCCCCTTAGCTCCTAATCGACAGGCAACAATGCGGAATGCCAGCAAGCGATGGCTTCGGCCAGGCAGCGCCCGCCCTCTTCATAGGCTTCTCCGTCGAAATAGACTCAGCCAGAATGGGGCCTGTAACGAGTGAAATCCAGTCGAATCCCGCTAGGCGAAGCGGGCACCGAAGATGGTCATTACCGCGCAACGGCTGATGCGGTCGTCAATTGGGCTCCTCCGACCGATGTCGGACCAATCGGTCTGAGATCTTGCGCTCGCTTCTTGAGCGGTCTTGCAGCTGCTGACGCGCCGGTGGAAGTTGGGGCGGGCGAACCCGCTGTTGCCATGGAGGCGAACGTATTCGACGTTTGCCGAGCGCGCAGTTCGACCGATGCCTCCAGAACCCCCATTCGCGAGACCAGTGCAGACAACTGCTCCGACAGCCTTTTCAGTTCTGCTCGCTCGGCGGCAAGCAGCTCCTTGAGCTCGTCAATTTCGCTAGTCCCCTTGACCTGGAGACTCATGAGGCTCAGGGGTGCTTTGTCATCTGTCGCCCCCATAAGTGGCGGCTTAGCCGGCAGAGCTGGTTGAAGCGGCTCGTCGTAACTACTTGCCACACAAGTGCCAATCGCTCCGGCGACGAACAAGCCGGCCACCGACACGACAACCGAGCGGGTTCGCCGCGTCCGTTGCTGGATCGTGAAGTGATGATCCAAGTGAGAGGCGTGATCGAGTGGGTTCATAGTCCCCGTACCTAGACCGCTTCAGCCCAATTCGCAATGCCCTCAAAAGAGCGGTCCGCGAAGCAGCGCGCGATATCACGGATTTAATTCGGCCTCGATATCATAAACCTCGCCGCTGGCCGCAAATCCGGCCCTGCAAGCGGTCGATATCAACAGAATAGCGCTCCCTGGACGGTCCCCTTCCAAAGAAGCCTCGCCCGAAACGCCTTCAGCAGCCCGTCGGCTTTGCATGGAGCGATAAACCGGGACGAATCGGGGCCCCTCCCCGGCTCTGCCCGGCCAATCTTGCGCCGCTTTTTGCGCCTGAGATCTCGAGCCCGTCCACTACCAAGCAAGCATGCGAGGCTGAGCTAGGATGCCTGACGGAAATCACTTCATGATCCATCGCGGAGGCGAACTCCGGGTGTCAAGCGCAAACAGCGCCCAGACATCTCGGTTGAATGGCCACCACCACGGCGCGTCATATTTTGCGACGAGCATCATCCGAGCCTCGGTTGGATCATCCAACGACACTGCGCCTGAAACGGACTCTAGATACTCACGAAACGGGCACGTGAAGGGATTGGCCGACGCTGGCCGCACCAGAGCTGCCGGGCCGAGAGAAGGAAACATCCGCGCTGAATTGGAAGCCGCTGACGTGCGCGGCAATCCCACATTTCGGGTGATTTGGCTTGATCGCGGATCAAACAGCCAGGCGCTTTCTGCAGGTCCACCTCCAGCTGACCGAGCTCGCTTATCTGTCGGGTTTCCGCGATGGACGTGCTGGTCTGCGAGCTAGCGCTGCCGTCGAAGAAGAAGATGGCTGCCCGCTGAATTAGTGGACACCAGGCCGGTAGTTGCCGACACTGACCCGATCATTACAAAAGAGGGCCGCCGCGGCTAGCGCGGCAGCCCTCTCTCTTCGGAAGTAGTGAGAGTTCTCGAGGTAAACCTAAGCGGTTACAGTTCGGCGACGACGAAGCCAGCCGAACAGGCCGGCGACGGCCATCAAGATGCCCGGCAAACCTGCACCGACGACCGGACCAGGCACAGCTTGAACGCTAACGTCCACGATATCGATCTGGCCGGCCTGATTGTTGCGCGTGCCGCCGTTGACGATGCGGAAATAGTCCGTGCTCGCAAGGTCGATGAACCATGGCAACGTGATCGAGATAAATCCGGGCGAAAAGCTATAGTCTCCGCCGAGTTGCTCGAAACCGCCTGGGCCAGCACCGTCGCGATCAATGAAGAAGTTGAAGAATGACGTGGAACTGTCGCTGTGGCCGGTAACGGTGATCGCATATTGTTGGTTCACAACGGAGGACAAGTTGTTGAAGTCGGCTTGCCCATCATTGTTTCCGAAAATGAGCTTACTCTGCTTCAACTTGACGTCGCCCGTCAGAGTCGCCTGGGTGAGATCCAGAGTGACGGCGTGAGCAGGTACAGCGGCCAACAACGCAACGCTCACACCAACGGCCGATATAATCAATTTCTTCATTCATAGCTCCTACCGAAATACTGGACTTTATTAACAATGAATTAAGTCGAGTAAAACAGCTTTATTACTTTAACCTTAAGAAAAATAGCTAAAATTGGGGCTTACACACCTGTTCTCGCCGCTGAAATCAGCGTTCACCGCCTTCGCTGAGCGTCAAGCAAACAGCGCCTACTCTACTTACTTAACCCACTGACAGATGAGCCGCCTGCCCTATCTGTCCGCTAGGCAAAACAAAACCGCCAGACGCGGCTTGCAATCGACAAAATCACTTCATGGTCCATCGTGGAGATGAACTCCGCGTGTCGAGTGCAAATAGCGCCGAGACCTCTGGATTGATCGGCCACCACCAGGGCGCATCATACTTGGCGACCAACATGATCTGAGCCTCGGTTGGATCATCCAGGGCGACTGCGCCGGAAACAGACTCGATGTACTCACGAAACGGGCAGGTGAAAGGATTGGCCGACGCTGGCCGCACCAGAGCTGCCGGGCCGCGAGAAGGAAACATCAGTGATATCTTTGAGCCTTTCGACATGCTCAGGCGCTTTGTGCGCACCGAGATGATCCTGCAGCCCACAGAGAGATTGCTGATTCCGAACAACCCGCTTTGATTGCGGGCCAGAAATATACTTTCGAACGGCGAGACGGATGGAGGTGCTTGGACCGAGATGACCAGTTGAGTCGGCCACGGCGGCCCTCCTGCGAAATAGTGGACCGAGACAAGGAAGCCGACAAGAACGGCCACGACACTGACGGCCGCGCTGATGAGCAGCCATTCCTCCCCGATTTGCCAGCCTCTCATTCCGCCCATTGAACGCCAGAAAATGGTTTTGCGGTCTCTCATCACCGGGCCGGGCCGGTGATATGCAGAGGCAAACTGACGCCTCTTCTGCCGCAGGAGCCTATGCAGATCAGGCGATTTCGATCGGCTGCTCCGAGCGTCAAGACCAACTTCCACAACAGCCGCATACTCGCTGCCGTCTCTGCGCTTGAACTTGCTCAAAGGAAACACGTACTCCTACGCCAACTACGCTCATTCGTGGTGGTTGAATAGCTTATATTCCCCATTCCTAGGCGTCTATCCAGCTGCGGGCACAACTCGGCACGTCCGCGAGAGGCAGCTTTGTAAGATCTGACATTTTGGCCGGCGAACAAGGCGAAGTCGGACCTGCCGAACAAGTGTGCGGCCCACCTCCTCACAAGCCTCAGGCGAGAAATGCGTTTGCCAAGGCTTCGGCGTGCGATCTAGAAGCGGCCAAAGCGCCGTGATCGAACGACGCATTTGATCCAAATTCGAAGAAATCATAGCGAATCAGTCCCGCATGAATCATGATGAAAGAAGCTTCATCGTGGAATTCATTCATCAAGGCGCATTGCAAATGAAGACGATCCTGGCGGCGGCAACTGCGATTCTTCTGGTCGGGACCGGCTCGAGCTACGCGACCGTCCTTCGCGACACGATAGGTGGAGATGCCTATGGTGCCAGCTCAGGATGGGGTGTTCAAAATGTTGGGTCTGCCCCGGACACACAGTCAATTGGGCTAGGGTTTCTCACGGCGACCTCGACCCAGGTCAATGGCATCGAGGCCTTTATCGGCCCCCAGCCGGGTTCGCTACTTACAACCTTTACCCTGGGTATCATGGCCGACAATGGATCTGGGATTCCAACAGGGACATTCCTATACCAGACGAGCCTGGACGCAGACAGCGCCCACCCGGTTCTGCTGAACAACCTCAACTGGTCGATTGACGCCGGCAGTTATTTTCTGGTTGCCATTGCTGATTTCGCAACATTGAACAGCTGGCAATTCAATACCCAGCAGATCGGCTCGTTTGCGTTCACAGCAGGAGATCCGAACGGCAATTGGCTGCCGGCCAACAACAACAACTACCTTCCCGAAGCGACCATCTCGACCGAGAACATTTCTGCCGTACCGCTCGGCAACCCGACTCTCCCTTCGGTTGTCCTGGGCGGCCTGATGATGGGCTGGATTGCGGTTCGTCGGCGTGCGCAGAAAACCCAGTCCCTAGCCCGATCGGCATAGATCTTCGATCCTCCCTTATCCCGTCCAAACTCGTTTGGGCGGCAGCCGGCTTGATGTTGTAAGCCAGCGATCCAAAGCTCACCCTATTCCCAAGATGGCGTCGCCCGGCCGCGGAGGTTCACCGCGGCCGTTGAGCGTTAGAGCGTAAGCGGGGCTGCGAGGCCCATCAGATTGTTTGTGCGTAGACCTATGAGCGCCGTTAGAAGAGTCATCTTCTGCAAGGGTGCTCACAATGGACGACCATTCGGACGACATAAGACGACCGTTGTCACCGCGCATAGAAGTGTACGCCGGCGGCGGCCGGAAACAGTGGCCAGATGATTTGAAGGCGCAGATCGTCGCGGACAGTCTCGAGCCGGGCGCGATCGTAACAGATGTCGCACGTCGCCATGGCTGCCGGCCCCAGCAGGTGCATGACTGGCGGCGCCGGGCGCGTTCAGGTCAACTGGTGCTGCCAGCTGCGGGGGGAGCACTGTCGTTTGTGCCGTTGGTGTCGGAATCGTCGCCATCGGTGGCTGCAGCTCCCTCCGGGTCGCCGGAAGCAGCCGTTGTGACGGTTGAGCTCCATGGGGCACGAGTTGAGGTGCGAGGGACGCCTGGCCTTGCCGTGTTGAGTGATGTGTTTGTTGCGTTGCGCCGGACACGTTCATGCTGACGGCTCCCGCTGGCTTCATGATTTATGTTGCGACCCGACCTGTAGACTTCAGGAAGGGCGCAGATGGCCTGGCGCTGTTGGCGAAGGAGACGCTGGGCCACGATCCGATGAAGGGCGTGGCGGTGGTCTTCCGTGCGAAGCGCGCTGATCGGGTGAAGATAGTTGTCTGGGATGGTAGTGGCCTCGTGCTGTATTGGAAGCGGCTTGAGGGCAGCGCCTTCAAGTGGCCGCCGATCGTTGACGGCGTCATGCGAATGAACGCCGCGCAGTTGTCCGCGCTTCTGGCCGGCATGGATTGGACACGCATGCATGCGCCTCGAATCCTGCAGCCGAAAGCGCTTGCGTAGGACATAAAATCTTCGCTGCATCGGGGCGCGAAGCATGACAGACTCGGGCCAATGAGTGATTTGCCTGATGAGCTGCCGAGCGATCCAGCCGAGTTGCGTGCCTTTGCCGCGGCTCTGCTGGATCGCTGCGCCAGGCTCGAGCGGTTGCTCAAGCTTGCAAAAGACGCGCAGTTCGGTCGATCCTCGGAAAAGCTTGACGCTGATCAGCTCCAGCTTGTTCTGGAGGATATCGATCAGGCTGTCGCGGCTCTCGAAGCAGCCGAGGACCGCGCCAATCCCAAAGCACGCGAGAAGAGAGCTGCCGAGCGGAGGGCCAATCGTGGCAAGCTGCCGGAGCATTTGCCGCGCATCATCGAGACCCTGATGCCCGCTGCAACCTGCTGCCCGTGCTGCGCAGGCGACCTTTTTGAGATCGGTCACGATGAGAGCCAGAGGCTGGACGTCGTACCGGCGCAGTATCGCGTCATCGTCACCCGCCGCCCCAAACTGGCCTGCCGCGCCTGTCACGGCGTCGTCCTCCAGCGTGCTGCTCCCGAGCGATTGATCAGGGGAGGACTGCCGACCGAGCGGCTCGTCGCGCATGTGATCGACGCCAAGTATCATTGGCATTTGCCGCTTTACCGCCAGGCGCAGATGCTGGCGACGCACGGTATCGCCATCGACCGTTCCACGCTCGCCTTCTGGGTCGGCTACGCCGCCCAGGAATTGAAGCCCTTGTGGCATCGTCTGCGCCAGCTTCTGCTCGCCTCTTCGAAGCTCTGTGTCGACGAGACCCCCGCACCGGTATTGGATCCGGGGCGCGGCAGGACCAAAACCGGCTACTTCTGGGCGCTGTCACGCGATGACAGGCCCTGGGCCGGACCTGACCCACCTGTTGTGGTTTACGCCTATGCGCCGGGCCGTGGGGCCGTTCATGGCTTGCAGCTACTTGAGGGCTTTCGCGGCATCATCCACTGCGACGGTTATCAGGCTTACAAGACTATGACCCGAGAGACGCGTGCGGACGCCTTGTCCGGGACGCTCGCCTTCTGCTGGTCGCATCTGAGGCGCCAATTTGTGAAGATCGAGCGCGAGGCTTCGCCTGCGCCAGCGCCGGTTGCCCGCGAGGCTCTTGAGCGCATCGCCGAACTTTACGCGGTCGAAAAAGCGCTCCGCGGCCGATCAGATGTCGAGCGCCGTGCTGGCAGGCAGGCGCATGCCCGACCTCTGGCTACAGCCTTGAAGCAGTGGTTTGAGGCCAAGCTTGATCACCTTGCACAGAAGAGCGACACGGCGAAGGCCTTGCGTTACGCGCTGCGTCATTGGGACGGCTTGACGCTCTATCTTGATGACGGGCGCATCGAGATGGACACGAATGCTGTCGAGCGTGCGATGCGGCCGATCAAGCTCAACGCCAAGAACTCCCTTTTTGCCGGTTGCGACGAGGGCGCCGAGAATTGGGCAGTGCTGGCTTCGTTAATCGAGACCTGTAAGCTCAATGGCGTCAATGCCGAGCACTGGCTCGCTGATGTTCTCGCGAAGCTCGTCAATGGTTGGCCTGCGGCGCGACTGGACGAACTGCTCCCTTGGGCATCGATCTACACGATGCATGCACACGATCCGAGGCTGGCGGCATGAGCCTGAACACGACCGCGGTCCGGATCAAGGTGACCCTCAAGGACGTAAAACCGGAGGTGATGCGTCGCCTTGTCGTGCCGCTCACGCTGCGCCTTGATCGGCTGCATCTGACGCTTCAGGAGGCATTCGGCTGGACGAACAGTCACCTCTTCGAGTTCTTCGCTGGTGAGGCACATTGGGGGATTCCCGACCCCGACAATGATTACGGCCACCAGCCCATGGATGCCCGTAAAGCGCGGCTTTGCGATATCGTTCGAGAGACCGGCGCCAAGACGATCCACTATCTCTATGACTTCGGCGACAGCTGGGATCACGTGATCAAGCTCGAAAAATGGTTCGACAACACCACGACGGAGGGCATGCCCTTCCTGCTCGAGGCCGCCGGTCGTTGTCCTCCGGAAGACGTCGGTGGTGCGCCAGGCTATGCCGAATACCTCGACGCCATCAGCGACCCTGCTCATCCGGAGCGCGAAAATATGCGCCGCTGGGGCCCGGAGCGGTTCGATCCCAACGTGATCGACCGGAAGGCCCTCGAGGCCGCCGTCAACGCGTTGTCCGACACATGGAAACCGCGGCGACACGCCACGCGAACAAAATAGACGTCAAGCGCGATTCAAAAGGGCCGCAGAGCTACGCTTACGTTAGAGCACGCGTGATGATTGAGCCACGGGCAACATTCCGGTGCCCTTCCGCAATTCGTTGACCAGAGCTGACAGCGCTTGCTGCCGATAGCCGCGGTCTTGTCCGAAGCAGCCCCCACCACGACGAACCGACGAAGCATGTCGCGCGCAAAACAAAGGCCGCGGAGCTGTCGCTCCGCGGCCTTGAGGGATTTCCAGACTTTACAAAAGTCAGTCTTTAGACTGCTTGCTTCCGCCGACGGCGCGCAAGAGCGAGAAGACCACCGCATGCCGCCATCAGGCCGGGCAGACCGGCACCAACGATCGGGCCAGGAACGGCCGAGACGTTGATCGTCGCATTGCTCGACCGATTGCCGGTCGCCGTGATGTCGATCTCTGCCGTGAGATCAAAGAGATTCGGAACACCAGCGACAGTGGTCGAGCTACCCGTGCTAAGCAGGGGCGGGAAGAGCGCCGATCCCAGAAGCGTTCCGGGAGCGAACGGACTTCCCAGATAGGTCAGTTCTTTAACGAGAAGACCGTTACCGGCCGTCGCGTTCGAGGTGAACTGGCTAAGAAAGGACTGAACTCCGCCGGGAGTGAACCCGGTTCCATAGAAATAAAGCTTCAAAGTATCTGTGGCGTCTACTCTTGGGACGGCATTTTGATGAACATCCGTCGCGGAGACGTCCATTAGATCGCCACCTGCACTTGGCTGAACAACGCCGCCAAGGATATCAACAACGAAGTTGCCGATCGCACCGTTGAAAGCGAAAACGTCCGGGGCGGCAACAGTATCAGCTAAGCCGAGGATGGCGCCGCCATCGTAGCTATAAAAACCCGAAATAGTGGCAGCCTTTGCTTCACCCTGCGCAACGAGCGCAAGTGCTCCAATGGCCGCGACCGAACACAAAAACTTCTTAATCATTTGGAAAGCCCTCCGTAAAATTACTACTTCCATGGCTAACAAACTATTAATGTGGCGCCGCGTCAACTCCCATTTTTTGGACAAACTCGACTCCAAATTGAAAATTTAACAAAACAATCGAATTTTCAATAAGTTATTTAAATCTGAACCAAGGGCAAACTCCAATCGTCAGTTCGGAAGATCTGTCCGGCGCGACATTCGCAGAGGAGAATGCGTCAACGCGGGAGACAGAGCCGGACCAGCAACGATTCCCAAGCCTGCAGCGATCGTCCTCGCCCCGCGTGCTCATCGATCATCTTGCGTGCATTCTGGCCCATCAAGCGGCGCCGTTCGGCGTCATTGTAGAGCGAGAGAATAGCGTCCGCCATGCCCCGCCCGTCCCCTCTGGTGATGCCGATTCCACAGGCGTGATGCTGAACAAGCCTTGCAATCTCTCCGTCCAAATCACCCACTGCGATGGTGGGCCGCGCCGCCGCGGCGATCCCGTAGAACTTGCTCGGGACGATTAACCCTTCCAGTCGCGGCTCAAGCGACAGCCAATGCACATCCGGCAGGCACAGCGATTGCTTTAATTGGGCCCGCGGCTGGTAGGGTTTGAAACAGAAGGCGCCAGCCAGCCCCCGCGCCTCAACCTCCCGTGCGAGATCCTTGACCTGATGTCCCCCTCCGATCATGAGGAAGACAATTTCGGGGTGCCCACGCAGCAGCTCGGCAGCTGCGAGCATGGTCTGGTAATCATGGGCGCGACCAAGATTACCGGAATAGCCGACCACGAACTTATCTTGCAGCTTCCATTCCGATCGCAAAGGATTGTCCGAATGCGCCACCTCGAATATCTCGGAATCGTCGCACCAGTTCGGAATGCAGTAGACTTTATCGGGCTGAATGTTTTTCGATACGAGCAGCGCCCGCATCCGCTCCCCGACCACCACGTTCGCCGCGGCGGAACGCAATGAAAGGTCGCGCAATTTCGCGATCAGCCAACCTATCGGGCCGCGCAGAAACGGCACACCGAGCTCGATCGCGATTTCCGGATAGACATCCTGCAGCCAATTGACGAGGAGCGCACGCTTGGCTCGCGCGACAAGCGCAGCGGGGACTGAAAGCAGCGGAGGGTCGGTCTTTACCACAACGATATCCCCCGCTTCGACCAGCCTCCACAACAAGATCAGTGCCGACCAATAGAACGAGAGATAATCGAACAAACGGCCGAACAGACCTGCCCTGCCAAAGCCGGTGGAAGAGACGCGATGAACGCGTACGCCTTGGATGACCTCTTCGGAGCGGAGTTGAGCCGCGGGATTGTCGTAGGTCTGGCCACTAGTAATGACGTGGACGACACGCCCCATGCCCGTCAGGTGCCATGCCAGATCGCTGAGAATTTGGCTGGTGGCGGAGTGGTCGGGGTAGAAGAATCGGTTGATGAAAAATATTCTGCTCATGTCATGCGCCGCGATAGACTTCACGGACTGTACGTCGCAAAGGCCACCTGCGTATCGCGTTGGCTTTCCTTAACACTAACGCGTCCGCATCGCGCCATGACGACAGACTCTTTGCCTGACGGCTTGCGTGGGCAAGGTAACGTTCAGCCACGCCGAGCGTCAGCGTAGGCTTCGGCCGTGAGCCGGGCTACTCGATCCCAGCTACAAGCCTCCCGCCAGTCGGCCGCAGCATTGAAATCCGGCTTCACTGCAAGCGCCAACTCGAGCTGTTTACCAAGATCGGTTTCGGGCGTTGAGAACCGCAATACGTAAGGGGTGCCCTCCCCTAGATCTACAGACGTCAATCGCTTCGGCAATACAATTGGAATTCCATATGAACGGGCCAAGCACGCCGCCCCTGAGGTTAGGATTTCGCGATAGTTAAAGATGACGAGAGAAGCTGCGCTGAGCCAAAGTCGAAGCTGCTCTTCGGACAGCCACTCGAATGCGGGCAGAATGTTCGGAGCGCCGCCCACCAATTTCATGAGATGACGCCCATATTCGTCAGTTCTCGGTTTTCCGGCGATTGCGAGGCGCAGTGAGGGATTGCTCCGTTTCCACCATCGGATGATTTCTTCATAGGATTTATACTCGTCCACCGCGCCAAACATCAGCGCAAAGGGACCCGAGCCAATGCCGAGAGACCGGACAGCCTCATCCCTCGGGATCGGCGCACCCAGCATTCCGGATAAATCTCCGTGCGGAATGACGCGAATTTTCGACTCCTGCGCACCGAGTTCGGAAACCAATCGGGACCCTGCAGCCGCCGAATGAGCAAATATGACGTCTGCTCTTTTGACGACATATCGCGCGTTGACTTTCGCGGACAGCTGGAAAAGTCGGGTGCGCCGGCTGTGGGGAAGCAGGTTGTGTGCCGTATAGGCAAGAAGCTTGTTCTGACACGCCAGTCCCAAGTCCACGGGGAAGCGCGCGTGCCGATACCATTCGAGCCCGGCATTTGCGCGGGAATAATAGGCTTCTGGCCAATGCAGATGGAATATATCGGCCGAGCTGCTTCTGACGGATCGAGCGAGAGGAAATGCACGCTTGTAATTTTGTAGGAAATCTGCAGAAACGGATTGCCGCTTCAAGGCTTGGGCCAGCAAATCCTGATAGGGATTGCCCGCCCTCCAGTCAGGAGCAATTAAAACCTTCATTGATCAATGAATGGGACGTCCGCTCGCCCCGCAGCGGTTAACGAGAGTTATCAGCCAGAATTCCTAGGCTCCGATACACCGTATCTTTGCGCAGGTGATGGGTCAACCGGGAAGTCTAAATGCGCCCCATTCGAGCCGCTGACTCGGCATGAGCACGAGATTCCTTAGCTTGAGCTTGCCCTGGTTCGCTCGCGCCCGGCTGCAACCTGACAACCATCGAACTTGCTTCCTCACCGGTCTCGCTGGAGTTGCCTTCAGGTCTGAAGGGGACAAAACGACGCTCCCCGCTTCCCGCAACGCTGCCACTCCTCGCAATTCGCGCGGCACGCGCAGCGCGACGACGACGCGCAGATAACCAAGCCCGCAGCACGTAGCCTGACACCCCGCCCAAAATCGCGCCTAAAGTAAGTTCAATCATGAGATTCCAGACTCGTCAGTCGACAGCACCGAGGTTTATCGCGCTACTTGCAATCTATGCTTTGCCTCGCAAAGTATACTCACAAGGTGGCCGAATTGGGTTTCAATGAGCCCTCATCGGCGCGCCAATCCCAGATTGCATTCTCCTTCGCCTCAGCGCCAAGTCACGAAGCGGTGTAGAGTCCGGGAACCCAGCAGCAATTCGGCTGCTCACAGAATATCCTTCGAACCTGATAGCGTTTGGTTCACACAAACGACGTGTCACAAGCCTACACTTGGAACTGCTGATACTTGGTCTGACCTGAAGAGAACCCGGCGGATGGAACCAAGAAAGCCGCTTTCAAAACCTGCAGTAACGTTACCTGCTAACGGAAAAATCGTATCCGAGTTGCAGGCAGCAACAATTAATTTAATATTTTAAAGATGTCGAACTCGCACGATTATTCGCCGCTATCAGCAACGACGGATACTTCATCAACGGCGCAGGCCACCTCGCTGTGCAACGCGGGGCGCGATCGCCAATGGGCCAAGATTCGCGAAATCACGGAAGCTCTGCGGACGGCGGGATTTGAAAGTCTTGATCAGCAGGCTGGAGCACTCGGCCTCAGTCGGAGCACGACATGGTCGATCCTAAGCGGCCAGCACAAGAATTCAGGCCTGTCGACCAGCACGATCACCCGCATCCTGAGCAATGAGCAAGTTCCGAAGCTGGTTCGCAAGAAGCTTCTGGAATATGTAGAGGAGAAGGCGCAGGGGCTTTACGGCGACAACCCGATCAGAGTCGAACAGTTCAAGGAACGCTTGGCGAGACTCCAGCCTTAGAAACCTTCCCAAAAAGCGTTCGGCCGGGGCGTCAACATGCGCATTCTTGCGAGGTGGGACCGGCGTTAAAGGCGCCGACCCGGCCTGGATGAAAATGGGTAAAACATCTTTCATGCAATCGACTGGGAATTCACCCATTTTCTTCCTAGCGTGTATCCATCACATTGACGCTACCAAACCTGATAATTACCCCATCCGGTATATGCACCCCAGTACGGAGCCCCACCATACGGCCCGTAGGCTCCATAAAGCGAGCAGGCATCGCGTATCCGGCATTTGGGGTAGCGAACCCGGATATATTCACGCCTAGTATAGATGCGCTCGTGTGGGCGGCAGCCAAGGTCAGTGCATTCCCGGACCACCGATTGGGCCGGGACCGGAGCGTCCGCAGCAGCGATCGGCCCCGCGGGGACAAGCAGGGCCGGAACCGCAAGCATTGTTAGCAGATAAATGGCGCTTCTCACGTGAGCCTCCTGACTTCGCGGATGCAGAATCGAATGGCCGACTGGCCGCTCCTTTGGATAGCACAAGCTGCCACTATACCGAGCGTGCAATGTCTTTGCGGGCGGAGTGTGCCCCGGCAGTCACACTGTCGCCGCGGCGTCATTCGTCGTGGAGTTTAGGATGCAACGGCCTTGCGCGGATTCCAAAAATCGTCGCAACCGGACGCCAGCCTCCCACTAGAGTGCCTGATCTAAGGCCTCGGGCCTCCGGACCGACGACAAGCGTGCTGGAATGGCCGCCATCTAGCATCATTCCAGTCCAACCGCCCCGTTCGGCCAGTTTGGCCAGCAACAAATGCGGCGATATATTCTCGGCCACAGCAAGGAACAGGCGCCGGCCAACCTGATCCAGCGCGACCGCCGTCCGGGCGTCCGGCATGGCGCTCCCGATCCTCACGCGTCCTTCGCGCAGGTCGATTGCCTGTCCACCGATCGCCCACCGGGCACGCGCAAGGTCGACGGCCGGCGGGGGTTTCGACAGCGTAAACCATGGGGTTAGCCTGTCGTCGAACGCCAAGAGATAGGAGTGTTCCCATAGGTGGTTGACGACATGCTCCGCGACTACCGTCTCGACACTTCGCGCCATATCGCCAGGCAGTTGCACGTAACCAAGAGACCGCGATGTGAAGAGGCTGGCGTTGACAGCAACAACAAGGTGCTGTTCTCGGACGACGCTCGAGACGTAAGCCAGCCGGTACTCCCACCCCGATTGGACGGCCTGCAGGTCCAGCGGGGTCACGAACACTTCGATTCCAGGCGTCGAAAGGTCGACTTGAACGATGTGGAGCAGCCCTCCCCCTTCCGTTCCGGCCGCAACTCTCTCCGTGACGTAACGAACACCTGAGCAAATTTCGATCCATTCACCGACAGGGGTGAATATCTGCGGCGAGCCAGGACCCCCGCCAAACAGGCAGATCGTCGCAATTGCCAGGAGCCGTCGAAAAGCCATCGGTGCGAGGTTTGCCTATGGCCAGACTGACGTGGCAGATATGCCACAGTCAGCAAAACATGCCCGTCAGGAAGTTAGGTTAACCGTTTATTCCAATCTTTGCATGCTATTCATCCCTACGGATTGGACCGTGTTTAGGGATATTTGAGTTGAGACCAGCGGCATTTGTGGCAACCATGTTGCTCGTTCCAACTCTTGGCGGCTGCGCGCTTTTGCCGGCAACCGGTCCATCCGAAATTGCCGTAAGGGATGCCTCTTACGTCAACCCCGACAGCCTCCCGCATGCCTTCGTCAAAGTCACACCACAAGTGGTCTCGGTTTTGGCTTCATCCGCCCCGCGACTGACTCGATTCGCCACGCAGCAGCGTCCGAAGGATCTTCGCTTCGGTATTGGCGATACAATCTCCGTAACCATCTTCGAGGCCAGCACCGGCGGGCTCTTCATCCCGGCAGAAGCGGGCGTGCGGCCAGGCAATTTCATCACGATCCCGACCCAAGCGGTCGACACGCACGGAAATATCTCCATCCCCTACGCCGGCAACATCAGGGCATTGGGAAGAACCAAGGACGAGGTGCAGCAGGCCATCGTCGAGGCGCTCAAGAATCGCGCGATCGACCCGCAAGTGGTCGTCTCGACGGTCGACCAACAAACCTCACTGGTGACGATGGTGGGTGAGGTCGGACGTCCGGGCCGCGTGCCGATCACTGCCACTCCGGAGCGTGTTTTGGACTACATCGCTCGCGCTGGGGGTACCCAGGGTCCCGCGTCCGAGATGTGGATCATGCTCGAGCGTCACGGCAGCCGTGCGACTGCTCCGCTGGGCTCCCTGATCTACGAACCGGCCAATAATGTTTTTGTGCATGCCAACGATACGGTTTTCCTGTATCGGGAGCCCCAGACGTTCCTCGCCTTCGGCGCTCTAGGTCGGCAGCAGCAATATCCCTTCGGCGCGTGGCGTCTCTCTTTGGCAGAAGCCGTGTCGAAAGCTGGTGGTCTACTGGACGGTCAAGCCAATCCGGCCTCGGTGTTCCTCTATCGCGGCGAGCCCTGCGAAGTTGCTAGCGCGATGGGGATCGATTGCTCGAAATATCCCGGGCCAATCGTGCCGGTCATTTACAATATGAACTTCCGCGATCCATCCAGCTTCTTCTTGGCGACAAAGTTCGAAATGCGTAACAAGGATGTCCTGTACGTCACCAATTCGGCATCGGTCGAAGTCGGAAAGTTCGTGGCCTTCCTCCATACACTCAACACGGCTGTCCAGGACCCGATGTCGACTGTTACGCAAGGCTATGCTCTGAGGAATCTGATCAACGGGTCCGGTTCGAGCACGATCATAGCCACGCCATCGACTTCAACACCGTAACGGGCGCATCAATCAAAGCTGTGGCCGCTCAATGCCGCAGCTTTGAACCCAGGGTGTAGCGGCGCGGTTGTTCGCCGAATAATGTCGATCAGCGCGCCGGTCTGGCTATGATTGTTGCGCGCGGTTTTGCCGTCCCGGGATTTACGCGCAGTGCACGACCACGGTTTCCGTAGAAGCAATGAGCCGCTCCTGCGCGCATCGTCCCTCGGCAAACACCTGAATCACCTCGCCGTCGCGACTGCACTCTTTGGCGCATCAGCCGAGGCTCTCCGTTGCTGCTCCTTGATCCATTTCTCGTAGAGCCACAACGAGTAAAATACCCCTACCCCTCCCCATCCATTCAGGAGGTCGTGCCAAGCTTTCCGGAGCAGCTTTGAATCGAGGTGGTCCAACACAGCCGAACGAGAGGAAAAGAGCTCGTCCTCCACTTGTTCGCGAAGCGGTCCAGTCATCCATTCCCGCAGCGGAATGGGAAAGCCCTTTTTGACCTGCGGAACATACCGGTCCGGAAATCTCTGCTTCAGCAAATGTCTCAATACTCTCTTACCCGGCCCGGAACGCGGCAATTTCAATTCGGAAGGAATCCGCGCCGCAATTCCCGCGACTTCGACGTCGAGAAAAGGGGCACGCAACTCGACGCTCGCGCCCATGCTCATCTTATCGGCCTTTTGGAGTAACGACTCCGGCAACTGCCATTCCATGTCGAATGCGAGAAGGCTACTGAGACGATCCGGATAATGACGGAACATCTGCTCAGATATTTCAGCCGAGCGGCTGAACAGCATGCTGCGCTGATCTTTGCTGTGCCCCCGCGGCTGTCGAACATCACCCGGGAAGCCTTCTGAGCGCAGATTGACGAATTCCTGGCCGCTGCTCGAATGCACTCGTGCCAAAAGCCTCTGCCAGCGCGAGCTCTCCCAAGGCGAGCTGGCGCTGGGCAGGACGCGCGCAAGCACCCGCAGTGTCTCAGAACGATCTAGGGTCGACATCGCTCCAAGATATCGGCCTTCATACCCTGCAAAGAGTTCGTCACTCCCCTCGCCGGACAACAAAACCTTGACATGATTGCGGGCAAGCTCGCAAAGAAGCAAAACAGCAAAGCACGCGGGGTCGCCGATCGGCTCGCCGAGATGGCGCAGCACCCTATCCAAATTGTCGGCAAATTGCCGCTCGTTCAACTTCAATGCATGGTGCTGGGACTTCGACTGCCCGGCAACCAGTGCCGCACCGTTCAACTCGCTATCGCTGCTGTCAAATCCCACCGAAAAGGTGCTGATGCTTCCTCGGACGATCTCCTGTGCGTAGTTGAGGATCGCGAAGCTGTCCAAGCCGCTGCTCAGCAGGACGCCAACGGGAACATCTGCGCGCAGATGCATCGAAATGCTTTGGCCAAGCACCGTGTCCAGCTGCGAGATGGCGGCGCGCTCGTCCAGCAAATCAACCGCTAATCCTTGCCCGAATTGCCAGTAGCGCGAGATCTTCAGCTCGCAGCTATCCAGCGAAAGCTGCGCCCAGCATCCAGGCGATAGTTTCAGGATCTTGCGGTAGTGAGTCCTTGGCGGAGGCAGGGACAACCAGCATGTATAGTCTAGGAAAGCCTCGTGATCGATTGTGAAGTCAACCCAAGGAACCGCACGCAACGCGCTTATCTCGCTAGCAAACGCGAATTTTCCCTCCTGCTTCGTATAGTAGAGCGGCTTTTGGCCAAAATGATCCCTCGCAAGAAAGAGGGTTCTGCTTCTGAGATCAAAGACGCAGAACGCGAACATGCCGCGCAGGTGCTGCACCATGTACCGTCCATACTCCTCATATAGATGGACGAGCACCTCGGTGTCCGAGCGGGTGCGAAAGACGTGGCCGCGCTCCTCCAGGCGGCAGGTCAATTCCTTGTAATTGTAGATCTCCCCATTGAAGACTATTCCAACGTCATAGGTCTCGTTCCAGATCGGCTGATCCCCACTCTGAAGATCGACGATCGACAATCTGCGCATGCCAACTGCAAAGGACTGCTCGGGACATACGAAAGAGCCCTCACCGTCCGGCCCGCGATGATAGATCTGATCCAGCATCGCGCTCAGCAATTCAGGCGCGGCCAAACCCGACCTATCGACTAGTCCGGCGATTCCACACATTAACTAGAACTAGCTTTCACGGTATGGGCCTGTTAGCAGCAGGCTTTTTCGTCGCCAGCGCTGAATTGTTCGGCTTGCTAGCCTGGCATCGTATGCCAGTAACTGCCGCCGTTGACCAAACAGGCATTCTCATCGAATGGGTCATCCTCGGGCTGCGTGAGCCTCACTTCTAATGAGCGGAAGACGATAGGAGCCAAATGCAGTCTGGCCGAATCGCAATGGAGCAGCCCGGGGCGGACGCTCATCTTGCCACTTGCTCCTTACACAAGCCTGTCGTCGGCGTATCCCGTGGCGAAGAATCAGCCTTCGCTTGAAACGACTGAGCGTCGCCGCCAGATCAGCACCGGCACCGGAGTGTCGCCGTCCTGAAATCACCTATTGACATACCTTTCGGATTAAATAAAATTAAACTGAATATAAAACAAACGGTGAAATACAATGAACTTTAAGGCCCTTATTGGCGGCGTGGCACTTTCCGCGTTATTCGCCCACACTGCGGAAGCAGGCCTTATATATTCAGCCCCGGCGTCAACGGGACCTATCGCAACTAACCAGACTGATTCGTTGTCCTTCAGCTCGTCACCCGTCGCTGCCGGCTTGTCGTTTGTTATTGATGGTTATGGCAGCCTGGATGGACAGAATTTCTATGAAGACGACTTCTCGCTGAAGTTGAACAACGTTCTGATCTTTTCCGGCACCTTCAATCTCGGTGGCGGCAGCAATAGCGGCTCGCAGTTTAATATCTACTCCAATCCATTCGGCGCGACTTTCACCAATCTGACCGGGAACGGCACCGGCATCGGCTGGCACGGGGGCCAGGAGGCGCTGAGCTTCGCAGGTCTTCCCTTGATTGCAGGACTGAATACGATCACCTTTGGCTACACGAGCCTTGGCACCGGCCATGCTGGATTTCAAGGACTCCGCGACGAGGGCTGGGGCATCGAGCAGGTCGCCGTCAGCGCAGTTCCAGGCCCGACGGTCGGCGCAGGCGCCGCCAGTTTTGCTTTTGCAGCCTGTCTGTTGGGATGGCTCATGAACCGGCGCAGCCGCCGGTTTGCCTGACGGAAACGCTCTTCTAGGAGCAATTCTGGGCGTGCCCTCCGCTGTCTCTGGGTATCGGGTGACGCCCTCGCGGCGCCATGCATTTCAGTGGATCCGTTAGGTCCGGTAGGCGGAAGCTCGGAGCGGCACTCGCCAACCAACGAGCGATTGGTCAATGCAGCCTTGCGATGATCTCCGACCTCTGTCCGATGGCTGATCGCATAGCCTGAGCTGATGCCCTTGCGATTTCAGGCTGGTTTCGGCCCAGCGCTCCCCCGCGAATTCAACTGCGGACCATTGCGCGATTATCTGCAGCCTCAAATGCCCCACGGCTCTGCGTTAGTGGAACAGAGCCGCGGCAATGATCAATGAGCGCCTGAGACCGCCATCTGCAAGCGACGACGACGCAGAAGGGCTCCGCAGCATCCCGCGATCACAAAGAGGACGCCCGGCAAGCCGGCGCCGACCATTGGCCCAGGCACGCTGACGACACGCTGGAAGACATCATTCGCACATGTCATTGCCCAAGACATGGCAAATGTGTCGCCGAGCGTGTGTTGATCATTGATGTAGTAAGTGATCGTGGATCCGCTCACGACCGACCAGCTTCCACCGTACAGGGCTTTTTGTCCGGCATCGGGCGCAAACTGCACGGCTTGGCCTTGGCGGAAATAAAAACCGTTGTTGCCAGAGTACGGCGCAGTCACCGGATCGCCATTCACGTTGGACATGATGATCTTGCCGTCCAGCGTCTTGTAGTACTGCGCCACGTGCGTGGTCTTATAGTCGACCTCCTGTTGAACGGCGCCGATCTGATACAGCCCACCCGTACCCGGTGTGGACGACGTCACGAAGGCCCAGGTCCAGTCATTGGGTTGGTAGTAATCATTTGAGTAATGAGTGGCCGCGGTTCCTATTGGCGAGTAGTTCGCCACCGTTGTGAAGAACAGTGAGCCGTAAGTCGTTCCCTGGGCTGCGGAGGTCCCGGGCTCTCCAGCGTACCCGGTATGCAGGACGATCTTCAGCGTATTGCCGCCATTGGTCCGCGAGACATCAACATAGGAAACGTTGAAGACGCTGCTCGAACCGATCACGTCCTTGTTGGAGACGTTCTGGGTGTCAATTCCGCCCCAATAATTATCGCCATAAGATCCCGCGGCTGCAGGACCACTTAATACGACCAAAGCCAAAACTGCAAAAATGCGATCAGTCCACATTCAAGTCTTCCAAGCGTTCAAATACATAGTTACGGAACCCTGAACGCCAGCAGCGGTCAATGGATATTTATTGGATTCAGGCTTTATTAAATTTCAATATGAATGCGAATCTCCGCGACGCGCCTCTTGGCGCAAGATTTGCTTGGCAGCCGGCACTGCGAATTTGCTGAACGCCGTAAACCCAGCGTCACGTTAGAGTTAACAAATGATCGTAGAGATTTAAGTTGCTCCCGCCGGGCCTGGACCTTAATAGTTCGTTACCCGAGGTTTGCAAAAAACTGTTGCAGATGCGCCACAGAGCAGCAACGATTTAGAGTTTTGTCTAACCGGCGATTAAATCGCGTGATAATGTCGAGAATTTAACATGATCATTCCCTCCCCGAGTTCGAGATCGCGCAACAAGATCATCGTTTCCTCTTGGGACCTGGTGTGGGCGACTGCCTCACCACCCCTTGCCCTGTTTGTTCGGGACGGATCGGCGCCATTCCACGGCGACTGGGCGGTAGCCGTCTATTACTGTCTGTTCGCCTCTGCTTTTGCGCTGCTTAGCTTCTTCGCTCTCCGGATTCAGGACGGGCTGCTTCGCAATTTTTCCGTACAGGAATTCCTGTCCATCCTTGAGGCGGTGCTGTTTACGGAACTGATGACTTGCGGCGTCCTGTTCTCGCTGACGCGCATGGACGGCATTCCGCGCTCGATGCCTCTGATTCATGCCGCGTTGCTGGGTGCAGGGCTCATCGGTGGCCGGCTCTTCTTTCGCGTCGTATTGCCAGACAGCGCACATGAACACCAAACCAAGCGAGAGCGCGTCATCGTCATCGGCGCGTCCCGCTTCGCTTTCCACTTTATCCAAATGCTGCGCGCCTATGCACCGCCCAGCCATCCTGTCATCGCCGTGCTGGATCAGAATCCCAAGATGGTGGGACGTGCAGTGGCAGACGTCCAGGTCATGGGGGCGCCGCACGAACTCGACGCGATCATTACGGAGTTCGCAATTCATGGCATCCATGTCGACCGGGTCGTGGTGGCTGGCGAGGGAAGTCAGCTCGGTGAAGCCACCAGCCAGGAGATCGAGCGCGTCTGTCTGGAGCGGCAGATTCAGCTGCAGTATCTGCCTCGCCTGGTCGGCATCACCCAATGGAAAGAGCCAGAGCTCGTAAGCGCCAGCGAGCAGGCCGCGCAACATCCGCTCTCCGCCTATTTTTGGTTGAAGCGATGGATCGACGTGCTGGGCGCGCTCGCACTCGTGGTTATTCTATCACCGGTCGCTCTGGTGGCGGGTATTTTGGTCCTCCTAGACGTGGGCTCTCCAATTCTGTTCTGGCAGGAGCGACTTGGCTGGAAGGGCCGCCCGTTCCTGATCTACAAGTTCAGGACATTGCACGCTCCCTTTGATGCTGATGGGGAGCGCGTTGAGACGAGCCGCGAGCCATCGGTTATCGGGCGCTTCCTGCGCGCCACGCGGCTCGACGAGCTGCCGCAATTGTTGAATGTGCTGCTCGGAGACATGTCCTTGGTCGGTCCGCGGCCTCTGCTGCCGGAGGATCAGCCTGGGAATCTCGCCGATCGTCTTTCGGTTCGCCCCGGACTGACCGGCTGGGCGCAAGTCAATGGCGGCAAACTCGTCAGCAAGGAGGAAAAAGAAGCGTTCGACACCTGGTACGTGCGCAACGCAAGCCTCCGCGTTGACATCTACATCGCGCTGCTCACCCTGAAAATCGTCATGACCAACCAATATGCCGGGCGGGAGGCAAAGGCCGACACCGAGCAGGTTCGCCAGAAAGGCGTCGACATTCTGACCGCAGCTCAACGGAAGATCGCGTCCTAAGTCCTCGCTCCGATGACAACCACCCTGCTACGCTTGGAAGGCATTTCTGCATGAAGCCCCGTATTCTCGTGACCGGCGGAGCCGGGTTCATTGGCTCGCACCTCTGCAACCGCCTGCTCGAGCGCGGTCACGAAGTGCTGTGCGTCGACAATTTCTATACCGGGTCGAAGCACAACATCATTCCCTTGCTCGACAATCCGCGGTTCGAGCTGATGCGGCATGACATCTGCTTCCCGCTCTACGTCGAGGTGGACGACATTTACAATCTGGCCTGCCCGGCCTCGCCCATTCACTATCAGTTCGATCCGGTGCAGACGACCAAGGTGAGCGTCAACGGCGCCATCAACATGCTCGGGCTCGCCAAGCGAGTGAAGGCAAAGATCCTTCAGGCCTCGACCTCCGAAGTCTATGGTGATCCGACCGTGCATCCTCAGCCCGAGGAATATTGGGGCAACGTCAACCCGATCGGCATCCGGTCCTGTTATGACGAAGGCAAGCGCTGCGCCGAGACCCTGTTCTTCGATTATCGCCGGCAACACAATCTGCGGATCAAGGTCGCCCGTATCTTCAACACCTACGGGCCCGGAATGCATCCGAACGATGGTCGCGTGGTCTCCAATTTCATCGTTCAGGCCCTGCAAGGCCAGGACATCACCATTTACGGCGAAGGCGATCAGACGAGATCGTTCTGCTATGTCGACGACCTCGTCGACGGCCTGATGAAATTGATGAACAGCCCAGACGACATCACCGGCCCGATTAATCTCGGCAACCCCGTCGAGTTCAGCATTCTCGAGCTCGCGAAAATCGTCATCGAGCTGACCAATTCCCGATCGAGGATCGACAAGCGCCCGCTTCCGCAGGACGACCCGAAGCAGCGCAAGCCGAATATTGCGAAGGCGAAGGAGATCCTGCACTGGGAGCCGCGCATTCAGCTCCGCGAGGGCATTCGCAAGACAATCAATTATTTCGACGACCTGCTCAAAAAGACGGCTTAAGCGCATCCAGCCGCGGCTGGATCCGCTGCAAGGCTATCGTGAGGCCCTGTCAGTCTCTGTTAAGGTAAAGGGGAGCTAGCACGGGCCAGCGGCAGGCTTGACGAGCATCCTGACTGATTGAGAACTCGTCAGGCCAGCGGTCCTGATTTGCGGATCATCAACCTAGTTCTTGCCAAAGGAACTTTGCCTCAAACTGCGTTTGCCGAATTAACCTGAAACGAGGGCGCTGTTCCTAGGTTGCGTTCCGGAAAGCCACGCAACCGCAATCCTTCCTGCAAGGAAAAGGACGATAGAGGCAGCCATGCGAAGAACTTTGGTTCAAGTCCGCAACGGAATGATGGTGCTGAGCGCGCTCATGGTGTCTGCGGCACAGGCCCAGATCCTGAGCCCGTCGACCGCGCCCCTGGCCACGACGACCACCACCACGGCCGCGACAAGCACGTCGACCAGCACCACGACCAGCACGACCTCGCCGAGCACGACCACCCAGCTCGTGGTCAGCAAGGACATCGTGAAGGATTTCCACGCGATCTGCGACGGCAAGACCGATGCCGCCCCCGCCTTCGCCGCCTTCAACAAGTGGGCCGTGACCCAGACGGCGCTCGTTCAGCTCACGATCCCGAGCGGAAGCGTTTGTGCGTTCACGACCAATGCCGGCCTGTGGTGGGCGAAGGGGATCAAAAATCTTTTGGTCGTCGGCTATGGCGCCACCATCACCAATAACGGAGCTAGCAATCCTGCCTTCTTTCTTGGCGGCAGAGGCCAGATCGCAGATAATCTTCATAGCGCGCGCCTTGCCACTGTCGCGGCAGGATCTTCCAAGGTCCAGCTGCTGACGCCTAAACAAGCTTCGGCGTTTACTGTCGGTAGCTATGCGCTGATCACGGGATTCGATCTGCAGGGCATTTGGCAAGCGCCCTATGGTTATCCCTCGAACCCGCATTGGTTCGAATACGTCAAGGTGACGTCGGTCGACGCCAGTGCTGGCACCGTGACCTTTGCAGCGCCCCTCAAGAATACGTACAAGTCGACTTGGCCCAACTACAATTCGGGAAGCCAGTTCGAGGTGGATGCTGGCGGACCGGCAACCTTGTATGCGCTCGATCCGTCCTGGGACACTCAGGTAGAGTACCGTGGCCTGACCATTTCGCAGGAGAAGTTTCAGACTTATGCCGTCGGACGCAGTGTTACCTATCGCGACGTAAAATTCACCGGCTACAATTGCGGTGTGCCGACCCAGAACTATTTGTGGCAGGCCATCAACACGGACATGTCCACCTGCAACATGGAAGTGGACAAGCTGATCACTTCGATGGTGCTGAACGGCGTGACCATCAATCAGCTCAAATTTCAGAGTTCCTCAACCGACCTCGTGACCATATCCAGCTCCATAATCAAAACTCAGATGACGGGAACTCCGAAGAAAGCGGTGATCTCCGACACGAAGATTGCGGATTTCCGACCGGGCGCTTTTGCGTATGGACGAACCGATGAAGTCATCTGCACGAATTGCGTGATTTCGAGCTTTAGCCCTGCGGGAGTATTTGAATCGGGCTTCGGAAGCAACCCGGTGCAAATCAGCTATGCCATGTCCAACGGCGTCATCACGTTTCCCAACGGAACGGCGGTCCTAGGGGCAACGAACAATGGAGTAGGCAAGGTACGGCTGACAGTAGTATCGACAGCGGGATTTGCCTCGAACGATCGCGTAAACGTCTCCAGCATAGGTGGCACCTATGAGGCAAACGGCGGCAACAAGCTCATCCTCGTGATCGACTCGACCCATATCGACCTTCCAGAGGTCTCGTTCGTGAATGCCTATAGATCAGGTGGCGTTATCGGTCTCTACGCCCCGCGCTGGGCCGTCCCGGGCACGAACCTCCTCTGGGTTGGCGCGCATGGTACCGGCCCAATTTTCAAGGTGTTGGATGTTACGCAGGATCAGAACTTCACCTATATCAAAACCGACTTCCCTGGGAGCTTCCCTGCCTATGCAGGCGCGAAGCTCGCGATCCGCGTACATCCCGCTCCGAAGTTTACGTGCAGCAACTGTTCGGGTAGCACTGATGCACTCGATCTGAGCAATGCGCCCGCCGGCGCCCCGCTCTACTCCTACTCCAAACGTACGTATTCGGCCCTGACAGGGACAACCCCGGCGCCGAGGGTACCTTTGTGGGGTCCATTGAAGTCCGCCAAATTCAACGTGACAACGCCTTACTCTGGGACTGGGTCTCTTCAATTTCAGCTCTCGCAGTTCAACAACTGGCCGATGATGAGCAGTCAAACCACTATCGCGAACTTCGGCCCTGGCATTAACATGGCTGTTGCGGGAGAACGCACGGTGACCCTGACCGGCGTCACCGGCATGCAGTCCCTGGACAAGATTGGGGTTGCGCCAAATCCGGGCACGCTGCTGGGGCCCTCAAATAGCGGGCCGACCTTCAGCGCAGCGACACAAAGTTCAGCCCAGATCACGGTAGAGCTGATGACTGATCAGCGCATCAGCCAATAGGTTCGGCAGGCCGACGATCCTTCCCTTTCCCGGCTCCCCATCAATCTCTCTTCAGGAGAGCTTCATGGGGAGCCAATTTTGCTTTTGACGAGAGGCTCCACCGCTCCCTCGGTCTTTCTGGCGCGCGCTTCCCACTTGCCCCATTCAATTCTTGCTCTATCCTGCTGCTGGGTTCTAGCCATAATTGCCGAGAAGCATCCGTGTTGCAGCGTGTAATCTCATCCCTGAGCTACCGCGCCAAATGGGCGCAACTTGGCGTCATATATGGGAGGTCATTCAGGCTTGAGCATATCAAGCTTGGCGGCAAACGCCTTTCCCTCGACTTCCCAAATACCGAAAGGCCGAGGCAAGAACACGAATTCAGCAAAATCCTTATCGACGATTGCTACCGGCTGAAGGAAGTCAGGCACGCTCAAACGATCCTCGATATAGGATCAAATATTGGTCTGTTTGCCATTGCAGCACGACGGAGATTTCCAAGGGCCACCATCCATTGCTATGAACCAAATCCTGCTGTCATTCCCTATCTTCAGTCTCACTGTACCCAGACCCGATGTCAGCTCTTTCCAGCGGCAGTTGGCTTGAGTGAAGGGCGAGTTTCGCTTCGTGCTGACGATGAAGGAACGCTCTTCTCCACGACCGTACCGAACCCATCAGGTGGAATACCTCAAGTCTCTTTCGCCAGCGCGATTGAAAAACTTGGGACGGTCGATCTTCTCAAGCTAGACTGCGAAGGAGCTGAATGGGAGATCTTCGACGATGTGACGACGTGGAAGTCCGTCCATCGTCTTGCAATGGAGTATCACCTCTGGGCAAGAGAGGGCGCAACTGTGGCGACGCTTCGTGAGATCCTTTCCGCGATCGGGTTTCAGCAAATAGATATCCGCGACGAAGGCTTTCAATGGGGATTGGCTTTCGCCAGTCGTTAGGCGAGTGCTGTTACCGGCTTCACGCCACCGCAGGAGTGTTTCGTCCGCAGTCGGAGAGCGTTTCCGGCAGACTTAATAGGAATTTTTGGGGAAGCTTTCATGAATGATGTCATCAGTGAAATCGTCAGGCTCCCGATCAATTGGCATCCGCTCGGTGGATTCGATCAACGAACTGCCGAAGCAATCGTGCGAATTTGCGCCGACCGCGACATTTCCGAATCGGTTGAGACGGGCGCAGGCAAATCTACTCTTCTGTTCTCTCATTTGTCGCGACATCATACGGTGTTTGCTCTCAATGAGGGCGAGAGCCTAACAATGCCTCTTAGCTCCCCGCTCCTCCGCAAAGAGGTAGTGACGGTGGTCGAGGGACCGAGCCAGGACACATTGCCAAAGCATCAGTTCAAACGATTACAGCTTGCTCTGATTGACGGTCCACACGCTTATCCCTTTCCAGAATTGGAATACTACTTCATTTATCCGCACTTAGATCCTGGTGCGGTGCTGATAATCGACGACATTGACATCCCAACGATCAACAATATGTACCAAATCCTCCGGGTCGACCGAATGTATCGCGAGATTGCAATGATCGGGAAGGCGGCCTTTTTGGAGAGAACGGAGGCTCCTTTGTTAGACCCAATTTCCGGATGGTGGGCGCTTCAGGACTACAACAAGAAGAAGCGTGTAGTAGACCATTCAATGTCCGGTTATGCGCGGCGGTCTGCGCACGCCTTCAGGCGGTCGACTCCTGCTCCCATTCGAAAATTAGTTCGAACATTCTTCAAGTAGCGGCTCAGGTTGACATCTGAATGTGTATGGGTCGAGCCTTCTGTTCTGGTATCTGCCGACCTTTTCCGTGAGAATCTGCTGGTACCTGCTTTACACCAACAGACTAGGGACCACTGACGCGTCGGATCAGGCGCTCGGCTTTATCGTTTTGGCGTGGTTCACAATGGGCCTGAACGATGATCGGCATTTGTGCCAAAGCGTATCGTCGTGCATAATACCTCACATGAGTATCAGGCAATTTATTAGATCATTCATCGGCCCTTCTCCTCAGCCTCCGAACAGGAAGTTCCGGCCCGAGAAGGAGGACGAATTCAAATGGCTGAGCGATGCCAATATCAAAACCGTCCTCGACATAGGGGCGCACGCTGGAGAGTCCTCGCAGCATTTGCGCTCCATTCTCCCTGACGCCCGGATATTCGCATTTGAGCCGCTGCCAACTCCGTACTCCAAGCTCGTTTCATCAATGGGCGGGGACCCGAACTTTGTCGGCTTCCAAATCGCCGTCGGGGATTGCAATGAGCAGATCGAAATGCGGGAGAGTGATTTCACACAGTCGTCATCCCTTCTGCCAATGGCCGAACGGCACAAGAGCGAGTTTCCCTTCACGGCAAAATCGGAAGCGAGGTCAGTGGCAGTACGCAGGCTCGATGACCTAGGTATCGAGCTCGAAGACGATATCTTGATAAAGATCGACGTTCAGGGCTTTGAGGATCGCGTCATCAGGGGCGGCGAGAACACGATTAAAAGAGCCAAATTTATCATTACTGAGGTGAGCTTTACTCCACTGTATGAGGGGCAGCCGCTTTTCGGCATGATATACGACCAATTAAAGCAACTTGGATTTGCCTACGGCGGGGAGATGCATCAGCTCAAGAGCCCCAGGGATGGTCTCCCGTTACAGGCAGACGCTCTGTTTGTGAGACACTTTGCCCCTCCCTCTTAGCCCCTTATTTGGGACAATGACCAACGGAGCCGGCAGAGACACCCTATCAGGTTAACTGACGTCCTTACTGCGGCGGTATCCCGGAAGTGATCTTTCAAGCTCATGCGCTCCCGCGAACTCGGCCCACGCGGGGAGCCTGTCTAGTCTAGCGCGCCGGATTGCCTTGCTCCGCCTCAGAATCCATTCAGTTTTGATCCCAGATACTATCGAGCGTCTTTAGCTGAACAAACTCGGTGACGGTTGAATGCCCGACCTGATACGCATTAAGCGCTTCTTGTTTCAACTTGAGCAAGCTGTTGAAGTCGCCGCGATCTCCGAAGGTGTCTAAGGCTCACCGTTCTATTTTCGACACTCAGGCCAAAATGGAATCCCCGCCAGGCCCGACCTTGCCCCATTTCCTTCCGAGAGTTTGGCGAACGATTTCGAAATGGGTTCGAAGCCGACTATCTCGCCTTGATAGCCGACGTCAGAAGGCAACATTCGACATATCAAAACCAACTTTTCTCAGGCTTCGCTTCACAACATTCTTCAAGATCATGATTCCAGTCCGCACATCTGCTGCAAACGACAGAGACCAGCAAGGGAAACAGCAGAAATCTACTTCGGAACAGCTACCGATGCGGGGGCTGGCTTCATCAGAGTCACGCTGCGAATAATGTTACGCCCGATGGCGATAAACCGGTCTTCGACCGCCCACTTCGTGAACCTGGCTATCCAATAAGTCAGGCCAACCGTAAGAAAAAGCGAGCCAGCATAAACTAAGAGTGGAGGCGCCGACAGCCGGGAACAAAACTCAATAAGGAATCCAGTCATCCACCAGGCAAATACGAAGTGGAAGATGTACATCGAATATGAGACCTCTCCAATCCTGGCGAACGCTCCTCTATCTCTGATGAAGTGCTTGGCAATCATAAACAAGAAAGCAAAGCTTAGACCGGCCAATGTCGGCGACAGCATTGCACCAATGTGGCCCGGCCAATTCATGCAGGCGAAGGATGCGACGCCGAACAGCACCATCAGAATGACGTCGCGAGCCAGCGACGCTGCGCGCGGTTTCGAGAAATAAAGCAGCATACCAATGAGGAAGACGGGCGCCTGGTTCAGAATTGAGTAGTAAAGAAAACTATTGTTCGCGATTCCGCTCCGCTTAAGCACATAGATGATCGTCAATTGGATTAGACAGTTGACCAAGACGGCGGCGCCTACGGCGAGCCAAGGAAACTTCGGCCAATCCTCGAATCGTCTGAACATCATAAAAAGCAGCGGAAAGGCTGCATAAAAGAGCATCTCGGTCGCAATCGACCAACCGCCATGCACAACGCTGTCGTTTGCGGCAGGAACAAACCCGTGCACGAAGGCAATGTTGGCGGCGACATTGACCGCCGAATAATCAGCAAGCCGATTGGTCCCACCGAAATGAGCTTGCACGTAGGCGACGCCGACGTAAAGCGCGATCCCTACATAGTACAGAGGAGCAATTCTGAAGTAGCGGCGGACATAGAAATTCCTGACAGGTTCACCCGGCCGAGAGTCCATCGAGCGGCAAAGCGTGTATGCCGAAGCGACGAAGAAGAGCTGAACTCCCATTCGGCCAAAGCCTGAGACAAATAGGAGCGTAGGAAGATCCCGGAAATTCTGACCATGGTGGATGCAAATCACCATGAGAATGGCAATTCCGCGCAATGCATCAACAAATGAAAGCTTCTCGGAATCCATTCAAAAGCCTGCAATATTGATCCAGTATATTTCTTTAAATCACTATCGCGCAAGGAAGCGGTTCTTCATGGATCCGATTTGGTACCACGACTGGGAAGGCGTCATTCGTACAGCATCACCTGACAAGCAAGCAGGAGGTAAGAACAAGTTCCATCGACCCGGTCGCTACCTTTCGAAGACTGTAAAATTGATGGATCACATCTACCAGTACCACCGAACCCCTCACAAGGTTCGGGCGGCGATGAATAATCTTCTCTCTTCTACGTAAATCTCAGACCGTTTGGCTTCGCAGATTGTGCGCTACAGATCAGCTATTCTCGATCACGGGATATTACCGACCTGCGGTCGAGTTAATCATGCTTTGCAACGTCTCTTCGAGCCTCGGGCGCACGAGTGCTGTTCCCGAGCTCGATAGGTGAGTCCTGTCCTGATAGACCAGACGCCCATCGGGAGCCACCACACGAAGAGAATCGCCGTTCTCGATGAAAATGTCGGCAACATCGATGACGCGCACTCGCTCATCCTCAAATTTCCGGATTATAGTGTTAGCCTGCAGCCGGCCTTTCCTGTTTTCTAAATCCTCGAAGAAGGGTGGGCGCGCACCTTCGAGCATGGCATGACGCGTCGCATTTGGCGGCGATAGCGGCGGCTGAGTTACCACGATAATTTGCTTCGCTCGATCCTTCATCGTCGCAATCGCGTCGCCGAAACGGGCCTCGGCGTCGGCGCCGAGCTTTTCCGACCAAGCCTGCGCAAGCACTATCACATCGGGCTTAGCATCACCCAGAAACTCCGAGACTCTCGGCCAAAGTGTATCTCGATCTCCCGGGAGTTCGTTTCCCGCCGCCGCGCTAAGGACATTCAACCGGAAGCCGAGCACCCGAGCCAGCGAAGCTAGCTCGTATCCGTACATTGCCCCTTGGCTATCCCCGATTACGACAAGCCAGCGCTTTCCACTCGGATTAACCGAGATGCCGCCCGCAGCGACATTGCGAGCTTCGGCTGACAGATAGTAGTTCGATCGGATTGTGTAACCCGCAAAGCCGATAACAGTTGCGACGATTGCGAATAGACCAAATGTAGCGAGTCGATGATGAGGCAAATTAAGCCAGGACCGCATCGGCCGCTCAACCAGCCGGTAAGTAAGAATTGTCGCAAGAATCGAAACGACAACTTTCAACCCAAGACCAACCAAGGGGCTATTCTTGTAAAAATGGTAGTCAACGAAAGAGAAAGTTGGCCAGTGCCATAGATACAGCGAATACGATCGTTTGCCAACAAACACCATGGTGGGATGAGCCAGCGCTCGATGAAGGCCTGCCCTACTGCCAGAACCTATCGCGATCAACACGAGCACTGACCCAGCCACCGGAATCGTGGCGATCCATCCTGGGAAGCCTTCGCTGCGGACGATGAAGAATGACAACGAAATGATGACGAGTCCTATCGTCAGGTAAAGAGAGGAGTATTCAGCGGCGAGCTTCGGATATTGCCGCTTTGTGAGAGCCAAACTTGATCCAGCAAGTAGTTCCCATGCGCGAGTCGGTAGCAAATAGAAGGAAGCGGCCGGGGCAAGGGGCGTTATGAAGACGCACGCAAGTAGACTCAACAGCAGACATGTGATCATTGCCGCCAGCGCATAGCGCCGCATTCGCATCAAGAAATAGATCAGCACTGGAAATACGAGATAGAACTGTTCCTCGACAGCCAGGGACCAATAATGGATCAACGGCTGCGCATCCGGCGAAATCTCGAAATAGCTGCCTTGGAATAGCAACTTAATATTGATGAAGGAAAGTGTTGCAGCAAGCGCCGTCGCGCCGATCGAAGCGAAGTCTTGTGCCGAATAGAGAAAGAAGCCAGCTGCGATAGTGGCAACGACGACAAATAGTGCAGCCGGCGCGATGCGTGCGATACGCCTTTGATAGAATCGAAAAATCGAAAGCCTTCCTCCTTCAAGGTCCCTTAGTAAGAGACCCGTGATCAAGTATCCTGAAATAACGAAGAAGATATCGACGCCAACGAATCCCCCCGAAGCAATCGAGCATCCAGGTGAAACAGAAAAACCGACGCGACGGCGATCGCTCTCAACCCGTCTATCTCGGGCCAGTATGCCTCCCCGCCATCGAACCTTTCCACCAGCTTCGTGGAGTAGTAGCGCTGTTTCTCCAAAACACCCAAAAGAACTCTCCGCCGTATCTATTAGTGCAATGCAATCAACTATGCCATTCGGCGTACAACCTAATAAGCTCATACCCTGGAAACGCGATCGCCGACCTTCTTCGCCGGCACGCCCGCCATGATGGCGGCCGCCGGAACGCTCTCGGTGACTACCGATCCTGCGGCAACCACGGCTCCTTCGCCCAGGTCCACGCCCGGGCCGATGAACGCGCGGGCCGCCACCCAACATTCGTCTGCGATGCGTATCGGCGCGGCCTTGAACGGAAATGTGATGTCGCGATGGTCATGGGTGCCAGCACACAGATAGGCTTCTTGCGAGATCACGGAATGCGATCCGATCGATATTTCGGCAACCGAATAGAGGGTGACATTGTCGCCGATCCAGACATAATCGCCGATCGTCAGATTCCAGGGGTAGGTCACCCTGACACTTGGACGAATGAGAACCCGCTCTCCGATCTTCGCGCCGAACAGGATCAGCGCGAAACGCCGCCAGGCGAACAGATATTGCGGGGTCGGAAGCACAAAAAGCGATTGAAACAGCCACCAGAGCTGGGCCCTCCAAGCCTCGCGGCCACGCGCCGTTCCTGCAAAGCGTGACAGGTCTTGAAATCGATTCGTCCCCATTGCAATCGCCTCCTCATCTATTATTCAATACAACCTGATCATAACAAGCGAGCAGTTCGCGTCCGGCCCTGTGCCAAGTCAATCGCTCGCGTGCGTAGCGGGTGCCCTGCTCTCCCATTCTGGCGCGCGCTGCATCGTCGCTCAGGATTTCCGCGACTGCCCTCGGAAGTAGCGCATCGACCCGGCGTTCATCCAGAACGAGTCCGGCTCCCGCCTCTTCCACATATGGCCACGTGTTCACCTTGTCCGTCACGATGACCGGGACGCCCATCTGCATCGCCTCTGCGACGGTGATTGCGAAATTCTCCTGTCGCGAAGGCAGCAGAAAGAGTTCTGCGGTGGCGAAAGAAGCCCACTTCAGATCGCCATCCAGGCGACCTGCAAACAGCACGTTATCCTGCAGGAACAGTTCCCCAACGGTTCGCCTGAGCTCGTCGGTGTAGCGGACGTCCCCATCACCGGCGATCACGAGCAGCAAATTCGGAACGGTCGGCTTGAGCGAATGAATGCAGCGGAGGATGCGATCCAAACCCTTCTTTGGGTGGAGCCTGCCCAGGAACAGCAGAACTCGCTTTCCTGCGGCATGGGGAAATCGCTGAAGGAATTGTGCTCGCAACAGGCCCTCGGGCGCTGAGCTTGCATTTGCGCCGAGCGGGACCAGCGCGCCTTCCGGCAGCGGCACGCCAGCCAGCTTTGCCAGGCGTTCCTCTTCGGGGGTGGTGTAGATCATCCGCGCAGCACGCGCGATGTTGTGCTTCTCGAACATGTGCAGATAGGCCGACTTCTTCAGCGCCCTAACCGACAACGAATAGGGATCGAGCATTCCGTGCGGCATGAGGACGTAGGGCCGACCAAGCCGGGCGCAGGCATGACGGGCCGACACGTTCAGTGGGCTCCAGAGCGTGTGCACATGGACGATATCGGCCTCGCGGACCTGCGCCTCGATCGTTCCCGATCCCACGCGGCCGATCACGGGGAGTATCTCGAGCGGATTGAGGAAAGTCGTCGGAGCGATCTGCTCGAGCCGCTTCAGCAGCTCGCCCCCGTCACCATTGCAGTAGCCCGGCGTCGAGAGGATGCACGAGCGATGCCCCAACTCGTTCGCCTCCCGCACGAAATTCTCGACCACGACCGGCGGCCCGCCGGCGCTTGGATGCATGTAGGGAATGACATGAAGGATGTTGTACGGCATCGGAACTGATGGAGGAATAAACTAGTCGGTCTGAACACTGCTGGATTTCGGAAGCCAATATTTCCCCAGGAGCCACAACGCGAGTGTCGGCAGCATGAACGGAACCATCGTCAGCAAGCTGCGCATCGCCATGGCCGCGGCAAGAAAACCCGAGGCATATAGGATTTGGGAAAATGATGAGCCAACCTGCTGACCAGTACGGTTCCACCATCCCGCAGCGGCTCCGAACGACAGGCCCGCAATAAGGATGCCGATGAAGCCGAAGGCCATGTAGGCCTCTCCCACAAACGTGCAGGAGAGCGTCGTAACGCCATCGTTCATGCCGAGCGCCGCCTCGATGCTGGTGCTCAGCCCTTCCGGCTTTCCTGGCCAAAGCGCACGGGGTATCGGCTTGATGATGGCTTGATACGGAATTTCAAGACCGAGATAGGGAACGGCGTCCGGGAAGACGTTGGTCAGGTTCGACAGGTTGACGATGTTATGGTCGATGTAGAGCGTATCGTAGTGTCGCTCCTCAGATGTAATAGCCGTTACGCCGCCCGCCGATCGAAACTCGAGCATCAAGGTACTTGCAAACAGCAGGAGTGCGGCCACGGGCAGCCCCGCCATCAGCACCTGCTTGAGCTTGAGATCCGGCTTGCTCAGGGCATACGCGCCAAACATGGCGATGACGTAGGTACCGAGCACGTTCCTCGTGCCCGAAGCAAATGCATAATAGAACGTGAGCGCAAGCACGGCGATTACGATCGACTTCTGCGCGATTGAAAAACGTTCCGCGCGCGCGAACATCATTCCCGCAATCGGCGGCAGCAGATAGATCAGGAGGCTAAGCTCATAGAGCAGACTATAAACGTTTCCATACTTTCCGCGTCCCCACGGCTGGGTAAATCTGGGCCGCGACATCTGCTCGATCATCTCAATTGGGTTGAAATTGACCGCCAGAAAGATATGCAAATAGCCAATGACAAAAGCAAAGATGAACAGCCCAAACAGGTAGATTGGATTCAGATCGATTGGCGCGCTGGAGCTCGCCTGTTGCGGGACGAGATGGCGGCCCACAGCGAGGCCAAAGAAGCCCAGCAGAACAGCTATGGTGCCGCGCGTGGCGGCCTCGACACTGACAATTCCATTGACATCGGGTTGCGGGAAAAGAAATTCCAACAAGGTCAGCCCGTACAGCACCCAGAGCATCAGATTGTCGGTGCGGATCAGGCCGCGCACGCCCTGGGCCGCTTCCATGGCCGTGCTCAGCAGGAGCGCAATTCCGACCCCGATTGCCGCCGTCTTGAACAGTGACTCCGCGTCCTCCGACGGCAGCACGAGCCAGGTCACCGCGAGCCCAGCGACCAAGATCAACGTCGGCGCATTTGAATTCTTTTGGACTGCCTGGACCGCACCAGCCGTGATCGGTACTGACGTCATGAACACCTCGCCACTTCGCCGGCATAGAGCTTTTCATACCCCGCCGCCATCGCCGTATCCGCGAATTGCTGGGTAACCATAACACGCCCGGCTTCGCCGATGGCTCCAAGCTCCTGCGAACGGGCGATCAAATGTTCCAGACGCCCGTCACGGTCGTAGAATATGGCATTGCCGGCGTTCAGAAACGGCAGTTCCGCCGCGACCGTGGCCGAGACGGCAGAGGGCAGCCCCATGCTCATGGCCTCGATCAAGGCAAATGGCAGCCCCTCATACTCCGCGGTATGGAGGAAGAGGTCGGCGGCCGCCAGATAAGGACGCACCTCCGACTTCCAGCCGGCGCACCGGATCGCCAGTCCAAGGCCCTCGCGATCGACCGCCGCTTTCCATTCCCCAGCCAACTCGCCGTCCCCGACCCACACGAAGCGGAGATGGTCGTGCTGCCGGCAGAGCCTGCGCGCAACCTCCAGGAACGTGAACGGGTTTTTCTGCGCGACCAGGCGGCCGAGGCCGACGACGAGAAACTGGTTGTCCGCGATGCCGAGTTCTACGCGTGCCGCCTGCCTCATCGTTTGCTGGCCGCTCAGGTCGACCTGCGGCACGCCGTTGAAGATCGTCTCCGTCCTGGCATCAGGCCCGAGAAAGGAGGACAGCTCCTTGCGGCGGACCTCCTGCACGGCGGCGAACGCGCCTTTGAACTTCCGCAATTCGAACGCAGCCACTATGTCCCGCAGCAGAGCGCCACGCGCCCGCAAATACCGGGCGGTCTGGGTGAGATGGACTGTACACACGGAAGGCAATCCGCTGATGCGCGCTGCACGCAGCAGATCGAGCCCATCCTCCAGGTTTTGCTTGTTGATGTGAACGACATCCGGCTTGAGCGCGCGCCATTGGCTGGCGAGCGCGTTGGTCTGCCCCGCATTGAACAGGGTCGCGAGCGACCTTGACCGGTGGTCATAGGTATTGACGTAATCCGCCCGGATCACCTCGGAGAACTCGGCGCATTGCGACGCGAGCTCATCCATCCGGCGATGCGTCGGCATCCATGTCATGACCGAGTGGCCGCGGGCCGCCAAAGCACGACCGAGATAGAGGAGAAATATCTCGCCGCCGCCGCGCGAACCGGACCCGCTGCTCACCAAAAGTATTTTCATGAGTTTGCCAGAGCAGCCTTCTAAGATGGATTGCTTCGCGCCAAGCTGTCGAACACGCGGACCCACTTCTCGGCACCGGCTTCAGGGGTCAGGTCACGAGATGTTTCACGCGCGTTCCTGCTCCATTCATCGAGCACGGCGGGCGCTTCCACCAACTGCTGCAGCGCAGCGGCGAGGCTGTCGACGTCTCCTGCCTTGACCAACAGCCCGTTGAAGCCTGGCCTCACCAGATCCATCGCCGCGCCCACGTTGTCCGAACAAATGACCGGGATGCCTGCCGCCAGCGCCTGATTGACGACGACGCCCCAGCCATCATGGCGGCTCGGCAACACGAATACGTCGTTGCCCGCAAAAAACTCAGGCAGCCGCTCGGGAGGCTGAAAACCGAGATAATCAATTCGGGCTTTGGTCTTCGGATCGACCTGGCGCAGCATATCGGAAAGCTCGGCTTCCCGGCCGACAAGACGTAACGTCGCATCATGTCCGGCCAGAACCAGGCGATCGAAAGCTGCGAGAAGGATATCGAGACCTTTTCGCGCGATCATCTGACCACAGAACAGAAATGTCAGCGGGCCTTCCGACCGCTTGGGCCGCTCGATGCGGTGAAATGCCTCGATGTCGCAATGGTAGGGAATGTTGAAAGTCTGCTGACGAGGAAAATGGTCCTGATAGATGCGCCTCGCAACGCCGCCTATTCCGACGATCGCCGCCGCCGCGGACATCGGACTCATCAAGCCGCGCTGGACCAGCCCCTTCGCCCCCGTGTGAGTACGAGGGCGTTCCCCCCAGAAAATCCAGCGAGAGCGCCTCAGTCGCGCGTGCATCAGCAACTGACCGGTCAGAGAGGTGTAACTGCTGAGAATGACGAAGTCAGCATTCGCAAGATTAGGGAGCCGCCAGTTGACATGAGCGCGCACCGGCCCGATCGGATACCACGACCCAGGCAAGATGTGCTCGTAGCGCTCGAGGTCGACGGCCGGCCACGGGGAATCGGGAGAACCGGCCTCCATGTAATACACGTTCAGATCGATTTCGCGCCGCTTTGCCAATGCAGCAAAAAGATCTCGCTGATACGGTGATGGAACGATCGTAACGAAGGCCACCTTGTGCGGAACGCCGTTCGCACGCTCCGGCGCGCTCGGTTCGTGGCAATCGCTCACTGCGGGTTCAATCGATGAGCTCATTCCATCTCTTCCCGACACTATCCAAGGAAAACTGAGCATCGACCGAGGAGGCGTTCGACATCCTTCTCAATTCTGCCGGCTGCCTGAGCAATTTCGCCAACGCCGACGCAATGGCGGCAGCCGACACCTCCGGCAGAAGCAGCCCGTTCCGCCCATCCTGAACCACATCGCCGCAGAACCTCGAAGCAATGATGGGCAGATGCCAGCCTTGAGCCTCGAGTTGGGTCAGGCCAAATCCATCCGAAAAGGTCGGGAAGATCATCAGGTCGGCATATCTGTAGTGCCCTGCCGTTTCGCCGTGAGGCACGTGGCCGATCCATTTGACCCGTGGTTGGAGGAGAATGTCACGGGGGACCTCAAGCTGGATTGGACCGACGAATGTGAACTCGATTGGTTCGTCCTTCAGCTTCTTGATCGCCTCCAGAAGGGGCCCAATCCCTTTCCTCAAGTTCACCTGGCCGAGAAAGAGGACGCGCATGGGACGCGCTTGCGAGAACTGCTCCGGATAGGAACGAGGAGACGGCGCCGCGGAGGCTTCGTAGGCGAGCGGAATGCAGGAGATCTTCGAGGCTTCGATCCCCTCTTCCAGTAGCGCCTGCTCGGACCATTTCGAATTGACGACGATGTGCTCGGCAAGCTCGCATTCTTCGCGCCAGCGCTGCCAGTATGCCTCGGGTGGCGGCTGCCAACCATGAGAGAGGCCAGGCGCTTGATGAAGCTTTTGAAGAATGCGCTGCTCCGGCGGACCGGGGTCGATCTGCGCCAGCACCGTCCGCCAACCGTGACGGCGTGCCCAACGGAAAATGTCTCTCGCGGCATAGCTATACGCCATGACCACTCCAGAGCCCTCGCGCGGGTTCCGAAGACCAGACAAGACCCGGACGGCGTAGGCTTGAAATCTCTCGTTCCGAGCGATCATCAGGTTCCAGCCGCCCCGGCGCCGAGCTTTGGCGGAGAGTTCGAATACCAGGCTCGCCCAGTTGGAGGCGCTGACTGGTGCGTCGGCTAGCTCGGAATTGAAGCGGGATGCCGCACCCGTACCAACAAGCGGGCGCAGAAGGGATCCCGGCGGGATCCACAGGTCGGTTATGAGGCGGGCGAGATGCCCCCCTCGGTGATGCAGACGTGGAATTGCGTAATGCTCGCGTCCGCCGAGTTGGCAGCAGACCCATTTCGCGCTGCTCACATCCAATATCCTACAGGCCCAGCTATGATCCGTTAACCGAACCCTGCACCGTGGGCTTTGGATCGCGGGAGATTAATCTGAAAAAGCGAGATAGAACATCAGGATCAACCGGGTCTCTATATTGCCGAAACCGATAGCAGTCTAGCGGAATAGCCAGGAAACCGGCGATGATCCCTCGGAAGCGGCGGCGACTTGCCAGAAACCTTACTCTGTTCGCAACTTGCAGGACGCCCCAACCAAAGCGCGATACGGGATAATGCAGGAACGCGTAGAGCCCGAGATTGGTGATGCTGGCAGCCGTGATCACCGGAGAGCTGTGGTGCTTCAAATCGGTGTCGTGAAATACGCGCAGCGCCCCCACCTGGCAGATGCGCTGTCGTGCAGCGAAAAGCTGTAAGCTGACGTCAGTCTCTTCGACGCCGTATGCTACCGGTCGTGGCAGATACCCCCGGATCTTTCGATAGGCCTCAACTCGGATTGCGAACCCACAACCCACAAAATTTGGGCGCTCGAACATCCAATCCGCCAGTTCGGGCATCACTTCGTTTCGATGCCAGATCTGAGCAGCCAGCAGCGCGACATCCTCGTTCTGTGCGAACAGCCGCGCGATTTCGGAGAAGAACTGTTCATCGATCGGATAGGAATCGTCATCAAAGCTCACCGCGATAGGCGTGTCGCAAACCATCAGCGCGCGATGTCGCCCGCCTCCCGGCCCGAGTCTTGTGCTCGAACTCAACACGACAATGTCCGGGAACAGCCTGCTGATATCTGCGAGCGCATTATCGGCAGGGGCATCGAGATGAACGATGATTTTGGCTGGCAAAGGTCGGCAAAGTACGATGCGTTCGAGCACCTTGATAATTGCGGCCCCCCGGCCATAGGTCGGGATGATGACGGATACGGGTGCCCTCCCCTCATGCCCGCCGACCACGGCTCACCGCCCCCGCTGCTGAATGGACTTGGCAGGAACACCGGCGACCACCTCACTCTCGTCCACAGAATGCGTTACGACAGCGCCCGCTCCAATGATCGCGTTTGCGCCGATCAGCACTCCCTTCAGGATGATCGCACCAGCGCCAATCCAGACGTTCTCACCAATCGTGACCGGTACACTCAGCAACGGTTGATCTGCGCGACGCCCCTCCACGCCGGCAGCATGATCATGGTCGGTAATGTAGCAAAACGGACCTATCATGCTGTCCTTGCCAATTTCGATCCGATCGGACGCATCAAGCATCGTATAACGATTGACGTAGGTCCTCGGGCCAATATGAATTTTGGGTCTGCTTCCTCTATCGCCACTGCTGAGCAGGATCACGCCATCGTCCAGCGCAACACCGTCGGAAAGGTCGAGGTCCCAGGGATTTCGAGGTACGCTGACCCGCCGTATCCAGCAGCGATTTCCAATTCGTGCCCCCAGCAACCGGAGCCGAGCAATGCGCAGGCGCATCGCGATCGCACCAGGATAGCGCATGATCCTATTGGCGAACTCCTCCCTGATGCTCACGGCTTGGACCATCCAGATACGCCTTGCATCTCAGGCTGCCAAAACGCGCTTGTAAAAGGCTGTTGTTCGCGCCGCGATGATCGGCCAATCAAAGCTCTTCGCCCGAATCCCGCCGATGCGTCCGATGCGCGCCGCCGAGTCGCGGTCCTCGTGCAACGACAGGATAGCTTCGACCAACGCATCCACCGAACCCGGAGGAACCAGGACCCCGGCCTCACCGACATATTCTCTGATGCCGCCGACATCTTCGCTGACGATCGGCAGCTCGCAAGCCATTGCTTCCAGGATCGCGTTGTTGGCCGTTGCCGCCTGCAAAGTCATTAGGAGACACGATGACGAGCTGTACAGCCGGCGAAGATCCAAGTCGGACACACCGGTTAGAAGTCTGACATTCGCGAGCCCCTCAAGTTCTCGCGTCTTATCAGGAGAGGCAACCACGACGAACGAAATTTCTGGACGAACGCTGCCGATGATCTCTACGACGGCTCTCAACAGATCGAAGCGGCGACGATAGCTTCCCACGGAAAGGACCGTGAAGCGCTCGCTGGTCGCGGCTTCGGAACGATGAAAATGGCTCAGGTCGATGCCGTGCGGAATGACCTCAATCTTCTCGCCGTCGACGCCACGGTTCAGAAAGAATTCGCGTTGCGTTTCACTCATCAAGATGATGCCATCAAGGCTTCTTAGCCGGCTCGCGCGAAGCGTGGCAGGCAACGTATCTGTACATGCATGAAAGGTGGCGCACACCTTCGGCCGACGCCTGGAGGGCAGGCAGTCGATAATCCCCCAGTCACGCTCCCCCCACAGGAAGTGCACGAGTCCCTCAAATCCTGTTTGACATTGAAGCCACGCACGAAGCTCCGGCTGCATCGAACTGAAGCGATACCAGCTTGAACCCGTGAATTGATTGATCCACCGCTGAGCCGCGCGCTCGACGACAGTCCGCGGCTCCCGCCTGCGGTTTCTGAGCAAAGCTGCATGCGGCACATGTTTTGCGAGCTGCGTATAGCCGGAATAAGCTCCTTGAACATCGCTGTCAGTTGCGAGGAGCAAATACGGATAGTTCTTGTGCCTATCTCTATCAGGTGCTGCTCGCCCCGACATCAGATGGTTCGGCTCCAAATACCGTTCCTGAGCATATGGCCAACGGCTTCGGCAGCCCGAAATCCAAATGCGTGAAAGACAAATCGATATCCGAGCGGCGCGGCTCGGCCGCGCGGCGAGAACCACCAGTCGGTTGCAAATATCTGGCGAATTAGGCCGATCGAGCGCGCTCTGTCATATGCCCAGGCGCTCCGCGCAATCTCAAAGCGCGCCAGATTGATAGTGAACAAGCGGCTGGAAGTTAGCTCGCCCCGGCTCCTGAGAAAATCCTCGAGCTGCTGCTCGATCATGAGCCGGCGGGTGTGGACCAGTCTGATGTCGCGCTTGCAGAGCGTTTGGTCGCTCCACTGGCGATACACTGCGCCGTTCTTCGCGCTGAAACCAAATCGCTTGCCCCCCATGAGCAAGCGCAGATACAGTTCATGCTCCTGACAACACGGCTGCTTCGGATCCCATCCGCCGACATCCAGGATCGCAGCTTTTCGCCAAAGCGGTGCACCGGTCTGCGGCAACTTCCAACTGGCCAGAAGAGACCAATAGTCCAACGGCTCGGGTATCTCCATGACCTCTCGGCGAGCGCCGTCAGACGAATAGTACTCCCAAATCGCCGGCCCGATAACGAGATCGACATCCGCCAGAGACTGGATAAGCTTGGCTTGGTTTTCTATCTTGTCGGGCAGGAGATAATCGTCGGCGTCAAGATACTGGACCCACTCACCTCGAGCGAGCTCGAGCAGCCGATTCCGCGTTTGATTCCCGCCTCGATTTGGTCCCCCCACGTATCGAATGCGATCACCATAGGACTGAATGACATCGAAGCTGCCGTCTGTAGAGCCGTCATCGACAACGATGACCTCGACATTCGGCCAGGTTTGCGCCAGCGCGCTGTCGATTGCCTGACCGACCCATTGCCGCGCGTTGTAGCAGGGTATTAGGATCGAAACGAGCATCAGACACTGCTCCTCTGGGACAATGCCGTTGCCATGCTGACCATCGCCTTGTCCGTCGACGGCGCCGGCTTCATATCCAGGAGGCCTTGCTTGACCAGGCGAAGCATTCCTTCGCTGTACATCAGATGTCGCACGGCGCCCACGTAGTGGCGGAACGGCCGCTCGCCGAGGCCCGGCGTAAGATAGACTTGATAGTCTTGCGGCAACAACTCCACACCGTAACGCGAGCTCAACAAGGCAAACAGCGTCTGCTCGATCCGCCATGGATGGCCATCCAGAATACCATCCAGTCCAAGACACTCCTCAATCCAATCCACCCGCATCGAGTCGGGTTGGATGACACCAAATCCCGAATTGACCTCTTCCGTGACCTCGAAACCGAGGCGCTCCTCCACGATCCTCCAGTCGAACGAATATGAAGTTTCGACGTCCCGATTGAACGTATTGCGGAGATAGGCCGGATCTTCAGCGCGGTTCAAAAAGGCCGAGGGCTCGCGAAAGAACAAGAGATCGCTGTCGAAAAGTAGCATCCTCGGCGATCGCAGGCTCATCTTGAAATCGAAGAGCTTGAGTGCCAATGCATTAGCTTGCCGAAACGCCTCGCATCTCGGATACCCGCGGAGGAAGTCTCGCGCCTGGCGATCGGCATCAGCGCGAAGCAAGATGCGGGCGGCTGGGAAATGCTTCCTGATCGCCTCGAGGCCTTCGGGCGGAACCGAGCCATCTTCGTGCACGCAGAGCGCGTAGTGGCGGCCGCTCATGAGGTAGAACGACTTCAAAGTCCAAATGAGGTTAAGCCAATCCTGGGCCGATGTCAGGACATGGATCTCACAACGCGAATCGTTCGTGTCGGTAATCGGCGCCGTATTCAGGATCCGGGGCCGTACGCGATCGCGAGCATAGGCGACGCGAAATCCGCGACTGTACTTTTGACGAAGGCGCAAAAGAACGGCTCCGATGCTCACAACTTGCCTCCAAGGACTGTGTTCGAAAACAATGGCTTGACCGAGGCTGTCAATCGAGTTCTGAACGGCCCTGCGAGCAGAACACTCGGATGCGACAATGCGTAGCCAGCCAACTTTGCCCTTCTGCGCGCCGGGGGCTCGTTGCAAGCAATCGATTCACGCACGCGCGGAAGGAATTCCGCGTGATACATCCATTCAGCGCGAAGGCGGATCTGCTCTTTTCTTCCTATGGGAGTGCTCTTCGAGAACAGATAGGGCCGCACGACGCTGAGCAGTTCATTCGCTGTACGTTCGGGCTGGGTAGACTTTTGTAAGGGATGCAGGCGGAAGGCCGCCAGGCGATCGTCTATGAACCCAGCCCGCCCCCCGACAGCAAAGATCCGGGCCCAATAATCGTAGTCCATCACCCAGTGGAGATCCTCGCGGAAAGGGCCGATCTTCTCGGTCATGCGACGCGTCCAGAAGACTTCTGGCTGAACGAAATTCCGTCCGCCCCACCAGACCCCCCATAAGTCTAGGCATTGTTCGAGGCTTCTGATGTCGCCTTGCTGCAATCTAACAAGCGCCCCGACATGATCAACGATCTCACATTGGCCGTGGACGAGATCACAATCGGGATGCTCGACCCAGTAACGTGCGACCTTCTCGAGCGCCCCAGGCAAATAATAATCATCGCTGTTGATGTAGGCGATAATGTCGCCGGTAGCCCTCGAAAGACCTTTGTTGATGGCATGCGTTTGCCCGCGATCGGACTCGCTCACCCAGTACGCAATTCGGCTGCTATAGCGTTTGATAACAGAAACAGTTTCGTCCGTGCTACCCCCGTCGATTACGATGTACTCAAGGTTGGGGTAGTCCTGCTTGAGCACCGAGCTGATTGTTTGTTCAATGAACGAGCCCTGGTTGAACGACGGCGTAATGACTGAGATTTTTGGAAGCATGCCCAATTCCTCTCAGGAGATCATACCGGTTCGCCGTGACCACTCCAAGATAGGAGCAATCTGGCCGGGCCTGTTGCCTTCGATGGTGTCCCACAGCGGGGATTTTCCATGGCGCAACCGAACCTGAAACTGAATCACAGCATCTTCTTTGACCAGCCAAACCACGTTGTGAATGCTAAGCCGAGGGCTGACGTAGAAGGTCCCCTCATTCAGCAGCCCCCCCGGAATCCTGCATCGCCAGACGTTTTGCCCTACGTGCGGCTCGAGCCATTCCCGCCGTTGCGCGTCGGTCTGATAGCTGCGAAAAATCGTACCGCCTTCAGAGTCGAAAAGATCGAACCCGACGCAAAACGTTCCGGTAGGAACGTCTGAGACGGTGAACTCGAGCTCGATGTTAATATCCCCATCACTCTCGAAAAGGCTCGAAGGAACACCGTCGCCTCTGAACAGACGAACAGCGACCAGCGCCACCCCATCTCGTTGCGGTGCTTGTTCGAGGGTCCACTCTCTTATGCCTGTTTCGGTTTGGCTGTCCGAGAGATAGCTTGCTACCACATCCCTCGCGGGACCTTGTCGAGCCACACGGCCGCCCTCCAGCAGCAAGACCCGATCGCAAAGGGACTGCACAGCCTGCATGTTGTGGCTGACGAAAAGCACCGTTCGGTGGTCTTTCGTCGCGACCGACTGCATCTTGCCGAGGCACTTCTTTTGGAATTCGGCATCGCCGACTGCCAGCACTTCGTCGACGATCAGGATTTCGGGCTCCAGATGTGCCGCGATCGAGAACGCCAGCCGGACATACATGCCGCTGCTATATCGCTTGACCGGCGTATCCAAGAACCGTTCCACGCCCGCAAACGCAACAATTTCGTCGAAACGAGCACGAATTTCAGCCCGGCTCATGCCAAGGATGGCGCCGTTTAGAAAGATATTCTCGCGGCCACTGAGCTCGGGATGAAACCCAGTACCGACCTCAAGCAGACTCGCCACCCTGCCTCGTATGCTGGCTCTCCCGGCATCCGGCTCGGTGATCCGGCTCAGTATCTTCAGCAGAGTGGATTTTCCCGCGCCATTCCGTCCGATGAGGCCGAGCACTTCGCCTGCCCCGACGTCGAACTTGACGTCACGAAGCGCCCAATACTCCTCAAGAGTATCGCCCTGTATGATTTGGCGTCCGGAGAACAAGTCGGCCGTATTTCGCGCTACTGATCGAAATTGAGCAACGATCGCATCGCGCAAGAGATAGTTGGACGAGCTCCGTCGATGGCCGAGCCAGTAGCGCTTCGACAGTCCTTCTACCGATATGGCAACGTCGCGCATCTACCAATCTCAAATCTGGTCAGCAAACTCGCGCTCGGTAGAGCGGAATTTCCAAACGCCCAGGACGACCAAACCCAAGGCAGCGGCAACACCAATGGCGAGCGTGGATGCTTCTGGCTTCGGCGCTCCCTCGATCAAGCACCATCTAAATCCGTCGATGACGGCAACCATCGGGTTCAGCGCGTACAGCATACGCCAGTCACTTGGGACGACGGCCGTGCTGAACCCAACCGGCGATATGTACAGGCCGAGCTGTACCAGAAATGGGATCACATGCCGGAAGTCCCTGTATTTAACGTTAAGTGCCGCAAAAAACAAACCCGAACCCAAGCTCAACGCAAAAGCGAGCATGAAGAACAGGGGCAAAAAGACGATGTGCCAGCCTGGAGCCACGCGATAGAACAGCATCAACATCGAAAGCAGGACGATTCCGATCATGAAGTCGGCAAACGCAGTCACGACGCTGGCGAACGGGATGATGACGCGGGGAAAATAGACCTTACTCACCAGTGCGGAATTTTGCACCACGCTGTTCGATGCCTCGACCACCGATGAGGCGAAGAACGTCCATGGTAGCATTCCCACAAAAACCATCAGCGGATATGGCACTGCAACCCCCGCCGGGAGTTGAGCAATACGGCTGAACACGATCGTGAAGATCAGCATCGTAATCAATGGCCGGATCACTGCCCAGGCCACTCCGATGACCGTCTGTTTGTACCGCACTGATATGTCACGGCGTGCAAGGACGATGAACAGTTCCCGGTAGCTCCACAGGTGCTGCCAGTACCGTCGGTCGATTCCGCCCGGCTCAATCGTTATGCTATTTCTATCCTGCCGGGCGTTGATCGGGCGATGCCCGTCGGGGACGTTGTCTACCAGTGCCATGAACTCATTGGGCCCGTTCAGCGCAAATTAAGGTTGTTCAGCCGCCGCCACGGCGGTTCGTGGTGGAACCTATTACACGAAGTCTGTTGCGTAGCGTTAACAACGCCCCTGTCATTGCGCCATTGACGGCCGCGTCAGCAGGAGGTCATGAGCTTGCATCCGAACGTGCTTTGCTTGCTCGGAGCGATCACGCCGAAAGCTCGGCTCGTCCGCTCTTCTGCGCACCGCCCGGCATACTCCCGTAAGAGTAGCCATAGTACATCCCGCCATACGTATCGTACCGCCCCATCGCTTCCACATCGACTTTATTCAGAACGATACCAGCCGTCCGGTCGTACACAGCGGGCGCATGTCGCAGGGCGTATTGGACCGCATCGATCTTGGTTTGTCCCCACTCCACGACCAAAAGATAGGAGTCCAGAAGTTGCGACGCGGCGCGAACGTCGGTCGCGGCCAGAAGCGGCGGAAGATCAACGATGACGTAGTCGAAAACTTTTCTAAGCGCAGAGAAAAGCGTCAAAGCCTCGGAGGATGCCAGAAACTCGCTCGGAGAGATCGCCGACCTAGCGGCACCAGGCAAAAACGACAGATTTGTCGCCGGGTCCGTCCAAATCAGCTCCTGGAAATTGGAATGTCCGTGGATCGCATCAACTACTCCCAGTTTCGCATCAGGTGACAGAGCTCGCGAGAGGGATGGATTCCGAAGATCGCAATCGACCAGGATGACCTGCTGCCCTCCTTGAGCGATCACGGCCGCCAAGGCAGCTGCTAAGGATGATTTGCCTTCGCCCGGAAAGGCGGACGTTATGCCGAGCACCCGGCGCGACTCAGATGGCGCCTCCAGTTCCAGGTTCAGCTTGATCATCCGGACTGATTCAGCAAGGATCGAATCCGGAGCCTGCTGAACCGTCCGCATCAGACGAGAGGTCTTGTGGATCCGCTGCACCATCGTGTTTCGGAGCACCGCCGCAACAGTCGAGGTGGTGCGAGCTTGCATAGCGAGCGTCCTCGGATCATTCAAGATTCCGAGCATGGCACGGTCGGTCAGAACCGGGACAAGACTGAGACATTGCAGCGAGAGTGCACTCTGCACCTGCTCCTTGGTACGGAAGCCTCGATCCATCAATTCGCGGAGCGCACCAAAGCCCACGCCGAGCCCCGCACCAGCCAACAGGGTGGTCAACCAGATCATGCCCCGCTTCGGACCGGTTTGATACACGGCTGCCGGGGAAATGGCCCGTGCTTCCGTGACAGGCAACGTCTGTTGCTGAACCGCCTCCGTGTGACGTTGCAGGAAGTTATCATACAGGCGGCGATAGCTTTGCGCAGTGGCTTCCAGATTGAACAATGTAATTTGCGCCTGGTTCACGCCCTTTGATCGCGCGACGACATCCGCAAGCGTCTTCTCCGCCGTCGCCTGCCGCTGGCTGGCGATGTCGTACTCGCTCCTCAGCGACTCCCGGATGCGGACCAGTTCGCTCATCATCGAGCGGCGAAGGTCCCTGATCTGCTTTTGCAGATTAAGAACCGCGACATGGTTCTTCCCGTATTGGGCCGACCACGTCATTTCGCGGTTCACAAGATCAAGGTACTGCTTTCGCAGCTGTCCGATAATGGAGTTCTGCATCGCATCGCTTGTGGTCTCGTCGGCTGCCGCAATGGTCTCGTCGAAACCGGCATCCGCGCTGGATTGACCGGATTTGACAACCGCATCGATACGGTTCAGGCGGGCCTGGATGTCGGACGCAGCAGCCTTGGTTTGTGCAACCTTGTTCGTTGCATCCATCATTTCCTGGTCGTTGACCAACTTTCCGCCGGCCGCCACAATGTTGTTCTTCGATTTGAACTCAAGCACCGCGCGCTCGGCATTGGCCGCATCTTCACGCAGAACCTGCAATCGCTCCAAAAGCCAATCGCTTGCGCGGCGATTGGCTTGATACTTTGCAGTCAATTGGTCGTAGATGTACGCGTCCACCATCGTGTTCGCGATCTTCACCGCTTGATCCGGATTGCGCGAACGAAACTCCACCCGCAGCATGTTGCTCAGGCCGACCCGTTTCACCTCGATCCGGCGCGTGAAGGCGCCCTGCGCCTCGCCAATGCGCTCCGCCTCGCTCCGCTGCCGGTCAGGTTCTGCGAGGCCAACCGCAATCAAAGCTCCTCCCAGCCCAAGCTTCTTAAAACCGGCCGCCAAACCAAGATGCTCAAACATCGAGGCGAAGACGCCGGGATCCTCTCTCAGGAATTCAGGGTCGTCGGCAAGGCGGAGCTGTTTGACCACATAGGCGGCGACGCCCTGCGATTTCAGCACGCCGATTTGGTTCTCCACCCAGGACGGATCTCGCGAGGCATCCGGAACCATGGAGTTGGGGAACAGCTGGGTCACCCGGGGATCGACCATGATGGTCGACGAGGAGGTGTACGTAGGCTTGGCGAAGAAGTGATTGATAAGACCGAAGGGAAGAGCCGCAGCAAGACAAACAGAGATGATGAACCATCGCCGTCGCAGGAATCCGACAACACTATCGACCTTCTGCGCAAAGCTTGGCGCCGGGGCAGCCGAGGGGACGGGCGAGCCTGACGACGAACGCATCGGCACAATTTCGTTCACAGCGAGTTCCCAATGCTAAGGTGAAATGGAGAGCTGTTGCATTTTTGCAACACCTAATATTTCTTTAATAATATCGCGCTGCGTCAAGGAAAGCGACATTAATCTCAAGACCAGGTTAATTAAACGGGAGCAGTGGCCGCTCGGGCCGTGAACTCCTCCCAAGGCAACCGGGACACGCTGCAATTCTTGGGAGAAATGATAGCGTAAACAGCGCGTTCGGTGGAACTGATTCCAAGTTCGCGTAGCGCTCTAGCCCACAGGAAGTCCGAAACCGTAAGCCAAGTCGGCTGCTCATTATAGATTTTGCCGCGATAAACCACGAATACCTCATCTGTGGGCAAGGCAAGCCGACGCACCAAGTCACGATCCGAACCCATCGCCGGTGAGCGGAAAGCCGAGATCCGGCACACTCCTGTGGACGCCACAACCGACGGCTGACCGTCCGCAGGGTGCTCTACGACAGAGACGCTGAAATGCTGCCTGGTCAGAAATTCGGCAAGCTGCGATTGCGGCGACATCGCTCCCTCGCCGGAAGCAGCCGGCCGGAGCAGCAATTTGCAGCCCAGAGTGAATATGAGTGTCGCGCTCAGCAGAAATTTAAACCCGCGCGAAGATTTCACGTCTTGCTCCGACAACGCTGAACATAACCATCAACATCAACATGATAGTATTGGTAACAAGATCGCCCCACTGGTTATGGATGGCGCTGTAGTAGGATTGTCCTAGCCCCATCAGGCTGATGCGCGTGACGTTCACGGCGACCACCGACAAGCAAGCGAGACCTGACCACAGCAGGTCAATCTTCGACCACCGATGCCGGACCCATTGCGAAATGCTAATCCAGCAGAGGAAAGCGAGCGACATATTGGCAAGTGAAGAGCATGGCGCCAACACGATCATATAGCCCGAGCCGTCGACGAACCGGACCATGTTTCCAACCCGCGATGAATCGAGCACCGTTGCAACCAACAATGCATCGATATCCAAGATCGTTTTGGCAAACATCTGAAAAAGCAGGCGACTCCAGAACATCGGGACCGCCAGCGCGAACAGAATAATTGCGGCGCGGGCCCGGTCGGAATTGTCACGAGCCCGCAGCACGACGTAGACACTAAGACCAGTAACCGCGACCCAGCTCAAAGGATAGATCGGAAGCGCAACCAGGACCAAGAAAATCGCAGCGACAGCGATGTCCATCTTTTGGATCTGTTGCCCCCCCGCACTTTGTCCGAGGCTCGAGAACATCATCGACAGACCCGCAAAGCAGGCAAAGAATACGATAGCGTTGATGTCGATGCTCAGTGCTGACGCCAGTGCGCTATCCGCATGAATCGCCTGGATAAAGCGGCCCAGCAGTCCATTCGCACAACCCACGACATAGAGCGTGCAAAACAACTCATCCCGTTGGAGATTGAACCAGGTAGACTTACCTTTGGCTCGCCCCCCTGCGGTTAACGAAGATTGGACAACTTCTATTGACACCGCAGGCTCCCCGCCCTCTTTATAAATCCGCTTTAAAAGACATGTAGAGCAATGGCTTCTCTGGTTTGCCACTAGCACGAAATAGGCAGCACCTGCCAAACACTATTATGTAAAACGATTAATTCGGCTGCCAGGAACTCTAAATATGTTGTTTCTGTGGCGGCGAGATCTCGAGGGCTACCCATGCGGCGCGCTTCCACTCTCCTGATTGCCGTCTTGCTCCCACTGATGACGACGGGCTGTGGACGTCCGGAATCCAAGGCCGAAACGCCAAAGGACCTCGTTACCACAGGCGAAGAAGCGCGTCAGCACAACCAGTTTGACGTTGCTGAAAAGAACTTCCGGACGGCGCTCCGCCAGAACCCCTCTCAGCCGGAGGCCATCCGCGGCTTGGCGTTGCTCTACAGTGAACAGGGCCAGTGGCCAGTCGCGATCCCCTTCCTGAAGCAAGCCGCCGAACTGAAGCCGGACGATGCCGAGATTCAAATCAAGCTGGGTTTGGCCGACCTCCTGACCCGGGACTTCAAATTGGCGCGAGAGATAGCTGTAAAGGCACTCGACCTGGCACCGCAGCAGGAGGAGGCCGCAATCCTTCTTGCCGATAGCGGTGACACAACCAATGCCGTTGACGAGATACGTGGCATCTTGGACGAGCTGGTTAAGAAGAATGGAGATCAGGCGGGCTACCATATAGCCCAAGGCGTGCTTGAGGCTCGCCAAAATAACGATACCGCCGCCGAGCAGAAATTCCAGGAAGCGCTCCGCCTTGATCCGAAATCCGCCGGCGCGCTCACTGCCATGGCAACGCTTCACTGGAAGCGGAAGGACCTCAAGGCCGCCGATACCGCCTACCGGACAGCAGCTGAACTCGAGCCTCCCCGGCTTGCAGCAACAATCCGCTATGCTGACTTCCTGATTGCAACGGACAATGTGGATCGTGCGCGCGAAGTCCTGCAAAAGCTCAATGAAAAGTTCCCGTCCTATCTGCCACCGCGCGTGATGCTTATGAAGATCGCGTGCTCGGCCAAGCAGGACGAGGCCTGTGTCAGCCGGGTCCAAAACGTCCTGTCTCAGGATCCCATCAATTTCGACGCATTGTTGATCAGCGGAAATATCAGCCTGGATAAGAACGATCCGACCGCCGCGATCCGCTCCTTCGACCAGGCCCTCAAGCTCAGCGGCCAAAGCCCCCAGCTTTTGTACAGCCTCTCGCGTGCTTACCTGATGGTGGCGCGCACCCTGGATCCGGTGAATGCTCGCAAGTACATTGACAGCGCTGAAGGCTTCCTGACCTCGGCTCTTCAGCTTGCCCCAACCTTCGATCAGGCCGCCTTGCTTCTGGCGGATTTGAAAATTCGCAAGGGCAGCGGTGCCTCCGCCGTCGATCTCCTCAACCCCGTCGTCGCTCGGCATCCTGAAACCGAAGAGGCGTACAATTTGCTGGCCGCAGCGTACTTGTCGCAGCAAAACGCCGATGGCGCGCTGGAGGTCTATCAACGCATGGCCGGGCTCTTTCCGAAAGACCCTCTTCCCTATCAGGCGATGGGGACCGTCTATCTCAGCAAAGGAAAGCCAGACGAGGCTCGCCAAAACTTTGAGAAAAGTCTGTCTCTCTCGCCAGATTTTGGGCCGGCAACGGAAGCGCTGGTCAACCTAGACGCACAATCCGGCAATTTCGATGCAGCTTTGGCTCGCGTAAAGCAGCAACTCGAGAAGCACTCAACTGAGGCGCAGTGGTGGGGGCTATCCGGGAAAATAAAACTCGAAAAGCGTGACTACGACGGCGCTGAACAGGATCTCACCAAGGCTCTCGAAATCAATCCTGATCTGGAATTGGCGCAACTTCTTCTTGGGCGGGCTTATGTCGCGGCAAAGAAGCCGGAGATGGCGATTAAGAAGCTCACCGAAATCACCAACCGAAAAAAGACAGTGGCGCCGCTCCTCCTCCTGGCCAACCTGCAGGAGCAGCAAAACAATATTCAAGCCGCACGAAACGCCTATGAGGCTGCGCTCGCGTTAGCGCCGAACAACCCGATGGCGCTGAACAATCTCGCCGTCATCTATTCTGATCAAGGTAATATCGAGAAGGCATCTGAACTAGCGAAGAAGGCTCAAGAGACCGTGCCGAGCGATTCAAGGATCGCTGATACGCTGGGCTGGATCTTGTTCAAGAAGCATCAGTATCGGGAGGCGCTTGCGCTCCTGCGGGACAGCGCGTCCAAGAACCCGAACGACGCAGATATCCAGTTCCACTACGGAATGGCGGCCTACGTCACCGGCGACGAGAGCGCAGCCGCATCAGCTCTCGGGAAAGTCGCGCAATCCTCCGCCGTCACACCTTCCAAATCAGAAAGTCAGCGTCGCGTCGACTTCTTGGCACAGGGGAGCGGCGGAGCCGGACCGGATGAATCTAAGGTCAAGGACTTCCTCAACGATTATCCCGACGACCCCGTTGCGCTTCAGCGACTGAGCGAAATTGCTGTGAAGCGGTCCGACGTTGACGGCGCCATCCAGGGATACGAGAAACTTCTTTCAATTTATCCTGAGTTCGCACCCGCTACGCGAGAGCTGACTCTGCTGTATGCTCGCAAGACAGGTAACAATCCGAAGGCCTTGGAAGTGGCCTTGAGAGCAAGGCAGAGTTTCCCGAGTGATCCCGAGGTCGCACGGGCGGTTGCCATCCTTCAATTCAGGTCCGAAAACTATCCTCGCGCGGTCGAGCTCTTGAAGGAAGTCGTCAGCAAGCGCCCTGATGACGCAACTGCGTATTATTTCCTCGGGAAGAGCTACCACGAGCTCAAAGACCGGCCGCAATGCAAATCTGCTCTCGAGCGATCCATTGCTCTCAACGTCGAGGCACAATTCGTAGAATCCGCAAAATCCGGGCTTGCCGATTGCACGGAGCCGTCACAATAGCGCGGTCTTCGCGGTGCATGTTCGGTCGCTTGCTTCCTTCAGAGCTCCCAGGCGAGCGGCTGAACCATGATTACAAAAGGATCTGCGCGCACCAGGGTGCGCCTTACCGGGAGGTTTCGATCTCCAGAATCTCGCGGGGGCCGCCGGGCTGTGCGTCATCGAAAACGCCAATAGCCAGACGTCCGGTTTTCCAGGCCATGCAGTCGAGGTTGGTCCGGCCAGCGGTCAGAACGGGTCCTGAGGGTTGCGCGTCATGTCCGTGCACAACGTGACGCTGGCCATGGCCTTGCTCGAAATGGGGCTGGTAGCGTTTCCACAGTAGAGTGCGCTCTGACTGCGCTTCCAGCGGTTGATCGGGGTCCACTCCGGCGTGCACGAAGACTCGATACTGATCCACGTGGATCCGAAGCAGTTGCGCAATGAACTGCAAGTGAACCGGAGGCAACCGTCTCAGGTCTGTCGGGTTTGCCGGGTCGAGGCCATACGAAGTGAGCGTCTGAGCGCCGCCGTTCTGCATCCACCATTGATGCTTCGCTTGGCCGAGACAGGCTGCCAGCATCATCACCTCGTGATTGCCCTTCAGGACAATCAGGCGGGGATGGCGATCCAGCCAGTTCATGATGAACTCAAGTACTTCTGCGCTCTGTGGACCGCGGTCGACGTAGTCCCCTAGCGTGACAATTTTTGCTTGCCGCCCCCTCGAATGGTCGATGATACGACCCACGGCCAGTTTGAGCAGATCTGCGCGGCCGTGGATATCCGGGATCGCGTATGTAAGTTCAACACCAGCCACTGCAGCACCGCACCTGATCAAACGTGGCCCGAACCGCAGCAGACCGAACAAGGCGCTCGATCGCAGTTCCACGAGGACCACCAATCAAAGGCCTATAACATCCGCTTGCGGGGTAACAGACCTAGTCCAGCCGAGGAGATCAAATTCCAAGCCGAATATTAATTTCTGAACAGCTGTGGCATATTGGGAGGGGCGCGAGATTAACCCAACCGATCGAGAGTTCCGATCTCCTCCCAAGGAGACCATTCCAATCTATTTCAATATTGCTTTGAGATGAAGTATGAGTGAGAGGGTCGACCTTTCACGTTATGCACCATACAAGACCAATTCTCTATCGGATGTGTATTAAACATGCATACGGCTTCTAAACGTGTTGCGCTGATCACCGGAGTTACGGGACAGGACGGCGCCTATCTGGCTGAGTATCTCCTAGGGCTTGGTTATACGGTCCATGGAGTGAAGCGGCGCTCGTCGTCGTTCAATACGGCAAGAGTCGACCATCTGTATCGGGATCCGCACGACAAAGACGTGCCGTTCCTGATGCACTATGGGGATATGACGGATTCGACGAACCTGATCCGCCTTATGCAACAGATCCGACCGACGGAGATCTATAACCTCGCTGCTCAGAGCCATGTCGGCGTGAGTTTCGAGAGCCCGGAATACACGGCCAATTCCGACGCGGTGGGAGTGCTCCGTATCTTGGAGGCTATCCGCATTCTCGGAATGGAAAAAGCGACGCGCTTCTATCAAGCGTCGACATCCGAGCTATTTGGACTCGTGCAGGAAATTCCTCAAAGAGAGACTACTCCGTTCTATCCGCGTTCCCCCTACGGGGTCGCCAAACTTTACGGTTATTGGATCACGGTGAATTACCGCGAAGCTTACGGTATGTTCGCCTGCAATGGCATTCTGTTCAATCATGAAAGCCCCCTTCGCGGAGAGACGTTCGTCACGCGCAAGATCACTCGCGCTGTAGCGAGGATCGAGGTCGGCTTGGAAGATACGCTCTATCTCGGAAACCTCGATGCACAGCGCGATTGGGGGCACGCGAAGGATTACGTGGAGGGCATGCACCTCATTCTGCAAGGAGACCGACCTGACGACTTTGTTCTTGCGACCGGCGAAATGCACTCCGTACGAGAATTCGTCGCTGCTTCGTTTGCGGAAGTGGAACGCCGGATCGAATGGCAAGGAAAGGGAATCGACGAGGTCGGCATCGACGGGAAAACGGGCAAGGTCCTCGTGAAGGTCGATCCGACTTATTTCCGACCGACGGAAGTAGAGCTCCTCATTGGCGATCCTTCCAAAGCACGGCAGATCCTTGGATGGAATCCGAGGAGAAAATTTACCGAATTGGTCTCCGAAATGGTCGCCAGCGATCTCGTCGCGGCGAAGCGGGAGGCCGCCAATGGCCGGAACCTCGTTTGAACTAACGGGCAAGTCGGTTTTTGTCGCCGGCCATCGCGGTATGGTCGGGTCTGCACTCGTCCGCCGCTTGGCGCCCGAAGGAATTCAACTCCTGACGCCAACACGAAGCGAACTAGACCTCCGCAACCAAGCTGACGTACTCGCATGGTTTTCTGCCAATCGTCCGCATGTCGTCTTCTTGGCCGCGGCGAAAGTGGGCGGGATCGTAGCCAACAATACGCTCCGGGCAGAATTTCTGTACGATAATTTGGTGATCATGAGCAACGTCGTCCACGCCGCTCACGTGAATGGTGTTGAGAAGCTGATGTTTTTAGGGTCCTCCTGCATTTACCCGAGGTTGGCTCCTCAACCGATCCAGGAAAGCGCGATCCTGACAGGCCCCCTGGAGCCCACAAATGAACCTTATGCGATCGCAAAGATCGCGGGCATCAAGATGGTCGAGGCTTATCGCCATCAGTACGGCTCCGACTTCATCAACGTGATGCCGACCAACCTTTACGGACCTGGAGACAACTACCATCCCGAATACAGCCATGTCGTGGCGGCCCTGATCCGCCGTTTTCATGAGGCCAAGCTCTCGGGCGCTGACGAGGTCGTGGTGTGGGGCACTGGGAGGCCGCGGCGGGAGTTCCTCTATGTTGACGACCTTGCAGATGCATGCATCCACATCATGAAGATATATTCTGGTCCGGATCTGATCAACATCGGCACCGGGCAAGATATCACGATCGACGAGTTTGCCCGGCTGACCGCGAAGGTGGTGGGCTATCGTGGGCAGATCATCTTCGATGCGACGCGTCCAGATGGCACTCCGCGCAAACTTCTGGACGTCACGCGCTTGGAGAAGCTCGGTTGGCGTGCTCGAACTTCGCTGACGCATGGCATTCGCCTGGCGTATCATGCGTTCCAGGAGGAGACAGCGGCCAGGGCGAGTTGAGCTGCTGGCGACGCTCCGCGCGCCGGCCGCTCCTCCGAGCCCTTGACCACGCGGCACGATCATCGTTTTGAATATCATTAGCCAGGATGGCCCACCATGACGCTCCAGTCGCGAAACTAGCCGGCGCATGCGGTCGTCCAGGATAACAGAGCTCTTTGCAGTCCTATTAAGCCTTACAGCGGGCTATGGCTCTGCAACGGCGCAAATGGCGGAAGATACGCTTCCTCCGTTTGCGATCAACATCTACCGCACGCCGAAGCAGGATTGGCCGGGCTACGGCATCTATCTTGGCGGAGGTTATTTCTTGACTGCCGCACACGTTGCGGGCGAAGCACGGTTGACGAAGCCGCGCGTCGTGATCGAAGGTCGGGAATACCCAACTACGATGGTCAAGGAAGGCACGTTCGAGGGGACGGATCTTAGCCTTCTTTCTGTCGATGAAGTTTTCCTGCCGATGCGATTGTCCCTGCGCAGAATGCGGTTGTGCGGGGCCGTTCCGGCGCCAGGGGAAGACGTCGTGACACTCGTCCCGGGGAAAATCGAACATTCGCGCATTTTTCCTCCGCGGATGATCCCCAACTCGGCGCGCCGCTTCAGCACGGCCATTGCGGACGTCGCTCAAACCGGGAATTCCGGCGCAGGGGTGTTCGATCTCCGGCGTCACTGCTTGGTCGGGGTCATGAGCCGTAAGATCTCTGAAGTTCAACGGGAAGGGCTTACCGGCAGGAAGAGCAGGGACATTGCGAAATATTTCGTTCCTGCACCGCAAATCGCGGCCTTTCTGCCTCCTGGCGTTTTGAGCGGCCCCGATCGAGAGCGGTAAAACCACACCTCCGAAAGATATCAGCGGCCACTACGCGATCTCCCCGCCAGAGGCAGGGCCACGAAAAGCCCGGCACATTCATTGCAGGAAGCTATACAATTGCATTCACTCGACTGTGAGCGAACCTGGGGAAGCTTTCTCGGCACCAACTATCATAGACGGCGAGGACAGATCCATGCAGTGCTCAAAGCCAGTCAAGACGAGTCTTGGGCCCTCTCCCGACTTCACACGGGAAAGTCTAGATGTTGCTTACGCTCAGGTCATGAGGCTGCGGCAGGAGATCGTCGAAGCCCAAGCTGTATTGAAACCGGAGGCGATCAGCCAATCCGCACCGAAAGAACTCCGGACCTGAAGCAGCGGCGCGCAGAGGCTTCTTTTCTAGGCGCCGAGCACGAAGTCAATGCGAAGTCTTCCCTATCGGGGGCCGCAAATATTAGCCTGACCCGTTGGCCCATGATGCCCGCGTGGAGCGTGCGTCCGAACTTGCCTTCTTTACGTTTTTCCCACTCGGCCCCAACGAATAGACATTGTACTCGCCTTGGTCAGTGACCGCGTATTGATACGGCCGCCCCCAAGGGTCCAGCAGGGTCTTGGCATTCTTCAAATACGGACCATTCCAACGGGGCGCTTCCGGAGGTGCCTCGACCAATGCCCTCAAGCCGACGCTAACGCTCGGATATGTGCCATTTTCCATGTAGTACATTTCGAGGGCGGTGTTGATATTCTCGATCTGCAATTGAGCAGACTGAACTTTCGCCTTTCCGAAATAGCCCATCAACTGCGGCGTCGCGACGGCCGTGAGGATGGCGATGACCCCCATAACCACCAAGAGTTCGAGCAGGGTGTATCCCGCATCTGCGCGGCCCCGCCTGATCGCCGCCCTTCCAGTCAGCGCCTGCCCACTCCACACGATCTCCAACACGGTCCCACCTCCGGAATTTGTCTGCTGTTCATTTCGGACCGATCCTGATGCGAAGTTGTCTCCAAAGACTTGACGTCCTCAAGCAGACGAAAAATCGGAGTCAATTTCGCGTAACTCTATCAGCTAAAATCCCATTCAAGGCTCGGCTTCCAAACGTTTGTTTAGGGCCGGTAGTCCTATTCAAGCTCTAGCCGAGAGTGCTGTCCTCTGGATGTGGCTTTCAACGTTGATACGCGCTCGATCATCCTCACGACGGCGCTGGCGCGACCCTCGTGCTGCGTGTTGCCAAACAGGATCGTCGCCTTCGCGACCTTGCTCAATCCGCGATATCTTGGTCGCAGTTGTGCCAGAGTACAGTCGCGCCCTCGCACATCCTCTTCAAATAGATGCAACGCGCGGCAGTTAACCTCAATGTCGATGTCAAGCTTAACCGCACGTTTGTGTTGTAGTTGGCGGGCCCTTCAATAAGTTCCCCGATGATAATACGCGGCCCAGCGCCGACCACCCGAGTCTTCCGACATTGCCATGAACAGCAACGCGGAAACGAGCGTGGTCGCACGCGTCTCTTTATGGAATTAGACCCATACCCGGCCGCACGTAAAAAGGATGTTTTCAAATGGCAGCGGCAAAGAAACGGCCGAAGAGAAAGCCAAGCGGTCTCACGCAGCATAACAGTTCGCTGCAGGCTCTGATCGCGGAGGTGATTTCGCTCCGCGAAAGGGTCGCAAAGGCCGAACTCATAGCTCTCAATCGCAAGACACAGAAAGCTATGTCCACAGAGGCAGCAGCCGCCCGCCGGCCGAAGATTAGCTCCCGAACGAATTGACAAGCTCCGCCGTACCCCCGCGCTTGGCGACCGCAAGTGAACGCGTAAGGCGGGTTTCAATAAGGGAACAAGAGTTCCATATCGGCATTTTCCCTCACCCGAGCGCAACTGAATTGTAAACTTCATCGAGAGCACTTAGGCTAGCTCTCGATTTCCACGATCCTTGTTGACCAATACAAATTTTCAGGAGAACTAGAGGTGAAACTTCGGCGACAGAATTCTGCTCGTTGCTGCCGTCAATCCACGCGAAAGTCTTTAGAAGCGCGCTACGCCGAAGTCCTGAGGTTGCGGGAAGCGATTGATCGGACCCAGGCAAAGCTCGTCCGAATGACCGAAGCCGGCCGACGTACAGCAAAGTAAGCGTTCGCCTGATAGCTCAATCGCATCGGCGGATTGTGCGCCATCGTACACCAAGGCTGGCCCGCGCCGGCCTTCGTAAGTCATAGCACGTCCAGCCAATGGCCCATCGGCCGTAAATCGCATATTCGCCGTATCCGAACGGGTAGTCATATCCATCATCCAAAGGATTGGCCGTGAATGCATCGTGCACGGCAGCAGCGGGCCAAGGATGGCGGAACGCCGAACCGACTGCAACAGCGCCCGGGCCATAGTAGAGCGGCAGCTGCGCCCTTGCGGGGAAGGAGCAGAACAGGCCAGCCGCGACAATCGCTAGCGAGGAAGCCAATCGCATGGTGAAAATCCTGTCCAATAGACAGCGCTTGGGCCAAGGGAGATCGCTCGTTCTACCTCGCCGGCTTGCCGCCATACAGCAGAGTTGGTGCCGCTGGTTAATTGTAACTGGTCATCCAAACGTAAATTGGAAGAATGAGCGCGGCTAGACGCTTCCGAAGCTCCAAAGCTTGTCGAAATTCCAGGTCAGCCAGATGCCGGCCGCGAGATGTGGGCCAAACGGAATGGCCGGCCGTCCGCCCACCTCGTATCGTTCGGCATTGAAGAGCAGGATGGCCGCAAGCGCCGACCCAACCGCAATCAGAACTGCTTCAGGTAAGGCTGCGAAACCAATCCAAAGGCTCGCGGCACTGATGAATTTCACGTCACCAAACCCAAACCCGTCGTATCCGCGCAACAGGCGGAAGGTGCTTCGAAATGCGGCAACTGCAACAAAGACGGCAGCCGCTTCGAAGACACCGATATACACTGCGGCGCCATGCACGAACGCATAATCCGCCACTCCGCCGGCGGCGAGAGCCAGGTTGACGCTGTCCGGAATGATCCCGAAACGCGCGTCGATCGCACAGACCGCCATCAAGATCGCAAGCAAATAAAGTCCGGAACACAGTGCTTCCGGTTCAACCGCCCCCGAAGCTAGACTCGCACCGAGCCAAATCGAACCGCCCACCAGAGACCATGCGACGAGAGCGTCCTGCCGCCGTGCTCGACGGAATGTCAGCCCATCCGCAAGGAAACGGCCAATGCGCCTGGCGATCTTGGGTAAGGCGCGGTTCACTTTCCTGCCACGCTCCGCTTCAGCGCAAGCGTCTGGCCTTGTCCTTCGAGTGTGACCTGTTCGGGCTTGACTTCAGTAAGTCGCCAGCCATCGATTTCACCATTGACCTGAATCCAACGGCCAACCGGATTTTGCGCTGAAGTGATGAATGCTTTCTGCAGCGATCCGCTGATCAGCACTCCTCTGAGAACGATGTTCGAATCGAGTGCTGCAACGGGCGGGCTACCGGTGAGAGGCGCAGCATCCGCCGACGTGTCTGCAACCCCAATCGGTGTCTGCCGCATCCGCGCGAAGACAGGACGCGCGGTGACATGATCGTAGAGCTTCTTCTGATGTGCTTCGCCAGTCGGAATGGTGGAGGCGCCGGCCCCCAACGAGGCTGACGGTGCCATCACCGACACTTTCACCGCTAGCATCGCGGCAACGGTTGCGATCCCGGTCAGGGCGATCGACATTCGCAATCCGGTCATGAGATAGCGCGACGCAGGTGGGAGTTCCGCAAACGCTTCTCGCGATGGCAGGATCGCCTCGATGAACGCGGCAAGGCTCCGGGCTCGCGGAAAGCTCCGCGACCAGATCATCGCTAGCTGGGAGCGACTGCTTCGCGAGATTCCCCTGATCATCATCTCGTCCTCGTTCCGGCGAAGTCGGCAGCGCGTTGATCCTCCTTCGCCCCGGGCGACCTGCCACGAAGATCCTGCATTATCCCTTCGACTTTGAACTCCGCCCGAAGCATACTTCCATCGCCGTCGGTCGCTGGTCTTAGAGAAGCGTCAGTGATGAATAGAAATGGAGACTGATCTTCTATCTCGGCTATTACGTCCCGCACGATCCCGAGCGGTCCCTCCAATTGCAATCCAACTGCAACCGTTCTCGATTGTGCAACACGACCGCCCTGCAATCCGCGAAGCCCGAGCACATGTGCGCCCTTGGCGGTCGCCATCGTTTGCAGGCCCGCTTGCAGATCGGCACTGATGACGCGCTCCTCATCACCTGCCATAAAGGGTTGAATGCTCTTCAGGCCATGCTGCTCCATCTCCTGTGCTTCGCGGACGATGCGCCGGAGATACGCCAACTGCGCCGCGTTCTGCTCGATTTCATCGCTTCTATTCAAGAAATGCGAGAGCACCGGCCCGACGAACAGGAGAACAAAGAGCACTAGACCGACCGCGTTTAAGGCCAAGAACCCCCTGCTACGCAGCTGCTTGCCAAACCACTCCATCATTGGTCTGCTTTCCATACGGGATCGACCGGCCGTGCCAGTAGGCTGTTGCGCAAGCGAAACTTGAGGCTAAATCGATCCTTACCCTCATTTGCATCAGGAACGATGGCAGCGATCAGGGTCGCGCCCGCAAACATCGGCGACTGATCAAGAATTCTGACAAGATGCGCGGCGTGCGACGAGTAGCCGGATATGGTAATCTGGCCCTGGTTGGTTCTGAGCTCGATCAGGAACGTATCGTCTGGCAGAATGCGGGATAGTTCATCCCAGACGGCCAAGAAGCCACTATCGGCCTTCAGCGCGTAAAGCCGGATCCGTTGGCTGGACTGGCTCTTTCCTTCGTGCACGCTGGCTTTGGCTTCCAGGAGTTCGGCTTCTAGCTCAGCTGCCACACCCGCTTGGTACCACTCGAAGATCATAAGGCCCAAAGCCGCGGCCGCGAGCAGGGTCAGCCAAAGAGACTTGATGGCCCGAGAAGCCTCCGGCATGCCCGCAGCCGCATCAGGTCGGATCTGAACCACAGAAACGAGGTGGTCAGCACCAGTCCTGACAGCCAGGAAATCGATCTCGTCCATCGCAATGGCCATGGGAGCGACCGCCGCTGTCGCCCGCTCTCGCGCGATGATCCAGTGGCAGTGCGGGACAGCCCCGTCGCGAGACGCATTGGCGACCGGGCGGGCTGCGTGCCAGACGTCCGTGAGCCGAAAGGGCGTTCGGCGGACAACTTCCTGATCAAGTATTTGTGGTAGCGAAGCGAGAGCCTCGCTGGGAATGTTCAGATCTCGCCGCAAGAACAGATCTTCAGCGAGAACAACACCGAACAGAACTTGATCTCGTCGGAGGCCGACCTGGTCGAGCCATTCGAGCAGCGCGGGGCCGCCAAAAGCAGCCGCGGGGAACTGCTGCTGGACCGTCCGTCCGTCCTGGACCAATTCGCAGGTGACGGCATCGTTAGTACCCGAGACAAAGCATGTCGGCCGAGCCCTACGGTCGAGCAAAGGCCGCCAGCTGGGCGGGACTGCCTCCCGTAATTCGGCCATCCACCAATGCGTAAACTGACGCCATCCGAGCGAGAGCGTCTCCCGATCAAAAGGACGGATTTCCGAAACACCGACCATCGTGCGTAATGTTCCTCGTAGGAGCCCAGATCAGCGCAACAAGCATATTTACTAAATCTTTACGAAGAGTAACGAACGGTTCCGACTTGCCGGGTGTTCAGCCTTGCCGAAGTGCGATCACGGCTCGGGGGCCACTTCTTCGCCCATCTTCAAAGTCGACCAGGATGGAGACCAAATTCGGCAAGGCTTGCGAATGCCACTCAGTCTGCCAGACCGCCTGCCCCGACGCACCGAAATACTCGAAGTGAACGGCGCGAACGCCGCGAAGAACCACCACCGTCGAAATCGGCGGCTTGCTCTGTTTCGGTCCTTGCGGGCGGCGGGCAATCGTAAGCACAAGCTCACCTCCAACGTGCCGTAGATCCACGCCGTAAGCACCGCCGCGAAGCGCTCGCCCTTCGCTCAGCACGACAAAGCGGATCTTCTCTTCACTACCTTCGAATACAGCGGAATTCTTGTCGTCGATAGGATAAGGGAGCGCCGAAGCCACCAGATTCAGCAGGCTCTGGATTGCCGCGTCCGCCCTTGCGTCATTGCCATTGGCTTGATCGGCATCGAATGCACGGCGCCCCATCGACAGTCCCCCGACGATACAGCCGGCAAGAAGAGCAAGAATCGCCATCGATACGAGGAGCTCGACCAAGGTCAGTCCTTGCTCGGCCGCGCGAAAGCGCATTGGGCGCCGCGGTCTGTCCTTCCCGACGAGTCCGATCATGGCGCGATCCGAGGTGCAAGCTTCAGAGCAGATAGCCTCTCCTCGTGTCCGTCAGGTGAACTGACCCTGATTTCGACCCAAACGGGAATAATGGTACTATCAGCTTCCCTAGCCGCCTTGCCTTTCTTTTGTGCGCCTTCGAATGTCGCGGGCGTCACAGTCTCTCGCCAGATGAACGGGCCGACGCGGCCCTGTTTGTGGCCTATCACGAGCTTGGACACGATCCCGGCCGCTTCCAGACGCGACTGCGCAATACGATTCATCACTCGGCTATTGCCGGCCTGCGTGTCGGAACGCAAGGCGACAGCGATCCCGACCAATATTGTTCCTATCCCCAGCGCGAGAATTGCAAAGGCAATGACGATCTCGATCAACGCAAATCCGTCGCGGCCGCTGCTCCTCACCGGACCGATCCGAGCGTCAACAGATCGGCCCATCATCGACCTAGGACCGGCTCGCCAGTAAACCAGTTCACAGCAATCCGCCTGGTATGACCCTGATAGCTAAGCAGAATGTCTGCACCGCTGGACTGACCGTCCGGAAAGAAGCGAAGCGCGCCCGTGTCGCCGAGGCGTTCGGTTTCCGCAATCGTCACTGCCATGCTCATCCCTTTCGGCAATTTATGCATCGCATTCCTGTAGCCGAACTCCCCATTCACCGGATCTATCGCAACGACGACGTCCGTATTGGCGGCCATCGCTCGAGACCGAGCGAGCTGGAAAGTGGCAGCCATGGAGCGAGCCGTCCTTTCGACGCGAGCCACGGCATTCTTCGGTCGCGCCAATACCGCCGACGCGAGGATGAGCCCCATGATTCCAAGAACCACGAGGAGCTCAATCAACGTGAACCCTGCCGACGAGCTTGACCGAAGCTTCATTGGATCGCCAGATTATTGATTGACAGGACGGCACTCATCACCTGCATGATGAGCGCGCCCACGGCGCCGCCAATGACAAGGGTAAGAACTGGAGTCAGTAGATTGACCATTTGCTCAAGATGACGCTGCAGTTCACCGTCGAGAGTGGCCGCAATCCGGATCAGCATGCGCGCGAGTTGCCCGGACTGCTCTCCCACCGCAATGAGCTGCAGCGCTGCCGGTGGCAGAAGATCTGTGCCGGCGAACGCTTGGTTTAGTGACGCGCCTTCTGGCACCCGACTGATCGCATCGGCATAACCTGCGTTCATGTAGCGATTGACGATCAGCGACCTCGCCGTCTGCAGCGCAGACATGAGCGGCACTCGCGCATCAAGTAACGTCCCAAGCGAGCGGGCAAAGAGGCCGGCCTCCCGCATCCGAAGCAGTCGACCGAGAACGGGAACGCTGGACTTTATGCGATCAAGTTTCAAAGCCAAACTCGGGCTTTTTGTGATCCTGTACCAGAGCATTGTGCAGACTGCCGCTCCTCCCAAGAGGTACACCGTCAATGGCAGCCAGTAGTCCGGAATGCTGGCGAGGACACCGAGAATTCCCGGCAGCGGCAAACCGGCATCTGCAAAGATCGGCGACAGGTTGGGGATGAGCACAAAGACGATCACCGCGACTGAGGCGAGTGACATGAAAAGGAGGATAACGGGATAGATCAACGAAGATCTGATCTTGTTGCGAATCTCCAAGCGTTTCGTGAGCATGTCGCCAATCTGCCCCAGTACTTCGCCGGTCTGTCCGCTGGCCTCCCCTGCGGCCACGATCGCCAAGTAATCCTGCGGGAAGATCGTCGGACGGTGCCGCATGGCCTCAGACAGCTGAGCACCGCCCAGGATCTCCCGCAGCAAATCCCTGGCCAAGAGGGCGCGCTTTGGCGATGTACCTGGCCCGGCCAACACCCGAAACGATACATCGAGCGGCAATCCCGAATTGACCAGCGCCGCCATTTCAACGGTGAAGGCCGTCAACTCGCTCAGGCCGAACTTGTTCGATCGCCCGAATTTCCGGCGCCAGACCGGCCGGCCTTGCTGGGATACCGACGGTCGCGCCCCATCACCAGCCTCAGACAGCAAAGTCTCGAATGGAGTCAGCCCGGAAGCATAAAGGGCGTCGATGGCCGCATTGATTCCCTCAGCCGCAATTGTCCCAGCCGTAACGACTCCTTGGGCCGTATAAGCTCGATATCGATACGTCGCCATCGCAGTACTCCTTCATGTCGTCCGGGTAACGCGAAGCACTTCATCCAAGGTTGTTTCTCCGGCGGCGACCTTCATCAGTCCGTTCTCGTAGAGGCTCACGAATCCCGCGGTCCTCGCCAGGTTTTCGAGCGTAAGCTGATCGCCGCTTCTTCGACCGATCGCCTGCCGTACATCGTCGTTGACGACAAGCAACTCAGAGACGGTCGTCCGGCCACTGTAGCCGATGCCGCCACAGGCTTCGCATCCGACCGCCTCGCGGCTATCGGACCAATCCACCACCATGCCATCAGAGGCAGCGAGGGTCAGCCTGGCCGGGATACCGCCGAAATCGACGTACCGGCGCGAGCAATGTCGACACAAGCGGCGCACCAAGCGCTGTGCCATCACTCCCGACACTGTAGAAGCGAGCAGATAACGCTCCAGTCCAATGTCTATGAGGCGCGTAATCGCTGCGAGGGCTCCGTTGGTATGTAGGGTGGAAAACACGAGGTGACCAGTCAGGGCCGCCTGAACGGCGATACGCGCGGTCTCGATATCCCGGATCTCGCCAACCATGATAACGTCGGGGTCCTGGCGAAGGATTGCGCGTAGGGCAGAAGGAAAATCCAGTCCGATCTGTGGCTGAACGTGAATTTGATTGATGCCGGCAAGCTGGTACTCGATAGGATCTTCAACTGTGAAGACCTTTAGCTCCGGACGATTGAGGTGTTTCAGTGCCGTGTACAGGGTCGTTGTTTTGCCGCTGCCGGTCGGCCCCGTCACCAGGAGAAGGCCATTTGGAAGCGCCATCAGACGATGAAGATTCTCTTCCGTCGTCTTATCCAAGCCGAGCTTCTCGAACTCGAGTTCGACGCGAGTGCGGTCGAGAATTCGCAATACGAGGCTCTCTCCGAACGCGGTCGGTATCGTCGATACACGAATATCGACCTCGCTTCCTCGAACCGCCGTTTTTATCCGGCCATCCTGCGGCAATCGACGCTCCGCAATATCGAGCTTAGCCATGATCTTGATACGCGTCGTCAAAGCAGCTCGAAGTGTTGCCGGCACGGATCGCTCGGGCCGCAGGAAGCCATCTAGACGGATGCGAACTGCAACTTCGTCGCGCCCAGGCTCGACGTGAACGTCCGAAGCTCCCCGCTCGACAGCGCGCGATATGATTTGGTTCACTAATCGTATAATTGGCGCTTCATTCGCGATATCGCGCAGCCGTTCAACGTCCGGCTCATTTCCTTCATTACCGCCGATTGCAGTTACCTGTTCGTCGTCAGCCTGAGATGCAGACTCCTGGTCCTGGTAGACGTTTCGGAAGGCGCGTTCGATGTCGGCAGGAGCAATCACCGCGAGGTCAACGCGAATGCCCAACATGTAGGAAATGGAACGACGCGCCTCGTCGTCGAATGGATCCACCACAGCCAGCAACAAGGACCCTCTGCCGAGCGCCAAGGGAAGGGAGCGGCTCGTCTTGAGAAACGTCAACCCTAGTTGTTCGGCCAGGATCGGCCGCGCCGGAATGTCACCGGGCCCAACTACGGGCAGCGCGCAATAGGATGCATAAGCGCTGCATAGGTCGACCTCGGACACCAAGCCGAGTTTCACCAGAACGGCGTCGATACGTTCGGAAGCCGCCTCCGCCGCTCGCCTTGCTCGCGCCACCGCGCCCCTGTCGAGAATTCCTTCGGCGACGAGGTGACCGGTAAACGCCTCCGCGAAGTTCGGGTCCTGCGGGGGCGGCCCCGCCCCGCGTTCCTCGGGCAGATGCCGAAGCAATTCCTGAACACTGGATGGCATCTCGTGCTCGTGGACCTGACGTGTGAGATATACTGGGAAATCCTAGAACCGTTTGGTTAACACATGCTGTTTGACGGATCGTTTGCCATTTGCGTCTAATTTGGCAGGACCCGATCTGCAAAGCATGGCAAACCGCTGGAAATGAACGACATCCCCCGCAAGCCCCGCCTTGGATCGGCGCTGAGTGGCCACCAGCGCGGCTTTGCCCTGGTGACCGTCATTTGGGGCCTGGGATTGATTCTCCTGCTGGGGGGAACGCTGGTCGTCGGCGCGAAATATCGCAGCAGGATCGCGAGCGCGGATACTTCGATCGCCAGAGCCTCAGCGGCGGCCGAGAGCGCAATCAATTTGGCGATTGCGGCAACATTGATCCCGGAGGGAAAGACAAAGTTTCCATTGCAATGCCGGATGCCCGGCGGCGAGCGGGCCTTCGTCACAGTGGAGGAGGAGATCGGCAAGGTCGATCTGAACACTGCGTCCAAACCCATTCTGGAACGGTTATTCGCTGCGCTCGCCAATGACAAGGCCGTCGGCGAGAGAATAGCCGGAGAAATCCTAAGAGCTAGGAGCACCACTCCAAGGTCTGCCGGAGAGGCGGGTAGCCCATCAGCGTCCGTCACGAGCGGCAAGCAGGGTCCTCGGCTCGGCTTCACCAGCATTATGGAACTGGATCAGATGGCCGGAATGTCGCTCAGGCTGTTTCGGAAGGCAGTGCCTTTCATTACCATCTCATCCGGCCGTACCGCACCTGCGGGCGAAGCGGCCTCTCCCGCCCTCGTTGAGGTGCTTGGGCTGAACTCTCCGCCCGCCCAACCTCGCCGGATCTTGGCGTCAGGCAACGTCACCGTACGCGTGGATGTCACGTCAGGTGATGGATCCAGACTAGTCCGCGAAGCGTTGATCGATTTCGACGGCGGAACCGGGCAACCCTATGTGATACGGGAATGGCGCCTTGGCACTTCAATCTTACCGCCGCCGCAACAGCGACGGCTGCCGCCCTGTGTGAGAATCTAACACAAGGTTTAGCCCTTCGAGTTCAGTACGATCGGTGGGCGAGCCGCACGTGCCGAATCCTCTAGGCGTTCGCGCTCTGCCGCAACAGCAGGACCGGGTTCAACAACCGTGCAACCCTTATTGCGCTGAAGGTCAGTCAACGCATCTAAGCGTCTTCGTTCATCGACCAGTTGCTTAGGCGCATCGAGGGGAAAGCGTTCCGAATCATAGCCCGCGAGCTGACCGGCAGCGAGCCAATATTCGAGACGTGCTGCGCGCCTCACTGAATACCGGAACGATGCGGAAACCGCACTGCATGACATCGATTCGTCGACCGGCAGCACCATATACGGAGAAGGCGGGGCGAGGGTGTAGTAACCCGTCGCGCAGCCGCCCAGGGCGCACGCCAAGACGGTGGAGAGGACCAGGCGCGACGTGGAGCTCACGGGACCACCAGCCGCCGCGCGGTATTGGCGAAGGTCCGCTCTCGGGTCGACGTATGCGGCATATAGACATGCATCTTCCTCCGGTATTCTTCCGTAACGAGCCGGCTTTCCGTCGGATCCCGTACGACCTTCGGTGTGATGAGGATAACAAGCTCGGTCTTCTGGACCGAGTTACCTCTGTTTGAAAAGAGAGCTCCCAGGCCAGGAATGTCGCCAACAATAGGGATCTGTGTGCTCGTCTTGTTGGATTGATCTTGGATCATGCCGCCAAGCGCGAGGACCTCACCGTCGTTCACAACGACGGTCGTCTTCACGCGCCGTTGCTGGATCGTCGGCGAATCAATGTTGGAAGTGGTCGTCTTCACGACGCTACTGACTTCCTGTTCGATGTCCAACTGAACTCGACCGCTTTCATTAATTCTGGGTGTCACCGCCAGAATCACGCCGGTATCCTGCATCGTGATCGAATTCACGATCGCCGTGTTGGCAGTGACCGTACTCGTCGCCGTCTGGGTGGTGATCGGTACCTGATCGCCAATTTGCAGTCGAGCAGTCTTGTTGTCGAGCACCATCAGCGAAGGCGTTGAGATCACGTTGACATGGGTCAGAGCGTTCAGCGCACTAAGGGTGGCCGCAATACCCGCGGTGTTCACGGCGTAATTGAATCCCGGGAACGCCGCCGCGACTCCTCCCGCAAGGGCGCTGGAGAATGTGGCCGTTGGCGTCCCCTGCTTCGCGAGCTGCCATTGCAATCCGAATTGCAGATTGTCGTTCAAGGTCACTTCGGCGATCACCGCTTCGATGAGCACCTGGCTCGCAACGACATCAAGGCCCTGAACGACGCGCAGAACGCGTTGATAGTCCCGGTCGTTGGCCATGATCAGCAACGAATTCTTCGCTTCGTCAGCCACGATCTTGAGGACGGGCTCGGCCTTCGAATCCGCTCCGCCGTTGTCTTCGGATGGCTCGGCGGCAACGCTGTCGGGATCAACATCCACTTGGCGAGAGTTGGACTGCTGATCACCCGCTCGTCCAAATGCCCCAGGACCGGCCGAATCCGCCGCACTTGCGACACCGCTCGGCCTTTTCATGTCGCCTAGCAGAGTGGCCTGCTTTGAACGTGGAGATACACTTCTGCTCGGCGGGCGCACGATCTTCATCTCGCTGGAGAACATGGATTGCAGAACCGCCGCAAGCTCTGCGGCTGTTCGATTCTGCACTTGGTAAATGTGCAATTGGGGTTCAGTTCCGCTTGCACGGGAATCCAGCCGACGGATCCACGACTGCGCGCGAGGAAGATAACTTGGATGAGACGTTATGACCAGAATTGCGCCAAGGCGATTGTTCGCGACAAACTTCACGCGCCCTTTCAGCGGCCCCTCCTTGTCCGAGGAGAAGACCGCCTTAAGTTCGTCCACCATTTTTTCGGGCTGTGAGGCCTTTACCGGGACAACGGCAAAGGACATTCCCTTCATCACGTCGACATCGAAGACCGCGATGGAGTCGAGCATGTTGTCGATTTCGGAAGGTGTCCCCTTGAGGGCCAAAATGTTGCGTGCGTCGTCGGCCTGAACTATTGCTCCCTTGGGCACCATCGGCTCAAGCACACGAGCGACCTCCGTAGCGGCCACATATTTCAGCTGAACGACTCGAATTCCACTGCCCGAACTTGCTCCTTCGCCTCCTGCACGGACGGTGGCCACGATTCCAGTAGCGGCTTGGTCGCTCGGAACAATTCGGTAGACGCCCCGGCTTTGGACTAGTGTTGCTCCCGCGGGTGCTAGCGCCGCTTGAAACAATTCCAGGGCTTCCGCCTTCGTGACCGGCTTCGTCGTTTCGACCGAGATCACGCCGTCGACGCGCGGATCCAGGACGTAGTTCACGCCGATTAGATCTCCGAGGACAGTTTTTGCCGCCTGCTGCAAAGGCACGCCTGCGAGATCGAGCACAACGGTACCATTGGCCGCCCCCGCTGTCGGCTTCTCCGACGAGGCACCAATCATCTGCCCGTTGCCGCCCTCGGACGTTGCAACCGCCCGCGATGATCGTGATGGCAGCGGGACCGCACCTGTCGTTGAGGGATCAGTTGCTTGGGCGTAAGATTCCAGCGACACCGGCTGAGACGATAATTTCGGCTGCGCGTCGACTGTGAGACCCACAGCACCCGGCGAGGTACAGCCAGAAACAGCTATGGCCGCCATTGCGCAGGCGGCCATACTCAAAGTTAGGCTGCGTCTAGCCGGCAAAGAACAAGCTCCAACATCAATGGGCGCTAATTCGCGCGTAAACAATCGGTAAAACATTATGGTTAAGCAAACGTAAATTTGCGGTCGCCGCAAATTGCGGCCGCCTCATCTGGGCTTCGCTGTCCATGCTTGCGAGGCGCCACCCATCGACTGCGCGTTCGGAGGCAACCGGCCGAACTCGCCGAATGCAAGCTTTACGGAAATCCGTAATCGCGCGAGCTAAAGCGGAATGGCTTCAGGAATCAATGACCGAGGCTCGTTCACCCCTCCTGCTTGCAAGCGGGAGAGGGAGCGCACTTCTATTGTTTCAGCGATCAAGCCTGACTCAATCGCGCTTTGGCGCTTGAGGATCGCAACTCGCTTGTCTTCACCGTGAAAGTCGGGTTGCCGCAGCCTCGACCGCCGATCTCCCGCTCCACCACGCTGCATGACAAGCATGCACCATGCGATTCGGCGCCAATCCGGTGCTACCGGCGATAGGGCCCACGAATTGAACGCATACGGATCGTCCAATCCGTTGGTCTTCGGGTCTTTACCCCAAGAGAGCCCGACTGACCTCAGCCAAACAGGCTGCAAGGTCTTGGTCAGGCCAGCAAGCGCCAACTTGGATCTGGTTTAGGCCCGGCGTCGTCGAGACGTACCTTCTCCCGTCTCTTGATTCGCAATGACGAACTCGTCGATCGAGCGGCCAGTTCTCAGTGCGGCAGCCAGCCACCGCGGCTGCTTTCCTCGACCGGACCAGGTTTGAGACGGTTCGCTGGGATTACGATATTTCGGGTAGACACGAGGATATTTGCGGCGCTCCCTTGAAGCACCTTCCCCGGGCTCTCCCAGGGCGGTCTCCTTCTCGCCGCGAAGCTGGGCCAGGCGCTTTTCAAGCTCGCGCTTTTCGGAGGTCAGGCGCACCGACAGTATCTGCCCAATCTCCTCGTGAAGCGCCCACATCTCATCGAGCGGCATCGCCTCCAGGTTGATCTTCTTGTACATCGCAACCTATCGCTAATGAACCGACCGCATTTTACGGCGCGATTCGCCCACCCCTTTTAATTTCTGCCAGCGGTCTTAAATCCAAGTCAAGCGGCAAAAAGAAGTTAGAAAATAGAAATAAAAATGGATGTCGCCGCAACATATTGAATTTGCTGTATATTTCGCAAAAAAATAAAATGGGGCTTTACGGTGAAAAATCCCAGCAATTTATCTTAAGCTATTGCTTCCGTCGCGATAGCCTCAAGCAGCGCGGCGCCCGCGGAACTCCCGGCCTTTACGTCGACGTCACCGCTGCGAGTACAGCTTCGATCCGCCACGCCATCGCCAGTACTCAAGTGTATTAGAAGCTGGGGACATTCAAGAGAGGCCGGATGGCACGTATCCGCGAGCACTTGGTTGGTATGCCGCCGCGGCCGGCGGAACTCAAAGCGCTTCACTCCTAGGGGGAATCTTTCACGTCGTGGCACGAGTTCGCAAAAGGAACTGAACAGGCTCTGCGATTCGATTCAGACATTTCGTCGTAGTCGAGAAGATCGAACCTGTTACACCGCTCAATCCGGCTCGCCGCCACCCAAAGTTTCCAACTTCTATCGTGCTTGGAATAGAGTTCCTGCCAACTCAGCTCGTCGTGAGCCATCCCGGGATCGTTCCGATTAGCTGCATCTGGCCGGCCCCGGGGCTGCCCCGTCTGCCGACTGTCCACGCGCTGCAACTCGAGCATCTCCTCATAAGTCAGGCCGATCAGGACATGGCGCCCCATTTCATCGACGACATATCGGCGCGGTGCGTTGCTTTTCAAGCGGCGCTCCTCTCCTGCCTTCGGTAGTTCGTTCGCTGCGGAGTGTGGCCCGATCAAGAAACTGCGCTCACCGGCGGCACGAATGCAATCAAGCAGACAACGAAATGGGACTTCCACTCGCGGCGACACCGAACGCAACCACTTCAGCTACAATCGCTCGCCGCGTAGCTGCGATAGGGCACCCGAACAACAATCAGCTCAATTCAACGTAACCATACGTGGTTACCCCGCGCTCCTCGCGGATCGGCGAGCCGGAATCGCGAAAGCGAGCGCACTCATCGTCCTGAGCTTCCGGGCTGGAGAAGACCTCGCTGCCGCGCCTGGCGCGAACGCAAGCGGTGTCGCTGTTCGAAAAACGAATTGTGCAGTCGACCAACGATGATGGGGCGCAACTCTCGCAAACCGTATTACTACGGAGTGATGGTGCGGAGTTGTAAGTAAGGTTGAGTAGTTAGCTTAATCCGCAGTCTTTGTTGCGCAGTTTCCAGGATCGCTTATTCCTCTCGTCACCGGCCTTCCCCAAGGCCGGCCCCACCAAGCAAAGCCGTCGAGCGAAAATCGGTCCGCTTGGCGGCTTTGTCGTTCCGTCGGCGAGAGGATCATTTCGGTTATGGCGCGCAAGCCCTGGTCTTTCAAGGAGGACCGCAGGCTCATGGAGCTGGCGAAGTCTTCTTCGTTGGAAGACGCCGCCAAGCAGCTGGGACGGTCGCCCGACGCGATCAAGCGCATGGCTTTGCGGCTTGGTTTGTCGCTCAAGTCGAAGAGCGGCAAGAAGGGTTAGACAGTCTCGGCAGATTTGCCTCGAGGCTCGAGATGCGGTCCTGGCCGATGCCTGCTTCCCTAGTGCACTGCTCTTCGAGCGGCAGACCTACGCCCCTTCGCGCTTGAGGCTCGCCCGCTCAATCGCGAGATCTCCGGACATGCAACGATACGCATCGCGCAACGCCGCGATCGCGTCATCGAGATCGAATTCGGTTTTGCGGATCGTCTCGAAGAACCGAGCCATCAGTGCCATATTCAGCTTTACACGGGTGTTTCCATCGCGGCTCTTGCGGCGATCGAGCGACAGGTTCAACGCCTGCAGCCGGGCTTCGGGGCCCGTACAACCATAGAGCGCGGCGAGTTCGTCATATGTCATCCAGATCTGAGGCATGTTCTTCCACCACGGTTGTTCAGCCTCAGCATAGTTTTCATGTCTAAAAGCTTTGTTGTGCGCCACCCACACGGCGCGCCTTCGCTGCAATAGCGTCAACGCTAGACTAAGGCGCCGGCGGTTTGGGCGGCGCGAAGGGGATGACGCGACCGGGAGCGGCTGTCGAGCCCCTTATCCGTCGCCACCACGCTCAAGCACACCGCGGGCGGTCAGTTCGTCACCCATGTCAAGGCGCTGCCCGGCAATCCCTATGACGGCCATACGCTGGCGACGGTCATTCCGGAGATGGAGGCACTGGTCGGCAATACCATCGAGCGCGCCTTCCTCGACAAGGGATACCGCGGCCACAATGCGCCACCCGACTACAAGTTCAGGATCTTCCTATCCGGCCAGAAGCGAGGAGTGACGCCGAAGATCAAGCGTCAACTGCGCCGCAGGTCCGCCGTCGAACCCGTCATCGGGTATCTCAAGGCCGAGCACCGCATGGGCCGCAATTATCTCTGGTTCAAGCACGGCGACGCCAACAACGCCGTCCTCGCCGCCGCTGGCTACAACTTCCGCCGCCTCATCCGATGGCTCAGCCTTTTGCTGTGCCAAATCCTGGCCGCGCTCTTCACCGAGCCGATCGCCAATCCAGCTTGAAGTTAGGGTTCTTCACGCTCGACTACATCGTGGTGGTCAAGGGCATGGGCTACGATTTCACGGTGGCCGGGACTGTCACCGACCCCAATCAATGCGTGGAGCGCATCAACGCGACCAACGGTGCATTCTACTCGCCTTGCCCACCGCCTCGTTAGCCCCGGCGCACGTCAGCCTATTTGCGGCGTGTCTCGCTTATTTGTCGGCTTTGGTGTCTTTCGGCGCATCGCCAGGCGCATCGTCAACCTTGCCGTTATTGGCGACGCATTTGCTGAAATAGTCACGCCGCTCCTTGGCCGATCCCTTGGCGCTGCCGGCGGCCGGGTTACCAACTTGCTTTGGCGGAAAGGCCTTGGAAGCCGCCGCGTCGCATGTACGCGCCACTTCGGCGGTAATGGCAGAAGCTGTCACGGGGGCAGCCAACGTCAACAGACACGCGAGTCCGAGCAATTTTGACATATTTCTGACGGGCACCTGTTTTGCTCCTTCGATCCCATGAATGCTTGCGCGAGACCATATCAAAAGGGATCGAACCGCCCAACGACAAATGATCCAGCTTCCCGGGACGTCGCAGATCTGCGGTCGGGAAATCCGGCCGTATCCGGAAGGGGGCCGCTGAATGCCTCGCGAATGCTCCTGGGACTAGCTGTTGAGCTGCGGCGGCTTGAAATCCGGGAAGCGCGTAAGCATTGCTGCTTTGACGAATTTCAGGTGCGCAATCGTGCTCGTCAGCTCCTTGAGCCGCCGCTGGCCGTTCGAAATATCGGCTGCAAAGAGGTCTTGGTGATGATTGTCGAGCGGCTCCCGCTCCAGATATTCGTCGGTGCCGTTACCGAAGGTGACGGACGCCCGCGCAATCGCGTCATCAACACGCCGATTGAGGCCGGCCTGCTCTCTCTCCGCCTCCAGCAGGGCGGTCTCAAGCGCCGTCATGATCGCATCGATCCGTACCCGGTCGGTTTCGGCGTCGCGCTCGACTGAACGGGCTTTGAAGCCCTTGTCCTCGCGCCGGGGATTTAGAAGATTGTGTGCGCGCGCCCTCAGGAACAGCTGAAACATTTGGGCCATCCCACGTTCGAATTCGAGGCCGACACCATCGGTCAGATATAGTTAATAAAGTTTGAAGCTTGCGCCTGCTCGGCTCGACTTTGCGTGATCCAGGTCCGCCAAGCTCCCTCATGCTTGGCGTAAAGTTCGAGCCATCGAACCTCGGCCTCTCCGACGGCGCCTCCGCCGAGGCCACCGCACGCCGATGCTTCGATCGACGACAGATCCAGGGCCTCGAATTCCGTGGTCTCGTCCAGCGACAAGCCGATCAGCACACGATGCCCCTGCGCATCGACGAAATATCTCCGGGGCGCATGGCGTTCTTGCTCAATCATTGCGATGGCCCTCACTGAGGATCCAGGGGCCAGAGAGACCTTCAAGCCGTCGACCATAAATACACACAAAAGCAATCAAAGCGACCAAGCCAACAGTCACGCCCAACAACGCAACCTGATACGCCATCTACGTTTCCTCACGCTCGCGCCCCGCAATTCCGGGCGGTCTGAACACTCGCAGTAGACCAGTGAGTTTCTAAGCCCTGCCTCCCTGGCTCTCAAGAGCGGCCGCAAATTAACCTAACCGCGCATGGTTATTTTGTCTCGGTGCCGCGATCGATGCCAAATGAGATCCGTCACAGCGGGACCTCGAGCGCGTAGCCAATGGGTGCGCAGCCCATCGATCACGGGCGGGGCTGGCTTCGGCCAGCTCCAATAGAGGCGGGAGTATAAGGCGCATAGAGACGATACCGCGCCGATCGCCTGCGCGAGCGCCACGCCCGGATGCCGTAACCACAGCAAAAGCCGGCGGCAAAGATCGATAACAAAACCAGAATTGGTATCATTGGAATGTTCCTACGTTCTCGGAACGCTCCTCCCATCGCATTTCATCGTGCAGTTGTGACGACTTCAAGATCGACACCGCTGAAAATTTTGTCAGAGGACGATGAAGTTTGTGCGACACGCTGCTTGAAGATTGATCGCCCGCACCGGGTGACAGGATCCAGAGACAATCATGAAGCTTCAGAGACAGAAAGATTCTCTTTTTGCGAATTTTCTGCCCGCCTTGGGTAGGCGTTCCCTCCGAATTGCCGGGTCCGGCTCAAGCGCGCCTGCCAGAACCGCTTTGCGCCTCCCGTCCCATGGAGTATCAGAGGCCTAGGGGATGAGCGGTTCATGAAGGGTATTATCCTGGCAGGGGGAACGGGTTCCCGGCTTTATCCGGTGACCGCGGTCGTGTCGAAGCAGCTCCTTCCTGTCTTCGACAAGCCCATGATCCATTATCCGCTGTCGACCCTGATGTTCACAGGTATCCGGGACATCCTCATCATCACGACGCCGCAGGACCAGCCGCTGTTCCAGCGACTGCTGGGCGACGGCTCCGAGATCGGTCTGCACTTCTCCTACGCCCATCAGGACAGCCCGCGCGGACTGGCGGACGCTTTCATCGTCGGCAACGACCCCGTAGCCCTCGTGCTCGGCGACAACATCTTCTATGGCAACCGCCTGCCCGAGATGCTGAACCAAGCCGCTGCGCAAGGGCATGGGGCCACGATCTTCGGATTACCCCGTCAACACGCCGGAGCAATATGGCGTAGTCGAGCTCGACGCCGGCGGACGGGCACTGTCGATCGAGGAGAAGCCAGCCCAGCCGCGCTCCAACATCGCGGTGACCGGGCTCTATTTCTACGACAATGACGTTCTCGACATCGCCGCCGGCATTTCGCCATCCGCGCGCGGCGAGCTCGAAATCACCGACGTCAACCGGGTCTATCTGGAGCGCGGAAAGCTGTTCGTGCGGCTGATGGGCCGTGGCATGGCATGGCTCGACACTGGCACGCATTCCTCGCTGGTTGAGGCCAGCCATTTCGTCCAGATCCTCGAGCAGCGGCAGGGGCTGCGCATCGGCTGCCCCGAGGAAATTGCGCTGCGACAGGGTTACATCTCCCTTGAAGCCTTCGAGAAGCTGGCGCAAAAAAACGCCAAGAGCAGCTACGGCGAATATCTGCTGTCGGTCTACCGCTCGTTCGGGCGCAAGGCGACGGCTCCTGAGGCGGAGACCGAATGCGCTTTGAAGGCATCACCATCTTCGTGACCGGCGGCGCGGGCTTCATCGGCTCCGCCGCGATCCGGCATCTGCTCGCGGATACCGGCGCGCACGTCGTCAACATCGACAAGCTGACTTACGCGGCCAATCTCGACTCACTGCCGGGAGCGGCCGGCCATCCGCGCTACGTCTTCGCGCAGCAATGCATCGGCGAGAGCCTCGGCCTGCGGGCGCTGTTCGAGAAGTACCAACCCGATGCCGTGATGAATCTCGCGGCGGAGAGCCACGTCGATCGTTCAATCGACGGCCCGGCGGAGTTCATCCAGACCAACGTGGTCGGCACCTTCACATTGCTTCAGGAGGCATTGCGCCACTGGCGGGGGCTGACACCGGAGACGCAAGCGCGCTTCCGCTTTCTCCATGTCTCGACCGACGAGGTGTTCGGATCACTCGGCAGCAACGGCACGTTCAGCGAGGATACGGCTTACGCGCCGAGTTCGCCCTATGCGGCGAGCAAGGCCTCGTCCGATCATCTCGTTCGCGCCTGGCGGGAGACCTACGGCCTTCCCACCATGGTGACGAACTGCTCGAACAATTACGGGGCTTATCATTTTCCCGAGAAGCTGATCCCGCACATGATCATTCGCGGATTGGCGAACGAACCGTTGCCGGTCTATGGCGACGGCAGCAACGTACGCGACTGGCTCTATGTGGCCGACCACGCGGAGGCACTGACACTCGTGCTTGAGCGCGGTACGATCGGCGAGACCTACAACATCGGGGCGCGCTGCGAGCGGACCAATCTCGACGTGGTGAAGCATGTCTGCGATCTGCTCGACGAGTTCGCGCCCAGCGCCGCAGCGTCACGCCGCGACCTCATCAGCTTCGTGGCCGATCGTCCCGGCCACGACTTCCGCTACGCCATGGACCCCGGCAAGATCGAGCGCGAGCTCGGCTGGCGGCCGCGCGAGAATTTCGAGAGCGGGCTTGCAAAGACCGTCCGCTGGTTCTGCGACAACCGGACATGGTGGCAAAACATTCTCGATCGCGGTTACCGGCACACGCGGATCGGTCTCGATTGACGAAACCCCGTGGTTATACGGAGCGATATGCTCTGATTTTATCCCGGTAAGGTTGAGCAGTTAGCTTAATTCGGGTTGTTTGTTGCACGCATCTCCCGATCGCATATCCATCTCCGCACCGGGCTCCCCAAGCCCGGCCCCACCCAAGCAAAGCCGCTGAGCGAACATGGGTCCGCTTGGCGGCTTTGTGGTTGTGTTGATGCGAAGAGGATCTTTTCGGTTATGGCGCGCAAGCCCTGGTCATTCAAGGAAGACCGCCGGCTCATGGAATTGGCCAAGTCTTCGATTTCTTTGGAAGAGGCAGCAAAGCAGCTCGGGCGCTCGTCCGATGCGATCAAACGCATGGCCTTGCGCCTGGGCCTGTCGTTGAAGCAGAAGACGGGCAAGAAGAGTTAGCCTTGGACGCAGAGCGTCGGGACGGCGTCGTTCCGCTTTCTCGACTTCTCGGCCGCAACGCGAGATTCCGCGCCGCATCAATCTGCGGCGAAACCCGTGATGAGACCGAACAGATCATCACCCGGACTCGACATGCAGGCTAAAGAGCCACAAGCCCTTTCGCTGACGCCTGGGCCAGCACGCCCAAATGGGTCTGCTCGCCAAACTCCCCCGAGAGAACGAGCCGACGAAGCTCACTCGGCAAGACCGAGCTAACTTGGACACGCGGCTCCTCGATGAAGCCCGCCACGCGATCGCCTGTCCTGACGAAGAACGAATGAGTCGCATTGCTGATCCGGCTCGAGCACGTCGCGCATTGACCGATGGGCTCGATGCTCATCGTGGGGTAGCCGGTCTCTTCCAGCAGCTCGCGCTTGGCCGTATCGAGCGCATCTTCGTTCGGGTCAACCATCCCCGCAGGCAATTCCAGTGAGAAGCGCTCGATCGCCGGACGATATTGGCGCACCAGGAGAATACGCGAGTCGGGCGTAACGGCCAGGACCGCCACATAGTCGGGCTGCGCGATTGAGTAATAGGTCTCCACGGCAGACTCGCTCGAGAAGCTCACATCCCGAGCGATGACCTCGAGCCAGGGCGAGATCGTCGTGCGCTCGACCTTCAGGATTTTCGGCAGTTCCCGGACCATCCGGACAAGTCTCCTTTGCTGGGCGCCTCTAGCAGAGAATATGACGGTTCAGGCTTAGGCCGGCGACGTTGAGAGGAAGAGCCGGCAGCCTTGAACGGGTAGCTTGCTCCGACCGCAGCCGAAGGGGAACATAAACAGAGCTTTGGCGTTTGCCCCAGACTTCTTAGCGAGATCAGGCCGTGGCGCATCTTGCCGTTTCCGCTCTACTGATTTGGTTGGCTATCAACATCGCCTTTGTGGTTTTGCGATTGCGGATCAGGCGATCCTCAAATGGGGGCACCAGCTTGAGCAGGCCCATCCCTCCTTATCAGCCCGAGGCCATTTCGCTTCATCGTCGCATGTGGCGATAGGATTTGCTGGGAAAGGCGTTTCGGAGCGTCCCGCCTATAAGTGTGGTCGTGGATTCCCTGTCCTGAAGCCTGCAATCTCAGGCCCTAAGGCCGCGCTTTCTTGGCGGATCCCATTCCCGGACTGGTTCCGTAGGTCGGCATTCCCGTGCCTTTGAAGGCGCCCCCCATGCTATCTCGGCTAGAACCCGTGCTGACCCCGCTCCGGATCGTGGAACTTGTCTGTGTGCCGGAGACCCGATCCTTGGTTCCCTGCGCTGAAGCTCCAGTGTTTCCAGCCATCATGGCCACCAAAACCACCCCAAAAGCCCGGTTCGTGCCAATTGGCCAGATCATCAATCAGTCCTCTCATTCGGTCATTCGGCGCATGATCACGTCATGCGGACCGCTCCGGCGGACAGCTGTTCGGTCCAGAGCACACCGCCCACCAAATGGGCAGACTGGATCCAGCCTTCGCTCCACGCCTCATTTGCGCATTAAACTCTATCTTAGCGCCTCCTGACTAGGATCAGCAGGAAACGTCCTCAATCTGCGCCCGGGCACGATGGGATTACAGCGACCGACCTTCAAGTTTGCCGCGCTCGTGCTCTTGAGCATGGTCACGTTCGGCCTGGCGGGGCATTTTGCGGCGGAACGCGTCATTCGCCACCAGCAGGCCCGCCAGCTCGAGGAGTTGACCGAGGTCGTGCTGCGTCGCTCCGAATTTGCGGTCGATTTCGCGGCCGCTAGTCTGACCGAGCTCGGAAAGCGCGATGTTGTGAACTGCGAGCCTGCGACGCTGCAGACCATTCGTCTCCATGTCTACCAACGCTCTGCGATCAAGGATGTCCGCCTCGTAAATCCCGACGGCTCGGTGATCTGCTCGGCCTATTCCGAGACGCTGGAGTTCGATAAGGGGTGGATCGACCGCCGGGATATGCTTCCGTCACGCGACAAGGATCTCTCATTGTTTCGCGTTCAGCAGTTCGGCGGCGATGCACTTGGCGTCCTCAAGGATATCAGCAGCAACGCCGCGCTGGTCGCTATCCTCGGCATCAACGCCAGCCTGTTCGACATCATGCCATCCGAGTTGCGCGGGCACAGCGAGGTGGTCCTCGCCCTGAGCAATGGAGAGAAGCTTGGCGAGTTCTTGCCTGATACCGACAGGGCGTTGCAGAACACGAGACGTTTCGACAGAACTTCCGCCCGCTATCCGCTCAAGGCGACGATCGAAGTCGAAGGCGCCGTTCTCTCGATACGAAATAACGAAGCATATTGGCCGGCGCTCGCGGTAGCTGTTATCCTTGGCGCTCTCTTCGGCATCTTGCTGGCACGGAGTCGCCGCACGGAAGGACCGGTCGCCGATCTCGATCGAGCTCTGACCGCGGGCGAATTCAAGCCTTATTATCAGCCCATCTTCAATCTCAGGACGGGACAGATCAAAGGCTGTGAGGTCTTGGCTCGCTGGCTGCGCGACGACGGCTCCGTCATCCCGCCGATGAATTTCATTCCGCTTGCCGAGTCCAGCGGCCGCATTGAGGTCATGACCTGGCAGATCCTGAAATCGGCACTGTCCGACCTTCGGCCGTTGTTGAAGGCGGACAAGGATTTCAAGCTCTCTTTCAATGTCGTGCCCAAGCACCTCCTCAGCCCGGGCTTCGTTGAAACGCTTCGGCGCACCGTCCTGACGGCAAAGATTGCGGCGCGGCAAATCGTGATCGAAGTGACCGAACGCGACGAGCTCGACGATCTCGCACGCGCCGCTGCTGTCGTGACCGAGCTGCGCGACCATGGTTTCCGCGTTGCCATCGATGACGTCGGCGTCGGCCACAGCGGACTATCGCGACTAAAGGGCCTGGGTGCCAACACGATCAAGATCGATAAATTCTTCGTCGACACAATCACCGTGGATGCATCGACCACGACGATTGTCGAGATGTTGGTCGCGCTCGCCAAAGACCTCCAAATGACGGTCGTTGCTGAAGGAATCGAAACAGAAGAACAGCGCCGCGCCTTGGTTGCCTCCGGCGTTGAAGAGGGCCAGGGCTATCTCGTCGCCGCGCCTCTGCCGTTTCCAAAATTCAGTGAGCTGGTCGACACCCGCCGCCGCACCGCACCCGCAGCGCCGGCCGACGCATTGGTGGCCTGACTTTCTCGTCGGGCTCCAGCCACCCGCTTAGCGAGCGCCCCTCCCGAGCGTCCGAGTCACACAATCGGCTACGGTTTACGCAGTGGCGCGCCGCCCGTGGAAGTAACGAGGTTGCTTTAACGATGTTCTCGCCTTTCGAAGCAGGACGCCCCTCAAACGGCTATGTTGGGCCATGCGCCGAAATCATCTGATCGCAGCCGTGGGAATTTGCCTCGCCCTCATCGCCTATGCCACTTTGGCGAGGCTGGCGGGGAGGCCCGCGCTCATGGGCCATGCCGAGGCATACTGGGTCGTTGTCATCGAGCGCTTCAGTGCCTATGGGCTGTTAGGCTTTCTTCTGTCGTTCTTGCTCCCAGGACGGCTCGTTTTGGCGTGCTCACTTGTGCTGGCCGTCGCAATGGGGCTCGAATTGCTCCAGGCGCTGACGCCCGATCGCGACCCAGGTGTCCTGGACGTCCTGCAAAAGGCGTCAGGAGGCACCGTAGGCGTCATCCTTGCCCAGACGATCCTGGCCTTCTTGCCCAGGCCACCGTCGTAACGGAGACGGCTGCAGGCTGACCGGGAACGTCAACGAGCCGGGGATATCAGCGCCTACTTCATCATCTGTCCGCGCAGCTCGCCGCCCGGGTTCATGGCCGTGTGAATGTTCGCGTACCACTTTCCGGCCAGCAGATCCGTCGCCTGATTGTCGGTCAGGGTCGCGCTGCCCTGGATCGGGCTTTGGACGGTCTTGAACGGCAGCACGATGCCGGCGTTCTTGCCTGGCTCCACGGGGCCGTGGAAATGGGCCCCCAGCGCGGGGCCCGTCAGGCCGGCATAGGTGACCGTGTAGGTCAGGGTTTTGGTCTCGGAATCGTAGGTTGCTTCTGCCTTACCCGACCCGGTCGAGTTGTTAGGCGGCACCTCGCTACTGCCTTTGAGGTCGGCCTGCAGCTTCACGACCTCTGCGTTTGCCTTTGCGGCGGTCAGGACGACCAGCCCGCCCAGCATCGCCATCCCCAGCAGAGTCACGCAGACCCGATAGTTGGCTTTCCTCATCGCACCCTCCTGCGGGCTCTTTGGCCCGTCGCGGTTGGAACACCGACCCCAGCCGGAAATTCCGGATGCAGATTTATGCCTGATTCGGGACAGCCATCGCGGGAATCTCCGCGTCCTGTCACGCAGCCCTCTTGATCGCCCCTGATCGGGCGCCGCGGCCGGTAGGCTCAGGCTACCCCGCGCCTGCCATGGACCTCGTTCGGCGTCAGGAGTTCGGCCATCTGCCGATGCGTGGCCTGAAGCGCCTCGATGGCGCTATCGAGATCAAAATCCGACTCGCGGACAGAGGCAAAGAATTTGGCCGTCAACGCCAGGTCCAGCTTGACCCGCGTTGCACCATCGCGGCTTTTGCGACGGTCAAGTGACAGGTGAATGGCTCGCAACCTCGCCTCGCTGCTGCTGCAGTCACAGAGCGCGCCGAGCTCGTCATAGGTCATCCAGATCTGAGGCATGTTCTTCCCACCATTGCTGTCCGGCCGCAGACTAGGTTTTCATCTCTAAAAGCTTTGTTGTGCGCCGCTCGCGCGGCCCGCCTTCGCTGCAATAGCGTCAACGCCAGACTAAGGCGCGGGAGGCCTGGAGGGCGCGAACGGATGACGCGGCCGCGACCGGTTGTCGAGCCCCTTGGGCAATTTGTCGGCATTGAGCTTCACGACCGCGCATTTGGGGTCTACTGCCGGCGCATCTTCCTGGCTGTAGATCAGCGTGCACTCGAACTTGACCTCGGGCGCCTCCCTGGCCGTTCCGGAGCAGGTCGCCACCGCGCCGCTGCACACGCCCGAGAGATTGACCTCGACCTCGTCTGGACCGAACACGCTCGCACCGCCCTCGGCATGCCGTTTCACGGTCAGCACGGCCGTGAAGCGTTGCTGGTCGACCTGGTAAGAGCCGCCATAGGTGAAAAAGCTGTCGCGACCCGCGATCCGTCCCTCGATCAAATCCACGAGGCCAGTGCCTTGGCCACGCGGGGTCCGAAACCAGGCAGCGTATTTGCCGTCTCTCAGCATGAAAAACATCCGTCGTAAAATTCACTGGTATTTGCGGCCAATTCTGGGGCGCGACAATGGCCGATGCGGCGCGTATTCCGCCACGGTTAACGCCCTGCAAAGCCAATTGGTCAAATTACCAACCCCGCAGACGCGGCGTCGGCAGCAAACTCAAAACAATTCTATGCCGTCATCCGCAGGCTCGATCGCCTCGACCCGGCGGGCGGCGGCGGTCGACGAAAGCCCGAGGGTCCGCAAAAATTCCCGGTGGACGTCGCGCTCGCGCTCCATCGTATAGCGCGCGAAAATATCGTCGAGCAGCACCTCGTCCTGTGGCTGTGGCCGATGCGTGCCGGCGTTGGCCGTCTCCAGGCGCGCAGCGACGGTGGGCAGTGCCGCAGAAGATTCGCCAAGCGAGTTCATCAGGCCTTGCGCCGAATTCATCAGGCCTTCGAACTCGGCGCCTTCATCGACGAGCCGGCTCATCAGCTTGCCCAGTCGTTCATTGCCGGCTTCGACCTCGCGTAACGCCTGGAGGATCTGCGGCTCGAGCTTGGCGAGTTGCCTGGGATCGCCCTGGACGCGGAGCTCCTTCAATTCGTTGGCGGATCGCTCGATGCCGTCGAGCACCGGCCTGAGGCGCCCGGCGCCCGCCGAGACCTGGTCGGCGGTCGCCTTGAGCTCGTTGGCAATGACGACGAAGGCGCTGCCGCGACTGCCGAGATGGCTCGCCTTGAGGCCCGCGTTCATGCCGATCAGCGTGATATCGACCGTCGCTTCGGCCAAGCCCGCGATGGCCTGACGGAATTTCACCAGCGTATCCTCGACGACCGCCAGCGCCTCGTCGACCGAGCGACCGGCGCTCTCGCAGGTGGCGATCAGGGTCGAGGCCTGTGCCAGTGTCTGCTTGATGCGAGTCAGGAACGACGACGAGCCGTTCTCGGCGCCGAACAGCGCGCGGCCGTGACCGACGATGCCACCCGCATCACTGAGGATCGCCGACAGCGCCCGGATGATCTGGCCGATGTCACCGCCGAACTCGCGCTGCGCGTCCCTGAGCTGGGCCGCCTGCAACTGGCGGATCGCATGTGCGCCGTCTTCGCTTACGACCTGCTCCGGGACGAGACTCGGCGTCGGGCCGGATGAAAGGCGCAAGCCGCAACAGACATGTTCGAGGCGTTGTCGCGTGCTGTCGCCGGCCTGCAAGGAAATGATCGCGACGCCAACCGCCTCGGCGATCTTCCGCGTACTGCCGCTGGCGAGATCGGCGAGATGGCTGCTCTTGCTGCGCTGGTCGCGCAGGCCGGAATAGGCCCCTCCCAGTTCGGCGCTCTCGGCGAGCAGCTGATCGCCATAGCGGCTCTCGAACTCCTTCTGCCGGCCGGATGCGGTGGCGACCGCGTCCGATAGGCGCTGCTGGTCCCGCGCGCACCCCTCGATCGAGCCCTGCACGGCTTTGCCGAGGTCGTAAGCCTCCTGCGTGAAGGCGAGAAAACCCTCGCGATCGCCGTCGAGCGAGGCTGCCTCGATCCGCGCGCTACGCGCGATGATGGTGATCATCCCGATGTGCTTGAACAGCGGCTTCAGCAGCGAGGACGCCGCTGTCGTGCTGTTGCCGATCGTCGCCAGCAGGGCGCTCTCGGCCGGCAGCGCTCGCGCCAGATCGCTCAGCCGCGCGGCGATCTCCTGCAGCGCGGTCGCGGCGCCCTCGATCTCCGTACCGGAGAGTTCGCCGGATAGCGTCGCGAGGCCCTGATTCAGTTCCTTGAAGATGGTGTGGCCGCGACCGAGCTCATGACCAACGCGCGCGAACACGTCCTCGATGCGCGACGAGACGTCCTCGACCGCAGCGATCGCGTCCGTCAAATTGCTGGCCGGAAGAATCGACATTGCAATCAGCCCACCGCCGCTGCGTGTCCAGCCTGATACCAGAGCATGATCTCGCGCGGGATGTGGTTCAACGAGACCACCTTCTCGACCCCACCATGGGCGATGGCTTCCTTGGGCATGCCGAACACCACGCAGCTCTCTTCGTCCTGCGCGCGGGTCGAGGCGCCGAGTTTGCGCATCTCCAGCATGCCGCGCGCGCCGTCATCGCCCATGCCGGTCATGATGACACCGAGCGCGTTGGCGCCGGCATGCTGGGCGGCCGAGCGAAACAGCACGTCGACGGACGGCCGATGCCGCGACACCGGCGGGCCGTCCTTGATCGCGACCTGATAGCGCAAGCCGATGCGCTGGAGCAGCATGTGCCGCGCGCCTGGCGCGATATAGGCGCAGCCGGGCAGCACCGGCTCGCCATCCTCGGCCTCCTTCACCCCGATCTGGCAGATGCTGTCGAGACGCTTGGCGAAGGCGGCGGTGAAGCCTGCCGGCATGTGCTGGACGATCAGGATGGGAGGACAGTGCGCCGGCAGCATCTCGAGCACGTCGTTGAGCGCTTCCGTTCCTCCCGTCGATGCACCGATGCACACGATGCGCTCCGTCGTCGGCCGCACCTTGCCCTGCACCGGCGGCGGGATAATGGCGTCAGCGGTCAATTTCTTCTCGATGACCCGCCGCTCCGTGCGCGGACGCACCCGGGCACGTGCCGCCGACTTCACGGATTCACGCAACCGTGTGGAGCATTCGAGCAGCGCCTGCCGCGTGTCGATCTTCGGCTTGGGGACGATATCGACGGCGCCGGCCTCGAACGCCTCGAACATCACGTTCGAGCCTTCCTCGGTCAGCGAGGAACAGATAATCACCGGGATGGGGCGCTGCGCCATGATCTTGCGCAGGAACGTCATGCCGTCCATGCGCGGCATTTCCAGGTCGAGGATCATGACATCGGGGATTTCATTCTGGAGGCGGCGCGCGGCCGCAAACGGATCGGAGGCCGTTCCCATCACCTCGATGTCGGGATCGTCGTTGAGGATCGTCTGCAGGATTTGGCGAACCGACGCCGAATCGTCCACGATCAGTACGCGAACTTTCTCCTTCGGCATCTCGGCGGCGCTCCAATCAGACCTGGAAAATGGTGGGCTGAACCTGCTTCAGACCCGGCACGGCACTGTGAATCATCGACTCGGAATGTCCGACCAGCAGATAGCCGCCCGGCCGCAAATGCCTGCAAAGTTGCTCGACGACTTTACGCTGGGTCGGCTTGTCGAAGTAAATCAACACATTACGGCAGAAAATCATATCGACGTCGCGGTCGACGGGATAAGACGAATCCATCAGATTCATCCGCATGAAATGCGTCATGCGCCGCAATTCCGGCGCCACCCGTACCTCACCGCGCGACCTGTCCCGCGACGACAGGAAGTATCGCTTGACGAAATGTTCCGGCACAGGCGCGAGCACGTCACGTGTGTAGATCGCACTCTTGGCGAGGCGTAGCACCGCAGTCGAGATGTCGGTTCCAAGGATGCGGTACTGAAACCGTGATCCGCTCCGCGTCATGTCGTCCAGCACCATCGCGGTGGTGTAGGCTTCCATGCCGGTCGAGCTCGCCGAGCTCCAGACCTTCAGGTTCGCGTTCCTGCGCCCATGCGACTTGAGCAAGGCCGGAACGGCGACGTCCCGCATGAAGGTGAAATGCTGCGGCTCCCGAAAGAAGTCGGTCTTGTTGGTCGTCACCACATCGATCAGATGGGTGAGCTCGGTGTCGAAATGTTCGGCCCCGAACAGGTTGTCGACATATTCGTTCAAGTCGGAAAACTTCAGCGCACGCACGCGCTTGTGCAAGCGCCCCTCCAGCATCAGCCGCTTGCCCTGCGGCAGCTTGATGCCGACTTGGCCCTCGATCAATTCGGCAATGGTCCGGAAATGACGGTCCGACAGATGCACGGCCGTATCCTGCAAGGCGGGCATCATGGCCGCCAGCCCCGGCCCTGAAGGCCCGCATGCAATGAATGTCGGGCCAAACGGGCCATCTCTCGGATCCTACGCGTTTATACGACAAGAGAACTAGGATAGGTCCGCCTCATGGGCGGGTGGACCTATCCCTGGAAAGTCTCAGCGCTGAAAGTCGGCGTCCCGATCGTCCTCACCGTCGTTCATGTCGAAAGCGAAGCCGCCACCACCCGCGGCCCTGATGGCGCGCGCCGGCTTGGCCTGCGGCTTCTTGGCGGGACGCTCGACGGCCACCATGGTCGCTGCCTTGGTGCGGAGCTGATTGACGGCCCGGTCGATCGGCGTCGGCGCATGGCTCTTTGCGCCATGCTCGATGCGGAAATAGGCGATCGTAGACTGGAGCTGCTCGGCCTGCGAAGCGAGCTCCTCCGAGGTCGAAGACACCTCTTCGGAGGCACTGGCGTTCTGCTGACCGACCTTGTCGAGCTGCTGGATCGCCTGGTTGATCTGAGCCGAGCCGACGTCCTGCTCGCGACAGGCCGCAGTGATCTCTTCGACGAGTTCTGCCGTCTTCTTGATGTCCGGAACGAGCTTGGCCAGCATCGAGCCCGCCTCCTGCGCCACCTTGACGGTCTCCACCGAGAGTGTGCCGATCTCGGCGGCCGCCGCCTGGCTGCGCTCGGCGAGCTTACGTACTTCGGACGCAACCACCGCAAAGCCCTTGCCATGCTCGCCGGCGCGCGCGGCTTCGACCGCCGCGTTCAGGGCGAGAAGATCGGTCTGGCGCGCGATCTCCTGCACGATCGTGATCTTCTCCGCGATGGTCTGCATCGCATTGACGGCACGCCCGACCGCCGCACCGCTGGCCTCGGCGTCCTTGGCAGACTGCGCAGCGATCTTCTCGGTCTGGTTGGCGTTGTCGGCGTTCTGCTTCACGTTCGAGGCCATCTCCTCCATCGAGGAAGATGCTTCTTCCGCCGAGGAGGCCTGCTCGGTCGCGCCCTGTGAGAGCTGCTCGGCGCTCGCCGAGAGCTCCTGGCTGCCGGCGGAGACGTTCTGTGCAGCAGTCAGGGCTTCCGACACGATCTGCCGGAGCTTCTCCACCATGCGCTCGAGCGCGAGCCCGAGCGTGTCCTTGTCCGACAGCGGCTTGGCTTCCGCCGTGAGGTCGCCCTGCGCGATCTGGTTGGCGACCGCCGCGGTGGTATTCAGGTTCACCGTCATCGCGTTCAGCGACTTGATGAGATCTCCGATCTCGTCATTGCTGGAGGCATGGATCTTGTGGCTGAGATCGCCAATCGCGACCGCATCGGCAAGGCCGACGGCGCTCGCAAGAGAGCGGCTGATGTTGATCGCGATCCACGTGGCGGCAACGGCCGCGATCACCAGCGACGCGAGTACCAGGCTGATCAGCATCAGTTCCGCACGACTGCCATCCTGCCGTGCCTGCTCGGCTTCGTCCGCCATCGCCTTCTTGACGTAGACGACGTAGGCATTGGCGGCCTCCATCGCATCGGCGACCACCTTGCGGCCCTCGTGGACCGAGCGGTCCGTCGCCTTGGCCTTGTCCGTCCTTGCCAGCCTGACGGTTTCGTCCTCATAGGCATTCATCTTGGCATAGGCCGTGGCAAAGCCATCCATCATCTTCTTGCCGCTGTCGCTCGCGGCCGCATAAATCTCGTCCTTGGATTTCAGGAGAGCCTCGCGGACCTTCGCCAGGTCAGCGGCAAATTGGTCATACTCGGCGTCGGACGCCAGGATCGCGTTCTTTTCGGCCCGAACCTGCGCCAGAATACTCTTCTCGAGCTCAGCGGCCTTCTCCATACGGCCCGCGCGCGCGACCAGATGTTCGGCCGTTCCGACCATATCGGTGAGCTTCAGGTAACCGACCGCACCGGCGATCATGGACAGCAGGATGACGACGCCGAAGGCGCTGGCAAGCTTGGCTTTGACGGTAAATCGCATGATGTATTCTCAAAGTTCTGGATTGATGTTGCTTACGCTTGCTGCACAAAAACTAAGATCAGGCGGCGCGAGGCGCTTCGCCCGGTAGCTCGTCATTCGCCATCAGCTTGGCGAGATCGAAGATAACGACGAATTTCTCGCCCTTGCGGCCGATGCCGGCGGCATAGTCGGACTGCCATTTGCCTCCGACCTCGGGGATGGGCTCGATCGCACTCTCGTCGATGTCGGTGACCTCGAACACGCAATCGGCGACGAAGCCGACGCCGGCCAACCGGCCCTTCATCGGCACGTCGAGGATGATGATACGCGTCGCTTCGGTCGCCGCCGCGGCCGGCAGGCCAAGCTTGGTCCGGAGATCCACGATCGGGTAGCCCGCGCCGCGCACGTCGATCATGCCGAGCAAGAAGTTCGGCGCATGCGGCAGGCGCGAGATCGGCCGCATGTCGAGAATTTCCCGCACATTGCGGATCGAAATGCCGAACGTCTCGCCGGCGAGCCCGAGCGTCAGATATTGCGAGGTTGCGGCCATGATGCAGTCCAGGAGTCAGATGATTTCAATCAGCGTTCAGCGCTGGAATTCGGCGTCGCGATCGTCTTCGCCGTCGTTCATGTCGAAGGCGAAGCCGCCGCCGCCGGCCGCCTTCACCGCACGCGCCGGTTTGCGTGCCGGTGCGGGCTTCTTCGCACCGCGGTCGGCCGCCGCCATATGCGCGGCCTTGGCGCGGAGCTGACCGACGGCATGATCGATCTGTACCGGTGCGGCCCGCTCGCCGCGACCGGCATTCTCGATCCGGAAGAACGAGATGGTCGACTGGAGCTGATCGGCTTGCGAGGCCAGCTCTTCCGAGGTCGAGGACACTTGCTCGGAGGCACTGGCATTCTGCTGGCCGACCTTGTCGAGCTGCTGGATTGCCTGGTTGATCTGGGCCGAGCCGACGTCCTGCTCACGGCAAGCCGCGGTGATTTCCTGGACCAGTTCGGCGGTCTTCTTAATGTCGGGCACGAGCTTCGACAGCATGTCGCCGGCTTCCTGCGCGACCTTCACGGTCTCGCTCGATAGTGTGCCAATGTCGGCCGCAGCAGCCTGGCTGCGCTCTGCAAGCTTGCGCACTTCGGAGGCCACCACTGCAAAGCCCCTGCCGTGCTCGCCGGCGCGCGCGGCTTCGACCGCCGCGTTCAGGGCGAGAAGATCGGTCTGACGCGCGATCTCCTGCACGATGGTGATCTTCTCCGCGATGGTCTGCATCGCCTGGACGGCGCGGCCGACGGCAACGCCGCTGGCTTCGGCGTCCTTGGCAGACTGCGCAGCGATCTTCTCGGTCTGGTTGGCGTTATCGGCGTTCTGCTTCACGTTCGAGGCCATCTCCTCCATCGAGGAAGATGCTTCTTCCGCCGAGGAGGCCTGCTCGGTCGCGCCCTGTGAGAGCTGCTCGGCGCTCGCCGAGAGCTCCTGACTGCCGGCGGAGACGTTCTGCGCCGCGGTCAATGCCTCCTGAACGATCTGCTGGAGCTTCTGGACCATCAAGTTCAGCGATTTGACGAGATCGCCGATCTCGTCATTGCTGGAGATATTGATCGTCTGGCTGAGATCGCCAGCGGCCACCGCGCCAGCGAGATTGACTGCGCGGCTGAGCGAACGGCTGATCGAAATCGAAATCCACAGGGCCGCGACGACCGCGACCACGAGCGAGACCCCGAGCAGCGTCATCAGCAGGAACTGCGCCTGGTGTCCCTCTTCTTTCGACTCGACGGCCTGCTCGGCCATCTGCTTCTTGGTGTTCTCGACATAAGTGCCCATGGACTCGAGCGCTTCGTTCACGACCTTGCGACCCTCGTTGGTCGAACGCTCGGTCGCCTTGGCCTTGTCGGTCTTCGCAAGACGGATCGTCTCTTCCTGGTAGGCATTCATCTTGGTGTAGGCCACGGCAAAACCGTCGAGCAGCTTCCTGCCGGCCTCGCTCGCCAACGCGTAAACTTCGTCCTTGGTCTTGAGGGCGGACTCGCGCCGCTTGGCAGCGTTGGCCGCAGCCTGCTCGACCTCGCTCTCGTTGCCGATGATGGCGTTCTTTTCCGCACGAAGCTGGAGGAGAATGTCCTTTTCGACTTCGGTCGCCTTCTCCATGCGCTTAGCGCGCAGGACCATGTTGTCGGCGGTCGCCATCATATCGCCGAGCTTCATGTAGGCGACGCCGCCGGCAACCATTGACAGGACGATGACCAGGCCGAATGCACTGGCAAGCTTTGCCTTGACCGTAAATCTCATATCCAGCCCCTATCCCGGTCTCGCCCGAGACCCCGTTTCAATTCAGAACGCGTTCCATATTGGGAACGATGACGAATTCCTCACGCCATTTCGCGATGAAGCGAATGAACTCCGGCTTCCAATGCATGCCGACGCGCGGCGTCTGCTGCACGTCGGTCTGCGAGATTTCCGTGACCTCATAGACCTTGTCGGCAGTGACGCCGACCAGCACCGGCTCGTTGTCGAGCTCGATCTCGATCACGACGATGCGCGTATCGGCGGACTCTTCCGGCTGCGGCATGCCGAAACGGATGCGCAGGTCGGCAAGCGGGATCACGTTGCCGCGAACGTTGATCACGCTCGGAACGAACGAGCGCGCGCCCGCGACTTTGGTGACCGGCACGGGATCGATGATCTCGCGCACGAGGCCGGCATCGAGCGCAAATTTCTCCTCGCCGAGGCCGATCATGACGACCTGCATCGCGCCGGCACGATGGTCGCCCGCCAAACCTTCGTCCATCACGCCGCCTCGCTGATGTGCTGTTTCTCGACCTTCGACTGCGCCATCGTGACGAGTTGGGCGACGTCGAGGATCAGCGCCGCCGTGCCGTCACCCAGGATGGTCGCGCCGGAGAAGATCGTCACGTCCGAATGCAGCTTGGAGAGCGACTTGATCACGGTCTGATGGTTGCCAATGATCTGGTCGGCGACGAGACCGACGTGGGTCTCGCCGGTCGAGATGATGATCGTTTTCTGGTGGCGGTCGGGCGCGCCCGATGCGGTCATGATGTCGCGCAGGCGAAGGAACGGCACGAGATTGCCGCGCACGTTGAGGAAATTGCGGCCGCGCGAGCGCTCGTCCTCGGCGGTCAGCTCGATGCATTCCTCCACCGCCGACAGCGGGATGATGTAGCGGCCCTCGCCAACACGAATGAGGAGGCCTTCGATGATCGCAAGCGTCAGCGGCAGGCGCAGCGTCACGGTCGTGCCCTGGCCCGGCCGCGTCGACAGATCGATCGAACCACGCATGTTCTCGATGGTGCGCTTGACGACGTCCATGCCGACGCCACGGCCCGACAGTGCCGAGATGGTCTGCGCGGTCGAGAAGCCCGGATGGAACAGGAACTGGTGGATCTCGTGATCGGAGAGCACGGCGCCGGCGGCGATCAGGCCCTGCTCTTCGGCTTTAGCGCGGATGCGGGCAGTGTTGAGGCCGCCACCATTGTCTTTCACGGTGACGAGCACCTGCGCGCCGGAATGCACGGCCGCGAGTTCGATCCGGCCCTGCTCGGTCTTGCCGTTGGCGGAACGGGTCGCAGTGTCCTCGATGCCGTGGTCGATGGCGTTGCGGATCAGGTGCACCAGCGGATCGGCCAGGCACTCGATCATGGTCTTGTCGAGCTCGGTGTCCTCGCCCGTGGTGACGAACTCGACCGGCTTCGACAGGTCACGCGACAGATCATGAATGAGGCGGCGGAAGCGGCCGAACAACGATCCGATCGGCACCATGCGGGCGCCCATCGTGGTGTCACGCAGACTGGAAGCGAGGCGCTCGATTTCTTCTGCGATCAGCTTGATCGAGAGGTCGGAGCCGGTGGCGGCAAGCTGGGTCAGCCGCGCCTGCGCAATGACGAGCTCACCGACCCGGTCCATCAGTTCGTCGAGGCGCTCGGCCTGGACGCGGACCGTGGCGATGCCGCGATCGTCGCGCTTGGCTTCCGGCTTCGCTTCGGCTTTCGGCTCCGCCTTTGCGACGGACTGCTCAGCGACGGACGCGGCAACGGCCTCAGCGACCACCGCGGGCATTTCGGCGGCGGGAGCCGGCTCCTCGTCGAGGAGCTGGAACAGCGGCGCCGGCGCGGGTGCTTCGACATGCGCCAGCGGCGAGAGCGTCAGCTTCATCTCGTCCGAGACGAACATGAAGACATCGTCGATCGCGTCCTTGTCGCAGGCCGCGTGCAGCTTGACGTCCCATTTCAGATAGCAGTCTTCCGGGTCCATCTCGTCGAGGAACGGGATACCGTCGGTCACAGGCACGACGAAGCAGGGACCGAGCTTGCAGAGATCTTCGAGCAGATCGAGCGGGTTCGAGCCGTTGCGCAGGATGTGGGATTCGAATTCCAGGTAAAGATGCCAGCCGGCCTGCTTGCTCTCGACGGGCGCGAGCGGCGGCGCTTCAATGGTCTCGGCGACCGGAGCGGCAGGCTGATCCGACGACACGAAGCGCTTGAGGTCGTCGAGGATGGCTTCGCCGATAATATCGTCGGTCGACTGGGGATCCTCGATCAGCGCCCGGATATAATCCTTGGCGGCAAGCGCGACCGAGATCAGTTCCTGGGTCGGCTTGATCTCGCCCTTGCGAACGCGGTCGAAGGCGGTCTCGAATTCGTGGGTGAAGGAGGCGACCTTGTCGAAGCCGAACATCGCGCCCGAGCCCTTGATCGTATGCAGGGCGCGGAAGGCGGAATCAACCAGATCGCGGTCGTCGGGACGCTGGCCGAGGTCGAGCAGGGCCCCTTCCAGGACCTCGAACAGCTCGCTGGCCTCCTGGCGAAAGACCTCGGTCGGGTCCATCACGTTCATGCGCGCACCAGTTTTGCGACGACGGCAAGCAACTGCTCGGGCTTGAACGGCTTGGTGATCCACCCCGTGGCGCCGGCGCTCTTCGCCTCCTGCTTCACCGTGTCATTGGATTCGGTGGTCAGGAATACGATCGGCATGCCGACCGCGCTCGGCAGCTTGCGCAGCGCCCTGATCAGCTCCAGCCCGTTCATGACGGGCATATTGAGGTCGGTGATGACGAGGTCGAGCTTGCCGGCCTGCGCCTTGGCGAGGCCTTGCGCGCCGTCACCGGCCTCGATCACGCTGTGACCGGCCGGCTCGAGCACGACCTTGATCATCTGCCGGATGCTGGGGGAATCGTCGACCGTGAGAATCGTGGCCATTAGATGCCATCTTTCTTTTGCGGAAAGTGCTGATCGATCATCGCGTCGCTGGCGAAGCCGGCGCGGCGAAAGGTGTTGCGCAGAGATTGCGAAAAAGAGGTCAGGACCACCGGGCGGCCTTGGGCATCACCGGTCTTGGCAGCCGACAGCAGCAGCTGGATCGAGGTCACGTCGGCCTTGTCGACGCTGGAGCAGTCGATCTCGAGCCGATCCTGCCGGCCGAAGGCCTCGCGGATCAGATCATAGACGCTGCGGATCGCAGCGATGCTGCAATCAGCGGGCAGCCGTAGGGACCACTTCGGCTCAGTTACATCAGACGACATTCGTCCCCCAAATTTCCCGTGATTCGCTGCACGTAGTGCGCGAATCCCGCGCGACGACTATTCGCGTGGGAGAGTATGCAAACTCCTAATGGGACTCCCCGTACAACTACGGGTCACAAACCGAAAAACTTCGCGTATGCATGCATCCACGCATAGCCCGCCCAAATCTCATGCGTTGGGCGCAACCTTGAGGCAGTTTGCCGCTGCAGGGACGTTTGCTCCGCGTTAAATCGCGCGGGCTATTCGTTGAGGTCGTGCCTCGCCATCCGAACGAGTCCGGCCGCCGATGCTGACCCAAGCGCTTCTGGTTGACGACAGCCGCTCTGTCCTCAACTTCCTGAAACGTCATATCGAAGCGGAAGGCCTCGTCGAGGCCACCACCTTCCTCGATCCCGTCGAGGCGCTGGCTTGCGCACGCGCGCGCGTCTTCGACCTCGTGCTGGTCGACTACGAGATGCCGCACATGGACGGCATCAGCTTCATCCGCACTTTCCGCGCCCTGCCCGGCTGCGCCGATATCCCGATCGCGATGATCACGTCGCGGCAAACCGACGACATCAAGATGGAAGCGCTGCAGGCGGGTGCAACCGATTTCCTGCCGAAAGCGCCGCAAAGCGTCGAGATGTCGGTACGGCTGCGGAATTTAATTCAGCTTGGTGCAGCCGTGCGCAAGCTCAACGACCGCGCCGCGCATCTGGCCAGCGAAGTCGCCGCCGCAACGCGCAAGCTCGGCGAGCGCGAGGAGGAGATCATCCTGCGGCTCGCGCTCGCGGTCGAATACCGCGACAACGATACCGGCGAGCACACGCTGCGGGTCGCCCGCTACAGCCGCATCATCGCCGAGCAGCTCGGCCTCTCCGCCCGATTCTGCCGGGACATCTATCTCGCCGCGCCGCTGCACGACGTCGGCAAGGTCGCCATTCCCGACAATATCCTGCTCAAGCCCGGCCGGCTGACCGACGACGAGATGGCAGTGATCCGCACCCATGCAACGATCGGCGAGAAGATCCTGACCGACTCCAGTTGCGAGCTGATCCAGCTCGGTGCGCAAATTGCGGCGGGCCATCACGAGCGCTGGGACGGCGCCGGCTATCCGAACGGCCTCAGGGCGGACGAGATCCCGATCGCCGCGCGCGTGGTCGCGGTCGCCGACGTCTTCGACGCCCTGACGACGCGACGGCCATATAAAGAGCCGATGCCGCTGGACCTGGCGCGCGCCTATCTCATCGAAAACCAGGGACGGCAGTTCGACCCCGCCTGCGTCGAGGCCTTTCTGTCGCGCTGGGACGAGGTGGTGGAAATCGCCGGGCAGCGCGCAATGCCCCTGCAGAAATCCAAGGCTGCCCTCGCAGCCTCTATATTGGGAATGACCGGGAGCCATCCGGACCAGGATCGCGCGCCCGAAGCCGCCGCGGCCGTCCAACACCGCGCATCCGGATAAAGGTTTGCGGTAACGCCGTTTTCTGCCATCACGGGTTTGAACCTGTTCCCGCCAGGGTGCACCCACAACAAGAGTGATTCTGATCACACTTGCCTGGAGTATCCGCTGCTAAGCTTGGGACTGGGACATGGATCAGTCGCGCATCGTTCGAACTGGATGAGAAAACCCATGAGAAGCCTGATCGGCGCCATTGTCGGCGCGTTTTGCCTCGCGGCCCCCGCTGTTGCGGAGATGCCAGCCGCAATCGTCGAGGACGTGCAGGGCAAGGTCGACGGTGTCGAATTCATGGACTATGTGGCGCCCGGCAAGATCATCAAGCTCGGCCCCAAGGCCGGCATCACACTCAGCTATCTCAAATCCTGCCTGCGCGAGACCATCACCGAAGGCGTCGTGCTGGTCGGCGCGGAGCAGAGCACGGTACAGCTCGGCAACGTCCAGCGCGTCAAGGTGCCCTGCGACGCCAACGCGGCGCAGCTCTCCGAGCGCGAGGCGAACCAGAGCGCGGCGACCACCTTCCGCACCATGCGCAACGACGTCAAGAGCGGCGCACCGGCAAAGCTGCCGACGATCTACGGCACAACGCCGCTGGTCCAGGCCAAGAGCGGCAGCACGCTGGTGATCGAACGTACCGACCATAAGGAGCCCACGATCAGCGTGCCGCTCAAGGGCGACACCATGATTGCCGGAAAGTTCTATGACTTTGCGAGAGCCGGAAAGTCGCTGACCCCGGGCGGCACCTATCTCGCGAAGCTCGGCACCAAGCGCTACGCCTTCCAGGTCGACGCCAGCGCCACTTCGTCGCCGACGCCGATTGTCGGCCGTCTGCTGCGGCTCGAATAGACGGTCCGCGACGGCAGCGATGCGGCGGATCGGCAGGCGGGACCTCGTTGCGGCGATCCTCATCGCGCTCGTTGCGGGCGCGGCTTTCACATCTCCGCCGCTCCAGAGACTGCAAGGCCTCTCGCTCGATATTCTCACGGCTTTGCGCTGGAAGCTGATCGGCGACCGCCGCAATCCCGCGACGTCGCCGGTCGTCGTGGTGGCGATCGATGGCGAGACCTACGACACCCCGCCCTTCAAGGGATCGCCGACGCAGACCTGGACGCGCGAGATCGCTCGCGTGCTCGGCAGCATCACCGAGGGCGGCGCCAAGGTGATCGGCTTCGACGTGATCTTTCCGAGCTCGATCGAGCAGTCGCAAATTCCCTTTGGCGACGCGTCGTTCGGCGCAAGAATAAAAGGCTTTGATCGCGATTATCTGATCGCGCTGCGGCAGATCTCCGACAGCGGCAAGCTGGTGCTCGGCGAGAGCCTGAGCAACGACCATCCGGACGTGCCCTACCCCGCGCAGCGGCTGGCGGTGAAAAACAACGTTCGCGCCCTCAACGTCTATACCGATTCCGACGAGGTGATCCGGCGGATGCCGTTGAGCTTTGCTATCGATGCCAAACCGGTTCCCGCGATGGCAGTCGAACTCGCCGCGCGCGCACTCGGCGCACAGCTTGAGACCGCGCCCTCCGGTGCGACGGTGCTGTCCGGCTATCTCATCCCAGGCGCAGTGCTCAACACGATGACGCTGAATTTTCGCGGGCTTGGCCGCGACATCCCGACGTATTCCTTCGCCGACCTGCACGCCTGCTCCGAGAAGGGCGATCGCGATTTTTTCCGCCGCGCGTTCGAAGGCAAAGTCGTGCTGCTCGGCACCATCCTCGATAAAGACGACCGCAAGCTGACGTCGATGCGGATATCGGGCAGCTATGACGGGACGCCGGCCGTGCGGTGCGCGCTGCCTGCCCCGCCACAAGCCGTGCGGTCGGCGCGCAGCGAAATCGCCGGCGTCTTCGTGCATGCAACGACCGTTCGAAATCTGATGGAACGGGATGGCGTCACCGAACTCGGCTTTCCGGCGCGGACCCTGCTCGCGATCCTGTTCGCCGCTGCGGTCGGATGCGCGGCCTGCCTGCTGGCGCCGACCGGCGCGATGCTCGCCTATCTCGCCCTGACGGCCGTCTATGCGACCGTCGCCATCGCGGTGTTCGTCCACGCACTCGCACTGCCCCTGACCGGGCCCGTGCTCGCGGGTCTCGCAGCACTCGCGCTGATGATCGGCTATCGCTTCGTCGTGGCCGACCGTGAGGAGCGCTTCCTGCGCAAGAGCTTTGCGCTCTATCTCGCGCCCGAAGTGATCGAAGGCATGGTCGCCTCCGGTAAGATGCCCGTGCTCGGCGGCGAGATACGCAACATCACCATGTTCTTCTCGGACCTGGCCGGCTTCTCCTCGATCGCCGAGAAGATGAGGCCAAGCGAGCTGGTCGCTTTGATGAACGACTATCTGTCCGCCATGACCGACATCATTGAAGGCCATGGCGGCTATGTCGACAAATTTATCGGCGATTCCATCGTCGCGATGTTCGGTGCGCCGGCGGACGATCCTGATCATGCACGCAATGCGGTCGCCGCCGCGCTGCAATGCCGCGATCGGCTGGAGGAGCTGAACCACCGCCATCCTGCGTTCCAGGGCCGCGGCCTCGCCCATCGCATCGGGCTGAACAGCGGCGAGGCCGTGGTCGGCAATATCGGCTCGCACCGGCGCTTCAACTACACCGTGATGAGCGACACCGTAAACCTCGCCTCGCGGCTCGAAGGCGCCAACAAATATTTTGGCACAACCGTCATGGCCACGGAAATGACAGTCGCCGAGAGCCGTGGCGCCTACACCTGGCGCGAGCTGGACATGGTCAGGGTGCAGGGACGCGACGAGCCGATCAGGGTGTACGAGCCGCTCGCCGACAAGAACCAGGAGACGCAGGAGCAAGGCATCCGCGCGGCGACCTACGCCCGAGGACTGGCATGCTGGCGGGCACGCGATTTCGCGCAAGCCGCCGACCTGTTCGAAGGTGCCGCCGGCGACGATCCGCCGTCCAGATACTTTGGCAGACGCGCCCGCGCATTGGCGGACAATCCGCCGCCGGCCGACTGGACACCGGTGAATACGCTGGAAGGGAAGTAGCGGTCGAACTCACTCTTCCTTGGAGGAGAGTCTAGAACGGCAGCCCTACATAATTCTCCGCGAGCAACCGCTGGGCCGTCTCGGACGAGAACAGGTACTCCATCTCCGTCTGCTGAAGCCTATCCTCATATTCGGAACGGTCGGGGAAACGGTGCAGCATCATGGTCATCCACCACGAGAAGCGCTGCGCCTTCCAGATTCGCGCGAGCGCCCTGGCGGAATAGCCATCGAGGCCGGAATCGTCGCCGTGCTGATAATGCGTCAGTATGGCGTGGTAGAGATAATAGATGTCGGAGCCCGCGCTGTTCAGCCCGCGCGCGCCAGTCGGCGGCACGATGTGGGCCGCATCGCCTGCAAGGAACAGGCGGCCATAGCTCATCGGCTCGGCGACGAAACTGCGCAAAGGTGCGATGCTCTTCTCGATCGAAGGGCCGGTAATCAGGCGGTCCGCTACTTCTTCTGGCAAGCGCCGCTTCAATTCGGCCCAGAACGCCTCGTCCGACCAGTCCTCGACCTTGTCGGTCAGCGGCACCTGAACGTAGTAGCGGCTCAACACCTGCGAGCGCATCGAGCATAGCGCAAAGCCGCGCGCATGCTTCACATAGATCAGCTCCGGCGATACCGGTTTGGTGCGCGACAGCACCCCTAACCAGCCGAACGGATAGACCTTCTCATATTCGCGCAGCACGTCCTTCGGGATCGACTTGCGGCTGACACCGTGAAAGCCGTCGGCACCGACGATGTAGTCGCAATCGACCCGGATAGTCTCGCCGTTCGAGCGATAGGTCACGTATGGCCGATCCGACGTCAGATCATGCGGCGTCACGTCCTCGGCATTGTGCACCATATTGCCGCCGAGGCGGTCGCGCGCCTCATAGAGGTCGCGTGTCAGTTCGGTCTGGCCGTAGACCAGCACCGAATTGCCGCCGGAATGCTTGTGCAGATCGATATGCGAGAGCACCCCATCATGAGCAATCTCGAATCCTTTGTGGATCTCGCCCTCGCGGTCCATCCGCTCGCCGCATTGCGCTTCGCGCATCAATCTCGCAAAGCCATGCTCGAGCACGCCGGCGCGAATGCGAGCCAGCACGTGCTCGCGGCTGTATTTCTCCAGCACGACCGCGTCGATGCCCTTCAGATGCAGGAGCTGCGACAGCAGCAGCCCCGACGGTCCACCGCCGATGATGCAGACCTGAACCTTCATTTTTCCGTCCTCCCGTCTGCACTTTTTTGCAGATTCTACGCCGCAGACCGATGGAGGGTTTCGCCATTGTCTTGTACTATTCGAACATGAGAACCGCAGCCCCCGCCATCCGGGTCTACAATTTGTTCGGCGAGTCCGGCGACCTGCCGGACGTCGTTCACTGCGAGACGATTGCGTCCCGCTCGGTGCTGCACGACTGGACGCTGGCCGTGCACCGGCATGCCCGGCTGCACCAGGTGCTCCTGATCGAGCGCGGCGGCGGCGAAGCGACGCTGGACGGGCGCGTGGTGCCCTTGAAACCGATGCAGATCGTCAACGTGCCGGTCGGCGATGTCCATGGCTTTCGCTTCGAGCCCGGGACCCAGGGCTGGGTGCTAACCATCGCCGCGGAAATCCTGGACGAGGTGCTGCTCCCCGCCGAGGGCCTGCGCGGCGCGCTGTCACGATCGGCCGTTCTTCGCGGCACGCCGCAGATACGCGCGACGATGAAGCAGATCTTTGCCGAGCACGCCGCGCGCGATTTCGGTCGCGCGCATGTGCTGCGCGCGCTGTCGGCGGCCATGATCGGCCTCGTGGCGCGTGCGCTTACAAGCGAGAGCGGCACCAGCAACAGCCCTGAATCAAATCTGTTCCGCCGCTTCGAAGCCCTGCTCGAACAGCATCATCTGGAGCGCTGGACCGTTGCGAACTATGCGAAGGCACTGGCCATCACGCCGACCCATCTCAACCGTGTCACGCGCGCGGCGACTGGCGACACCGCCTCGCATCTGATCCTCAACCGGCTGATCCGCGAGGCCCGCCGCAACCTCGTCTATACCAATCTGCCGGTCTCGGCGATCGCCTACGCGCTCGGCTTCGAGGATCCCGCCTATTTCAGCCGGGTCTACGCCGCAGCCACCGGGCTGTCACCGCGCGCCTTCCGCGCGCAGCCTCATGGCGATGAAGGCTGACGTCTCGAAGCGATTTGTGCCTTATTGGTGCGCTCTCTCCGCGGGCTCCGCCGGAGCTTCGTCGGGATGCCGCTTCTCGTAGTGCAGGAAAAGATCGAGCAGCGCCAGGAGCACGATGACGACGCCGAAGCCGATGCTCAGATGCATGGCCCGCGTGTGCGGAAATCCGAGCAGCCAAGGCGAAGTGATGAGCCAGACGCCCATCAAGACGTTGATCCATTCCTCCCAGTCCCGGTAAGCGATGATGGCCGCCAGGGAGAGCACGACGATGATTGCGCTCGTGACCCAGAGGTCAATCTTGCCCTGGCTATTGGTTACCTTGAACAGCCATGGCGATATGAAGAGGACGGCGGCGAGAAGTAAATTATAGACATCAGGGACGGTTTCGCGCTCATGCAGCCTGCTCATGACACACTCTCCGCAGGGACCTCTCGAGAGAAAGATCGGGAAGCGATTTGGTTCCAAACCGGCGGCGGTGTTCCGCCTAGACTTTGGTCTCAGTCACGAACCGAAGCGGCGGCGATAATCCTGCGGCGCCGTGGCCAGCACACGCAAAAAGCTGCGGCGCATGGTTTCCTCCGAGCCGAAGCCGCAGCGCTGGGATATCCGCTTCATGGGCAGGCGCGTCTCCGACAGCATCCGCCGCGCAGCCTCCACGCGCAGCCGCTCGACCGCCCGAAGCGGCGTCAGTCCGGTGGCCTTCGCATAATGGCGACTGAAACTGCGTTCGCTCATGCCCGCTTCACGCGCCAATCTGGACAAAGACAGGTCGCCGGCAAGGTGCTTGTTGATCCATTGGTGCAGCGCGCCGAATTCGTCCTCGGCCGATTGCAGCGACAGCGCCTCGCTGAACTGCGCTTGCCCTCCCGGCCGCTTGAGGAAGACGACGAGATAGCGCGCGACCGCCAACGCCACGGTGCGGCCCAGATCCTCTTCCACCAGCGCCAGCGCCAGGTCGATGCCGGCCGTCACCCCGGCCGACGTCCAGATCGTGCCATCACGCACGAAGATCGGATCGGCCTCGACGCGCACGGCCGGGAAGCGGCGCGCCAGCTCAACGCAGTACGACCAATGGGTTACCGCGCGCCGTCCGTCGAGCGCGCCCGATGCACCGAGCAGGAATGCGCCAGTGCAGACCGACGCAACGCGCCGCGCCTTCTTCACGCGCCGCCGCAGCCAATCCAGCAGCGCCGGATCGGAGGCCGCGAGATCGACACCCGGGCCGCCTGCGACCACCAGCGTATCCAGCCCACTGCCGCCGCGTGGAAGCGGATCCGTTGCGATCTCGAGCCCAGACGAAGACGTCACACGCGCGCGATCTTTCGCCACCACGCGAAGCGCATAAGGCGGCGTTCCACCGGCCTCCACGATCTGCTCGTTGGCGGTTGCGAACACCTGGAGCGGGCCCGTGACGTCGAGCAACTGCACCGCCGGATAGGCCAGCACTTCAATGACGCGCGCGGTACCACCCCGCGCGGTGTGCGAAACGGAACTTGGCGAAAAACGAGGGGTCTTTGGCATTTGCGCCAGAGCCTGCCCGGTTAGGTTGCTGCTGTCCAGCCCCAAGGAGAGACCATGACTTCGAAGACCTTCACCAAGACTGCGCCGCCGGACTGGCTCCTCGCGATGTGGAAGGAAATCGACGACAAGACCTTTGGCAAGGGCTTTGACTGCTTCGCCGAAGACGCCATCTGCAATCTCGGCGTCGCCGACTGGCACGGCTGCGAGACGATCCGCAACAATCTGCGGCAGTTCATCGACCGCGGCTTCACGGCGCTCCACGACGTCGTCGAGTTCTGGGACATTCCCCAGCTCAAGATCTTCCACGGCAAGGTTGCGATGCGCTTCGACGATCCCAACATCGCGGCCGTGAGACCGACGATGGTCCATTTCTTCTATATGGACGAAAATGATCCGACCAAGGTCAAGCACTGGATCGGTGCAGTGGGACCGACGGGTTTCTAACGACAACAGAATCGGCCATGTCCTCGGATGGGGCCGATCCATTCCGGAGCGCGTCAATCAGACGTCGAAGAAAACTGTCTCGTCCGGGCCCTGCAAATTGATCGTGAAGGAATACACGGCCTTGCCGGCGCGCTCAGTGCGAGTCGCGATCAGCGTCCTGCGGCGCACCGGAGGTTCGACCAGATTGAGCACGGGATCGGCCGCGTTGGCGGCTTCCTCGTCGGAGAAATAGAGCCGCGTGTTGAGGCCGATGTTGATGCCGCGCGCGACGATCCAGATGTTGACGTGCGGCGCGCATTTGCGCCCCGCGCCGTCGATGATGGCGCCAGGCTTGACGGTCTCGAACGTCACCAGCCCGCTTTCGAAGTCGGAGCCGGCGCGGCCCCAGCCGCGAAAGTCCTCGTCCAGCGCTCCGGTGGAACGGTCGGCCGGATGGTTGTAGCGGCCGGCCGCATTGGCTTGCCAGATTTCGAGCAGCACGTCGCGCAGCGGCGAACCGCTGCCGTCGAGCACCTTGCCTTCCAGTGTGATGCGCTGGCCTTGCGTGTTCGGCGTCACCAGCACGTTGGAAAAATTCTTCTCGAAGATGTCGAAGCCGGCCATGGCCGGAATCAGGCCGATATGGACATAGGGCCCGGCGGTCTGCGAGGCGGTTTCCTTGAGATAGTTGAGCGGCTGCGGCATAATTCGATTTCCTGGGCTCAGTTCCCTTCGGGACGATTTTCGAAATGGGTGGAGCGCTGGCCGCGCAGCACGATGTCGAAGCGGTAGGCGAGCGAGTCGAACGGTGTCGAGGCGTTGAGGTCGAGCGGCGCGACCAGGCGGTCGAGCGCGTCCTCGTCCGGGATCGTCGTCAGGATCGGGCAGACCGGGATCAGCGGATCGCCCTCGAAATACATTTGCGTGATCAGCCGCTGCGCGAAGCCCGAGCCGAACACCGAGAAGTGGATGTGGGCGGGACGCCAGCTGTTGACGAAGTTGCGCCAGGGATAGGGCCCGGGCTTCACCGTGCGGAAATAATAGTAGCCGGTATCGTCGGTCAGCGCCCGGCCGCAGCCGCCGAAATTGGGATCGATCGGCGCCAGATACGTGTCCTTCTTGTGCCGGTAGCGGCCGCCGGCATTGGCCTGCCAGAACTCGACCAGCGTGTTCGGTACGCCGCGGCCGGTCTCGTCCAGCACCTGGCCGTGGACGACGATGCGCTCGCCGACGGGATCGCCGTCCTTGGCGTAGTTGCGGATCAAATCGTTGTCGAGCGGACCGAGATCGTTGTGGCCGAATACCGGCCCCGTGATCTCCGAGACCGAGCTGTCCAGCGACAACATTGCCTGGCGCGGCGAGCGCAGCACCGAGGATTTGTAGCCGGGCGCATATGCCGGAGGATGGATTGAGCGGTCGCGCTGGAAGAAGCCGCCGTCGCGCGGCGTGAACGGCTCGGGGCGGTTGAGGCGGGGATCCCTCAAGGCTGGCGCCTGGGCATTCATCGGCGTTGTCTCTCCCTTGGGCAACCGGGGGTCCGGGCCTTGCTTATCGGGAGATCATGGGCCCCTCTATTCCACAGATAAATAGATCGATTATAATACATTGCATGAATAAAATCGATCATTTGGCCCTCGACGGCCACGCCCTCGAATTGTTCCTCGCCGTACTGGAGGAAGGTTCGGTGACAGCCGCTGCAACGCGTCTCGGCCTGACGCAATCCGCCGTCAGCCACGGGCTCAACAAGCTGCGGCGGATCGCCGGCGATCCGCTGTTCGCAAAATCCGGCCGCGGCATTGTCGCAACCGCCCATGCCCAGGCGCTGGCTGCGAAAGCGCGTGCGCTGATCGACGATATGCGCAGCTTCGCCGGCGGCGTGACGTTCGAACCGGCGATCGCACAGCTTTCGCTGACGATCGCGGCCAATGACTTTCAGCGCGACCTGCTGCTGCCGCGCTTCTTCGGACATGTCGCCGCGCAGGTGAACAGCCTGAACCTGCGCGTCATCCCGTCGCAATCGCCCTCGCCCGCAATGTTGCGCGAGAACCGGTGCGACCTCCTGATCACCCCGCTGCCGCCGTCCGGCATCGACATCGTGCAGAAGCTGCTGCTGCGGGATCACTACGTCTGCTACTACGATCCCAAGGCACGCACCGCGCCGGTCGGCCGCAGCGCCTATCTCGCCGCACGCCACATCACCGTGGTCTATACCGACAACGAACGGCTCGACTTCGACCGTCGGCTCGCCGCCAACGGCCTCCACCGCGACATCGCCATTTCGGTACCGAGCTTCTCCGGCGTGCCATCGTTCCTGCGCGGGACGCAGATGCTGGCGAGCATGCCGAGCCTGCTCGCATCGAGCGTGATGCGCGGCTTCGCGCAAGCGCGGATTCCGCTCGCTTCACGCACGCGGACGCTGGCCGAGCTGCCGATATTCATGGTCTGGCACCAGCGGTATCAGAAGGACCCGGCGCATCGCTGGATCCGCACGCAACTGGAATCCGTGGCTGCGATGGCCGGCAGCTGAATTTGGCGCGCCGATTGCGAACGGCGGTTCATTGGCTGCACCACAAGGACATGCGAAGGCAACGCCAGCCGAGGGCGTTCGGAGAAGCCTTATGAAGTCCAGCGTGTGCCTTCTGACAGCCTGTGATTGCGCTCAGAAGCCGCTTGCGGATTTCACGATTCCCCGCATGAAAGCCTTCGCTTCAGCGCACGGCTACCAGCAGCGCTTCGTTCACGGCGACAATTGGAGACGTCCGCGCGGATGGCTGAAGATCGAGGTGATCCGCGCCGCTCTCGAAGACAATTTCGACTTCGTGCTCTGGATCGACGTCGACGCCGTCGTGCTTCGCAACGACATCGATGTCAGGACCGCGGTAGCGGATGCTGCCGACCTGCAGATGGTCTGGCACGGTCCCGAGACGTCCGAGATCATGACCGCCGATTTCGCGCCGCACTTCAATTCAGGCGTGATGTTGATCCGCGTGACCGACTGGTCGCGCGGGTTTTTCGAACAGGTCTGGGAAATCGGCCAATTGCAGCACGCCTGGTTCGACCAGGCGACCATCCTTCACGCTCTCGGCTACGATGGCTGCCTGGGGCTTGGCCCGGATCGCCCGGACGAGCCGAACCGATCCCATCTCGCGCGCCTCGACACCGCCTGGAATTCGATTCCCGGCCTCGCCACCGCGCAAGATCCGATCGTTCATCACTACGCCGGGATCAGCAATCCATCGACGCGGCTCAAGATGGTCGAGGCGGACGCCCTGACGGCGCCGATGCGGGAACGGCTCAACGCCGATTTGCGTCAGGCGATCGCCCGTCAATTCGGCCTTTGGCGCGAGGATGCAGTCATCCGCGACTGGGTCACCGGAGAGCGGGATTCCGCCCTCGCCGAACGGTACGAGGTCCTGTCGGAGCGGGATCAGGCGCGGGCGCAATTGGCGGCGGTCCAAAGCTCCACCTCCTGGCGGGTGACCGCGCCGCTGCGCTGGACCAAGCAGTTGTTTCAGCGCCGGTAACGATAGCGCTTGTTGGCTGCCGCCGCGGTGGCCTGCCCCTCGCCAAACCCACTGGTTGCGCGCGGGCGGCCACGCTAGAATTCGGCCATGACAGTGACCGATATTGCGAGCCGAACCTACAATCACAGCTGGCGGCTGGATCCCACCATCCGCAGCCTGCTTGATACCGACTTCTATAAACTATTGATGTTACAGATGATTCGGGATTCCTACCCGGATCAGCGGGTGACCTTTTCGGTCATCAACCGCTCGCGCCATGTCAGGCTTGCCGAGATCATCGACGAGGGCGAGCTGCGCGCCCAGCTCGACCATGCCCGCACCATCCGCTTCTCCAAGAAGGAGCTGATCTGGCTTGCCGGTAACACCTTCTACGGCAAGACCCACATGTTCTCGGCGGACTTCATCCGCTGGCTCGCCGAATTCCGGCTTCCCGAATACGAGCTGCGCAAGGTCGAGGGCCAGTACGAACTACATTTCCACGGTCCCTGGACCCACACCACAATGTGGGAGATTCCGGCGCTCGCCATCCTCAACGAATTGCGCTCCCGCGCGGCGATGAAGGGGCGCGGCCGCTTCGAGCTCGACGTGCTCTACGCCCGCGCCAAGGCCAAGCTGTGGACCAAGGTGGAGCGGCTGCGCAAGCTCGAGAATTTGCGGTTGTCCGACTTCGGCACCCGCCGCCGCCACGGCTTCCTCTGGCAGCGCTGGTGCGTGGAGGCGGTGAAGGAGGGCCTGGGCCCGTCGTTCATCGGCACCTCCAACGTGCTGCTCGCGATGGACAACGATCTCGAGGCGATCGGCACCAATGCACACGAGTTGCCGATGGTCGCCGCCGCGCTTGCCAGGGACGACGAGGAATTGCGTTGGGCGCCCTATCGCGTCCTCGACCAGTGGCGCCAGACCTATGGCGGCAATTTGCTGATCGCGTTGCCCGACGCCTTCGGCACCAAGGCCTTCCTGCGCGATGCGCCGGAATGGGTCGCGGACTGGACCGGCTTCCGCCCCGACAGCGCCCCGCCGATCCAGGCCGGCGAGGAGATCGTCGCCTGGTGGGAGAAGAAGGGTCGCAATCCCAGGGACAAGCTGCTGGTATTTTCCGACGCGATGGATGTCGGCTCGATCGAGGAGACCTATCACCATTTCGCGGGTCGCGTGCGGCTCTCGTTCGGCTGGGGCACCAACCTCACCAATGATTTCGTCGGCTGCCCGCCGGACGCTTCGATCAACCTCGATCCGATCTCGATCGTCTGCAAGGTGTCGTCGGTCGACGGACATCCGGCCGTCAAGCTCTCCGACAATCCGGAAAAAGCGACCGGTCTGCCCTCGGAGATCGAGCGTTATCTGCGCGTGTTCGGCGATGCCGGCCGCGTGCGCAAGCCGGTGCTGGTCTAGCGCCGGGCCAAGTTCTCTCGATCGAGTAAATTGCTAAGGCCGGATTCGCCACATCGGTGCGCTGGTTCCGGCTCGGTGGCATTTGCAGCGATCTGCGCGCATCCGTTTCACGGCGCTTTCACCCTGCGAGACGGTCTCGCGACTTCTTCCGGTCGAGTTAAGCAGCGTTCCCGTCCAGTTCGCGTTATTAGCGAAACGCTCCGTCGGGATCGTTGGGTGATTTGGGGAACGCAGAGTGTTTCGCAGAACAGCAGCGCCGGGGAAGGAACGCAGCTTCCTTCACGTGATCAAGCTCGTCTCGCCATTCGTCATGGTCGTCGTGTTTCAGGCGGCGATCGCGGGATTCAGCCTTGAGGTGATGTCGTCGGTTCGCGCCTATGTCGCGGGCGAAGCGATGTGGTCGCGCTCCCAGAAGAACGCCGTCTATTTCCTCAATCTCTATATGCATTCGGGCCAAGCGAGCGAGTTCGCGCAATACCAGACCTCGCTCGCCGTCCCCATCGGCGACGAATATGCAAGATGGGCGCTCGAGCGCGATCCGGTCGACGTCGAAGCCGCCCGCATCGGCTTCCTGCAAGGCGGTAATCATCCCGATGATGTTCCCGGCCTGATCTGGCTGTTCCGCTATTTCAATCAGGTCAGCTTCCTGCGCGAAGCGATCCGGGAGTGGGCTGCTACCGATCCGATGCTGCTGGAGCTCAGCGTCTTCGGTGAAGTCATCAAGGGTGAGCTGAAAAACGGCCCCATTCGGGACAGCGACCGCGTGCAATTGCTGTCGTCGCGGCTATCCGAGTTGAACAGGCAGTTCACGGCGCATGCCGAGCGGTTCTCGACCGTGCTCGGCGAAGGTTCCCGCGCCATCAAGTTCACGCTGACGTCCTTGAACATCGCCACCGCTGCGAGCCTGATCCTGCTCCTGATCTGGCACACGCGGCGACTGGTGCTCCAGCGGCAGGCGTTCGAGGATGCACTGCACGACGAGAAGGAGCGCCTCGCCTTTCAGGCCTCGCATGACTGGCTGACCGGTATCGCCAACCGGCGGGCCTTCGAGGCGCGCCTGCAGAGCGAGCTGGATGGTCGCAGTGATGGGGCGCTTAGCCTGATCGTGCTCGACCTCGACCAGTTTAAGAGCGTCAACGACAGCTGCGGCCATCTCGCTGGTGATTTGCTGCTGTGCCAGATCGCACAATTGTTACAGCAGGACCGGCGGCCGCATGATCTGGTGGCCCGGCTTGGCGGTGATGAGTTCTGCCTGATCCTGCCGCAATGTCCGCCATACGACGCCGTCGACATCGCCGAACGGCTGCGCCGGAGGCTCGAACTATTCAACTTCGCCTGGGACGATCGCTGCTTTGCGGTGACCGCCAGCATCGGCGTTGCCTGCATCGCCGACGGCAGCACCACGCTCGAAGAGGCGATGCGTCGGGCCGATGCGGCCTGCTATCGCGCCAAGGAGAAGGGGCGCAACCGGGTTCAGGTCGACAACGGGAAGCCGGATGTCGTTCTCGTCACCGCGAGGTCCCGCGGAGCCGCCAGAGCGTGACAGCGATCGTCGTCCCTATCGTGCCGGCAGGATCCCGAGACCGACGAGATGCGCATCCAGGAACTGCGTCACCTGCTGGCGCAGCATCTGCGGCGGCACGGCGATCATGCGCTCCTCGAGGCCGAGCGAGATGATCCCATGCACTGCGGAAAACAGCGTGCGCGACAGCAGCGCGATCTTCACGTCATCCGCATCCGGCAGCACCCGCACCAGGGGTGGATGCATCAGCGCGAAGGCGTCCATCACCATCTGAAGGATGTCGTCCGGATAAGGACGGTCATCCTCCATCCGATGCTCGAACAGCGAGCGCAGCAGATTGGCGTGCTCGGCGAAGAAGTCGAGATAGGTCTCAGCTAATCCATAGAGCTGGCGAACGGAGTCCTCGGCCGGAACGCCGGCAAGCCGTGCCGTCAGCGCCTGAACCGTCTCCCGATTGACTGTCAGGATCACCCCACCGAAGTCGCCGAATTCATTATAGAGCGCAAGGCGATTGAAGTTCGCCGAGATCTTCGCCGGGGGCTTTGCTGCCGCCGGCTTCTTCCTGCACTCGGTGCCGCTGCTGTTCGCAGCGCTCGCATTGTTCGGCGCCATCGCCGCCCTGTTCGGCCCCGTGAAATACGCCATGCTGCCGGACCAGCTCCAGCTCGGTGAGCTCGCGACCGGCAACGCGCTGGTCGAAGGCGCGACCTTCATGGCCATCCTGCTCGGCACCGTCGCCGGCGGCCAGTTCGTGGCCGGCTCCGCCCATATGGGCTGGGTCGCATCGTCCGTGGTCGTGCTGGCGCTGTTGTCCTGGGACTTCGCCTCACGCATTCCTGCCACCACGCCGTCCGCGCCGGATCTGCCCATCGACGCCAATCCCTGGACATCGACGCTTGGCCTTCTGAAGACGCTGTACGCCGACCACCGGCTGTGGGACGGCACGGTGATCGTCTCGTGGTTCTGGCTGGTCGGCGCGATCGTGCTGTCGCTGCTGCCCGCACTGGTCAAGGACGTCGTCGGTGGCAGCGAGGGTGTGGTGACGCTGTGCCTTGCGACCTTCGCAATCGGCATTGCCATTGGCTCGCTGTTTGCGGCCAGCCTCAGCCACGTTCGGCCCAACCTCGCGCTGGTGCCGATCGGCGCCATCATCATGGGGTTTGCCGGTCTCGATCTCGCATGGGCCATCGCCGTGACCGCCCAGGGGCAGGACATCGCCGCGGCCGACTTCGCGACATCATTCGCCGCCCTGCGCATGCTCATCGACTTCGTCGCCTTCGCATTCGGCGGCGGCTTGTTCGTCGTTCCCTCCTTTGCTGCCGTGCAAGCATGGTCGGCACCGACCGAACGCGCCCGCATCATCGCCGCCGGCAACGTGCTGCAGGCCGCCTTCATGGTGGTCGGCTCGCTGTTCGTCGCACTGTTGCAGGCCGGCGGATTGCATGTTGGCTGGATCTTCTTCGGGCTCGGCATCGCGAGCTTCGGCGCCGTCTGGTTCGTGCTGACGAAATGGGGCAAGGAAGGCGTGCGCGATTTCGGCGGACTGCTGTTCCGCGCCCTGTTCCGCACCGAGGTTCGCGGGCTCGAAAACCTGCCGCCTCCCGGCACGCGCATGCTGATCGCGCCCAATCATGTCAGCCTGATCGACGGCCCGCTGCTGCACGCCGTGCTGCCGATCGACGCGAGCTTCGCGGTCGATACCGGCATCTCCAAGGCCTGGTGGGCCAAGCCGTTCCTGCGCGTGGTCAAGCACTACACCATGGACCCGACCAAGCCGCTGGCCGCGCGTGACCTGATCAAGCTCGTCGCTACCGGAGAACCGGTGGTGATCTTCCCGGAAGGACGCATCACCGTCTCCGGCTCACTGATGAAGGTCTATGACGGCACCGCGATGATCGCGGACAAGGCCGATGCCGTGGTCGTGCCCATCCGCATCGAAGGCGCGCAGCGCTCGCATCTCAACTACCTCAACAGCAGCCAGATCAAGCGCTCGTGGTTTCCGCGGATCACGGTCACGATCCTGCCGCCGGTCAAGCTCCCGATCGATGAGCAGCTGAAAGGCAAGGCGCGCCGCAACGCCGCGGGCGCTGCGCTCCAGGATGTCATGATCGATGCGATGGTCAAGAACGCCATGCTCGATCCCACGCTGTTCGAAGCGCTCGGACACGCCTATCGCGACCGCGACACCGGCAAGGTGATCGTCGAGGACGCGCTCGGCACCAAGCTGACCTATCGCAAGATGATCCTCGGCGCGCAGCTCCTGAGCCGCAAGCTCGAGACCGGCACATCGGCCGGCGAGAATGTCGGCGTGCTGCTGCCGAATTCCGCGGGCGTCGCGGTCGTCTTCATGGCGCTGCAAAGCATCGGCCGGGTTCCGGCGATGCTCAACTTCTCCGCCGGCCCGGTCAACGTGCTTGCCGCCATGAAGGCCGCGCAGGTCAAGACCGTGCTGACGTCGAGGGCATTCATCGAGAAGGGCAAGCTCGACAAGCTGATGGTTGCGATCTCCGCAGAGGCCCGAGTAGTCTATCTCGAGGATGTCCGGGCCTCGATCGGCACCACCGACAAGATCAAGGGCCTGTTGGCGGGCACCGCACCCCGTGTCGCCCGCCAGGCAAACGATGCGGCCGTCGTGCTGTTCACGTCGGGTTCGGAAGGTACTCCGAAGGGTGTGGTGCTGTCTCATCGCAACATCCTTGCCAACGCGGCGCAGGCGCTGGCGCGGGTCGACGCCAACGCCAATGACAAGGTGTTCAACGTGCTGCCGGTGTTCCACTCCTTCGGGCTGACGGGCGGAATGATGATGCCGATGCTCGCGGGCATTCCGATCTACATGTACCCCTCGCCGCTGCACTACCGGCTCGTGCCGGAGCTGATCTATCAGACCGGCGCCACGATCCTGTTCGGCACCGATACGTTTCTCTCCGGTTACGCGCGTTCGGCCCATGCCTACGACTTCCGAACGCTACGGCTCGTCATCGCCGGCGCCGAGGCGGTCAAGGATCGGACACGGCAGGTGTTCATGGAACGCTACGGCATCCGCATCCTCGAACGCTATGGCGTCACCGAGACGGCCCCGGTGCTGGCGATGAACACGCCGATGGCCAATCGTCCGGGCACCGTGGGCCGCTTGTCGCCGCTGATGGAAAGCAAGCTCGATCCGGTCCCCGGCATCGAGGAAGGTGGCCGCCTCTCGGTGCGTGGGCCGAACGTCATGCTCGGATATCTGCGGGCCGAAAATCCCGGCGTGCTCGAAGTGCTTCCCGAGGGCTGGCACGACACCGGCGACATTGTGGCGATCGACCCGGCCGGCTTCATCACCATCGAGGGCCGCGCCAAGCGCTTTGCCAAGATCGCAGGCGAAATGGTCTCGCTGTCGGCGGTCGAGAGCATCGCGACGACACTGTGGCCGCAGGCCGGCTCGGTCGCCGTGTCGATCCCCGACCAGCGCAAGGGCGAGCGCATCGTGCTGCTGACGACGGAGAAGAACGCCGAGCGCAGCGCGATGCAGGCCCAGGCCAAGGCGATCGGCGCGTCGGAGTTGACCGTTCCCGCAGCGATCATGGTGGTCGACAAGGTGCCGCTGCTCGGCACCGGCAAGACCGACTACGTCACGGCAACGACGATGGCGCGCGAGCAGGCGACGGCAGCATCGGAGCGGGAAGTTGCGTGACACGCAACCCACCGCCGTCGCACCAGCGCACGCGCTGTGCGACGGCGTGGTGCTGCTGCATGGCATCGGCGTCGGCTCCTGGACACTGAAGAAGCTGGATCGAGCGTTACAGCGTCGCGGCTTCGCGACGCTCAATCTCGACTATTCCAGCCGCAAGAAGCCGCTTGAGGCACTCGCGGAGGAGATCCACCCGCCGATCGCGGCATTCGCTGAACAATGCGGCGGCGCGATCCACTTCGTCGCCCACTCCATGGGCGGGCTGCTCACGCGAGTTTATCTTTCGAGACGACGTCCGGCGCGGCTCGGCCGCGTCGTGATGCTCGGCACGCCCAATGGCGGCAGCGAGGTCGCCGATCTCCTGAAGGATCTTTCGATCTACCGCGCCGTTTTCGGCCCGGCAGGCTTGCAGCTTTCTACCACCCAGGACCCGGTGCTTGCCGACCTGCCGCTACCCGATTATGCGATCGGCGTCATCGCGGGATGCCGCACCATCGCGCCGATCGCCTCGGCCCTTGTGCTACCGCGACCCAATGACGGAAGGGTCTCCGTCGCGAGTACCAAACTCGCCGGCATAGCCGACCACACCATCGTCAAGGCGTCCCATACCCGACTGCCTCGCCATAACGTCGCGATCGGGCAGACGATCGCGTTTCTGCACGACGGCCGCTTCAGTTCGGCGTGACGGCTCACGCCGCCGTTCGCCGCTCCTGCGCATAGCGCACCAGGGCCACGAAGCGATAGATCCCGTGCACGAACTTGCCGTAGGGTATGGTGATGAACAGCGCGAACACCGCGCCGAGATGCAGCGCGAGCAGCGGGCCCATGGCCGCGGTCTCGCGCAGAACCAGAAGCAGCATTCCCGTGAGGCCGGTCAGGAACAGCATGGCGATGAAGCCGACGTCCATGCCGTAGCGGTTCTCGTCGAGCAGCTCATTCGCCCGGCGCGATTTGGCGACGAACAAACCGATCGACCCGACGATAAGGCCAATACCGCCGAGTGTGCCCAGCACCACGGGCAGGTCCCACAAAGGATACGGCGCCTCGCGGCCGAGGAGATAGTGATAGAGCGTGGCCACCGAGGTCGCTGCAAAGCACAGCAGGAAGCCATAGAACGTCAGATGATGGTAGAGCTTGCGCCGGTCGGTCGGCTTGTCGTCCTCGTTGTAGCAGCCGACGCCGCCGCCATGGAGATAGCGCAGCTCGCCGGCGTCGCGGATCGCCTGGAAGATCGAACCGCTATCGGCACGGCCGCCGATCGGCGTGCCGATGTCGCGCCAGAAGGCGCGGACGCTCATGACCAGCGCCAGGATCGCATAAAGAAAGGCGGCACTGAACAGCGCGGCCATCGCGTTGTGCGGCATCAGCTTGTAGAAAGCGCCGGGGCCGGTGTGGACGCCGAACAGCACGCTGCGGTCGTTGAGGGCCGCAAAGCCGAAGATGAAGGCAGCCATACTGAGTGCGGCGATGATGCTGATGACGAGCCCGTTGCGCGTGAAGGCTCCCGACAGCGCCTGCGGCCATGCATAGGTCGCATAGGACTCGGCGCGTGCGACGGCGAGCGTCTGCGGAACGTTGACGTTGAACTCGTGCGGCGGCGAGAACTGGCAGTCGACGTAGCAAGCGCCGCAGGAATGGCAGAGGTTGGCAAGATAGTTGAGATCGCCGTCGGAGAAGGCGCGCCGCATCTCCATCGCCGGGAACACCGCACACAATCCTTCGCAATAGCGGCAGGAATTGCAGACCGTCATCAGACGGTCGGCTTCGTCGAGAATCCTAGTTCCGTGCATGTTTCGCTGCTTCCCGTCCTGCGATCCGCCCGAACACGCTGCCGATGGTCATGCCCATGCCGGCCGCATAGCCCTTGCCGAGCACGTTGCCCGCCATGATCTCGCCGGCCGCGAACATGTTGGCCGACGGCTTGCCGTCAGCCATCAGCATACGCGACTCCTTGGTCACGCGCGTGCCGAGATAGGTGAAGGTGATGCCGGGCCGCACCGGATAGGCGAGATAAGGCGGCGTCTCGATCTGCCGTGCCCAATGGGTCTTCTCCGGCGTGACGCCTTCCGTGCGGCAATCGTCCAGAATGGTGTGATCGAAGGTGCCGGGCCGCACCGCGGCGTTGAATTCGGTAATGGTCTTTTCCAGCGCGGCCGGATCCAGCTCGAGCTTGCTGGCGAGCTCCGCCACCGTTTGCCCGGCGATCGGCGGAAACAGCGTCGGCATGAACGAGGTCACAACGGTCGAATCGAAGATGATATAGGCGATCTGGTCGGGCTGCGCCGCGACCAGCCGGCCCCAGATCGCATAGCGCTTGGGCCAGATGTCCTCGCCTTCGTCATAGAAGCGCTGCGAATGCTTGTTGACGACGATGCCGAACACGACGGAGTCATGACGCGTGATGATGCCGCCGTCGAATTTCGGCGCGCGGGCATCGATCGCAACAGCGTGGCACTGGGTGGGGTCGCCGACCTCCTGCACGCCCTTGTCCAGCAGCATCTTCAGGATCGAGCCGCGATTATAGGGCGTGCCGCGGATCAGAAAATTGTCGGCGGCCTCGCCCCAATACTGCTTCAACCATTCGATGTTGGCCTCGAAGCCGCCGGCAGCGGCGACCAGCGACGTCGCGCGGATCTCGGTCTCGCCGTTGATCGGCCGCTTGAGGCGCGCGGCGAGGAACATGCCGTCCTCGATCACGAGGTCGGTGACCTCGGCATCGTATTCGACGTCGACGCCGAGTTGCTCGGCGGTGAGATAGAGCGCATTCAGCATCGCCCGGCCGCCGCCGAGGAAAAAGGAGTTGGTGCGACCAAGGCTCAGCGTGCCGCCGAGCGAGGGTTGCCAGCGCACGCCCTGCTCCACGATCCAGTTCAGGATGTCCTTGGACTCCCGGATCATGTGACGGGCGAGCACCTCGTCGGTCTGCCCGCCGGTGACACGCAGCAGATCCTCCCAGAATTCCTCCTCGGTATAGGGACCGGTTAGGATTTCGGTAGCGGCATCATGAGCGCATCGCATGTTGCGGGTGTGGCGGGTGTTGCCGCCGCGATAGAATTTTGGCGCGCCTTCGAGCACGAGCACGGAAGCGCCGCCGCGCCGGGCGCTGATCGCTGCGCACAGCGCCGCATTACCGCCGCCGATCACCAGCACATCGTATTTGCCGCCCATGCCGTTTGTCCGATGCGACGAAGTTAGAGACATCCTGCGCGCCGGCGGTCCCGGTCAAGCCTGGCAGCCATTGCGCACGTTTGTATACAAAGATATACAATAATCGCGCAAGCCGCATCTCTGCATGGGCAGGATGCGCTTTGCGGTCCGAGGAACCATGGCCAGACGCCCGGCAAAGGCAGGCGGATCGATCGCGCGCGGCGGCGGCGTGGCCCTGGGCGAAGCCGTGTTCCGCTCGCTCTGCGAGGCACTCCAGGCCGGCAGCTACCGGGCCGGCGATCGCCTCCGCGAGGAGGAGGTCGCGCAGCGGCTGAAGGTTAGCCGTACGCCGGTGCGCGAGGCCCTTGGCCGCCTTGCCGCACGCGGCTTCGTTGAGCCCGCCGGCGGCCGCGGGCTGATCGTACGCAACCTCGACATTTCAGAAGTGCTCGAGCTCTATGCCATGCGCGAGATCATGGAAGGCGCCGCCGCGCGCCTCGCCGCCGAGCACGCATCTGCACCGGAGATCGATGCGCTCAGGGATGTCGAGCAAGCGTTAGTCGAGGCATCAGGGACCGATGTCGTCGAAATGGCAAGGCTCAACCGCGCCTTCCACGAGGCGATCTGCCGCGCCGCGCGCAACCGCTATCTCGACAACGCTTCGCGCGAATTGCAGGACTGGATCGCCCTGCTCGGTCCCACCACCTTCACCGTGACGGCTCGGCCGACCACGAGCCATGGCGAGCATCAGGCCATCATCGAGGCGATCGCCGCGCGCGACGGCGACAAGGCCGAACAGCTCGCGCGCGCGCATATCCGCGAGGCGTTGCGCTGCCGGCTCAAGCTGTTGCAGAAGCAGTAGAACGAGATCCTCACGCGACCACGTCCGCCGCGACCGCATTCAGAACTTCCCGCACGTCAGTCGGTTTGAGGCGCACCTGCAGGCCGCGCTGTCCGCCGTTGAGATAAACCTGGTCATGCGCGAGCGCGCTCTGCTCGATCACGGTGGTGACCTGCTTGCGCTGCCCGAATGGGCTGATGCCGCCGACTTTGTAGCCGGTGACGCGCTCGGCTTCAGGCGGCTTCATCATGTTCGCCGACTTGCCGCTCACGGCCGCGGCGAGCTTCTTCATCGAGACTTCCTGATCGGACGGAACGACCACGCAGACCGGCTTGCCGTCGACCTGCGCCATCAGCGTCTTCAAGACGCGCGCCGGATCCTCACCGAGCGCGGCAGCCGCCTGGAGGCCTATGCTCTCGGCGTCGGGATCGTAGTCGTAAGCGTGAACGGCGAAGGCAACGCCGGCGGCCGTGAGCGCGCGGGTGGCGGGCGTGACTTTGGACATGGAGTACGTCTACCGCCGTCGTTGCGAGCGGCGAAGCCGGCGCGGTTGGTGATCATGCATTAATACAGGTGTTTTGCCCGACGCCGCAAGCCGTTTTTCGGCAACGCCGAAATTCTTCAACCCATTCAACCCCGTTCTACTGTGCATGGGGTTGTTTTTCGCGGATTGCTATTCCGCGGCGTCGCGCATCTCCGCCCGTTCCGCGCGCGCCGCGCAGAACTTGAACTCCGGGATCTTGCCGAACGGGTCGAGCGCCGGATTGGTCAACAGGTTCGCCGCCGCTTCCGCGTAGCAGAACGGCATGAACACCATGTTCTCCGGCACATCACGGTCGGAGCGAACCTTGACCTCGACCGCACCGCGGCGGGTTTCGAGCCGAATGAAATCGCCGGGCGCGAGCTTCTTCCTGTGCATGTCCTTGGGTGACATGAAGGCGACCGCCTCCGGCTCGATCTGGTCGAGCACCTGCGCGCGGCGGGTCATCGAGCCGGTGTGCCAGTGCTCCAGTACACGGCCGGTCGACAGCACCATCGGATATTCATCGTCGGGCACTTCGTCCGGAGGAATGACATGGGCGGGCACGATCTTGCCGCGGCCGCTCGCAGTCGGGAAGCCCGTGGTGAAGATGATCTCGTTGCCGGGCTTGTTCGGATCGTCGGCTGGATAGGTCACCGCACCTTCTCGCACCAGCCGCTCCCAGCTGATGTTCTGCAGCGACGGCATCAGCTGCGCCATCTCGGTGTAGACCTCGCCGGGGCCGGCATAATTCCACGGCAGGCCCATCCGCTTGCCGATCTCCTGGATGATCCAGAGATCCTGCCGCGCGTCGCCCGGCGGCTTGATCACCTGGCGCGCGAGCTGCACGCGGCGGTCGGTGTTGGTGAAAGAACCTTCCTTCTCGGCGAAGGCCGAGGCCGGGAGGATGACGTCGGCATGAAACGCGGTCTCGGTGACGAAGAGATCCTGCACCACGAGATGATCGAGCATGGCGAGCGCCTGGCGCGCGTGCTGCAAATCGGGGTCGGACATCGCGGGATTCTCGCCCTCGATATACATGCCCTTGATCTCGCCGGCATGGACCGCGTTCATGATCTCGACGACGGTGAGACCGCGGACGGGATCGAGCTCCTGCTGCCAGAGTTTTTCGAAGGCCCCGCGCATGTCGTCGCGGCCGACCGGCTGGTAGTCCGGCAGGAACATCGGGATCAGGCCGGCGTCGGAGGCGCCCTGCACGTTGTTCTGGCCGCGCAGCGGATGCAGGCCGGTGCCGGGACGGCCGACCTGGCCGGTGATCAGCGCCAGCGCAATCAGGCAGCGCGCATTGTCGGTGCCGTGGACATGCTGACTAATGCCCATGCCCCAGAAGATGATCGAGGATTTGGCGCGCGCGTAGGTTCGCGCGACTTCGCGGAGCGTCTGCGCCGGGACGCCGCAGATCGGCTCCATCTTCTCCGGCGTGAATTCCTTGATCTTCTCCTTGAGGTCTTCGAACCCCTCGGTGTAGCCGGCAATGTACTGATCGTCGGTCAGGCCTTCCGTGATGATCGTGTTGATCATCGCGTTCAGCATGGCGACGTCGGAACCGGGCTTGAACTGCAAATGCTTGGTCGCGTGACGCGACAGCGTCTGCCGGCGCGGATCAATCACGAACAGCTTTGCGCCATTCTGCTTGACCGCGTTCTTGATGAAGGTCGCGGCGACCGGATGGTTCACGGTCGGGTTGGCGCCGATGACGATGATGACCTCGGCATCCATCGCGGCCGAGAACGGGGCCGACACCGCGCCCGAGCTCAGGCCTTCGAACAGCGCCGCGACCGACGAGGCGTGGCACAGACGGGTGCAGTGGTCGACATTGTTGGAGCCGAAGCCGGTGCGCACCAGCTTCTGGAACAGATAGGCCTCTTCGTTCGAGCCTTTAGCCGAGCCGAAGCCGGCCAGCGCCTTCACGCCTTTCTCGTCGCGGATCTTGACGAGACCCTTGGCGGCGATATCGAGCGCTTCGTCCCAGCTCGCTTCACGGAAATGGGTGAAGGGGTTGGCGGGATCGACTCGGTCGTTGGAATCTTTCTTCGCATTCGGCAGCCGCACCAGCGGCTTGGTCAGGCGATGCGGATGGTGGATGTAATCGAAGCCGAAGCGGCCCTTGACACACAGGCGATTGTGATTGGCCGGGCCGTCGCGGCCTTCCGCATAGATCACCTTTTCGTCCTTGACCTCGTAGGTGACCTGGCAGCCGACCCCGCAGAACGGGCAGAGCGAATCCACCTTCTTGTCTGCATAGGTGACGCGGGTCTGCTTGTCGTCGAGCATCACGGCCGGCATCAGCGCGCCGGTTGGACAGGCCTGGACGCATTCGCCGCAGGCCACGCAGGTGGACTCGCCCATGGGATCGTCGAAGTCGAACACGATCTTCGAACCATGATTGCGATAGGCCATGCCGATGACGTCGTTGACCTGGACCTCGCGGCAGGCGCGCACGCACAGGCCGCACTGGATGCAGGCATCGAGATTGACACGCATCGCCGGATGGCTGGCGTCGGTCTCCCAGCGCTCAGCGGCGGGGAAGCGGCTTTCGGTGACACCCGTGGTCTCGGCCCAGTGCCAGAATTTCGACTCCGGATCGTGCGACGTCTCGCGCACCGGCTGGTCGGCGACCAGCAGCTCCATCACCATCTTCTGCGCCGACACCGCGCGCGCGGACTCGGTCTTGACCTTCATGCCGACCGACGGGGTGCGTTTGCACGAGGCGGCAAGCACGCGCTCCCCCTCGATCTCGACCATGCAGGCGCGGCAATTGCCGTCGGGGCGATAGTCGGGCGCCGGTGAGTAGCACAGATGCGGGATCTCCCGGCCCTGACGTTTGGCGACTTGCCAGATCGTCTCGCCGGCTTTGGCCTCGACCTGCTTGCCATCAAGCTCGAAAGTAATTTTGGTCATTCAGCCGCTTCCTTGAACTCATCAGGGAAATATTTGATCACGGAGGACAGCGGATTCGATGCCGCCTGTCCGAGCCCGCAGATCGAGGCATCACGCATCGCCTGGCTCAATTCCTCTAGGAGTGCGCGGTTCCAGACCGGCTTCTGCATCAGAAGCGTCGCCTTCTGGGTTCCGACGCGGCACGGCGTGCACTGGCCGCAGCTCTCGTCCTCGAAGAACTTCATCAGGTTGAGTGCCGCTGCGCGCACGCTGTCATCTCGCGACAGAATCACGATCGCCGCCGAGCCGATGAAACAGCCGTATTTCTCCAGTGTGCCGAAATCGAGCGGGATGTCGTCCATCGACGCCGGCAGGATGCCGCCGGACGCGCCGCCCGGCAGATAAGCGTAGAAGGAGTGGCCGTCGGCCATGCCGCCGCAATATTCGTCGATCAGCTCCCGCACGGTGATGCCGGCGGGCGCGAGCTTCATGCCGGGATTCTTGACGCGGCCCGAGACCGAGAAGCTGCGCAGGCCGTGACGTTCATGCCGGCCGTTGCCCTTCCACCAGTCGGCGCCCTTCTCGACGATGTCGCGCACCCACCACAGCGTCTCGATATTGTTGATGAGCGTCGGCAGGCCGAACAGGCCGACCTGGAACGGATAAGGCGGTTTGTGCCGGGGCAGGCCGCGCTTGCCCTCGATGCTTTCGAGCAGCGAGGACTCTTCTCCGCAGATATAGGCGCCGGCACCACGCCGCATGTGCAGCGTCGGACCGCCTGCCGGGAGTTTCGCGATCTCGCGTTCGAGAATCTCTCGCGAGGCCGGATATTCGTCGCGCAGATAGATGTAGACGTCGGACGCCTGCACCACGTGCGCGCCGATCAGCATGCCCTCGATGAAGCGGTGCGGATCGCTTTCGAGATAGACGCGGTCTTTGAACGTGCCGGGCTCACCCTCGTCGCCGTTGATTGCCATCAGCCGCGGACCGGGCTCGCCGAGCACCGCGCGCCATTTGCGTCCCGTCGGAAAGCCGGCGCCGCCGAGGCCACGCAGCGAGGCGTCGTCGAGCGCCTTCAGAAGATCGTCCTGCGGCAAGTCGCCGGAGCGCGCGCGGTTAAGCAGCTTGTAGCCACCACCGGCGACATAGGCGTCGTAGTCGATATATTTAGGCAGATGCGCGTGGGTCTCCCCGGCGTTGGCGGCCGCCATCACATTGGCGACGGTGGCGTGGTCGACGAAGTTGTGTCCGACTTCCGCGGCCGGCGCGGTGTCGCAGCGGCCGACGCAGGGCGCGCGCACCACGCGGATGCCGGGCCCCGATGAGTTCTGCAGATCCTCGAGCAGCTTCTCACCACCGAGCATCGCGCAGGTCAGCGAATCGCAGACGCGGATGGTGAGCGGCGCGATATCAGGTTCGCCCTCCTTCACGATGTCGAAATGCGCGTAGAAGGTCGCGGTCTCGAACACTTCGGCAAAGGCGAGCTTCATCTCGTCGGCCAGCGCGGCGAGATGCGCAGCCGAGATCTGGCGATATTTGTCCTGGATCAGATGTAGATATTCGATCAGGAGATCGCGCCGTCGCGGCCTGTCGCCGAGCAATTGCTCGATCTCATGCGCGGCGGTGGGGTCGACCTGCCGGCCCTTCGGGGTGGCCTTGGCGCGCTTGCGCCCCTCGCCCGGATGTTCGAATTCGCGAACCTTATGGACGTCGTGACTCATCGATTCGCCTCGTTGCCTTGGGATAAGCGCGACCTCATCGCACCGCTCTCTTGCTCCCTTATGGATGGGTTCGCCCGCGCCGCCCCAGTGGCAAGACAATTCCCTCCTCTAAACGGAAGATATCCGAAGTCTATTCTCTGGCATGCCAGATGCAAAGACGAATTGCAGCGGTTCCGGAAGAAAACCCCGGACACAGCGGCGAACGGCCGGCGCAAGACGCGCCAGTCGAAGCCTCTCTTTGCCTGGGCCGCGCCGCTGGCGACGCCCATCGCTTGTCCGGCCCATCGCTTGTCCGGCCCAGGACTGGGCCGGACCGTAGCAGCACGGAACTATTGGAACAGTTTCATCGCGTTCGTGACGGTCTGAATGACCCCCCAAGCCAACGGGATTCCCACGAACCCCCAGGCCAGGATGAGTTTTATCTTCACCGAGTTGTTTGTCTGCGTTGCCATGTTCGCTTCTCCTCAGGCCCGTGCGCCAAGTGGCCGAGGCGACCCTGTGGCCGCGTCGGCTACGGCATCGTGCGCGCGCGGGTCATCCGCCTTCATGTGATAGCGTTCATGCACGGCTTTGATCATTGCATTGCAAATCAATCCAATCACCAACAAGCCGGCCATGATGTACATGGTGGTGTTGTAGGCTTGCGCCTTCGGTACGCCGTGATCGATCTGATACTGGCGGATATAATTCACCAGCACCGGACCAAAAACACCGGCTGCCGACCATGCCGTGAGCAGCACGCCATGGATGGCGCCGACATAGCGGATGCCAAACATGTCCTTCAGATAGGCCGGCACGGTCGCAAAGCCACCGCCATACATGCTCATGATCACGACAAAGCATAGTACGAACAGCGCTACGCTTCCGATCGAACCGGTCCAAGGCACCAGGATATAAAGCAGGGTTCCGAGCACGAAGAAGCAGAAATAGGTGTTCTTGCGCCCGATAATATCCGAGGTCGAAGCCCAGAAGAACCGTCCCAGCATGTTGAACAGGCTGAGCAGTCCGACGAAGCCGGCGGCAGCAACGGCCGTGACGTGACCGGGGAACATCTCCTGGCTCATGGCCGAGGCCTGCCCGAGAACACCAATGCCCGCGGTGACGTTGAGGCAGAGAACCCACCAGATCAGCCAGAACTGCGGCGTCTTAATCGCGTCGTAGACGTAGACGTCGTTCTTTGTGATCAACTTCTGCGCCACCGCCGGCGGCGTGTAGCCTTCCGGCTTCCAGCCCGGCGCGGGAACACGGACGATCGCAGCTCCAACCATCATGAAGCAAAAATAGATGATGCCGAGCGCGACGAACGCCTCCGCCACGCCGACGTGCGTGGACGTCGAGAATCTCTGCATCAGCCAGACCGACAGCGGCGAAGCGATGAAAGCGCCACCGCCGAATCCCATGATCGCCATTCCTGTCGCCATTCCCGGACGGTCCGGAAACCACTTGATCAGGGTCGACACAGGAGAAATGTAGCCAAGCCCCAATCCGCAGCCGCCCAGAACGCCATAGCCGAAATAGATCAGCCACAGATTATGCGAGTAGACGCCGAGCGCTGAAACCAGGAAGCCGCCTCCCCAGCACAGGCCCGCGGTGAACATCGCCCGCCGGGGACCGCCTTCTTCCACCCACCGCCCGAACACTGCTGCGGAAAGGCCGAGAAATACGATGGCGATCGAGAATATCCAACCAAGATCCGTTAGCTTCCAGTCGTCCGGAGCCGATTGCGTAATGCCGATGAGCTTGGTCATCGGCAGGTTGAATACGCTCAGTGCGTAAGCTTGGCCGATGCACAAGTGGATGCACAGCGCCGCTGGCGGAACCATCCATCGGCTGAAGCCGGGCTCCGCAACAGTATGCTCGCGATCAAGAAACGATAACGCGCCCATTTGCATTCCTCCCCTGCAGCCGCCCTTCTGAGCAAGCCTGCCGCTACCATCCTGGTCCTCAGCCCGTTGCGGCGCAGCTGTTGTCCCTGCTGCTCCGCACAATCATCCGACACGCGCCAGGATCGTCAACGCGTGTCTGAAAAGTTAACCCCTCGAACGGGGCTCTATGCCCGATACGACGTGCAGGCTTCGTGTGTGGCCCGTTGATCCGCGCATCGAAGACAAGACTCAACCTCCGCGCCTGCGCGGCGAAAGCCAATTTGGGCAGAAGCCATGAACGATGTCGATAGACAAAAGGTCGGTATCAGTGCGGTAACGCGCTCAAGAGCGCAGCGCAGCATTTGCGCTGCCTATCGGACCATTCGTTTTTTCTATCAAGAACACGATGCGCGCGTCGTTTCGCTCGGTGATCTCCACCGTGTCGCCGGTCTCGCGGATCAGGTTCGGAATGTCAATCACCGACAAGGGGTCGGTACAGTGGACTTCGAGCTGATCGCCCGGCTGCAATGGTTTCAACGCCTTGCGTGTCTTTAAGGCAGGCAATGGGCATTTGAGCCCGGTGAGATCAAGTGTCGTTCTGGTCATCGGCGCAACATGGCGAGGTGAGGCGATGGCGTCAACGCAGCCGCTCAGAGCAGATAGGCGTAGGGCAAGAAACCTACGCCCTCGCCCGGCTCGACGCGCGTGATGTCCTCGCCCAATTCAATCAGGCCGTCGGTCTCCACCAATGACGACAACAGCCCGGCGCCCTCGCGCGGGAACTTGACCGCCTCGAGCGCGCCGTCCTCTCCGCGCCGCAACGAGGCGCGAACATACTCCCGGCGGCCAATCTTCTTCTTGTAGCTGAACGCGGCACGCACGGGGATCGGCAACAGCGGTTCCGGCAGGCTGCCGGCGAGCGCCAGCACGGTCGGCCGCACCACGTGGACGAAGGTGACAAAGCTCGCGACGGGATTGCCGGGCAATCCGATCAGCGGCGTGCCTTCAATGATGCCCATCGCCACGGGCCGGCCTGGCTTGATCGCCATCCGCCACAACACAAGTGAACCGATGCTCTCTACCGCTGCCTTGACGTGATCCTCCTCGCCGGTCGAGACACCCCCGGTGGTGAGGATCAAATCATGGCTGCCTGCGACCTGCTTCAATCCATTCGCAAGTGAAGCGCGCTCGTCGCGCAGAATGCCGAGATCTGAGACCTCGCAGCCGAGCCGGCGCAGCATCGCCATCAGCATGAAGCGATTGGAATCGAACAGCTGCGAGGCCGCACGCGGCTCGCCGGGCGACGCCAACTCGTCGCCGGTCGAAAACACTGCGACGCGGATGCGCCGGACCATTTCGAGCTTGGTTAACCCGAACGCCGCGGCAAGCGCGACATGCTGCGGCCGCAGCCGTTGGCCCGCGCGTAGAGCAATGTCGCCTTGCGGAACATCCTCGCCTGCCGGACGAACATTGGCGCCAGACTTCAGCCCGGGTGGCAGCACGACCTTGCCAGCCTCATCGATCCGGACATCTTCCTGCATGAAGACCGTCTCGGCCCCCGGCGGCATCGGCGCGCCCGTGAAGATGCGCGCGGTGTGGCCGGACTTGAGAGGCGCTTGTGCAAGGCCGCCGGCCTGGATGCGGCCATCGAGCGGGAATGCCTGTTCCGTGTCTTGCGGAAGGTCGGCGTTGCCCACGGCGTAGCCGTCGACAGCCGAATTGGTGAAGGGCGGCAGTGGCAGCGGCGCTGCAACATCGTGCGCCAGCACGCGCCCGTCGGCATCGACGAGCGCCGCCGTCTCGATATCGGCAATCGCGCTGACGCGTGACGTGATCAGGCCAACGGCCTCGTCGACCGACATGATCGGTCCACCGAAAGCAAAGCAATCGTCTGACAGTTGCGCCATGGTGCCTCGTCAGCGCATCGCCGCGCTTCTTGCAATCGCTTCCTCGACCGGCATCGCCGCATGCAGCAGCAATGCCGCAACAGCCTGGATATCGTCGAGATGGACGGTCGGCAGCCGCGTTTCAATGGCGGAGTCGGTCGCGATCCCGACAATGCCGGGATCGTCGGGAAACAGCAGCGGCTTGCCGTTGGCGGCGCGATGCACCTCGATTTTGCGATGCGGCTCGCGCTTGAAACCCTCGACCACGACCAGATCGACCACGGATAGCTTGCTCAGGAGTTCCGGCAACCGCGACTCCGGCGCCCCGCGCAATTCGTGCATCAAAGCCCAACGGTTCGCCGAGGCCACCAGCACCTCGGCCGCACCGGCCTCGCGATGGCGCCAAGAATCCTTGCCCGGCACGTCGACGTCGAACTGGTGGTGTGCATGCTTGATGACGGAGACGCGCAGGCCCTGCGCGTTGAAATGCGGAATCAGCCGCGTCAACAGCGTGGTTTTGCCCCCACCGCTCCAGCCTGCAAGGCCGATGACTTTCATCACAACCCGATCTCCGCCAGCCTTGTCATGCGGCCGGAACCGCGTAGACGTTATTGTGAGCATGCTTATATCGGCTTGATCCCAATGTCATGCTAACGTCGTGGCCATGATGAAAATCGACAAAGCCCCGGTACCCCTGATCGTCCCGAATCCGGACGACGCGCGCCTGACGGAGAGCGTCACCGGGACCGACCAGACCGGCGCCAAGGTCGAGATCAAGGTGCCGATCGAGCGGCCGCTGACGCTCTACCTGAACTCGCAGGAGATCGTCACCATGATGACGATCGGCGACTATCCCGAATATCTGGCGCTTGGCTATCTCCTCAACCAAAATATGCTGAAATATAACGACGCGGTCACCGAGGTCGAATACGACGACGACCTCCAGGTGGTCGTCGTGCGCACCGAGCACCACACCAATTTCGAGGCCAAACTGAAGAAACGCACGCAGACCTCGGGCTGCGCGCAGGGTACGGCCTTCGGCGAGCTGTTGGAGGCGGTCGAGAGCGTCGCGCTGCCGAAGGCTGAGCTACGCACCTCCTGGCTCTATCAGATGACACAGACCATCAACACCATGCCCTCGCTCTATCTGGAGGCCGGCGCGATTCACGGCTGCGTGCTGTGCAAAGAGGGCGAACCGCTCTGCTACACCGAGGATGTCGGCCGCCACAACGCGGTCGACAAAATCGCAGGCTGGATGTACCGCCACGGCGTCGATGCGTCCGACAAGATCCTCTACACCACGGGACGCCTCACCTCAGAAATGGTGATCAAGACGGTGCGGATGGGCATTCCGATCCTGGTGTCGCGCTCCGGCTTCACCGCCTGGGGCGTCGATCTCGCGAGGCAAGTTGGCCTGACGCTGGTCGGACGCACGCGCGGCAAGCGCTTCATCGCCCTCGCCGGCGAGGAGCGGATTGTTTACGACCAGAACCTCGCTTACGTCGAAGAGGAATCGGCGAAGCACAAGCGCAAGGGTGAAGCTGGTGACGACTGAAATTCCGCCCACCCAGGGCGTGCTGCTTGCCGGCGGTCTCGCGCGGCGCATGGGCGGCGGCGACAAGCCGATGCGGACCATCGGCGTCCGTACCATCCTGGACCGCGTGATCGCACGCCTCTCGCCTCAGTGCGACGGATTGATCCTCAATGCGAACGGCGATCCCGCACGTTTCGCCTCGTTCCGCCTGCCGGTCATTGCCGATGACGTGCCCGGCTTCCCCGGCCCGCTCGCCGGCATCCTCGCCGCGCTCGACTGGACAGCGGCGAATCGGCCGGACCTCGAGTGGGTGCTCAGCGCCGCTGGCGATTGCCCGTTCCTGCCGCGCGATCTCGTCGCGCGGCTGCATGAGGCAAGGACGCGAGAGAATGCGCAGCTCGCAGTCGCCGCATCGGGCGACCAGACGCATCCGGTGATTGGTCTGTGGCGGGTGAGCCTACGCAACGAGCTTCGTCACGCGCTGGTCGTCGAGGACATCCGCAGGATTGATCGCTGGACCGCGCGCTATCGACTCGCGACGGTGACATGGCCGACCGAACCGCTCGACCCGTTCTTCAATGCCAACACGGTCGAGGATATCGCCGAAGCCGAGCGGTTGGCTGCGCTGGACGAAGCGTCTTAATCAAACTCAGGCCGCCAGCGGCACCGACCAGGCATCGTAGCCGTAGACCCAGCTCGTATCGGTCCGTTCCTTCAGCCAGATGTTCGCGCGCGAGGTCTCCTGCACCCGCGTGGTCCGCATCTTGCGCGTTGCCTCGAAGCGGCGGAATGCGTTGGCAATGCCGTCGCGATCGACACCGTCGAGGCAGCGCGACAGCACGGCGGCATCCTCGATCGCCATGGCCGCGCCCTGCGCCATGTAGGGCGTCATCGGATGGCAGGCATCGCCGAGCAACGTCACCTTGCCGTCGGTCCAGCGCTCCAGCGCGTCGCGATCCATGATCGCCCATTTATGCACGTCGGGGCACGCCGCGAGCACCTGGCCCACCTGCGGATGAAAGCCTTCGAACGATGCTCGCAGATCGCGCACGTCGCCCTTGGCCGACCAGGATTCGATGCGGAAGTTCGGCTCCGGCTGGCTGGTGACGAGATAAACCTCGCTACGGTCCGGCTTGACGTAATAGATAACGATATGGCGGTCCTCGCCCCACCATTTGGTGCAGTCGTCGATCTTCTCACCAAGCAGTGCGGCCGGATAGGTGGTGCGGTAGGCGATGCGGCCGGAGAATCTCACCGGCGCGGTGTCGAACAGGATATCGCGCACCGCCGAATGAACGCCGTCCGCGCCGACCACCGCATCGGCAACAGCGCTGGTGCCGTCGGCAAAGCTCAGCTGGACGCCTTCGCCGGTCTCGTCGAGGCCGACCAGTCTGTGGTTGAGCCTCACAAACTCATCCGGCACCACGCTCGCCAGCGCCGCATGTAGATCGCCGCGATGAGCAAGCAGATAGGGCGCGCCGAACTTCTCCTCCGCGCTCTCACCAAAAATCATGTCGAATTTGATGTCGCCGCTCTTCCAGTCGCGGTTGTTCCATGAGCGGGGATAGAACGACTGGCTCCGCATGCGCGCTTCCAGCCCGAGCACGCGCAACACTTGCATCGCATTGCAGCCGATCTGGATGCCGGCGCCGATGCGCGCGAACTGAGAGGCCTGCTCATAGACCATCACATGGATGCCAACGCGCCGGAGCGCCGCGGCAGTCGCAAGCCCGCCCATACCGGCACCGACGATTGCAACCGAAAGCGGCCTTGCCATCGTATCCCCTACCCTGTCCGTCGCGCAGCTTGAATGCCGCGTCGTCTCCTCTACGCGGGCCGAAATCCGGCTCGTTCCAGTGCCACACGCGCCTCGTCCGAGCCGAGCGCGTCGAGAAAGGCCTCTACCGCGGGACGCCGCTTGCGTGACGTCACCAAGGCAAAGTCATAATGCTCTTCCGCGAGCGGAATGAAACCGAGGCCGACCGCATGGGCGACCGGCGCAATGGTCATGCCCCAATCGGCACGGTGCTGGGCGACGGCCGCAGCAACCGCATTGTGCGAGCGCGGCTGGTTCCAGTACCCCTCGGGGCGCGCACCGCCAAGCAGCCGGTCGATCAGGATGCGCGTCCCGGCGCCCTGGTTGCGGTTGACCATGATACAGGCAGGGTCAGTGAGCGCGACGGCGACGGCCTCCTTCGCGGCGAGGCGCTCGAAACGCCTGTCGCCTTTCCGAAACACGATGCCCTGCATCCTCCGCCAGCCCGGCACGAGTTCGAGCCCCTCGACGAGATAAGGCGTGTTGTAGGTCTCGCTCTTGTCGTCAAACAGATGGATCGGCGCGAGATCGCATTCGCCGCGCTTCGCCGCCGCAAGTCCGCCGAGGCTGCCGACCGCAATCGAGCGCACAGTGAGGCCGACATGCGCGAGTTGTGCGGTGACGAGATCGAGGCCCGTGCAATGGCTGCCGACGATGACGAGATCGGGCACCCGTACATGCGGCGTGAACAGCGTCACCTCGGCCTCAGTGCCGGCCGGCATCTGGTCCGCCAGCGCGTCAATGCGCAAAAAGCCGTCGGCCTGCGCGAAGGACGTGATCGCGCCAGAGCCCTTTCCCGAGGGATAGGCGATCAAGCCGTCTTTGCCCTCGACCAGCGAGACCATGACGAATTCGGTACGGCCGAGCTCGGAGGCGATGCGCACCGGCACGACCGCAGTCACCTTGGCATCGGAGCGCGGCGGCAATCCCGCCATCTTGCGCAGCGCCGGCACGATCATGTCGTGGAAGGTGAACATCGCCGAGGTCGGAAAGCCCGGCAGGATCACCACCGGCTTGCCGTCGCACACCGCCAGACACAGCGGCTTGCCGGGCTTGAGCGCGACGCCATGCGCGATGATGCCGGGTTGGCCGAGACGGCCGATGATGCGATGGGACAGATCGCCCGCGCCTTTCGAGGTGCCGCCGGACAGCACCAGCATGTCGGCATCCGCCAGCGCCTGGCGCATGGCGGCTTCGAGCTTTGCTTCATCGTCGGGAATGGCGCCGAGGAAGATCGCTTCGCCGCCGTTCTCGTTGATCGCGGCTGCGACGATCGCACCATTGGTGTCGTAGATCGCAGCCGGCGCGAGTGCCTCGCCGGGTTGAACGAGCTCATCGCCGGTTGAAATCACGGCCACACGCGGCTTCCGCGCGACGTTTACTTCCGCAATGCCGCAAGCCGCCAGCATCCCGATCTCGCGCGAACCGATGATCGTGCCGGCGCGCAGCAGCGCCTCGCCGCGCGCGATGTCGGAGCCTGCGTATGACATGAATTGCCCAGGCGACACCGCGCGACGGACGTCGATTGCATCAACATCGGACAGCTGGGTGTGTTCGACCATCACCACGGCATCGGCTCCACGCGGCAACGGGCCGCCGGTGGCGATCGGCGTTGCGCTGCCCGCCGCGACTTGCAGCACCGGCGCGACGCCGCAGTGAATCGTTTCGCTGTTCAACGCGAGACGCACCGGCGCGCCCTCGCCGGCCACAGCAAGGTCCGCCGAACGCACGGCAAAGCCGTCGACATTCGACCGGTCGAAGGGCGGCACGTCGATCGGCGCCGTGATGTCCTCGGCCAACGCCGCGTCGAGTGCATCGGCAAGCTTTCGCGTTTCTTTCGGGATCGCACGCGGGAACAGCGCCGCCTCAAAGCGCGCCAGCGCGTCCTCTCGCGAGAGGATCTCGAGGAATTGCTCCTGCTCCAGCGCGCTGCGCTCTTGCGAGTGCGGGACCTTCGTCATCTCGGAACCCATGTCATTCCCGTATTAGATAGGCATCAATGGGCATACCTGCCGCAAATCCCTCACTGCTGCCGGAAACAAGCAGCCATGCATCCGCTCTGGCAATGGCTTGGAGCGGCCATTCACCGACCGCAAGCGGCGTCCACGCTTGATGTTCCCAAGCCAGCAGCGCGATTTCGGCGATGCCGACGTTGGAAGCGATCTTACGCGCAAGCGGCAAGGTCACTGTGCGGCGCGGCTGCCGCATCGACAATTTGTCGATGAGCGGAAGCACCAGCGCAAGCCAAGCCGCGAACGCCCGACCGGGCGAGCCGGGCAACACGACGACGGGAACTTTTCCGAGCCGCCCGACGGCTGCGGTACGTCCAGGCTGGAGCGCAAGGCCATAAGCGAGCACGTCGCCACATTGAGCCAGCGCCGTGACCACGGCGTCCCGGCGGCCGATGCCGCTGCCGCCGATCGTCAGCAGGAGATCGCAGGCGGAAACATCGAGCGCCTCCGCAATCGAGGTCGCGTCGCGCGCACCGGCTTCATGCGCGCTCACATCCAGTCCCACCGCGCGCGCGAGCTCGGCAATCATCTCCATCGTCGCTGTTGCATCGGGCACGTTGACGATGCGCAGCCGCGGCCGCCTGACATTCAGCTTTTCGCGACCAGCGACTCGTGCAAGCAAAAGTGCCGCCGCACCGACGGGATATCCCGCTGCGGCCGCAGGCGAGCTTTCGGCAATGTCACTGCCGCTGCGTCCGACGCCTTGCCCTGGCACACCTTCGGCCATCACCTGGGCGAGCGGGCCTGACACCTCCACCGCGTCGGCATCGAGCACGCAGTCGTATCCCACCGGCATCACATCGCCGGCCTCGACCCACGCTGGAAGCTCGGTCAGGGGCAACGGCGAATAGGAGGAAGCGCCGACGAGATCGCTGGCGCGCAAGGCCCATCCATCGACGACTGCGATGTCACGCGACGGATAGGCTGGCAGCAACGGCATTCCCGCAGAGATACAGCCGGCCGCCTCGGTCAGCGGCAATGCGACCGGCGTGACCGGATCAACGCTTCGCAGCAACGCGGCGAGCGCTGTGTCGATCGGCGTCAGGCAGGGCGGCAAGCGCTGGGTCATGCCTCATGATGGATCACGCATCGCGCGGTTTGGCAACCGTTCGGAGGGTTGGCCATCAACCGCGCGGCTTGTCCGCGTTCGGAAAGAACACCTGTTGCCCGTCGACCTTGTAGCCAGCGATCGCTGCCTGCCCCTCCGGCGAGATCAACCAGTCGACGAAGGTCTGGCCCAACTCGTTCCTGACATTCGGGTGCTTCTCCGGCTTCACCAGCATTACGCCGTACTGGTTGAGCAGCCGCTTGTCGCCCTCGACGAGGATGTCGAGATCACCGCGATCCCTGAAGGCAATCCAGCTGCCGCGGTCTGAAAGCACATAGGCATTCGCCATGCGCGCCGCGTCGAGGGCAGCGATCATGCCTTGCCCGCTCTCGCGATACCAGGCGCCCTTGGTCTTGGCGATGTCGATACCGGCGACGATCCACAGTGCAAGCTCCGCCGCGTGAGTGCCGGAACGATCGCCGCGCGTCACGAACGGCGCCCCCTTGGCCTCGATCGCCTTCAGCGCGGTCGCGATGTCCTTGCCTTTCACTCCGGCGGGATCGTTCTTCGGCCCGATCAGCACGAAATCGTTGTACATCACGTCGAAGCGCTTCGTGGCAAAGCCGTCAGCGACGAATTTCTCCTCCTGCGGCCGAGCGTGCATCAACACCACGTCAGCCTCGCCTCTTCGCGCGCCGTCGAGCACCTCGTCGCTACGTCGTGCGATCACCGTCACTTCGATGCCGGTCTTGTCGCGGAACCTCGGCAGCAAATAGTCGAGCAGGCCTGAATCCTGCGTCAATGTCGTCGTGGCCAGGACGATCGCACGCTCCGCGGCAAGCGAGGCCGAAATGCTCCCGGCAAGGCTGCAGAGAAGCGCAAGGGCAATGGTCAGTCGGCGAACGGCCATGAAGAGTTCCCATCGAACACGACGCGATCATGATGATCGATTGCGCCGCACTCGTGACGGTCTTGCCTTCCGCGAAAGCAACAGGAGATAGAGCCTGGCTTGGACCACTACCAAAGGCGCGCCGGCGACCGCGTTGAGGTGAAGTCGCCGGGAAATTCCGGCAATCAATCAACCGGCACGTCGATTGCAATCAAGGGCGCAACAGCCGCATGGCCCGCACCATTCGAGCCTCGCAAGATCGTCAACCAAGATCAAAACACGTGTCAGGATGTGTTGCAAAGCAACGAGATCATCAGGCATGGTTCGCGAGGACAAAAGTCGAAGAGCAGAATTCCACCTGCGTTGAACGTCAAAAAGGAGCAAGAATTTGCATAGGAATGCAGGATGGAATTCCTGACGACCAGCGAAGCCGCTGACTATCTCCGTCTTGGCGAACGCAAGCTCTACGAACTCGTCACCACAGGTGCGATCCCTGCAGCAAGGTGACCGGAAAGTGGCTGTTTCCCCGTCACGAGCTCGACCTCTGGGTGCTGTCCGGAATGGCGCGTCCGGCGGGCATGCTGACCGCGGAGCCGCCGCCGGTCGTGGGCGGCAGCCAGGACGAGCTTCTGGATTGGAGCCTGCGTGAATCCGGCTCCGGCCTGGGATCGATGATCGAGGGTAGTGCGCGCGGGCTCGAGCGCCTGCAACGCGACGAGGTGATGGCCGTGGCGGTGCACTTCCACAGCTTAGATGCCGAGGGCAATCTCGCCTCCGACGCCAGCGTGACGGCGCTGCGAGACGCGCCGGACCTGCATGATGCCTTGCTGGTCGCCTTCGTGCGCCGCGAGCAGGGTCTCGTGCTGCCGCCGGGCAATCCGAAGCGGCTGTGCGGTCTCGGCGACGTGCTCGCGCAGGGCGCCAGAGTGGCGATGCGACAACAGGGCACGGGCGCGCAGATGCTGCTCGACGTGCTGCTGACACGCTCGGGCACCTCGACGCGTGATTTGCGGCGGGTGGAGACGCCGGCCCTCACCGGGCCTGATCTCGCGGAATTGGTCCGCGCCGGACAAGCCGATTGCGGCGTCGCGACGCGCGCGGCGGCGCGCGCGGCAGGCCTCGATTTCGTGCCGCTGGCCTGGGAGAATTTTGAGCTTGCGATGCGGCAGCGCAGCTATTTTCGCCCGCCGATGCAGGCCCTGATCCGGTTCCTCAGCGAACGGCGGCTGCGCCAGCGCGCCGAGGAGCTGACCGGCTACGATCCCTCCCCGGCCGGGCAGATCCGCTTCGCGGCCTGAGATTGACGCCCACCCCAAAATAGTTGCAAAAGAAACCAATTCAGCCGGGCCATACCCGGGACAAGCAACTTCGGCCAACGAGCCGGATCAGGGGAGGACAAGCGTGAATCCAATGAGATTTGGACTGCCGGTCGCGGCTGCCTTTTTAGCGATGCCCTTGGCGGCGGCGCTGCTGCCGGGTGCCGCAATGGCGCAGGTGTCCGACGACATCGTCAAGATCGGGGTGCTCACCGACATGAACGGTCCGGCCTCCGCGCCGACCGGCCAGGGCTCGGTCACCGCGGCGCAGATGGCGATCGACGATTTCGGTGGCACCGTGCTCGGCAAGCCGATCAGCATCGTGATCGGCGACCACCAGCTCAAAGCCGATATCGGCGGCGCGATCGCGCGGCGCTGGTACGACGTCGACCAGGTCGATCTGATCGTCGACGTGCCGGTCTCCGCCGTCGGCCTTGCGGTGCAGAACATCGCCAACGAGAAGAAGCGGCTGTTCATCACCCACTCCACCGGCACTGCGGATTTCCACGGCAAGTTCTGCTCGCCTTACGCGATCCAGTGGGTGTTCGATACCCGCGCGCTCGCGGTCGGCACGGCGGACGCCGTGGTCAAGCGCGGCGGCGACAGCTGGTTCTTCATCACCGACGACTATGCGTTCGGCCATTCGCTGGAGCGCGACGCCTCCAGCGTCATCACCGCCAATGGCGGCAAGGTGCTGGGCTCGGTGCGGCCGCCGCTGGCAACGCCCGACCTCTCCTCCTTCGTGCTCCAGGCGCAGGCCTCCAAGGCCAAGATCATCGGCATTGCCGCAGGTCCCCCCAACAACATGAACGAGATCAAGACCGGCTCGGAGTTCGGCGTCTTCAAAGGCGGCCAGCAGATGGCGGCGCTGCTGGCGCTGATCACCGACATCCACGGCCTCGGCTTGCAGGCCGCCCAGGGCCTGTTGCTGACGACGTCGTTCTATTGGGACATGGACGACAAGACCCGCGAATGGTCGAAGCGCTATTTCGCCAAGATGAACAAGATGCCGTCGATGTGGCAGGCCGGCGTCTATTCCAGCGTGATGCACTATCTCAAGGCCATCAAGGCGACCGGCACCGACGATCCGCTCAAGGTCGCGGCCAAGATGCGCGAGATGCCGGTCGAGGATTTCTTCGCCCGCAACGGCCACCTGCGCGATGACAATCTGATGGTGCACGACCTCTGGCTGGTGCAGGTGAAGACGCCGGAGGAGAGCAAATATCCGTGGGACTATTACAAGATCCTCACGACGATCTCGGGCGACAAGGCCTTCGGGCCACCGGACCCGGCGTGTGCGATGGTGAGGAAGTGAGAGCGTGACGGTCGCTCAGGCGACCGTCACTTCACCACCCCAATCTCGCGAAAATATCTCATCACGCCCGGATGAATCAGCTCCGGTTTCGGTGCGGCCGCGACCGTGTTTGCGGCGGTGGTCTCGCAGGCCTGCGCGAGCTTCTTGCAAAACGCCACCTCGGCGCCGTGCAGCGTCTTCGCCAGGCGATAGGCGACATCGTCGGGCAGATCCTCGCGCGTCAGGACAAAGCTCCAGGAGCCAAGCGAGGCGATCGGCTCGGCCTGCTTCGGATAGGAGCCGGCCGGCACGGTCAATGGCTTCAGGAACGCATGCTTGGCGCGGATGCGCGTGATCTCCTCCGCGCTCGGGCCGATGAAGCGCGCACCTGACGCGCTCGAGGCCACCGCCGCAAATCCGGGCCAGCCGATGCCGGCGCCCCAGAGTGCGGCGACACGGCCATCCTCGACCATCGCGGGGCCGTCGCCGGCACGGTCGAGATAGATCGCCTTGAAATCCTCGTCCTGCTTCAGGCCGAGCCCGTCGAGCATATAGCGCGCCAGGATCGGCAAGCCGGAGCCTTTGGCGCCGAACGCGACCCGCTGGCCGACGAGATCATGAATCGTCTTGTAGGGACTGTCCGCCCGCACCACGAACATGCCGGGGTTGGAATAGATCGCGGTCAAAATCTTCAGCGCGACCTTCGTTCGCCCGATGCCGGCAAAGGCCTCGTAGGCGGGCTCGCCGGCGACGAGTGCGAGATCGAGCTCGCCCTTCTCCAGCAGCGGAATGTTCTCGTTGCTGCCCTTGGTGTTGCGCGGGACGATGGTGAGCGAGTGATCTGCCGCGTTCATCACCTCGGCAAAGGCGTTGCCATAGAGCGGGAAGCCGCCGCCGGGCGTTGCGGTACCCAGGCTGATCGTGGTGGATGAAATGGGCCTGCCTCCGGTTTGGGCGGCGACAGGACTCACAACCGGATTTGCGAGCAGCACTGCGGCGAGAAGGATGGATCGCGTGAATCTCATGGTCATTCCCGGCCGTCTGCGTCAACATCGACTTCGGACGATGTAGGCAGACGGCGATTTTTATGAAAGCATGGGCGCAACGACAATAGAACAATGGGAGGCGTCATGTTGCGAATTTTGCGTAACTCTGTTTTCGGGCTCGTGTTTCTTTCAAGCATTTTCAGCATCGCCCCTCTCGCCTCCGCTGCCGACTATCCCAACCGCCCCGTGCACTGGATGATCGGCTTTGCCGCCGGCGGCCCGGTCGACATCGTCGCGCGCATCATGGCGCAGTGGCTGTCGGACCGTCTCGGCCAGCAGTTCATCGTCGAGAACCGCGCCGGCTCCGGCGGCAACATCGCCGCTGCGGCTGCGATCAACGCGGCGCCCGACGGCTACACGCTGCTGTTCGTCGCGCCCAACAACGCGATCTCGACCTCGCTCTACAAGAAGCTGCCATTCGACTTTTTGCGCGACACCGTGCCGGTCGCCAGCATCATGCAACTCACCAACATGCTGGTCGTCGCCAACGCGATGCCGGTGAAGACGGTCCAGGAGCTCATCGACTATTGCAAGGCCAACCCCGGCAAGATCTCGTTCGCCTCGTCCGGCAACGGCACCTCGGTGCACATGTCGGCCGAGCTGTTCAAGGCGATGACCAAGTGCGACATGATCCATGTGCCCTATCGCGGCTCCGCGCTCGCCTTCCCCGACATCATCTCCAACAAGGTGCAGCTGATCTTCGACAATCTGCCGTCGGCGCTGGAGCAGTCGCGCGGCGGCAGCGTCCGCGCGCTGGGCGTGACCTCGCCGCAGCGCTGGCCGAGCGTACCCGACGTGCCCGCGATCGCCGAGACCGTGCCGGGCTTCGAATCGGTCGGCTTCTACGGCATCTCCGCGCCAAAGGGCACGCCGCCCGAGATCGTCGAGCTGCTCAACAAGGCCGTCGGCGAGGCCTTGAAGGACCCGAAGCTGGTCGCGCGCCTGGCCGAGACCGGCGGCATCCCCAAGCCGATGACGCCGGCCGAGTTCGGCAAGCTGGTCGCTGACGAGACCGAGAAGTGGCGCAAGGTGGTGGCGTTCGCCGGGGTCTCGGTGGACTAACGCGCGGCCGGACGGCGTCGGCCATCGCGAGGGGACCGGCAGGCCCCCTCGCATCGAAAGTCGCGAAAACAACCCCATGCACAGTAGAAAAGGCGGGCGAACGCAGCACCCTACAGAGGCCCCAAAAGCGGGGGCTGCGCCGGACGGCTTGACACGTCGGGCAAAACAGGAGCATAAGGGCAAAATCGCAAATTTCGGGTATTCAAAAATTATCGCCGGTGCGGCGCCGGCGGTTCGTTCCGCGCGAGTCGGCATTGCACGCCCGCCTCCGGCCCTGTAAACGAACCGCGCACCGTTGCCGGCCGCGCGTTCCCGCGGCCGTCCCGCGGCGGGGCCTGTAGCTCAATGGTTAGAGCCGGCCGCTCATAACGGTCTGGTTGCAGGTTCGAGTCCTGCCGGGCCCACCAGCCTTCGCTCGCGAAGCGAGTGAAGGCTGCCGCGCCGAAGAGCGCAGGCGGGCTGTGCGGCATGCGTGCAACGAATTGGTGTCCGTTGACTGAATTTCTCTACCCCGCTCGCACCCGTTGCGTAGGGACGGACAGCCAAGCTCGCGTCGTCGTCCTGGTCAATCGCGCCCATCTCGCACAAGAACCGGCTGGCAGGATTGATCCGGCGCGGATACTTCCGATGTTGGGGTAGCCGATCTGAACTCAAGCGGAATGTGAATCATGTCAATCTCATCGGGCACAGCACTGCAAACGTCATCCTCCGCGCTGGTTTCGCGCACTTTCACGACGCCTCGTCACTCAACGCACTACATCGCGTGCGGGCCGGCCGACGGACCGTTGATGATCTTCGTCCATGGCTGGCCGACCCTCGGTTTGATGTGGCGCGCCCAGATGGAGGCATTCGCCGCCGACGGTTGGCACTGCGTCGCTCCCGATCTGCGCGGCTACGGCGGCTCTTCCGTGCCTGAAGCGAACGATGCCTATGCCATCGAGGACGTCGTGGCAGACATGGCGGAACTCCATGACCACCTTGGCGGCAAGTCTGCGATCTGGGTTGGCCACGACTGGGGCTGTGTTGTGGTCGGTGAATTGGCCGCGCATCAGCCGGAGCGCAGCCGTGGCGTCGTGCTGACCTCGCTCGCGTATCAACCCGACGGTCACGCGCTGCGCACAATCGTCCCGCTGGTCGACCGAACGATTTATCCGGCTGATCAATATCCGGACGGCCAATGGGACTACTACCGCTACTACACGACGCACTTCGAGGCGGCGATCGCCGATCTCGATGCAGACCTGGCAGCATCGCTGGCGTCGATCTTTCGGCCGGGCGATCCCGCCGGTATGGGCAAGGTTTCGCCGAATGCGATGGTCACGCGCAATGGAGGGCGCTTCGGTGCCGCGCACCGCGCCCCGCCGACCCAACCTGATCCGGCTCTCTGGCCGCCGGCGGACTTCGACGTGCTGGTGCAGTCGTTCAAGGCCTACGGCTTCCGCCCATCCTGCGCGTGGTACCTGAACGACGACGCCAACATCGCCTACGCGCGCAAGGCCGCCAATGGCGGCCGCCTGTCGCAGCCGGTGCTGTTCGTCAACGGCGACTTCGATCAGATCTGCAGCATCACCGGAAATCGCCAGGGCGACCCGATGCGCGCGGCCTGCGCAGACCTGACCGTGACGAGTATGCCCTCCGGACATTGGCTGCCGCTGGAATGCAAGACAGAACTCATCCAGGCCATCCGCACCTGGCTCCAGGGCAACAATCTTTGATGGCGGTTGTGGGACGTAACGTCCCGCAAGAGGTCAGTGCACGAAATCTACCCAACTTTGCGGCCGGCGCGCGCCCGGAGGCAGGAATTTCGCGCACTGTCACCGTAATCCCCGTAATCCCGAGGCACCCCCGATTGCTGTGGACACGCAATTTTCCTTCCAGTTCTTTGGGCGCGACGTACTCGCTGAACCAGACACGCAGTCGAGGCTGGCGCTGTATGCTCCTAGCGTCGGGTTGTTGCAGAGAGTTCAGCGAAAGCTCATCTACCTCGATGATCTTTCCTGGCGAGAGTTCGAGCAACTGATAGCAAATATGCTCGAAGCGGAGGGCTATTCTGTCGAGCTAATGAAAGGGTCAAAAGATGGCGGCGTTGACGTCGTTGCCATTAAAGACCTCGGCAACACCGGGCTTTTCAAGTCCGTTTGGCAAGCGAAGAAGCACCGTCTTGACCGGAAAGTTGGACTCTCCCTCGTGCGTGAGCTATCCGACACGCGACTTGAACATGGAGCAAGTAAGGGCATCATCGTAACCACGTCATTTCTCACCAGCGGTGCTCTAGGGTCTGTTGAGATTCAGGATTCACAGAACGGAATGTCCGTGATTCAAGCTCCGAAAGGAGTTTGGTATGCCCCGATTCGTTCTGACAGATGCTCAATGGGCGAAGATGGAGCCGGTTTGTTTGGGCAAGCCGAGGGACCCCGGCCGCAGTGGAAGCGATAACCGTCTGTTTCTGGAAGCTGTACTGTGGATCGCCCGCACGGGCAGCCCATGGCGGGATCTGCCGCCGACGTTCGGCAACTGGAATACCGTGTGTTCAAACGCTATCGCGACTGGGTGAAAGCCGGTGTTTTCAAGCGGATCTTCGATGCCGTATCGGATGATCCGGACATGGAGTTCGCCATGGTCGACGCGACCATCGTCAAGGTTCACCGCCACGGGCAGGGAGCAAAAGGGGGACCATCAGGCCATCGGCAAGTCAAAAGGCGGCTGGACCACCAAAATCCTCGCGCTGACTGACGCGCTCGGGAATCTGGTGCGGTTCATCCTGCTCCCCGGCCATCGCTTTGACACCGTCGGCGTCGTGCCCCTGATCAAGGATATCGAGTTCGGTGGCTTGATCGCCGACAAGGCTTTTGATTCCAACTGGATCATCGAAGACTTGAACGAACGCAAGGCCAAGATCGTCATCTCGCAACATCAAAGGCGCGCTCAGCCTCTCGACATCGACAAAGACATTTACAAATGGCGTCACTTGATCGAAAATTTCTTCGGCAAGCTCAAGGAATTCAAACGCATAGCAATGCGTTGCGACAAGACAGACAGCAGCTTCGAGGCCATGATTTACCTCGCCACCGCCGTAATCCATTCCAGATGAATCTCAACAGACCCTAGAGCGCGTTGAGCGCGACCAATATCTGCTCGGAAAAGTTGACCGGACTGATCTAGACCGATGGATGGAGAGAACACTCCGAGCTGACTGACATAATAGAGGGATTACGGGGACAGTTTTGGATTACGGTCACTACGCACGAAATTTTGGCCTCAGGGCGCGCGCCATCCGCGAAATTGGTAGATTTTGTGGGTTACGGTGATAGTGCACTTTAATTTCTCTGACCGCTTTCGCAGGTTCGAAGGCTCATGAATTAGATGCACTGTCGCCGAATACGTTGGTTTGCCCAACTCGCGCTGTCAAACCAGCTCCAGCCGCAATGACCGCCCGACCATGCGCGCGGCGCGCTGAAGCGTTGCCAGCGTGACGTTGCCGTCCTTGGGGTCGAGCAGGCGCCCGATCTGACTGCGCGAGGTCTTCATGCGCTGGGCCAGATTGTTGCGGGATATGTTGTTTTCCTTCATCGCCTGCTCGATCTGCCACGCGAGGACTTCCTTGACGGCGACGGCCTCGAACTCGTCGCGCTTGCCTTCTTCGCCGAGGAAGGCATCGAGCGTGGTGAGCTTGGCGGCGGAACGGATTGCTTTCTTCTCCCTGGCCGCACTCTTCTTCCCGGTCATGTTGGTCTCCTTCATTTTTCAAATTCACGGTTTCTGCGGCGCGCAAGGATCAGGTCGTCCGCAGGGGTCTTCTGGGTCTTCTTGATGAACCCGTGAAGGACCAGGATGCGGCCTTGCTGCACGCTGAAAAGGACGCGAGCGATCCGGCTGCTCGGCAGCGACGTACGCACCTCCCACAAGCCGTCGCCCAGCGGGCGGCAAAGCGGCATGCCCACCGGCCAGCGGTATTGGACACGCATGAGGTCGAGGCCTACGGCTTGACGGTCGGCATCGTCCAGGCTCCGCAGCCAGTCCCGCACGACTTCCGCCCCACCACGCGTGCGGTAGAACACGACGGGTATCTTGTGGGGACCGCTGCCTGACATTCCGCCCCATATAACGACCATGTATCATATAATGTACATGTCTGCAATAACGATCGAGCGGACAGCCGCACCAGTTTCGCACCAGAAACGATTGCGTCAAAACATAGAAAACGCGATCGAACCTGAGCGAAAACGAGCAAGATCAACGAAGCTGATCGATATCCCGGCCGCTCATAACGGTCTGGTTGCAGGTTCGAGTCCTGCCGGGCCACCAGCCTTCGCTCGCGAAGCGAGTTTCGGCTGGGCAAGCCTGCGCCACAGATCAAAGGCGAAGCGAACGAACCTTCGCCGAAAGGGCCTGCTCCGGTTTACCGATCTCGCAGGCGGGCACGATACGCGCTGGGCGTCATGCCATGATGACGCTTGAACGTGTTGGTCAGGGTCGAGAGGTTGCGGAAACCGGTGGCCAGCGCAATTTCTCCAATCGGGAGATCATCTTGCCGCAAGGCTTCTCTGGCCCGCAACAGCCGGCGCTCGACCAGGTAGCCGTAGGGCGTCCGCTGCGTCGCAGCCCGAAAGGCGCGGATGAAATGATTGGTGGACAATCCGGTCAGGGCCGCAAGGTCGGCAAGGCCAATCTCCGAGGTGAGATTGGCCTCGATATAGTCGAGCACGACGCGCAGCCGGCGCGGGCTGAGCGGATGCGGTGCACCGAGATTCTCCGTTGCCTGACGGCTGCGAAGCATCGCGTTCGAATGCCAATGGACCAGGTGGCGAATGAGCAATTGCTGCGTTTGATCGAGCAGCAGCGAGTGCGCCTGATTGTCGATGCCCCCGTAGAGCTCGAATTCGGCGACGAGCATCGCAAAATAACCTTGCAGCCACGGGTCCCGCATGGCGAACAGCGGATCGATATCGACCGTGGTTGTCCCGGTGAGATTCTGCTGGGCGTAGCCGTTGATCAGATCCTGATCGAGATAGAGATGCAGCATCTCGAACACGCCGTTTCGCACGCTCTCCAGTTCCAGATCGTAAGGACGGAACGTGACGGAGCCGTGTTGCGACCCTGTCCCCTGGCACACGCCCTTGACGAACATCGACACCGAGGTCGAACCGCCGATGTGGTACATCAGGACGTTCTGGCCGAGCTTGCGCAGTCCCGTCCGGGTCGCGGGCCGGCGCCACTTGGCGGCGATCATGTGCCCATCCGCATCGGTAACGGCATAGTCCGGACCTGCCCCGGCGTTCGTGCCGAGATAGGCATCGAAGGCTGATTTCAGTTCGGGTCCCTGATCGCCCATAGGGTTGTTCTCCACGGCACGCGCGCAGTCTTGCTGCGTCTGCGCTGCAGCCTCCTTGCGACGGTCGCACAAGCGGCGATCACACGACGCCTGGGGCGCGTGAGGTTTGGCCCACGCGCCCCTTGCTCGAGGTCAGCCTAACGCAGGCAGAGTTCTAGCGTCTAGTCAGGGCATCGCCATGTCGCGGCGGCAGATGCTCCGAGCATTCACTGGCAGTCAGGCCAACGCTCCTGAAATCGAGGTTGTCGCTGTCTTCTTGCCCGAACACCGTTTTCACGTCGTCGCAGGCAACCGGAAGGCCCTGGATCGGTCGTCCCGTACCACTTCTGATCACGCCGGCTTCCAGGTTGCCGCCGCACGTGAAGCTGCTGGCGTCGTTGATGCTGCCAAAGCCGCTATAGATCGCAGTCTGCGGGAACGGACACATCGGCCGGGTGCGGCCCCGAACGAGGCCGTGTGAATCGGACACACCGAGGATGGTCTTCGGCACGACGCCGTGCTCGACCCAGCTCCGGAGCGCGACGAACGGATCGTACCAGTACGGGCCGAATCCACCACCGATATGTCCGGTCATCGGAGCGACAAACAGACGGTACCAGGACTGCAGCTTCTCATAATCCGCAGCTTTGGTGCCGCCGTACAATTTGGTCGCGACGCGATTGTAGTAGTCCACGTCATGCCGCCAGCGGATCGCCGGATCAGCGCTGCCGTGGAGTTGAATGATCTTGGTGCCGTGTTTCATCATCTCCTTGAGGTCCGGATCCTGGTTGTCCGTGTAGAGATCGATCGGAGGCGCCCCCAAGTCGGATCCGATCCGCGAACCGATTGCAGCTTCCCGCTCATAGGTGGTGGGAACGCCGGGAGATGAACACGCGGCCCACCCTGTGGCATTGGTCGTCCCCATCTCGAGCGATTCCTGATCGACGAACAGGCAGTTGTTCGCGGGCCAGGCGGCGTTGGCGTGATCGTACTGCACCACCTCCACCGTGCTCGCCGTCAAGGTTGCGGAATTGTACGAGGTGCTCTGGAACGTCCCCAACGCGTTGGTCGGGAAGGTGATGCTGATGTCGTAAGGATACCAGATCCGCGCGCCGTGGCTGTTGCGCGGCCCATCGAAAATCCGGTCGAACGCCGCCGCCTGCCTGGCGGTGAGGCAATTCGGCCGTGGCGGCGCTCCCGTTACGCCGCAGATATTGGCCGCAGCGGAGAAGTGCATGGTGCAGACCCGCGGATCGGCGATCATGCCGTCGGCGACAGTGTCGGTGCCTTGGACATCGCATGCCTTGACGATGGCGTTATAGAGAGCCGTCTGCTGGTCGTTTGTCGGTAACGCCCCGGCCCCGTCGAGTTGGATCAGCTTTCGCATCACCAGAGCCGGCCAACTGTCCGCTAGCCGGAACTGCTGCCAGCGATAGGCCGGCGCGCCGATCAGGAAGCCATCATATTCGTCGCCATGGTGCTGCAATTGGCCCATGCCCATGTTGCCGCCGCCCGAACCGCCATTGTAGTAGTGCAACTTCGGCTCCTTGCCGTAATAGACCTCCGCGATGGCGTCAGCCCATTGCCTGCCATACCAGGTGCCGCGATAGATCCAGTCGGCGACGGTCCCGTAGGCGATCTTGTCGCGGTAAGGGCTGTTGGCAGTCGAGATAATCGCGAAGTTGGCGTTACCGGGGGTGCCTTGCGTGAAATAGCCGGCGTATTGCTCGCCGGCGTCGGTGATCGAAGCGACGAAGCCCTGACGGATCGCGTAGGTGGCGTTGGCACCATCGAGCCCCTCTCCGAAGCCGGAGGGGTTGAGTGTTCCGGACTGCCCCGGGGCCCCCATGGTCATGACGCCACCCGTCCAGGCCCCGTTGACGGCGCCAAGATTGGTGGGGCCCTGGTCGGCTGAATTGAGTGGCAGCGAAATCACGATCTCGATCGCCTGCTTCTGGCCGATATCGTAGGCCGGCTGCCCCTTTGGGATACCCGGCGAGTCCAGAGCGGGCCCCGCGGTATTCGGTCCCTCGCCGCCGGGATAATAGACGAACGCGACCTGACAAAAGGCCGGCGTCGGTCCTATCGGCGTCGGCCGGAAGTTGAAGCCGGAGCCGCCGGCTGGCTGTTCCGGTGCAGCAGGTACGATGCTGGCATAAGGAACCGTGACTGTACTTGTCCCAGGGGTAACGACGCCCTGAACGATCTTGCCCGGAAGCGTGCTTGGCACGATCGCTGCCAGTTTGGTCCCGAGATTGCCAAGGCAAGTCGGCAATGGAGGTTCTGGCCGATTCGCGCGTGCGGGCATCATAGTTGCCATAGCAACTATTAGCGCGGCGAAATGCACAACTGCTGGTCTTTGCATGGTTTCCTTCCTCCTCTTCGTGATTTGACAGAAGCGGGTCGAACAATCACCGCTTACGCACAAACATGAGTGGGCGTGCGGCCCGCTCGCCTGCGAGGGCGCGTACTAAGATCTCTGTTTCTGAATTGTTGACTTGACCAAGCGCACGACGTGCACCGGTGGAACGGAACGCACGGGGCGGCAGAAATCGCCGCGACTGCGCACTTGGGCCCCCTTTTTTTCCTTTGGCTTGCAAGCGACGACATTGGAAAGATCATTCGAGCCGCGCAACGGAAATCGGCACGTGAAAGAAGATCGCTGGAAGATTGGCGCGATTTTGTAAAATGCAGCGATTTTGGAAATCGATGGAATGGAACAGGCTGGTCCGTGAGCGGAGTGATGTTTGCAGCAGTCGGCCAGGGGACGTCGCCGCTCCGGGGCCTACGACGCCGGCTCCGTTCGCAGCGCACTGACCGCAGCTCTGATCATCACGATGGGACTACGGGGGGCGCCTTGCAAGCGGAGGGTGGGACATCGCGTCTCTCCTTCCTGCCGATGCATCTTTGAAGTCGAGACTTTGCGAGGATGGTGGATACTCCTGCCGGGCTCACCAACAAAGCGCATTTCCGATTGCGCTGGCGACACTTAGACCGCATGCACCTGCATGTGGCTGTCACACGTTGCTGAGATCATGAATAACAGGTTGGAGAGCGCCATTTCGATGCAGATCGAGCGTTGCCAGCGTGATCGGCAGCTTGAAGCGCCTGCGCCCCGCACTTCCCGGGTTCAGGTAGAGCACGCCGTCGACGGTCTCGATCGCGACGCGATGCGAATGGCCCGATATCACGACGTCGATCCCAAGCTCCGTCGGGTTGATCGTAAGTTGCTTGAGATCGTGCAGGACGTAGAGGGCGCAGCCGCCAAGGCGCAACGTTCTGGTGTCAGGCAAGCGCCTCGCCCAGTCGCCCGTATCGATGTTGCCTCTGATGGCGGTCACAGGCGCGATCCGGCCTAGGCGGTCCACGATCTCCGGAGTGCCGATATCGCCGGCGTGGATGATGTGGGACACGCCGGCGAGGCAGCGCTCCGCCTCCGGCCTCAGCAGCCCGTGCGTGTCCGAAATCACCCCAATCTTGAGCGTCATCCCGGATCTCGATTCAGTGCAGGATATCCAGCGGGACCCGGCCAATCTCTTCGCCATCCTGGGACTACGGTGCGCGAGGCTGCCATCGCGGATTTCAGGACGGACACCGGCAGGATTATCGCTGGGCCAGCCGGGAGACGTCCGCGATGGTCACCTTGACAGTGCGGGTTCGTCCAGCGCGTTCGACGGACAGCTCGATTGGCTTGCCGATCCCCTCGTCTTCGAGCACCGACGTCAATTCCTCCATGCTGTGAACCGGCTTGCCGTTGACTTCCGTGATGATGTCCCTGATCACGCCGTCCTCAGTCGCGCCTTCAATGCCGGCTTGCGCGGCGGGAGAGCCGGGCAATGTTCGGACGATGATGACCCCGTCAATTCCGAGGCTCGTTGCCTCGTCCTGCTTGGCAGCCACGATGCCGAGGCCCGGCAGCGGGACGCGGCCGTTGCGGATCAACTCGGCCGCAACGCGGTTGACGATGTCGACTGGAATGGCGAAACCGATTCCGGCCGAGGCGCCCGAGCCGGAGACGATGGCACTGTTCACGCCGATCAGCCGTCCGGCACTGTCGAGCAGCGGGCCACCGGAATTTCCGGGATTGATGGGCGCATCGGTCTGAATCATTCCCTTGATTTCGCGCGCGGTGACCGACGGCAGCTTTCGACCCAGCGCACTCACGATTCCGGAGGTTAGAGTCTGGTCCAGACCGTAGGGATTGCCGATCGCAAATGTGCTCTGACCGACCTGGAGATCGGCCGAACGGCCCACGGCAATCGGATGCAGCGCCGATCTTGGCCGCTCCAGCTGAAGAACGGCGAGATCGTAGTTCGGAGCGGCGCCCACCACACGCGCGGCGACGAATTCACCGGAGGTCAGCCGAACGCCGATCTCGGCCGTGCCACTGATGACATGATTGTTGGTGATCACGTGTCCGGCGAGATCCCATACGATGCCCGAGCCGGATTGCACCCTGCTTTCCTGTTCGTCGGAAAAGATCGATGTGCGGGGCGTGCCGCGCGCGTACACATGCACGACGGAGGGCGATGCCTCCTTGAAGAGACGAATGGTTGCCTGCTCGGCTGCAGCGAGATCGGCACGGGGCGTCACGGTGCGGGGAGCCGAGGCAGACAACCAGAGCGCAGTTACGTACGGCTGCACCACCCAGATGCTTACCAAAAGCAACAACCACACGATCGCCAACCGCAGGAAACGAATGGGCACCCTGATGCCTCCTTGCCGGCATCTCAATTTCAGGGAACCCGGATCGTTCCTTGCGGCCGCTCAGAGAACCGCGGCGCCATGATCTGGATCGACATGGCCCGCCTGGATCCACAGTCGCTGCGCTGCAGGAACTTTCGGCCTTGAGGCCGGTTTTCACGACATACGAGAGTTTCGTCCATGCGCCGCATTCGTTGGCTTGCCGTCATTCCGTTCCTTGCCCTCATCGTCGGCCCGTTCTTCGTCAACCGGGCGACCCCGCTGGTTCTTGGCTTGCCATTCCTGCTCGCCTGGATCGTGGCCTGGATCCTGCTCACCTCCGTCATCATGACGGTGATCTACATGGCCGATCCCGCCAACCGCGAGGGCGAGCCGTGAACGCCGCCCTGCCGTTCATCGCCGCCGCGGCGCTGCTGGCACTGGCGCTCGGCCTGCTCGCCCGCCGCGGCAAGGACATGAACCTCGAGCAGTGGACGGTCGGGGGACGCGGCTTTGGCGCGATTTTCGTGTTCCTGCTGCTGGCGGGAGAGATCTACACCACCTTCACCTTTCTCGGCGGCAGCGGTTTCGCCTATGGCAAGGGCGCCCCCGCCTATTACATTCTCTGTTACGGCACGCTCGCCTATGTGCTGTCCTATTTCATGCTGCCGCCAATCTGGCGCTATGGGAAGGAGAACCGGCTGTATTCGCAGTCGGACTTCTTCGTACGCAAATACGACAGTCCGGCGCTTGGTGTGATCGTCGCGCTCGTGGATATCGCGGCGCTGATCCCTTATCTCGTCCTCCAGTTCAAGGGCCTCGGCATCATCGTCGAAGTTGCCGGCTACGGTGCGATCTCCTCGACGCTCGCCATCTGGATCGGCGCCATCGTCGTCGCGGTCTACGTGATGACCTCGGGCGTCCACGGCTCGGCGTGGACCGCGGTCGCCAAGGACGCCTTGATTCTCGGCATCGTGATCTTTCTCGGCATTTACCTGCCGTTCCATTATTATGGCGGGCTGGGATCGATGTTCGCGGCGATCGAACAGGCAAAGCCGGGATTCGCAGTGCTGCCGCCCCACGGCGAGAGCCTGTGGTGGTTTTCCTCGACCGTGCTGCTCACCGCGCTGGGCTTTTATATGTGGCCCCATACGTTCGCGTCGATCTACACCGCGAAGAGCGCTACGGTGATCCGCAAGAATGCAATCGTGCTGCCGCTCTATCAGCTCATTCTGCTGTTCGTGTTTTTCGTCGGCTTCGCGGCGACGCTTCAGGTTCGCGGCCTGTCGGGTTCGGACATCGACCTTGCCCTGTTCAAGCTGTCGGTCAAGAGCTTCGATCCCTGGTTCGTCGGCGTCATAGGCGCCACCGGCGTGCTCACCGCATTGGTGCCGGGCTCGATGATCCTGATGACGGCCGCCACCCTGATCGCCAATAACCTCTATCGCGCCATCAACCCCGCCGTCGACGACCGGCAGGTCTCGCAACTGGCGAAGCTCCTGGTGCCGGTGGTCGCGCTCGTCGCGGTATTCTTTACGCTGAAGGGGGGAGAGACCATCGTCGCCCTGCTTCTGATGGGCTACAGCCTGGTGACGCAACTTTTTCCCTCGCTGGTGCTCAGTCTCGCGCGCCACAACATCGCGACGCGAGAAGGCGCCGCGGCAGGCCTCATCGCCGGCGTCGCGACAGTGGCCATGACAAGCCTGAGCGGCGTAAATTTCCACGCATTGTCATGGCTGCCGCCGCAAATCCAGGACCTCAATATCGGCATCGTGGCACTGGCGATCAACTTCATCGTGCTGATCGCGGTCAGCCTCGCGATGCGGGTCACCTCGGCCCCGGCAGGGGCTGCCGCAGAATAGATGATCTGAAGAGAATCTGGCGGCCAAGCAACGACCCTCATGCCAAGGCGGCACGCACGCCGGTGCCCATGATCTCGCGCGTGCCAGAATTGCAGAATTACCGTGACAGTGCTGGACTGCAGCCGTTAAGTGAGACACGGTCATTGCGGTGACAGCGGGTTTTGTCACGACAGGTTACTGCGGCTTGTTTGGGGCGAATGCGGTTTCGGACTCAAGAGCCCCGGTCGGCGTCCGTTTGGATATCACCCTCGCCGAGCGCAGCGCCTACAAAGCACCAGTTGACCGCTCTCTCGCGGCAGGAGAATTCCATGGTCAGTGAAAAAGGCCCGAACATCAAGAAGAAGCAGAAATGCAAAAATTGTGAGGGCAAAGGCCTGCTCAAGAAGGGCGACAAAGTGGTGAAGTGCCAGCGGTGCAAAGGCACGGGGGTGCGGTGACATTGCGGACGGCCTCTCACTTCTTTCGGCATGGAATGCGCAGGCCGCGCCAAGCCTCGCACCAGCTTCGCACCAGAAACTGCTTCAATGGGCACTCCGATTGCGCTCGGTAGACCCGCAAGCACAGCATTTCTGGTCACCTCATGAACCGCCAAGAACGCCGGGCCGCGGCCAAGCAATCCCAGAAGGTCGCGCCGCTGGCGGTCGCCACGAGTCAGGACCGGGCCTTCCTCGCAGAACGTCCCGATATCGTCGACCTGACGGAACGGCTCACAGATTTCAGCGACACGGCAGCGCTGGTTTGCCGTCTCGATCTGGTGATCTCGGTCGACACCAGCGTCGTTCACCTCGCCGGCGCGCTGGGCGCGCCCGTCTGGACGATGTTGCCGTTCAGCCCGGATTGGCGCTGGCTGCTCAACCGCGACGACAGCCCGTGGTATTCCTCCATGCGGCTGTTCAGGCAACCCAAACGAGGCGACTGGGCCAGCGTCGTGGATCGCGTTCGCCGCGAACTGGAGGGACTGGTATCCGTGTGGCGGCGCCACGACAGGGCGAGCGACGAAGCGATATCGGCCCTCGCGCTCCCCTAAACTTCCACCCGATACAGCCGCCACCGCGCCGGCACGCCCTTGAGCTGGTGGCTGCCATGATCTCTGAGCCGGATGGTGGACTGCGTCACGAGCAAATCCTTCACCGCACGCGAGACCAGGACCTCGCCGGCGCGCGCTTTCGCGGCGACGCGGGTGCAGATGTGGAAGGCGAGACCGACCATCTCGCCGCCGCTCATCGTGTATTCGCCTGCGTGCAAGCCCACCCTGATGTCGAGGCCGAGCGTTCGCACGGCTTTCTGGATCGCAGTCGCGCAATTGACGCCGGCGGCAGGCGCCTTGAAGGTCGCGAGCACGCCGTCGCCCGTCGTCACGACTTCCTTGCCCCGCGAAGCCTTCAGCTCCTTGCGGACCGCCGCGTAATAGAGGCTCACCACCTTGGTCCAACGCGCGTCGCCGAGCTTGGCGGCTTTCGCCGTGGAGCCGACGATGTCGACGATCAGGATCGTGGCGAGCGCCTGCTTGACGTCGGCACTGCCGTCGGCGGATTTGCGCCGGGTCGCGATAGCACCTGCCAATGGCTCATAGTCATGACTGCGCCGCCGCGCGATCGCGGATTTCGCATAGTCCTGGGCGCGCTGCGCCGTGCCACAGCGTATCGTTTTCTCCTGCGGCGGACGCGACCAGTAAACCTTGCGCCCGTTTCCGGCGCCCATGACCTCCACGGCGCCCCATTTCAAGAACACCGCCGAGCCGACCCGATGCACGCACCACGCCTTCGACGTGTATCCTGACACGTTCGATTGATGGAGGCCGATGCGAAGGAATTTGGGCATGAACGAGCGGCCAATCGATGGACAGGCGGAGCTGAGACGAAGCGTAGTTGGACGCTCGCGCGTTGGCAACAGCACGCGAAGATTGACCGACGGCTCGCGATCGATCAGTTTGTGCAGCGTGGCCTTTACGGCCCGGCGCCGGACTGAAACGCAAACAGCTCGATCGGCTCGCTGAAACCGCGCACGGCATGCTGGCCGACCCGTTCGAGCTCGAACTCCCGATCTACCAACTCCGCGAAGTCACGCGACAGCAGCACCGGTTTTCCGAGCTGCTTGGTCAGCGCTTCGAGGCGCGAGGCCATGTTGACGGCAGGACCGATCACGGTGAAATCGAGCCGGCTGGTCGAGCCGATATTGCCGTACATGACGTCGCCGACATGGACGCCGATGCCGTAATTCAGCGGCGCACGCCCGGTCGTGCTGTTCCGCTCGTTCAGAGCGACCATGGCTCCCCTCGCCTCGGTCACCGCACGCAATAGATTGGCGCAGGCGTTGGGTTCATGAAGCGGGAAGATGGCGAGCAAGCCGTCGCCGATGAATTTCAGGATCTCGCCGCCATGCCGCGTGATCGGGTCCGACATCGCGTCGAAATAGTCGTTGAGGAGATCGATGACGTCGTCGCGTGGCCAATTGTCGGAGATTTTCGTGAAATCCCTGAGATCGCAGATCATGATCGCGGCGCGCACCGTGGTGCCGGTGCCGCGCCGCGTGGCGCCGGCGAGAATCAGCTCGCCGGCATGGGCGCCGACATAGGTCTCGAGCAGTGTCCGCGCCAGGCGGTTCTTGACGCGGATCTCGCTGACCAGCGCCAGCACCGGCAACAGTTTCTTCAGCGCGGCGATATGCGCATCATCGAAGCCGCCACGGCGGTCGGTCGCGAAAGTGACGAGATGCTGCTTGCCGAGGGTGTGGTAGAGCGGCCAGGCCACATAGTCGGTCAGGCCCGTCGCCCGCATCTCGTCATAGAGCCTGTGCTTGCGGCCGAGCGCCGGATCGCGTTCGAGATTCTCGCGGACTTCAGTTGCGCCGGTCTGGATCTCGTTGGCGGAACTGCCGATATATTCCGGCCGCTCCCTGACATCGAAGTCGACCCGCGAGATGTCGGCCTCGCGCATGCCGTCGGACCACATGAAACGGGCGCCCAGCCATTGCGGGTGTTGGATCAGGATATGAAGCGTCGACCGCTTGAGCGGGATGCCGGCCTGCTGAAGCCGAACACACATCTCCGCAAAGATGTTGTCGATGAAACGCTGGTCGCGCGTGCCGTTGGTCAGCCAGTCGACGACGGCGTCGGCTTGCGTAGCAGTGGGGATCTTGTCTGACGCGTTCATATCCTGGCCTTCGGCAGCGGTCTGCATCACCGGACATATCGTGTTCCGGCGCGGCCGCGTCAACCTAGCCGGTTGCACGGATTGTGCGCATCGTCCCGCCGTGCAGGATGACCGCTCAGCCGACCAGTTGTATGGATCCCAGCACGGCCAACCCCGAGACGAGCGCGAGCGTTGAGGCGCCGGTCAGTTCGACCTTCAACGTATTTTCGTGCGAAATCGCAAAATCCTCGCCGTCGAGACGAAGGTTGCAATCGCCGCGCGCCGCGTAGATCAGGTGCGTACCGGCGGCTAGTCGCCGGTCACCCGGCTGCCTGAGCGCCAGCAGATCGATCTCAACCGCACCACGCCGCGCCATCAGATTGACGACCTCGACCGGGCCGGCCTCGAGCTCGGTGACGATCTCCATCTCGCCGGTGAAGCGCACGGTCGTGAATGGCTCGCGCTCGTCGGATTCCTGCCCCGGGGCTTTCAGCACCAGCCCGCGTCCGCCGACCACCATCTGCAAGCGGTCGATGCCCGCCATATGCGAGAACGGCCCGGGCGCCACGATCGGCGTGGCGGCAAAGCGCCACAGCAGGCTATCCCAATCCTTCGCCGCGGTGCCGGGACGATGCGCATCCGCGATATCGGTGAAAATGCCGCCGCCGTTCTTCCAGGGCGAGCGGGTGTAGGCTTCGGATTTCAGCAGCGTGGTTTTCATGTTTGACGGGCATCCAATGGAGGATCACCCGCACATCATTAATCATCTCACGCCTTCGCGTCGAGCTGGAGCCTGATGCTCAGCTCGTTGACGAGCGAATCCACGCACAGCTGGTGCGTTGCGACGAGGTCCCGGATTGCGCTTCGCTCCATCCGGGCTACGCGCCCCTCACTCGCTCTTGCCGCCGTTCAGCTTCGGCAGCGTCTCGACGATCTTCTGCTTGCCATCGACGATCTCGGCCAGAAAGCTGGCGCGATCGATATCGCCGTTCTGGTCCCAGCTGGCTTCCATCAGCATGCCAGGTGCCTTGTCGGGCGTCAGCGTCAGGCCCTTCATGGCCGCACCAAAGGCCTTGCTGTCGAATTTGCCGATCTTCTCGGTGACGTATTTGACGAGGTAGACCGCGGTGTAGCCCTTGATGCCGTTGTGGTCCGGCAGATATTTGAAGCGCGCGGAAAATTTCTTCGCGAACTCCTGGATCGCGGGCACCGGGGCATCCGCACTGAGGCCGACATGGCCACGCACGCCGTTGGCCGCAGCGCCGGCGAGCTCGACCACTTTCTGGCTGAGCAGCGTGGTCTCGCCGAACAGCGGCGTCGAGAGCCCCTGCCGCTTCGCCTCGATCAGGAAGCGCGCGCTCTCCTCCTCGTTGGTGTAGACGAAGACGGCGTCCGCCTTGGCGCTCTTGAGCTTGATGACGTCGGAGCCGAAATCGACCTGGCCCTGCTCGGTGGAGATATCGGCCGCGATCTCGATATTGCGCGTCTTCATCTCCTTGACAAAATTGTCGTGGCCGCCCTTGCCGAAATCATTGTTGACCCAGACCACTGCAACATTCTTCACCTTGAGCTTGTCGTGCAGATAGTTGGCGATCTTCGGCATCGAGAATTGCTGACCGAAGGCGGTGCGGAATATCCAGGGATTGCCTTGCGTGGTGATGTCGGCAGCCTCGGCGCCGACGATCTGCGGGATCTCGGCCTGTTGCGTCAGCGCCATGTTGACCTTGACCGAGCCGGAATAGATCGGCCCGAGCACCACGTAAGGGTCCTTGTCCAACACCTTCTGCACCTGCGCGCGCGAGATGCCGGGATTGCTCTGGGTGTCGAGATGCTCGGTCTGGATTTTTCGCCCCAGAATGCCGCCGGAGGCATTGATTTCGTCGACAGCGAGCGCGACGCCGTCGCGCCAGTTTGTGCCGGAGACGGCGCCGGGGCCGGAGAGCTCAATGACGTCGGGAATGTAGACCGTGCTCTGCGCACGGGCCGCGCCCGTCGAGAGCAATGCCGCAACAGCGACGGCGAGCGTCCCTGCAAGATGCCTCATGATGTCCTCCCCTTTGCTTTCGTTTTTATGGTCTATCGAAACCGAGCAGTTTTGCCGGCGTTCGCCACAGCAGACGCTGCTGATCGCCCGGATCCGGAAACAGTTTTGTCAGCACCGCCAGCAGCGGCCCGTAGTCGAGCCGTTCAGATGCGCGCAAGAACGGATAGTCCGATCCCCAGACGCAGCGATCGAGCGTGAAGGCGTCGACCAGTGCCGCGATGAACGGCCAGGTGTCCTCATGGGGATGCGGCAGTTCGGAGAATTTGTAATAGCCGGAGAGCTTGACGTGCGCGTCGCGCTCGCGGCCGATCGCGAGCAGCGCCTGGAACGCCTTGCCTTTCACGCCCTGCGCGACCGAGGGGCGGCCGCAATGGTCGAACACGAGGCGCACCGGCGATGCCTCGATCAGCGGCAGCAGGTCCAACAACTGATCGTGCTCGACCTGGATCTGGAGGAGCAGGCCGAGGCTCGTCAGCTTCTCCAGCAGCGGCGCGGCGGTGCGATAATAGCCGGCGCCGTGGAACGGCACATTGAAGGCAACGCCGATCACGCCGGCGGCCTTCAACCGCTCGAGCTCCTTGACGTCGACGTCGTTCTCGACGACCGCGACACCCTTGAAGCGGCCGCCGCCCTGCCTCAGCGTGTCGAGCAGGATACGGCTGTCGCTGCCATAGCCGGTGTTGGTGGCGACCACGAGCGCGTGGCGAACATCGAAGACGTCAAACACGCGGATGAGCTGCGCCGCGGGCGCGATCTCCTGCCCGCTCGGCCGGTACGGCGTATCGACGCCATAGGGAAAATGGAGGGGATCGAGGGCGTGGACATGGCAGTCGATCTTGGGGCCCGCCGGCAATGTCATGGCGCAAAGCTCCCCACGCGGTTCAGAACGTAGCCTCGATATCCCTGATCAGCTCGGGCGTCACGTCCGGCATCACATCGAACCAGGCCTTGAAGGCCAGCCGTGCCTGGTTCAGCAGAAGGCCGAGCCCGTTCACCGTGACGCAACCGCGCGCGCGGGCACCAGCCAGGAACGGCGTCTCGAGCGGCGTATAGATGATATCGGCGGTGAGCGTCGTGGACTTGAGCCGCGACAGGTCGATCTCGAGCGCGCTTTTGCCGACCATGCCGCGATCGGTGCAATTGACGAGCAGCGCGACGTCGGCGAGCGCCGCAGCGCGATCATCCCACGCGACGGAGCTGACCGCGGAGCCGAATTCCGTTGCGATCGCCTGGGCCTTCTCGGCAGTACGGTTGGCGATGCGGATCTCGCGCGCGCCGTTTTCGAGCAGCGCAACGACGACCGCGCGCGAGGCGCCGCCTGCGCCCAGCAGCAGGATCGGGCCGGCATCGCCGCGCCAGTCCGCCTTGGCATCACGCAAGCTCTGCACAAAGCCGTTGCCGTCATTGTTAAAGCCGGACAACGTGCCGTCCGCCTCGACCACGATGGTGTTGACGGCGCCGATCCGCTTCGCGGTCTCGTTGACGCGGTCGAGCATCGGCATCGCCGTCTGCTTGTGCGGCATGGTGACGTTGCAGCCGCGGAACCCGAGCGCGATCAGCCCGTCCAGCGCGTCCTCGAGCCGCTCCGGCTGCACCGCGAGCGGCACATAAGAGCCGCGGATGCCGTGCGCTTTCAGCCAGTAATTATGTATGACCGGCGAGCGCGAATGCGCCACCGGCATGCCGATGACCCCCGCCAGCCCAAAACCATCCTGCGACATGCCGCGCGTCCCGTCCCTGCCCCGCGCCCTTCGGCGCGCGACCATGTTATTTGGTCATTTGTCCAATTCTATTAGGGGGAACGGCCAGCCCGCGCAATCTGAATCTGGTGCGCGCGAGACCCCGCGGGTGCCGTCGCTATTTCGACGTCAGCGCCGCCACCGGCTGCCAGGCGGCATCGGGCGCGACTGCAGCGAGCTGCCGGCAGCGGTCGCGCATCAGCTCGGCCGGGCGGTCATGGCCGCGGTGCTTCAACACGGCTTCGAAATCGGCGAGTGCCGCGGCAAACCGGCGTGCGCGATAGTTGGCGAGGCCGCGCGCGTAGTCCGCGATCCAGCCGATCGCCTCACCGTCAATAGCGCCTTCGTTCGCAACCCCAATCAGCTCATGAACGGAGAGCCCCTCCTCCCGACCGTAAACCGCGATACTGTCGATCTCGCGGGTGACCACGGCCCCGCGCGCCAGACGTTCGGTCGTCTCGCCGATCAGGATTTGCGTTCCATAGGATTTGTTGGCGCCTTCGAGGCGGCTGGCAACGTTCACGGCATCACCGATCACCGTGTAGTTCAGCCGCAGCTCCGAACCGATATTGCCGACCAGCATGCGGCCGGAATTGATGCCGATCCGGATCTGGAGCGGCTGGCCGAGATCGTCGGCGAGGCCCGACTGTTCGATTGCCCTGCGGCAGGCAACCGCCGCGCGGCAGCATCGCGCGGCGTGATCATCCTGCGGCTGCGGCGCGCCCCAGAACGCCATCACGGCGTCGCCGATGAACTTGTCGATGGTCCCGCCATTGGCGACGATGATCTCCGACGTGACATCGAGATAACGCGACAGCAGCGGCACGACCCGATCGCCGAGACGCTCGGAGAGCCCCGTGAAGCCGGCGATGTCGATGAACATCACGCTGAGCTCCTGGATGCTGCCGCCGGGCCTTGCCTCGACGCCCTGGCGCAGAAGTGCGCGGACGAGATCGGCCGGGATGAACTTGCGGAAGGCGGAGAGTCCGGACGCCATCTCGGCAATGGCGCCCGACAGGCTCGCGATCTCCTTGAGCCGCGACGGATGACGGCGGACCTGCTCCAGTGCGAAAGCTTCGACATGGCGAAGCTCGCCGACGACGCGCGACAGCGGCGCGGCAATGACCGAACGCGCCAGCATCGCCGACGCGAGCGCCGCGAGTACCGCGCCAACGGCAAGGCCGAGGATCAGGTGCCGCAGCGTGGTTTCGACCGGACCGAGAAATTCGGCCTCCGGGATCACCGTTGCCAGCGACCAGCCGGGAAACGGCAATGGCGTAAGCGCGACTTCATAGGCCGCGCCCTGCGAGGTGAGCCGGCTTCGCCAAGCCTCCTTGCGGCCGGCCTCCCCTGCTTTCACGCGCGCGGTCTGCGCGAGCGGCAGCAGCGCGGTGTCGCCCTTCGCGGAGTGCAGCTCGTCGGCATCCTTGTCCGGTGCAGCGATAAGCTCGCCGCTGTCATCGATGATGAAAGCCGTTCCGGTGCGCCCGACCTCGAGCTGCGACAGGAAGCGCGCAAGCCTGGTATATTCGATGCTGACGGCGAGAACGCCCTGCCGCTCCTGATAGACATCGATCGGGCCGGCAAAGGCGATCGACGGCCGCTGGCCGGTCGGATGCTCCATGACCCTGAACCATTGCGGGTCGTCCGCAGCGAGCCCCGTCTTGAACCATGCCTGGTCGGCGACGCGGAATCCGGTCGGCTCGAAGCGGCGATTTGCGAATTCGATATCGCCGGGCACGACGTCATATTCATCGACGCGGCGCTGGCCCGGATGATCGGTCAGCGAGATCTCCATCATCTCCAGTCGCCGGTCGCCGAGCTTGTGCGCGGCGAAGAACGAGCCATCGGGCCAGCCAAAGGCAACCCAGGAGATCGTCGACTGCGATTGCAGCTGCGACAAGAACACGAACTCGCGCTTGTCAGCCTCACGGGTACCGAGCACGTTCTGGAGGAACAGCGTACGGATCGCGGTGTGCGCGGCGCGCGCCTCGTCGACGATCGCCGCGACTTCTTTCCGGACCGCCGCCACGATCTGCTCGTTGATGGTGGAGGCGAGCTGCCGGCTGGTCGCCTCCGCCGTCCGCCACCACAGCAGGCTGGAGAGCGCAGCCGTCAGCAGGATCGCGGCCAGGACCAGCGCGGACACGGCGAGGCGGATGCTGACCGTCAGCCTTGCAAGCGCGTGAAGATGCCGTGCGGGATCAACGTTCATCGTGGTTTCCGTGCTCCGGCGAAGCCGCGACTGGCCACATCTCCTGCTCTCGCTCTACGTGGCGCGCCTGCGTTCGTTACCTGTCGCAAGCGCTGTGGGCCGCCGCCAATGCTCTGCCGCTAACGTCTCGATAGCGCCTAGGCATTGGCTTTGCCGCGCAGTTTGCCCGCAAATCCCGGCCCAAATGCACGGCCAGTGGGCCCTCACCCAACGATCTCACGGATTCGTGAGCGGCTCGAAAGTAACGGGATCGTGGACGAGACGAAAGAGACGATGTGCCCCTCGCTTTGCCAAGCGAAGCCATCCCAAAAGGAGAACTCGATGTCTGCCAAACTTGCCATCACCACGCTCGCACTCGCCGGCGCCATGTCGACCGCCCTCGCGACTCTGGCCACGGCCGCCCCGCTGACCAAGGCCGAGGCCGATGCCGCCATCGCCGCCAAGAAGGAAAAGTGCTTCGGCGTCGCGCTGAAGGGCCAGAACGACTGCGCGGCCGGGCCCGGCACGACCTGCCAGGGCACCTCGACCACCGACTTCCAGGGCAATGCCTGGAAATTCGTGCAGGGCGGCACCTGCACCAGCATCGACCTGCCGAACGGCAAGAAGGGCTCGCTGAAGCCGGTCTGAGGTTCCGAACCGGAACATCGCCCAACGGGAAAGCGGGGGAGCAACATGAACACAGCGATCGGGCCTGTCCCGTCCACGCCCACGCCCCTCCGCTTTCCGACTCCGCTCGGCGGCGTCGCCGGCACCAGCTTCAAGCACGAGCACCTCGCGGCGATCCTCGCCGATGGCGCGCAACGCGGCTTCTTCGAGGTCCATGCCGAGAATTACATGGGCGCGGGCGGTCCGCCGCATCGCGCGCTGGAAGCCATCCGCCGTGATCATCCGCTCTCGCTGCATGGCGTCTGCATGTCGATCGGCGGACCGCAGCCGCTCGACAAGGCGCATCTGGCACGCTTCCGGAGCCTGGTGGCGCGCTATCAGCCGGCCATGGTGTCCGAGCATCTCGCCTGGTCGACCCATGAGACCAGCTTCTTCAACGATCTGTTGCCGCTGCCCTACACCGAGGCAACGCTGCGTCACGTCTGCGATCACATCGACCAGATGCAGGAGGCGATCCGGCGTCCGATCCTTCTGGAAAACCCGTCGGCCTATCTCGCCTTCACCGAGACGACGATGAGCGAGACCGATTTCATCCGCAGCGTCGCCGCGCGCACCGGATGCGGCCTGCTGCTCGATATCAACAATGTGTTCGTGTCCGCGACCAATCATGGATTTTCGGCGCTCGACTATCTCGCCGATTTTCCGCTGTCGCGCGTCGGCGAGATTCATCTTGCCGGGCACGACGAGCAGGCGGACGACGACGGCGATCCGCTCTTGATCGACAGCCATGACGGCCCGGTCGCGGACGCCGTGTGGAAGCTCTACGAGATCGTCATCGAACGCTGCGGCAACGTGCCGACGCTGATCGAATGGGACTCCAAAATTCCGGATTGGCCGGTCCTGCAGGCGGAAGCCGCCGCTGCACAGGCGGTCCTCGATCGCTGCGGCATCGCTGAGCCTGCGGAGGACCGTCATGCCGCCTGAGCCGGTCTGCTTTGCCGCGGCTTTTACGCCGGCGCTGCTGGATCCCTTGCGCGCCGCGCCGCCGGTCGTGACCGGCCCGAACGGCAGGACGGCGGGAAAGCGCTACGACGTCTATCGCAACAACGTCACGGTGAGTCTGATCGAGGCGCTCGCCGCAATCTATCCGGCGGTGCAGCGCATCACCGGCCCCGACTTCTTCCGCGCCATGGCGCGCTTCCATGTTCGCGAGAGCCCGCCGACTTCGCCGCTGCTGTTCGAATATGGCTACGGCTTTCCGAACTTCATTGCACGGTACGAGCACGCCCAGACGATGCCGTGGCTGGCCGATGTCGCCCGCATCGAGCGGGCCTGGCTCGACGCCTACCACGCGCGCGATGCAGAGCCTCTGGCGGCGGCGCAGCTCGCAGCGGTCACGCCGGAGCGCCTGGCCGATCTCGTTCTCAAGCCGCACCCGGCTGCGCAAATCGTGCGCTCGGAATTTTCCGCGGTGACGATCTTTGCCGCCAACCGCGATGGCGCACCCACAAGCCGCATCGACGCCTCGAGGCCGGAAGACGCGCTGATCACGCGGCCCGAATTCGATGTCATCGTGCGGCACCTACCTCCCGGCGGCGCGGTCTTCGCGATCTGCCTGATGGAGGGGCGCTCGCTCGGCGAGGCCGCTTCATCGGCGCTGGACGCATCAACCGACTTCGACATCGCCGCCAACATTGCCGGCCTGATCGAGGCCGGCGCATTCACCTCAATTGCCTTCGGAGACGCATAATGATCGCGGACCAACGCATGCCGGCCAGCAGCAGCCTCCCGTCACTCGGGCTGCTCGTCGACAAGGCCAACCATCTGGTGCAGACCATCGCCTTGCCGTCGGTCGTTCAGCTGGTGCTGCGCATCGCGCTGGCCGTGCCGTTCTGGCGCTCCGGCATGCTCAAATGGGCCGGCTTCCTCAGGCTCAACGACACCGCGGTGACGCTGTTCAGCGACGAGTTCATGCTGCATCTGCCGGGTGGGCCCTATCATTATCCGGTGCCGGCAGCGATGGCCTTCCTGTCGGGGTGCGGCGAGATCACATTCCCGATCCTCCTCGTGCTCGGCCTCGGCACGCGGTTTGCCGGGCTCGGACTGCTGTTCATGACGCTGATCGTCGAACTCACGGTGCCCGACGGCTGGCCGATCCATATCACCTGGGCGGCAATGGCGCTTGCCATCATGGCTTACGGGCCGGGGCGCGTCTCGCTTGATTATTTGATCGGACGGGTGCTCTCATCCGAGCATTAGAGTGCGCTGCTCACCCGCGTAGCCCGGATGGAGCGCAGCGAAATCCGGGTATCTCACGCCTAGGCAGCAGTCCCGGATTGCGCTGCGCTCCATCCGGGCTACGGATCAGGCCTTACATCCCGCTCAGCCCGCAATCCACCTCCAGCGTCTGCGCGGTGACAAAGACGCGACGCCACGCCGATTTCGGAGCGATCAATCCGTGCTATGCTCTGATGTCTGAACCTTCAGCGAGGCAAACATGTCCAGCACTGACAAGGTTTTCGCCGGCTCGGTCCCAAAGCTCTACGACGAATATCTGGTCCCGCTGATCTTCTCCGCCTATGCCGACGACCTTGCCGGGCGCATCGCTGCGCTGTCGCCCTCGGACCTGCTCGAGATCGCAGCAGGCACCGGCGCGGTGACGCGGTCCGTAGCGGCGCTGCTGCCTCCCCGTGTCCGCTATGTCGCGACCGACCTGAACGAGCCGATGCTCGCAGTCGCAAAGCAGCGTCAGGGGGAAGATCCCCGCATGACCTGGCGTCAGGCGGATGCGCTGGCGCTGCCCTTCGACGATTCCGCGTTCGACGTGGTCTGCTGCCAGTTCGGCGCCATGTTCTTTCCGGATCGCACCAAGGGCTACGCGGAGGCGAAGCGGGTGTTGAAGCCGAAGGGCACGTATCTGTTCAATGTCTGGGACCGCATCGAAGACAATGTGTTCGCGGATGACGCGACGGTGACGCTCGGTAAGGTATTTCCCGACAATCCCCCTCTGTTCATGGCGCGGACGCCGCACGGCTATCACGACAAGGCCGTCATCAAGGCCGATCTCGAACGCGCGGGCTTCACCGACATATCGATCGAAACGCACTCCGCGATAAGCCGCGCGCCGACGGCGGATTACGTCGCGACCGCGTACTGCCAGGGCACACCGCTGCGCGGCGAAATCGAAGCCAGGGATGCGAGCAAGCTTCAGGCCGCAACCGACGCCGTTGCCGAGGCGATCCGAAAACGCCACGGATCCGGACCGATCGAAGCCAGGATTCAAGCGCTGGTGATCACGGCGCAGCCTTAATTGCGGGAGGCCTCGCCTCCCGCTCCACGCCTACCAAAAGCTCCGCTGCACCGGCTGCGTCGATTGATAGTACTGGTACTGGCCGCCGCGTCGGCGCTGGACCGGCTGCGGGTTGGGATCGCGCTGCCCGAAGAAGAAGCCATTGCCGCCGAAGCCGTTGCCGCCATTGTCCCAGCCATCGTCGTTGGCCATCTCCATCGAAGGCGCGGTCGGCTTGCGCGTGATGAAGCCGCCCTGCGGATGGTTGCTCAGGACCGCGACGAACTCGGTGCGGTAGTTGGTTTCGGCGCTCAGCGGCTCGTCCGAGATGATGATCGACGAGCGCGGCAATGCGGTCGGCGCGATGCGATCCCACACGTCCTGCGGGATGGTGATGCGGTCGAGCGCGTCCTTGGCGGTGTCGCCTTCGTCGATCGAGACCACGCTCCAGCGCAGGCCGGTGTCGTTCTTCGCCATCGCCGTGAAGATGTGCGTGCCGAGCGGCTGGTCGGGATTGCGGATGGTGACGGGAACCTCGATGCTGGTGTCGAACACCTCGCCGCCGCCATCGGGCGCCGGCTTGTGCGTGTTCCGCCGCACGTAGAGTTTTTGGGTTGCGCGGCTGATGTAGACCGAGACCGGCTCGAGCGCGAGCTTTGCGTCGGTCGCAGCCTTCACTGCATCGGCCTTCCTGGTCGCTGCCGCCTTGGCGGCATCCTTGGTGGTGGCAACCGCATCGCGCTTGGGCTGCGCCGCGGCCTTGGCGGCGTCGAGCTGGGTTGCCGCATCCGCCGCCTTGGTCGCGGCCTTCTGCTTCAGCTCGTCGGCCTTTGCCTTGGCCTGGTCGGTCTTGGCATTCGCGACCAATTTGTCGGCATAGGCGTTCTCGGCGTCGGCGCGGGCCTTCTGCTGCTCGAGCTTGCGCAGCGAAGCGGGGAGCGATTGCGCCTCCTTTGCTGCCGCGGTCGCGGCCTTCTTGGTCTCGTCGGCCGCCCTGGTGGCCTCCTCGGCCTCGGCAGAGAGTTTGCCGATACGGCCGGGTGCCGCCGCAATGGCCTCCTTGCTCGGCACGAACAGCGAGGGATGCGAGAAATCGACCGGGGCGGCATCGTTTGGCGAGATGATCACCCGCATGCCGATATTGGTCTTGTCGAACAGGTCCTCGGCGAAGTTGAAGGGCATGCGCACACAGCCGTGCGAGGCCGCATAGCCGGGCAGCGGGCCACCATGCAGCGCGATGCCGTTCCAGGTGATGCGCTGCATGTTGGGCATCCAGGCATCATCATACATGGAAGAGTGGTGGTCCTTGTCCTTCTCGATCACGGCGAAGACGCCGGCGGGTGTCTCGCGGCCGGTCGTGCCGGTGGAGACCGGCGCGCGCAGGATCCAGCCCTCGGAATCGTAGAACGTGACCTGCTGGCTCTTGAGCGACACGATCGCCATGATCGGCTCGCCGGCCTCGCGCGGCGCCACCGCCTCGGCGGTCTGGCGCGGCTGCTTCGCGGCCATAGCATCCGGGATGGCGCCCGGGGTCAGCACGGCCAGCGCGACCGCCGCCGCGAACATCACAATTCCGGGAGGCCCCCAACGCCGCATCGTCCCATAGGATTGCGCCGTCGTCAGTCGGTCTTTCATGCCATACCCCGGTTGCCTGTCCGCACTTGCGTCGATCTTCCGTCAGATTGCGATCTTTGGATTAAGAAACCGCAGCCACCATCCGTTCCGTATCCGGCGATTTTCGGTCCGTTCCGGCGACGAAACTCTCATATACGACGCCCCGCGCGGGCGGAAGGGCGGTCCGTGGCCGAGACTGGCCCGGAGCTGGCGGCCGCGCGCCGCGGCAGAATGCCCGCCGGAGGCGGCGGGACGGGATGTGACCGGAATCACAGAGAATTGCGTCAGGCGGCGACCAGGTTTGCGCCGCGGTCGACATCACGTTGCAGCCAAATCAGATGGTTTTAATTTCCATTACATTTTTGTGACATAAGCCACAGAGGCTTGCCCGGCGTGCTGCTAGTTTCGCACGCATGATGAAACATCTCAGACTCCCGATCGTCCTCACCGCACTCGTCGTTGCGACGCAAAGTTTTGCTGCCGAGACCACGGGCGCAGGCTCAACCTTCGTTTCGCCCGTGATGGCGAAATGGATCGACGCCTACAAGGCAAAGACCGGCAGCACCGTCAACTATCAGGCGGTGGGATCGAGCATCGGCGTCGCCTTGATCAAGAAGGCCACCGTCGATTTCGGCGCCACCGACATGCCGCTTGATCCAAAGGAGCTGGAGAAGCTCGGCATGATCCAGTTTCCGATCGTGATCGGCGGCGTCGTTCCGGTCGTCAACATCGACGGCGTCAAGCCAGGCCAGATGCATTTTTCCGGCGAGGTGCTCGCGGGCATCTATCTCGGCAAGATCAAGACCTGGAACGACCCGGCCATTCGCGCCATCAACCCCGAACTGAAACTGCCGAACGCGCCGATCACCGTCGTGCATCGCATCGATGGCTCTGGCACGACCTTCAACTGGTCGAACTATCTCTCCAAGGTTAGCCCGCAATGGAAGACCGGCGTTGGTGAAGGCACGGCCGTCGAGTGGCCGGTCGGCCTTGGCGGGAGAGGCAATGACGGCGTCGCCTCGCTGGTCAGCCTCGTGCCCGGCGCGATCGGCTATCTCGAATATGCCTATGCGCTGCAACGGCTCGACAAGATCTCGTTCGGTGTGGTGCAGAACAGCGCCGGCAACTTCGTGGTGCCCAACGCCGCATCGTTCCAGGCGGCGGCTTCGAGCGCCGACTGGACGGCGGACAGGGATTTCCACCTCGTGCTCACCAACGCGCCGGGTGACGACGCCTATCCGATCACGGCCACCACGTTCGTGGTGATGCCGAAGCAGCCGAAATCCCCGGAGAGGTCGGCTGCCGCCATCGACTTCGTGCGATGGTCATTGGAGAGCGGGAAGACCCAGGCCGAAACGCTCAACTACGTTCCGCTGCCGCCGACGCTGGTCGAGCAAGTCGAGATGTACTGGCAGCAGAGCTTTGGACCGGCGACCGTGACGGCGTCCGCCGGCGGCAAGCGATAGCGTTCAACGACTGGCGCGCCGGCTTTACGGCGCGCCAACGGCCTTGTTCGCAACCAGCTGTTCGATCTCGGCGTCGCTCATACCTGCTTCGCGCAACACCTCGCGCGAATGTTCACCGAGGTGCGGCGCCATGCGGTGAATGCCGGCCGGGCTTTCGGAGAATTTTGTCGCAGGCCGCGCCTGGCGAATCCGTCCCTCGGTCGGATGATCGATATCCGCGAACAGACCTACGGCAGACAGATGCGGCTGATCGCCAATCTCGGTCAGCCGCGCGAAGGCCGTATGCGGCACGTCGAGCCGCAGCAAAAGCTCCTCCCACTCCGCCGTGGTGCGGGTCGGCCCGATCTCGCTCATGCGGTCGTAGACCTTGTCGATGTTCTGGAAGCGCAGCACGGGATCGCGCACGCCGAGTTCATCACTCAATTCAGGGCGACCCACGGCCTCGAAGAAGGCGCACCAATTGTCGCCCGAATAAGGCAGCATCGTCAGCCAGCCGTCCTTCGTCCGCACAGGGCGCCGGTTCTTCATGCGCTTGTAACCGGTCGGCCCGATTGGCGGATCGAAGGCGTGCCCGCCCAGCATCTCGATGCTGTTGAAGCCCGCGATGGTTTCCAGCATCGGCACCTCGACCATCTGGCCCTCGCCCGTGCGCTCGCGCCTGAACAGAGCGGCGGACACCGCGCCGACCATGGCGTGCGCGCAGATCTTGTCGCCGACGAGACTCGGAATGAACTCCGGCTCCTCGTCCGATCCGATCGAAGATGCGAGGCCGGAAGCTGCCTGGATGATCTCGTCGAATGCGGGCCGCGCCGCCCAGGGGCCATCCTGTCCGAAGCCCGTCGCCGCAGCGTAGATCAATCGCGGATTGAGTTTGGCGCAGGCCTCATAGCCGAAGCCGAGCCGCGCCATCGCGGCGGGGCGCACATTGGTGACGAGCACATCGACCGTCGGGATCAGCCTGGCCAGCGCAGCCTTGCCATCGGGATGCTTCAGGTCGAGCGCGAGGCTGCGCTTGTTGCGGTTGACCGCCATGAACTGGCCGCTCATGCCGCGGTTCCGAAACATGCCGGTGTAGCGCCAGGTGTCGCCCGACGGTGGCTCGATCTTGATGACATCGGCGCCCCAGTCGCCGAGCATCTGCGCGGCGTAGGGTCCGAACAGCACGCTTGTCAGATCGAGAACGCGAATGCCGCTGAGGGGGCCGGTCGGTGTCGTCATGTCGTCACTGTGGCTGGAGGAAGCGGTCGCGGGGTGGGCAGTATAAGCGGGCAAGGCTGCCGCCCTGCCCGCCCATCGCAATGCATCGATGCTATTCGCCGAGCACATCGCCGAACAGCTCCCAGGATTTGCCGTTGAACCGCGCCATCTGCAATTGGCGGATCGGCGTCACCTGCTCGGCCGAGGTGTTGAGCTTGATGCCCGGCAACAGCATCGGCAGCTCGACATCCTTGAACGACTGCGCCTGCTTCATCAGGTTGGCGCGCGTGAGGTCGTTGCCGGCGCGTTGCAGCACCAGCTCCATCATCTGCGCCATAGTATAGCCGGTGACGTTGAAGATGTCGGCCGGATCAGCTCCGGAATTGTAGGTCTTCATCCATTCGCGCCAGGCCTTCATGCCGGGATCATCGGCCCAGCGCGGATCGCCGGGATCCTTCTGGAACGCGCCGGTGACGATGCCGACGGAATTGTCGAGCCCGGCAGGCGTCAGCACGGAGCCGACGGAATTCGAGACGGCCGGAAGAATGATCTGCGGTTTCCAGCCGAGCTCGGCGGCCTTCTTGATCGCCTGCGCCGCGAATTTCGGCGTGCACTCGTCGAAGAGAACATCGGCGCCAGCGGCCTTGAACTTGACGATCTGGGAGTCGACGGTTGGATCGGTCGTCTCGTAGACGGCCTCGGACACGATCTGGCCAACGCGCTCGCCGAGCCCTTCCTTGAAGCCTGCGAGATAGTCGCGCCCCGGGTCTTCGTCCGGCGTGATGACGGCGATCTTGGCGTCGGGTTTGTTGGCCAGAATCCACTTGGCGTAGAGTCGTCCTTCGGTCCTGTAGGTCGGCTGCGAGCCGGTGGTCCAGGGGAAATGCTGCGGATCGTTCCAGCGGCTGGCGCCACTCGACGGGAACAGCTGCGGGATCTTCTTGGCATTGAGGTATTTTTGCGCTGCGATGTTCGGGCCGGTGCCGAGCATCGAGAACATCGCGAAGACCTCGTCGCTCTCGGCCAAGCGCCGCACCTGCTCGACCGTCTTCGCCGGCGAATAGGCATCGTCCATGCTGAGAAGCTCGATCTTGCGGCCGTTGATGCCGCCCTTTTCGTTGAGCATCTTGAAATAGGCGATTTCGGCACGGCCGATTGCCGAATAGGCCGACGCCGGCCCCGAATAGGGCATGGTCTGGCCGAGCTTGATCGAGGTGTCGGTTGCGCCGGTGTCGTAATTTCCGGCAAACGCGGCCGGAGCGGCGAAGACTGCAAGTAGAGCGAAAGCTCCACGCACGAACCTGTGTTGTTTTCCCGGCATGCTCGGCATCTCCTTCCCTGGCAGAGCGCATCGACGCGGGCCCACAGGCCGCCGTCAACGTCCTCCACTTCTGTTCTTGGTTATCGTCGGCCGCACGATGGCGACGGTCGCAACGATACCTTGATTATGAGGCGTGAGATGTAGCTAAGAATTCAGATGCGTATGCGCATCTTGCAGCCGTTCGGGTTTACCAATCCATGCGCGCGAACACGCGGGCCGACCATCGCGTCCTTAACCGCTGCGATAGTTGGCGATCGCTGAGAGGTCAGGCGTGAACCCAAGCCCTGGTTCCTCGCCGAGGGCGATCGTACCGTCCGCCACGTTGGCAGCAGCACCGCAGAAGAGATCGCGCAGCGGATTGTCGTTGGCGTCGATCTCGAGCCAGCCGTCCCCTCCGACGCCCGCCAGCAGATGCGCCGAGGCAAGCAGTCCGATTCCGCCGCCGAGGTAATGCGGACAAAACGTCTTGCCCGCCTCGAGGATATCACGGGCCAACCCGGCACAAACGCTGAGCCCGCCCCATTTGGCGATGTCGGGCTGAACCACGCCGAGCACGTTCTCGGAGAGGGCTTCGTTGAATCCCTCGATGCTCGAAATGTTTTCGCCCGCAGCAATCGGCATCTTTGCGCCCATATGCAGCCTGCGCCATTCCTCGCGCGGCCGATCGGCGCGGATCGGCTCCTCCAGCCAGCGCAGATCGAACTCTGCAAGGCGCGGCAGCATCGTCAGGGCCTGATCGACCGACCAGCCCTGATTGGCATCCGTGGCAAGCATTCCCTCACCAACGATCTCGCGTAGCGCGGTCAGATTTGCGAGGTCGGTCTCCGCACCGAACCCGACTTTCAGCTTCAGCGCGCGATGGCCGCGCTTGAGTGCAGCTTCTGCCGTTTGCGCGGCTCCGCCGGGATTGATGCCGCTGGCGTAGACCTTGATCCTGCTCGAATGGCCGCCGAGCAGCCGCCACAGCGGCAAGCGCTGTCGACGCGCGGAGAGGTCCCATAGCGCGAGATCGATGCCCGAAATCGCCTGCGCGAACGGCCCGGGCTCGCCGCATTGAAGCGCGAGCACCTCCGTGCCTTTGGTCAATATCTCGAAGGCTTGGACGGGACCGTCAAATTTCTGTCCGACAAGGCCCGGAGCGAGCACTTCATTGAGAAGCCGGGCCCGATGCTCCGCGCCCGGTGCGGGAAAGTTGGACCAGGCCTCACCCCATCCCTCGACACCGTCTTCATCGACGACGCGAACGAATACGGCCGGGCGATTCAGCATCCGGCCGAACGACGTCACCACTGGCGTCGCCAGAGGATAGCGATAGCAGAACGCCTCGATCGAACGGACGGTGAAGCTGTCAGTCATATTGCGGATCCTGCGATCGAGATCGGACGACGCGGAGCCGCCATCATCTCAGTAGGCGCGGGCGAAGTCACCTTCCTGCTTGATATCAGTGAACACCGGAAAGCGCGCCTTCCACGGCGTCCCCTTGGCCATGGTCAGCTCGTTGAGCCGTTCCAGCACGCCCAGGCCGTCCTTGCGCAGGCTTGCCGAAACCGCAGCGCGGTCGGGGAAATTCTTCAGGACGGCATCGAGCCAGATCGTGCGTCCGGCCAGGAAGCCGCCCGCACCCGCGGCATAAGCGTAGTCGAGCACACGCTCGAATTTCTCCGGCGCGGCACCACCCGACAACAGCACCCAGGGGATGCTCCGCTCGCGGCAGATATCGCCGATCGCATCAAACTCCTTCTGCGCGGCCTTCGCTTCCGCGCTGCCGTCGCGGGCCGGCAGGCCGTTGGCCGCGAGCGGGCTCTCCAGCTTGAGGAGATCGACGCCGTATTCCGACTTGGCAAATTCGCGCACGCTGTCGATGACGAGTCCGGGAAGTTTTCCGGGCGATTCCACATAATCGGCGGTGTGATTGGCGCTGCCGAGGAACGGATACACCAGCAGCTCCAGGACATAGGGAATATCGTGGCGTGCGCAGTCTTCGCCGATCTCGCGCACAAAGCGCTTCTGGTGTTCATTCACGGCGGCATCGGCGTCGGGCCGGTACCAGGCCAGCACCTTGACGGCGTCGCCGCCCATCGCACGGATCTTCTCCACGCTCCAATTGGTGATCGCGCGCGACTTGCGGCCACCCGTGGTTTCCTCGACGCGGTGCTCTTCCAGCGTCATGATGAGACCGCAGCGCGGCGGCAGCAGGTCGATTGCGGCGGGCACCGCGAAATTCGGGTCGAACAGCATCGAGCTGCAATGCGGTGCGAGGTTTTCGACGAGGAGACGCTTCGCTGCCGTGACGTCGGAATATTCGACCTGATCGCGCGCGATGCCTTTTGCTTTCGCGATGGCTTCGAACAATGGCGGCCGCTGATCCAGGGCGACCATGCGAAAGTGGCCGTCCGCGTCAGCGAGCCGTGCCAGGCCGCGGTTCTTTCCAATCGTTCTCATGGCTTCGTCCTCATGAATGCAAGACACTCGTTGATATCGGGGATTCCGTTGCGACCACCGGCATGCCGGCATTTCATCGCGGCTGTGGCTGCCGAAAACGCCATGGCATCGCGCACGCCGAGGCCGACGCCAATCGCGAGCGCATAGGCGCCATGGAAGACGTCGCCCGCACCGGTGGTGTCGACAACATCGACGGCGTAGGCGGCTTGCCGGTGCAACTGGCCGTTCTCGTACCAGCTGACTCCGCCCTCGCCGCGCGTGACGGCGATGACGCGGCAGCCAAAGCGCGCAAGCGCCGCGAGGGATTCGTCCTTGGCCGAGCCGGCAAAGGACGTGAGCGCAGGCTCTGAGAAAATTGCGTGATCGGTCAAGGGCAGCAACCGCTTGAACACTTCGGCATCGGCCACGTCGCCGTCGAGCACGGTCGGAATGCCGCGCGCTCGCGCTTGGCGAAACAAGGTCGCGGCGCCCTCGACCCAGCGCGGATCGGCCAGCACGGAAGACGCGCGTGCGACGGCTTCGAGCGGAAGCCAGCCCGCGGCTTCCGGAAATAGGCCGCGGAAATTGACGATCTGCCGCTCGCCGGAACTGTCGACGATGATTCCGGAGACCGAGGAACGTCCATCGGGAAACAGCCGGAAATTCTCGACATCGACGCCTTCGGCGATGAAGTCCGATTTCATCTCATGGCCGGCGGCATCGTTCCCTGCCCGCCCCCAGAACGCGACGGATGCGCCGAGCTTTGCCACCGCGACCGCGGCATTGGCGGCCATGCCCCCACCAAGCGTGCCGTAGCCGGTGGCCTTGATCTTCTCACTTCCACCCGCGAAGGGCCGGTCGACGCGCCAGACCTGATCGAGCGCCGACAGGCCAAGGCAGATCACGTGCACAGGCTTCGCGCCGGACGCGACGTCGGCCAGCGCGGAGAGATCTCCAATGTTTGCCGACACGCTCACCGCAAAACCTGTCCATTGGTTGCATCGAACAGATGGGTTTTGCCCGGCTGCGGACGCAGCGCGATGCGATCACCGACCTTCGGCCGCAGCGACGGATCGACCCGCGCGATGGACGACACGCCGGCGAGATCGAAATGGATCAGCGTATCCGAGCCGAGCGGCTCGACCAGCTTGACGTTGACGGCAATGCCATCGGCGATATCCGAGACGACAGCAAAATGCTCCGGGCGAATGCCGAGCACGGCGTTGCCGGCCTGACGCAGGCGGTCCGCGGTCTGACCATCCAGCGGCACCGGTGTCGCGCCTTGAGAAAGGACCGCACGCTCGTCACGCCATTCGACGGGGAAGAAGTTCATGGCGGGCGAGCCGATGAAGCCGGCCACGAACTGGTTGGCCGGCCGCTCGTAGACCGTCTCCGGCGTGTCGTATTGCTGGATCGTGCCGCTCTGGAGCACCACGATCCGATCGGCCATGGTCATGGCCTCGATCTGGTCATGGGTCACGAAGACCATGGTGGTCTTCAGCTCTTGCGACAGCGCCTTGATCTCGGCGCGCACCTGCCCGCGCAGTTTCGCATCGAGGTTGGAGAGCGGCTCGTCGAACAGGAACGCCTTGGGATTGCGGACGATGGCGCGGCCCATGGCAACCCGCTGGCGCTGGCCGCCGGACAGCTCCTTCGGCTTGCGATCGAGATAGGGCTCGATGTGCAGAAGCGCGGCCGCGCGCTTCACGCGGGCGTCGATCTCGGCCTTCGGCGTCCCGCGCAATTCCAGCGCAAACGACATGTTGTCGTAGACCCGCATATGCGGATAGAGCGCATAGTCCTGGAACACCATCGCGATGTCGCGCTGCGCGGCCTGCACGCCGTTGACGCGCTTGTCGCCGATGTAGAGGTCTCCCGACGAAATCGGCTCGAGGCCCGCTATGATCCGCAGCAAGGTCGACTTGCCGCAGCCGGACGGGCCGACAAAGACAACGAATTCGTGGTCCGCGATCTCCAGATTGAGATCGGGGATCACGGTGAAATTGCCGTAGCGCTTGACGAGGTTGCGGATCGAGATCGAGGCCATGTTCGCTCAGTCCAGCGCCAGCACGGGCTTGATCAGCTCGCCCTTGGCGAAGCGGGCGAAATTCTCCGGCAGGGCCGACAGGCCGAACTCGCCATCGACGAGCACACGATACTCGTCCTTGTACCGGCGCAACAGCTCGACATTCGGCTCGAAATCCGAGACCGGGAAGTAGAACGTCCGGATCATGTAGAAGTCCTTGCGGCGGAACACCTTGCCTTCCTCGATGGTCCAGGGCGCGGCGTTCTCGCCGACCAGCACCAGCGCACCGCGCGGCAGGACGAGCTCGATGCCGAGATTGCGCGCCGCATGGGCGCCGGAGCATTCCATGATGAGCGCGAAGCGTTTCGAGGTATCGCCGACCGGATGCGCCTTCGCGCCGAAGGATTGCGCGATTTTGAGGCGCGCAGTGTTCGGGTCGGCGACGTAGATGTCGTCATAGCCGAGCGCGCGAAGCGCCAGCACGACGCCGAGGCCGACGGGCCCCGCGCCCATCACGAGCACCGGCCCGGCCTCGCCCGGCGGCACCACGCGGCTGACGAAGCGCACCGCGTGGCCCGACGTGCCGATGGTGTCGAGCAGGAGCGGTGCGAGACTGTCCTCGATGTCGTCGGGCACCGGCAGCAGGCAGTTTTCCGGCACCGGCACATATTCGGCGTAACCACCGGGCCGGTTCCAGCCGATCAGGCTGGAGACCTCGAGGCACATCTGCGTGTCGCCTCGCTTGCAGGCGGCACAGTGATCGCAATGAAGCGGAATATAAACGGCGCAGCGACGGCCATGCAGGCGATGGCCGGGTTGTTCGACCACGCCAAAAATCTCATGGCCGGCGGTGAACTCGGCGCCCTTGTGCCACAGCTTGAAATCCGAGCCGCACAGCGCGGTGCGCGAGACGCGCACCAGCACCTCGCCCGCAGCAATTTCGGGCATCGCCACAGGCTCGATGGTGATGAGGTCGTCGCCGTGGAAGACCGCGGCCTGCATGATCGAATTCGGACGGGGTGATGCGTTCATCAGATACCTAGCCTTTCACCGCGCCGAGCGTCAGCCCCGACACCAGCCAGCGCTGAACCAGGGCGGCCAGCACCAGCGGCGGCAACGCGATCAGCGTCGCGGCGGCCATGAGGGCGCCCCATTGCGTCGAGCCTTCGCCGATGAAGTTGAAAGCCGCCGCGATCAGCGTCTTGGTGTCGCCGTTGGAGAGCACCAGCGCAAACAGGAAGTAGTTCCATGAGAATACAAAGGCGAGGATCGCCGACACCGCAACGCCGGACGCCACCAGTGGCAGCGCGATGCGCCAGAGGATTCGCGTGACGCTGCAACCATCAACCTGTGCCGCCTCGAAGATGCTACGCGGGATGCCATCGAAGGACGGCAGCAGGACCCAGATCACGATCGGCAAGGTGATCACCGCATGACTGAGGATCAGTGCAGTATAGGAGCCGATCATGCCGATCTGCCGGAACATGACGTACCACGGCAGCAGGAACAGCGTGCCGGGCGCCATGCGCGCGGCGAGCGTCAGGATCGCCGGCCACGTGATCCGGGTCCAGGATACGGCGAACGCCGCGGGAATTCCGAACAGCAGCCCGAGTGCGGTCGAACCGATGGTGACGATGAGGCTGTTGAGGGCGTAGCTCAGGAACGGCGTGGTCTTCGTCAGCTCGACATAGTTGTCGAGCGTCGGCGAAAAGATCAGCGTGGGCGGATAGGCGGTAACCTCGAAGGACGGCTTGAACGAGGACAGCACCATCCAGACGGTCGGCGCCATGATGAGTACGCCGGCAAGCACGAGCTGCACCGTGTTGAGCCAGCGGATCCAGCGCGCGGTGTTGGCGGCATCGTTCATGACATCACCAGGCCACCGTGCCGCGCAGGCGGTTGAAGGCGAGCACGGCACCGAACACGATCGCCGTCAGCGTCAGCATCAGGGCGCTGGCATAGCCGATGTTGAAGAACTCGAAGCCGACCCGGAAGCCGTAGATGTTGAGCGTGTTCGAGGCGTTGCCCGGGCCGCCCTGGGTGGTGATGTAGATGATATCGAAGAAGCGCAGCAGATCGACACTGCGCAGGATGGCGGCGGTCACGATGGTCGGCAACAGCAACGGCAGCGTGATGCGCTGGAACGTCTTGAACGCGGACGCGCCGTCGATCTGCGCGGCCTCGTAGACACTCGGCGGCAACGACTGCAATCCACCCAGCACGATCAGGGCGACATAGGGCGTCCACTGCCAGCTATCGATCAGCGCAATGGTCGGAATGACCCAGGTCGGCGAAGCCAGCCAGTCCGACGGCGGCAGGCCGAACGCCTGCAGAATATAGTTGGCCGCGCCGAGCGACGGATCGAGGATCACGAGCCACATCATGCCCGCCACCACCGGCGGCATCATGAAAGGCGAGATGAACAGCGAGCGCACGATCCCCGGCAGGCGCTTGGCGTGAAACAGCACCAGCGCAAGCCAGACGCCGAAGACGAGCTGCAGCACCAGCGACAGCACGAACAGCGCAATCGTGACCCACAGCCCGTGCCAGAACTCGTAGTCGGAGATCAGCTTCGAATAATTGGCGAGACCCGCAAAGGACTGCTTGCCGGTCGAGGAAAACGTCTGGAAGCCGAGCCAGATCGTATAGACCACCGGAAACGCGATCATTGCGACCGTGAAGATCACGGCCGGCGCCGAGAGCGCCGCCATCTCCAGCTTCTGCCGGTCCCGCGTCAGTGTCGCAGCCGTATCCGACATGCGTCCGCTTCCTAGAGAAAATGAGGTGCCGGCCGGCGCGAGGCCAGCCGGCACGGGGCGGTCACTTCTGTGCGATCAGCGCGTCGAGCGCCTTGTCCGCATCGGCGCAAGCCTGATCGACGCTCTTCTGCTTCAGAATCAGATCCTGCACCGCCTGGCCGATGAATTCGCGCGATTGTGGATTAGCGACGATGGGATAGCCGACCTCGGAGGAGCCCTTGGTTGCGAGCACGTCGAGCGCGGCCTGCCACTCTTTCCGAACCGGCTCCTCATCGATCCACTTGCGATATTCAGGATCATTGGCGACGGACGGACGCGGCGGGGCGATGCCCTGCAGCGCCATCTTCTTCTGCACCTCGGGGCTGGTGGCCCACTGCACGAAATACCAGGCCGCATCCGGCTGCTTGCTGTGTGAGGACACCGCCATACCCCAGCCGATCGTGGTCGGCACCTGGCCGGCGTCGCCCGCCGGGAACGGCAACAGACCGGTGTCCTTCAGACGCGCGCCGCCGTCCATCACGGTGCGCAGCTCATTGGACGATTCGAAAGCCATTGCGGCACGGCCGCTGCGGTAGAGCGCGGAAATCTGCTGGAAACTGTAGTTGACGACGCCGGGCGGCCCGAAATCGCGCAGCAGCCGGCTATAGGTGTCGAGCGCCTCCTTGCCCTTGGCCGAGCACAGGTTCGACTTGCCGTTGGCGATGTAGCTGCCACCGATATTGTGCAGCATGTTGCTGAAGGTGTAGGCGACCGCGGGCTTGAGGCCACGTGAGACGAATGGCGTCACCGAGCTGTCGCAGGTCTTGATCTTTTCCGCGGCAGCCTCGACCTCCTTGATGGTTTTCGGCGCTTCGATGCCGCACTTCTTGAAGATGTCGGTGCGGTAATAGAAGATGGGACCTTCGATGTTCATCGGCATGCTGGTCAGCTTGCCACCGAACGTCGCAGCCTTCAGCAAGGCCTGGCTCAACCCGTTGGGGTCATAGTCCTTGGCCACCTCGTTCCTGGCCATGGCGGTGAGATCGCCATACCAGCCGGCAGCGGCGAACTGCTCGCCCTCGCGCGAAGGCAGCGTCATGAACACGTCCACCTCGTCGCTATTCGCGTTCATGACCGTGACCAGACGCTGGCGCATCTGCTGTTCCTGATAACCGTCGACCTTCAGGGTCATGCCGGTCAGCTTTTCGAAATCAGCCTTGTAGGTCAGCAGCGCCTGCGACACCGGATTGTTGTTGGCGAGAAAGGTGACGGTCTTGCCCTTGAACTTCATCCAGTCGAAATCGGCCGCGCGCGCCTGCGCACTGACGGCGGCAATTGCGAGAACCGGCAACGCGACGCGTGTCGCGAGCATCCTGGCCTTCATCGAGCTCTCCTCCCGGCTGGCCACCTTATGCTGGCGGCCTTTTTGAACACGTTTTGTAAGATACTTGAAAACGGTTACATCCTAAGCATCGTGCCGCCCCTGTCAAGCGATGGACAAGCGATGCGTTCTGCAGCAGTTTCGCGGCAATATCACGACTATGCAACCTGCCGAACAGCATGTAACGTTACATTCATGAGGCTGACAAACGCCAAAACTGCAAAGCAGGGCATTCGCGCCGTTGCGGCCCGGGCCGGCGTTTCAACCGCGTCCGTCTCGCGCGCCCTCAACAATCCCGACGCGGTGAGCCCATCCTTGCGCGTCCGCATCGAGCAGGCCATCGAGGCGCTCGGCTATATCCCCCATGCGCCGGCGCGCATCCTGTCGTCACGGCGCTCGCGAACTCTCGGCGCCATCGTGCCAACGATCGACAACACGATGTTCGCGCGCGGCATCGCCTCGCTCCAGCAGTATCTCTCCTCGGTCGGATACATGCTGTTCCTCACAACCAGCGGATACGACCTCGACGTCGAATTGCAGCAGGCGCGCAACCTCATCAGTCGCGGTGTCGACGGCCTCGTGCTGCGCGGTGACTGCCATCACGATGGATTGCGCAAGCTGCTCGCCGACAACGCAGTGCCCTTCATCAATGTCGGCATCTACCAGCCCGGCCGCCCTTACCCGTGCGTCGGAACGGACAACGAGGCCGCCGCCCATCGCGCGGCCGCGCATGTCATCGAGCTCGGTCACCGACGCATCGGGATCGTCTCGGCGCTCCAGCGCAACAACGACCGCGCCAGCGCCCGCGTCGCCGGATTTCGCCGCGCGCTCACCGAGAACGGCATCGAACTTCCTCCGCAATGGCATGTCGAGGTACCTTATACGCTGGACGACGCCCGCGAAGCCGCGCGCTATCTCCTCAGCCTGAAAGATCGTCCGACAGCCGTCGTGTGCGGCAATGACGTCATCGCCTATGGCGTGTTGCTCGAGGCGGAGCGCGATGGCTTCTCCGTGCCGAGCGACCTGTCAGTCGTCGGCTTCGACGACCTCGACTGGAGCCGCCATTTGCGGCCGAGCCTGACCACGATCCACGTTCCGACCGGAGAGACCTGGCAGCGCGCGGGCGAATATCTGGTGCGCAGCCTCGCCGGCGAGCAGACCATCATGCATCGCGAGATCGACTTCTCGCTGGTGGTCCGCGAGTCGACGGCTCCGCCCCCGAAATCCCCAGAAGTGAGACCCTCCCGATGAATTCCAGTTTTTCTCTCGCGCCCGACTTTCATGCCGTCGTGATCGGCGGCGCCGGCGACATCGGCGCCGCGATCAGCAACCAGTTCTGCGATCTCGACGCGGCGGTGACGGCAACAGGGGCCAATGATGCCGATCTCGCACGCACGCTGCTCAAGCCGCGCACGAGCCTTTCGCTCGCGACGCTCGATGTCACCAATGACGAGGCCGTCACGTCCTTCGCCCGGAAGCACCAGCGCGTCGACGCCCTGGTCAACTGCGCCGGGATCCTGGCGCGTGACAAGGAATTCGAGATCGAGACCTTCATGAAGGTGCTCGACGTCAATCTCACCGGCACGTTCCGGACCTGCATGGCATTCCACCCGCCGCTCGCGGAGGCGAAGGGTTCGATCGTCAACATCGCCTCGATGAACGCGACGTTGGCGCTGCCGCGAATTCCAGCCTATTGCGCCAGCAAGGGTGGCGTCGTGATGTTGACCAAGGCGCTCGCCTTGAAGTGGGCCGAAGACGGCATCCGCGTCAATGCGGTTGCGCCCGGCTACGTCGAAACCGCGATCAACGCCGCCGGCCGCAGCGATCTCGCGCATTATCAGCGCATCGCTGACCGCACCGCGTTCAAGCGCTGGGGCCAGCCGGAGGACATTGCCGGCGCCGTTGCCTTCCTCTGCATGCCGGCCTCGCGCTATGCGACCGGCACCGTTGTTGCGGTGGATGGCGGCTTCCTGGCGGGGTAGCGGGCGGGCCTATACGCCCAAGGCTTTTCGATTGAACGTTCGAAAAAAACGCAGTGACAGCGTTCGCAAATTCGCGACGTTCAGCAGCCAAGCTGCTGCGGTGTAAGCCAAGCCACCGGCAAGGCTCACCACGATGAGCGCCACGAGGCCGGTGCCGTTGACCTGTGACCGGGCGACGAGGATCGCAGCCGCCATTGCCGCAGCCGACGCCGCAACGCCGGCGAGCCGGTTGACATCAAACGGCACGGGATGAGCACGGTGCATCAGCACGAATGCGACGACGAAGCCGATCGCCTCGGTCGCGAGCGTCGCCAGCGCCGCGCCGTAGATGCCGTAGCCCGCGACCAGCACGAACATCAGCGCCACGCCGACGACCAGCGTGAGGAACGACTGCGCCGCCAGCATGAAGGGCCGCTCGGCGAGCTGGAAGCTGATCTGCACGTAGAATTGGTTGGCAATACCGAAGCAGCGAGCGAGCACGAGTGTCGGCAACAGCGCCGACACGCCGGCGCGGAAATCGATGCCGACGAGCGTGCCAGCGACCTGGTCGGCTGCGAGCGCAAGCCAAATCGCGACGGGCGCGACGACGACGAGCAGCAGTTCGAGGCTCTCGGTCAGTCGCTCCCGCGTCGCCTCGCTATTCTTCTCCGACAGCGAGCGGAACACGAGCGGCACGGTGGCGGCGGCCACGCTGGAGGCGATCATGACCATGAACTGGCGCGGCAGGTCGGCGGCAACGCCGAAAATGCCGGCGGCGTCCTTGCCGAGCAGCCAGGCGACGATGAGGCGGTCGCTGGTCGAGTAGAGCGCGACCGAAAGTCCGGCCAGCGTCAGCGGCAGGCCATAGCGCGCCAGCTGCATGAACTGACTGCGCTGGAAGTGCGCGATCTTCGTACGATCGCCGACGAGGTTGAGGACAATGCCGGTCAGCGATCCCAGGCCGAACGCCGCGAGCAGGCCCATGCCGCCCCAGCCGAGCCAGATCCCAAGCAGCCCGAAGCCGACGCTCGACACGCTGCGCACGATCGAGATCGCCGCGAACCGGTAAGGGCGCAGCTTGGCGCGCTCGAACTCCTGGCCGACGTCGACGGCATTCGACATGATTGCGACGAACATGCTGGCGAGCACCAGCCCGACACTGACGTCGCTGCGGAACAGGAAGACCAACGGCGTTGCCGCGCACATGGCGAGGACGGTCAGCACAAAGGCGACCATCGCCGTGCCACGAAAATCAACCTCCGCCGACATCGCCTGATAACGCGACACCGACAGCTTGATCCAGGCGAAGAAGATCGCCCCCAAAATGCCGGCAATGCTGATGCCGACGACATAGACGCCATATTCCGCAGGCGTCAGCAGCCGCGTGTAGGCGGTGACCGCGAAAAAGCCCACCGCCGCAGGCAGGATGTAGGCGACGAGATAAATGGAGAAATGGCGATTCAGCATGCGTGCACGGGACCGGGAGCCCTAAAATCGAGCGGCCGTTAATCAGTTGGACTTTGGCGTGACAATCGAAGGCTGGCGATCGGACTGCGCCGCAGCATCTCCCAAGATAGTCATTTAAGTCTGCAAATCGGCCGCCGAATGGGGCGGCTCCGCCGGTTTCGCGCGTTAGCGTTAAATTTGCCCTGTCCTTGAACCGGACGGCGCGATCACCGAAAAGAAACCATGTTTTCAGGACGTCGCCCGACGTCCTCCAATGCGTGGACGTGACTGACATGGACGTTGCCGAGCGTATGCGGGCGAACCCGGCCTCCCTGCCCGATGGCGGCGGCGATGCGGCGCTGGTTCCTGCGGCCCCCGGGGGCGGCGAGCGGATGACGCTCAACCTGTTCTTCGAGGAGCGGGACGACCGCTGGCTTCCGGGCGACCGCCACGTCCGGCCGCTGCTGCGGCGCATGCTGCTCGGCAAGTCCTGGATCAGCGGCCAGCGGCGCGTGTTCCTCAATCTCTGCGCCGGCCTCGACCGGGTCGGGATCCGCTATCGCGTCAACGATTACGGCCATATCCGCAAGCACCCCGACGAGCTCGCCTGCATCATCGGTCGTCCCTTCCTGCTGGACTGGTTCGCTTGGCAAAACCCGCTGCTGCTGGGGGTCGCCATGTACAATCATCCGGTGGATGCGCCTTTGCATCTGAAAGACCTGCACCGCAAGACCATCCTGGTGCCCTGCAACTGGTATGCGGAGATGTGCCGGCCGTACTGGCCGCATGTCGAAGTCTGGCCGGTCGGCATCGAAACCGATCTGTGGACGCCAGCGCCTGCCGAGCAGAAAAGCGTCGACGTGCTGCTCTACGACAAGGTCCATTGGGAGCGTGAGCGCTTTGATGCGGACCTGATCGAGCCGATCCGAAGGCATATCGAGGCAAGCGGCCGCACGGTTGAGCTGATCCGCTACGGCCATTACAGGGAAGACGACTACAAGGCCGCGCTGGCGCGTTGTCGCAGCATGGTGTTCCTCAGCGAGCACGAAAGCCAGGGCATCGCGTGTCTGCAGGCGCTGTCGAGCGGGGTTCCCATATTCGCCTGGGATCGCGGCGGGCCGTGGCAGGATCCCGAGTACTTTCCGCACAAGGTCAGGTACGAGGGCGGCGTGTCCTCGGTGCCCTATTTCGACGCACGCTGCGGCAGCAGGTTCATCGATGCGACCGGCTTCATTGCCGGCTGGAGCGACTTCTGGTCGCACGTCAGCGCCGGCGACTTCGCACCTCGCGATTATGTGATGGAGAACCTGACGCTCGAAAAGGGCGCGCTTCGCTATTACGGGATCGCTGAAGCGGTGATGCAGCGTCACGCGTGTTGACGCGCGGCCCGTCCGGGCAAAAGTTAACCCAACAAAGGGAATCCCAGGCGTCGCGAGGCTCCGCTTGGTAGATTGGCGCGTTGGTTCCGGAAGGACTACCGCCACGTGACCAAGCTCGACAGACGTGAATTCCTCCTCGGCAGCGCCGCAACGCTCGCGGCGGGCGCGTCGGCGTCAGCACTTCCGGTGTCGAAACTTGCGCAGCGCCGTCCAGGCTATGGCGCCGCCGCCACACTCTGGGACCTGCAAGCCGACCCGCGACTCGGCGAGGCCATTAGCACCTATTGCACCCAGGTCGTGCCGGTGCTCGAGCTGAAATGGCCGATGCTGCGACCGGACGCGCACACCTTTGCCTTCGAGCGCGCCGACGCCATCTACGATTTCGCCCAACAGAACGATCTGTCCATGCGCGGCCACGCCCTCGCCTGGTATCACGACATTCCGGACTGGACCAAGCAGATCAAGGATTCGAAGGGCGTCGAGCGCGCCTATGTCGATCACATCGGCACCGTCGTCTCCTATTACAAGGACAAGCTGACCTCGTGGGACGTCGTCAACGAACCCATCCCGGACAATCCGAAGAGCGTTAGAGACCGGCGCGACACGTTCTGGACGCAGCATCTGGGTGATCGCTGGATTCCGCTCGCCTACCGCACGGCGGCGGCAGCCGATCCCTACGTCAAGCTCGCGATCAACGAATACGACATCGAGTCGGCCAAGGACTCGTTCATCGCCAAGCGCGCCGCCTACCGCAACCTCATCATGAATCTGCTCGACCAGGGCGTACCTCTGCACGCGGTCGGACTGCAATCGCATCTGCATGCCGAGCTCGAGATCGACACCCATGGGGTCGCCGAGTTCGTCACCGAGCTGCGGTCGTGGGGCCTCGAGGTCTACGTTACCGAGCTCGACGTCGACGATCAGAAGCTGACCGGAAGTCCTTCGGAACGCGATGCCATCGTCGCCAAGCGTGTCGACGACCTCCTGACGGCGATTGCGACCAGCGGGCCGGTGCGCTCGATCCTGACCTGGGGCATCTCCGATCGATACAGCTGGATCAACGGCACCTTTGCCCGCAAGGACAAGCAGCCGAACCGTCCCCTGCCGCTCGACGGCGAGTTCAAGCCCAAGGCGTTCATGGACGTGATCAGCAAGTTCACCAAGAACGTCTAGCGCATCTTCTAACGCGTTTTGGGCGTCTCGAATGCGGTCGTGTCACCCATGTGGTCGGGAGACAGGCTCGGACCGCGCCGGTGGCGCGAATTCAGGCGGAAGACGTCGCGGATGTCGTCGATCGAAGTCGACGAATAAGACTGGATGCAGAGCGCGACCTGGTCGGGCGATGCGGTAGACATCAGCGCTTCAATCGCCTCGCGATCGAGACGGGTATCGTCCCAGTGCGAGACGGCGATGCTGTCCTCGGTGACCCGATGTCGCGCCAGATGTTCCGGCGAGTTCGCGACGAAGTTTCCGTAAAGCAGATACTCGGAGAACTTCTTCTTCCGGCAAAGCGCCAGGGCCCAGCTCAGGCCCGTCGCCGACTTGATGGCGTCGGTCATCGCACGCGCGGTGTCCTTGTCCCAAACCAGTGCGTTGCCGACATAGTCGTCCGCCGGGAACGAGCGTTCCTTGATGCCGAGAAGCTGATCGATGGTGCGGAGCCACAGCACATGCAGGGGATGGTCGGCGTCGATGCCCTTGCGCGTGACGAACATCGGCGTCTTCTCGGCACCGGCATATTGGCCGATGTCGAATTCGCGGAAGAACAGATTGTCCGAATCCAGAATGCAGACGCGCTGCTCCGGTGCGTTGAGGACGCCGGCGATCTTGAGGATCTGCTGAACGTGCCAGCCATGGACAGGCGACGACAGCAACGACAGCCAGACACGCCGGCTGCTGATGAACTGGAGCGCCGGCGGCAGCGCCCATAGCCATTTCGGCAGGTCACGCGAGGCCGGAACGATGACGCGCTTGTCGGACGCGAACCGCTCGAACAGCGGCACGTCCTCGTCATTAACGAGAACATAATGCCGCGTGTAACCCGTCAACCAAGTGTCGATGCTCTCGCTGAGCAGCGAGAAGCGCTCGATATCCTTGGCATAGCTGGCGGTCAGCAGGGCAACGGAATGCATGATGCGTGCTCAAATGGCCATCGAATCCCACTCATACAAGCGACGGGAGGCCTTGGAAACTTCGAATCGCAATCAAGGTAAAATGAAACGAATCGTTAGCCATCCGACGGCAGGCCCTGCGCGATGCCGCGAAAGCGTAGCGGCGCCAGCGACGATGCTCGCTGCCACCAATCAGCGACGCGATCATCGAGCGCAGTCACTCCGCGGCCCTGGCCGGGGAATATCCGGATCTGCTGCACCGCTTCGGCCTCGAATCCCTTGCCCTTGCGCGTGATCCTGAGGACGGCACCTTCGCGATCCCGCTGCGTCAGCGGCACCAGGAGGCGGCCGCGCGGGCGGAGCGACTGAAGCCACATCGGATGCGGATGAGAGAAGCCGGCGTGCACGATGATGACATCGGCCGGGCCACCGACCTCCGCGCATCCGTCGCCGTTGATGACCTCGACATTCCGATAGGCGCGAAGATAGGCCGCGGCGCGCGCCGCGAGCCGTTCGTCGCATTCGATGGCGTGCACCCGACCCTTCGGGCCGACGATCTCTGACAGGATCGCCGAGAAATAGCCGAGCCCGCAACCGATCTGGACCACGCGGTCCTTCTCCTCGACGTCGAGCACATCGATGAAATGCGCCCACAGGCTCGGCAGTCCAGTGTCGAGCTTGCGGCGTGCGTCGATGGCGACCAGCACATCGTCGTAGAGATGCACCGGGTCGGCGTCGGGTGTCAGCCGGTAGCTGCGCGCCGCCTCGCTCTTGATCCGCCAGGGCCCTTTCGCCAGAAAACCTTCGCGCGGAACCGCCGCCAGGGCTGTGAGCAGGCGCTGCGAGGCAATCCGTTCGCGCTTGGCAATCAGCTCGACGTAGCGCGCACGCGCGCCGGACAGATCGCTCATTTCGCCGGATCGCCCTGCAGACGAACGGGTGCGTCGCCACCGAGTTCGCGCACCAGCTGCATGGCTTGCTTCAGGTCCGGCGTCAGGAAACCCTCGTTGAATTTGCCAACGATCGGCAGGAGCAGAAGGCTTGCATGTTCGCGCTTGCCGGCTTCATGCGAGAGCCGCGCGAGGCTGACGGCGGTTCTGAGCTCCCAGGACAGCGCGCCCTGCTTGCGCGCGGTCTCGAGCGACAGATCGAACAGATCCTCCGCCTCCTGCAACGAGGCTGGATTGCCGTCCGACAACGTGATCTCGCCTTGCAGGCGATAGACCTCGGCGAGATAGGAGTGATCGCCGGTCCGTCTTGCGGTCGCAAGCGCGCCGTCCAGCGCGCGCAAGGCGGCATCGCGCATACCGACCTTGGCATAGGCCTCCGCGAGCAGGCAGCGGAACCAGCAGCCAGCGAGCCAGGAATCCATCGCCTCGTATTCGTCGAGGCCGAACCGCATCTGGCTGATGCCTTCGTCGGCCTCGCCGAGCTGGGCCAGCGCCCAGCCACGCAGGATCGCGGCCTGCTGCTTCCAGTGCAGGAAATTGTGCTCGGTGGCGATGATCATGGCGCGGTTGGCGTGATCGCGCGTACCCTCGATATCGCGCAAATGCTGGCAGAGATAGGCGCCGAACACCAGTGCGAAGGCGAGCGAGAAAGGATGACGGATCTTCTCCGCCAGCAGGATCGCCTGCTCGCTGTGCTGGCGCGCGGCGTCGGGCTGGCCGAGGAACCACAGGAGATAGCCGAGATAGGACAGCGAGACGACACCGGGATCGGTGCCGTGACGCTCCATCAGGTCGGAGTGCAGGTCCGGGCTGTAGAGATTGATGCAGCGGTGCAGATGATGCTGCGCGGCGGCGAAGCGCCCGCGATAGAGCATGGTCATCGCGATCGAGCGGTGCGCCTCGATCAGATAGCCGGTCTGCTGCGCCGGCTGCGTCCCCTCATTCAGCCGCTCGCGCTTGGCGAATTTCAGCAACTCGACGCTGAGGTCGTGTGCGCGGGTGAGATCGGCGCGGATGAAATGGCACACCCAGAGCCCGCGTGTGGCGGCAAAGGCCTTTTCGTCGTCGTCGAGCTGCTGGCCGAGCTCGAGCGCACGGATGTAGTTCTCCTCGACCTCCTGCACCGCGTAGCCCTTGGCGGCGATCAGCGCAATGCCGAGCGCAATTCGCAGCTCGAGCTCCATTTCGTCGGCGCCCTGCATGCGCGCATTGGCCTGCACGACGCTCAAGCCGCGGCGCAGATGACCGATCGCCTCGAGATTGGCGCCGCTCTTGGCCGCCTGCTTGCCGGCCTTGAGCCAGAAGCTCGCCGCGCCCTCGCTCTGGCCGGACTCGGTCAGATGGTGGGCGAGCAGCTCCGGCTCGCGCTCGGTCTTCTCCGGATACATCTCGGCCAGCACCTGGGCGATGCTGGCGTGCAGCTTGCGCCGCTCGCTGTGCAACAGGCTCGCATGAGCCGCGTTCTGGATCATCACGTGCTTGAAGGAGTAGAGCGCATCGGGCGGATGACCACGGCGCATAATCAGCCCGGCCTCCTCGAGATGCGTGAGCGCCGCCTCGATCTGCTCCGCCGGCGTGTTGGCGACCGCTTGCAGCGTCTCGTAGGAGAACTCGCGGCCGATCGTGGCGCCGATCTGGGCGATCCGCTTGAACGGCCCCATCCGGTCCAGACGCGCCATCAGCGAGTCCGTCAACGTCGCCGGGATCGCCAGCTGCCGCCACGGGCCCGACAGCACGTAGCGCCCGTGCCGTTCGGTCAGGAGGTTGGATTCGAGAACCGTCTTGGTCAGCTCTTCCAGGAACAGCGGCACGCCGTCGGTCTTGACGATGATCTCCTCGACGATCTCCTTGGGAAGCTCACGCCCCGCGACGCGCTCGACCAGCGTCGCGCGCAACGGCCGGCTGAGCCGGTTCAGCACCAGCGTCGTGATGTGCGAATGCGCGTTCCAGCTCGGCTGGAATTCGGAGCGCGCGGTGATGATGGCCAGGATCGGCCGGTTCTGCGCCCGGTCGACCAGGAGGTCGATCACCTCGCGGGAGGTTGGGTCGATCCAGTGCAGATCCTCGAAAGCCATCACCAGCGGCATCTCGTGCGCGAGGCCCAGGAGGTGGTTGACCAGCGCCGCGACGGTCGCGTCCTTCTGCTGCTGCGGCGACAAATCGAGCGGTGGATAGCGCTCGCAGGTCGGGATCGACAGCAGCGCGGCAAACAGCGGTGCGACCTGCTCGATGTCGCCATGGGCGGTGGCAATCGCATTCTCCAGGCTCGCCAGCGACAGCGCGGACGCATCCTCGCGATCGAGGCCGAGGGAGAATTTGAGCTGCTCGACGAACGGATAGAAAGCGGTGGAGGTGTAATAAGGCGAGCACTGGAACGAGACCTGTCCGTGGCGGTCGCCTGCGATCCGCTCAAAGATCTCCTGGATGATGCGCGACTTACCGATGCCGGGCTCGCCGAACTTGACGACGACTTGGCCGTCGCCCTCCTTGACCTGCTGCCAGCGGCCCATCAGCAGCGCGATTTCCTCCTCGCGGTTGACGAGCGGGGTCAGCCGCGTGCCCATGGCGGCCGCAAAGCGGGTCTCCACCCGCGTGGCGCGCACGACGTGCCAGGCCTGGGTCTTCTCCGAGATCCCCTTCAGCGCATGAGCGCCGAGATTGCGGTAATCGAACTTCCCCTTCAGCAATGACTGCGTCGAAGAGGAGATCACGACGCCGTTGGGCGGCGCCAGCGCCTGTAGGCGCGCGGCCAGATTGACGGTCTCGCCGACCGCGGAATCGCGCTCTTCGGTGCCCTGGCCGACGAGGTCGCCGACCACGACAAGGCCGGTCGCGATGCCGATGCGGACGGCCGGCGCGTGACTGAGCGCGCCGCGCGGCTCGATCGCGCGCGCGGTCGACAGCACCCGCACGATCTCGAGCCCGGCGCGTACCGAACGCTCGGCGTCGTCCTCATGCGCGGTCGGGTAGCCGAAATAGACCAGAATGCCGTCTCCGACGAAGCGGGCGGCAAAGCCTTCGTAATGCTTGACCACGCGCACACAGGTCTCGCGGAAGCTCGCGATCATGTCGCGAACGTCTTCCGGATCGAATTGGGCCGAGAGCGCGGTGGAATCCACCATGTCGCAGAACATGGTGGTGAGCTGGCGTCGCTCGGCGCCGACCTCGGCGCGGGCCTGCGGACGCACGGGCGCGATCGGCGTCTCCGCCGTCTCGGCCTGGAACAGCGCGGCTGTCGCCCGCCGTAGCCGCTTGCGATCGCCCAGCGGAAGTCCGAGCTCGGCAAGGTCAGCCTCGGTCAGATCCCCTATGACGTCGAGATCGAGGCGGTGCTGCGCGAACAGATCGGTGTAATGCCCGAGACCGACCCCCTCGAGCCAGCGCTTCAACCCGAGTTCCGTCTCCGGTTCTTTCTCCAGCATGGTGATCCCCGCCCGACAATCCCTCCGCCGAAGGGCTAAAGGTCCCTCAACCACAGATTTTGGGGCCCAAACTTCACCTCAGACTGGACGCGTTCCCTAACTCTTGGGAAGAATAGCCCAATCAGATCAAAAGGGAATGGCATTGTCCGAGTTTGCACCCGGAGAGAGATCGGACGGCATCAGTGCCGAAACCGAGACCTTTGCCGATATCGGCGGCCTTCTCGCCTTCCATGCGCGAACGGCGCCCGCGGCACCCGCCCTGCTCGCGCCGGGACGAGCGCCCCTGACTTATGGCGCGCTCGGCGCCAGGATCGGGCATCTGGTCCACACGCTCCGAGGGCTCGGCATTGCGCCTGCCGACCGGATTGCCGTTGCACTGCCGCGCGGGGCCGACAGCGCGCTCGCTCTGATCGCAGTCGCATCGGCCTGTGCCTGCGTCCCCGTCAATTCCGACCTGACGGCGGACGAACTGCAGCGCTATTTCAGCGAATTGAAGCTGACGGCACTCCTCACCCGGGCCGACATGAACTCAGCGAGTCGCGACGTTGCGAGGGCGCTCGGTATCGCGGTGATCGACTTCGTGCCGGGACCGGAGACGGATCTCGGCGGCTGTGAATTCAGCGGCCCGACGGTCGGTCCGGCGAATTCGAGCGGCGCCGCCAGCACTGAGGACGACGCGTTCATCCTCCTGACATCGGGCACGGCGGCGCGGCCGAAAATGGTGCCGCTGACACATCGCAATGTGTGCTTGTCCGCTACCAATGCCGGCCGCGTGCTGTCGCTCGCCCCGCACGATCGCTTGCTCAACGTCCTGCCGTTGTTTCACGCCCACGGCCTGATCTCCGGCCTGCTGACGGCACTGGCCGCGGGCTCCAGCGTGATCGCGACGGCCGGTTTCGACGCGCCGTCCTTCTTCGGCTGGATGCGGGACCTGCAACCGACCTGGTACACGGCGGTGCCGACCATTCATCGGGCGCTGCTAACGGCCGCGGAAGCCAACCCGGACCGTGCCCGCGAATCATCGCTGCGCGTGATCCGCTCGGCCTCGTCCTCGCTTGCGCCCGCGATCCTGAACGGGCTGGAGGCGATGTTCGGCGTGCCCGTGCTGGAAACCTACGGCATGACCGAAGCGGCCTCGCAGATTGCCGCCAATCCGTTCGAATTGCGCAAGATCGGATCGGTCGGCCGCGCCGCAGGCCCGGACATCACAATCATGGACGAGACAGGCCGCGAGCTTGCGCACGGCACGCGTGGCGAGATCATGCTGCGCGGCGCGAACATGAGCCGTGGCTATTATAATGACGAAGCGGCGACGCAGGCCGCGTTTCGCAACGGCTGGTTCCGGACCGGGGATCTCGGCTATCTCGACGCCGACGGCTATCTCTTCATCGTCGGCCGCATCAAGGACGTCATCAACCGCGGCGGCCAGAAGGTCTCGCCGCTGGAGGTGGAAGAGGTGCTGCTGGCCCACCCGGCGGTGCTGGAGGCCGGGGTATTCGCAATTCCCCACGCAAAGCTCGGCGAGAACGTCGCCGCGGTCGTGGTGCTGCGAACCGATTCCGAGGCGACCTCCAACCAGTTGCGCCAGTTCGCGCGTAAACGTCTCGCGGCCTACAAGGTGCCGAGCCTGATCCGCTGCGTAGCGGCGCTGCCGAAGGGCGCCAGCGGCAAGGTCAAGCGCAACGCGCTGGCCGAGCTGATTTCGGTGCCACATGATGACGACGAGACTCATCTGCCGCGCACCGCACTGGAGGCACAGCTCGCGGACATCTGGGCCAATCTGCTCGAGCTTCCGCAGGTCGGCGTCGATCAGGATGTCTTTGCGCTCGGCGCGGATTCGCTCGCAATCACGCAAATGCGCTCGCGCTTGCGTGAGCGCTTCAACGTCGACTTCTCGTTCGAGGACATCTTTGATTGCGCGACCGTCGGCGCTCTTGCCGCCCGGCTCGAGACCACAACCCATCGTGATCCAACGCTGCCGGATTGGAGGCAGGACGCCTCTGAAGGAGACGCGCCGCTGTCGTTCCAGCAGCAGCGGATGTATGTGCTCTCGCGGCTCGATCCGACGCGCTATAATTATAACGTGGCCGAGGTCGCGCTGCTCGAGGGCGAGGTCGACCTCGCCGCGCTTCAGGCGGGCCTCGCGGCGATCTGCGCGTGTCACGAGGCGCTGCGTTCGGTCTTCGTCGAACGTGAGGGGGAGCCTGTGCAGCTTGTGCTGCAGACGCCGCCGCGGTTCGAGCGGATCAAACTCAAGCCCTGCCCCGCGGACAAGCTGGCCGCAGTCGTTCGGCGCGAGGCGCTCAAGCTCGCGCAATATCCGTTCGATCTTGCCAGCGAACCGCCGCTGAAGGTCACCCTGCTCTCGTTTGACAAATCCAGCCATGCGCTGGTGGTCAATGTCCATCACCTGGTCACCGATGGCTGGTCACAGCGGCTGTTCTGGGAAGCGCTCGCCGTCGAATATTCCGCCGCGCGCAAGGGAAACGCGCCGGCACGACCTTCGCCTAGCTTCCAGTATCGCGATTTTGCCCGCTGGCAGCAGAGCTGGGCACAAATGCCGGCGGCAAAGGAGCAGCTCGATTACTGGCGGACGCAGCTCGACGGCGTCACCACGCTGCCGCTGCGCACCGACCGGCCGAGGCCTGAAGTCTGGAGCGGTCACGGCGCCCGTCACTATTTCGAATTCTCCAAGACCCTTTCCGCCGACATTCGCGCACTGAGCCAGAACCAGGGCATGACGCCCTTCATGACGCTGCTCGCGGTCTTCCAGTGCTTGCTGTTCCGCCACACCGGGCATGCGGACGTGGCGACCGGCTCGCTGATTGCAAACCGCAACCAGATCGAAAGCGAGCGGCTGATTGGGCTGTTTGCCAACACGCTGATCTTGCGCAATGATTTTGGCGGCGATCCGACTTTCGGCGAAATGCTACGGCGGGTGCGCCGGGTCACGCTCGATGCCTACCGCAACCAGGACCTTCCGATCGAGGAGGTCCTACGCGCGTTGCAGATCGCGCGACGGACCGACGGCAATCCGCTGTTCCGGATCATGTTCATCCTTCAGAACGCATCGATCGAGGCCGCGCGCTTCCCGGGCCTGGCGACGCGCCGGCTGGAGGTCGACCCGAAGGTTGCGCGCTTCGACATCACGCTCGAACTGGTCGAGGCCGACGGCCGCTTCACCGGCTTCGTCGAATACGCCACCGATCTGTTCGACGCGGGGACGATCGAGGGCATGGCGGATCAGTTCAAGACCCTGCTCAAGGCGGTCATCACCAATCCCGAGCAGCGCATCTCGCGCCTGCCGCTGCTGACCGCCGCGGAACGCCGGCGGCTGCCAGCGAAAGGCAAGCCCGCCGATTTCACGACGCGCGGCAATCTCTGCGAACGCTTCGAGCGGCAGGCGAAGAAGACGCCGAATGCCGTGGCCATATCCGATGGACCCCTGTCCCTGAGTTATCGCGAGCTGGCACGCCGCAGCCAGGCGATCGCACGCTGGCTCACGCGCGAAGGCGTCGGTGCGGAGACCGTGGTCGCCTTGCTTGCGGACCGCGGGCCCGACCTGCTCGCCGCGATGATCGCGGTGCAGCGCGCAGGCGCGGCCTTTCTGAACCTCGATCCCGAGCAACCACCGGCGAGGCTCGCGACCATCCTCGGATCGAGCTGCGCGACGGTATTGCTGACGGGGCGGGCACGATCCGCCATGGTCGAGGCGCTGCTCGAACCGCTGGTTGCGCGTATCCAGGTTGCCGAGATTGAGGATGCAATCGCGCTCAAAGCGACCAAGCCGGCCCGCGCGGCGCCACGCGCCGGCGCGAGCCTTGCCTATCTCATCTATACGTCCGGCTCCTCCGGCGCGCCGAAGGGCGTCATGATCGAGCAGCGCGGGCTGTCGAACCATCTGGCGTCACTCATCGCCGAGCTCGGCCTCACAGCCAAGGATGTGATCGCGCAGACCGCACCGCAGAGTTTTGTCATCTCGGTCTGGCAGTTCCTCGCCGGTCCCATGGTCGGCGCGCGCGTCCATATCTGCGGCAATGCGGTCGTGCAGGACCCCATGCTGCTGGCGCAGGAGATCGAACGCGAGGGCATCACGGTGCTCGAGATCGTCCCCTCGCTGCTCCGGGTGATCCTCGAACGCCTCGACGAGGCGGAGATTCTGCGCGCATTCGCGAAGCTGCGGCTCCTGATCTCGACTGGCGAGCCACTGCCGGTCGACCTCTGCCGCGGCTGGTTCGCCCGCTGCCCGAAGGTGCCGCTCATCAACGCCTATGGCGCCTCGGAATGTTCCGACGACGTCTCCCTGCACCGGCTGACCAAGGCGCCGGATGCGGCGACGGTCAATGTTCCCATCGGCGCCCCTTTGCCGAACACCCAGCTCTACGTGCTCGATCCGAATCTGGAGCCGCAGCCGATCGGCGTCGTTGGCGAGCTCTGCATCGGCGGCGCCGGAATTGGCCGCGGCTATATCAACGACCCCGCGCAAAACCGAGAGCGCTTCATCCCCGATCCATTCGCGCGCCGCGAAGGCGCGCGGCTATACCGCACCGGCGACCTCGCCCGCCGCCGCGCCGACGGAACGATCGAAGGCCTCGGCCGCGCCGACCTTCAGGTCAAGGTCCGCGGCTACCGCATCGAGCTCAAGGAGATCGAGGCTGCGCTTGCCGACCACGACAGCGTGCGCGCCGGCATCGTCGAGCCGCGCCGCGACGCCAACGGCGATGTCAGGCTGATCGCCCATGTCGTTGCCAGGGCCGGCAGCCAGATCAGCGCCAGCGAACTGCGCGACTTCCTCAAAAGCCGGCTGCCGGGCCATGCGATCCCGTCGGCATTCCTGTTCCTGGATCAGGTTCCGCTCAATGCCCACGGCAAGGTGGATCGCTCCGCCCTGCTGGCCCCCGCACAACAGGAGGCCGCCGGGACGGAAACCGTCGTGCCGGCCCGCCGTTTCACCGAAAAGGTCCTGTCCGACATCTGGATCGATCTGCTGAAGGTCGACAGCCTCGGTGTCACCGACAATTTCTTCGACCTTGGCGGCCATTCGCTGCTGGCGGGCCAGGCGATGGCGCGCGTGGCCCGTGCGTTTGGAGTCTCGCTGCCGATCAAGACCATCTTCGAGGCACCGACGATCGAAGAGCTCGCCCGGCGGGTCGACGAGGCCGTGGTGGCGCAACCGCGCAAGCCTCCGACAAGTGCGCCACGGCTGGCCGACAACGGGCCTCCCACACTCTCGATCGCGCAGGACCAGATGATGCGGATCGAGCAGAACCTGCCGGATCTGCCGCTGTTCAACCTGCCCTTCGCCTTCCACCTCGAAGGCCCGATCGATCCGCGCATGCTGGCGCAGGCGATCGACGACATGGTGCGCCGCCACGAATCGTTGCGGACGGCATTCGGCTGGAATGGCGGGCAGCCGGTCAGCCGCATCATCGCGCCTGCCACGCTCGGCCCGGTCCTGACCGTCGAGACCATCGGCGACGGGCGGCCCCACAACAACAAGCGGCGCAAGGCCCTCGAACTCAGGAAGATCGAGCTCCTGATCGCACAGGAGACCTATACCCCGGTCGACGCCGCGCGGGCGCCGCTGCTGCGGGCGCGGCTGCTGCGGCTTCACGCCGAGGACCACATCCTGCTGCTGACGCTGCACCACGCCATCGCCGATGGCTGGTCGGTCGGCGTGCTGTTCGAGGAAATGTCCAACCGCTACGCCGCACTCGCAGGCCATCCGTCGGTGCCCTTGCCGAAGCTACCGCTCGCTTTCTCCGATGTCGCACGGTGGCAACGCTGGTGGTGTGGCACCGAGGCGGCCCGCAGGCAGGCCGCCGACTGGACCGAGAATTTGCGCGGTTCAGCCCCCCTGTTCGACGGCGAAGCCCGCCCGAGCGCATCCACGGGGCATCATCCGCTCAGCCTGGAGCGCGACCTGGTCGCCCGGCTCACGGCCTATGCGCGCCAGCACAACGCCACGCTGTTCATGTGTCTGCTCACCGGCCTGAAGGCCCTGCTGCTGGCGCGGACCGGGCGCACGGACATTTCGGTCGCTACCGCCATGGCCAACCGCGCCCAGCCCGACACCGACCGGATCGTCGGCCCATTCGAGAACACCGTGATCATCCGCAGCCGAATCACGCCGGATCTCTCGTTCGCGCAGGCCCTGGGCCGGGTGCGCCAAAGCGTGCTCGATGCGCATGCGCGGCAGGAGCTGCCGTTCAACATCCTGGCCGACCATCTGGAGCAGGAGGGCATCGATCCGGCCTCGCTGCTCCAGGTCTATTTCACGCTGCAAAATCCACTGCGCCAGCCGCTCGATCTGCCCAATGTCACGGTGCAGTCGACCGGAAACGTCGCGCGCGAGGGCCAGCCGGTGCTGCCGGTCGACCCGACCTGGCTGTCGTTGATGCTCAAGGAGCGCCCGACCGGGATCACGGGTTCGTGCAATTACAAGGAGGAACTGCTCGACGGCGACACAGCTGGCACGTGGATGGAAGATCTCGTCTCGCTGCTGGTGGCTGCAGTCGCCCAACCCAACACGCCGCTCGACCGATTGCTCGCTCGCAAGGCGGCATGACCGGCTGTACAAGCCCGGCGAATAGGAGTTCACTCGCCAAAGCTGTGAATGATCAAGTTGCATCTTGATTATTTGGGCGCTGCCGCGCAAGATTATCACGTTTCGATTTGGACTATTATTTTTCGAACCGGGGGAGTTTGTTATGGGTTTCATCAAATTTACCAAGGGTACCTCGCTGAGCGACAAGGACCGCAAGGCCCTGCAAAAGCTGCTCACGAGTGAGAAGAAGAAGCTTCAGTCCGCACTGAAGGACGTCGATGCCAGCCTCTCGACGCTGGGCGGCAAGAAAGCCAAGAAGAAAAAGTAAGACTCGTCAGCCGGGACGTCGCACGAGTCTTCAGGCTTCGCTTTTCGAATTTGGGCCGCTCGCCTGTCGAGTTGGGGTCTCGCACAAGCTTGCGCCTGTAAACCGGCCAGCAATCGACAAGAATTTGCCCGGGTGGACCGCTAGAAGCAGTCCGCTCAGTTGTTTCCTGTTCGGTTGATTCTTTCGGTCAGGGCCGGATTTGGCCTCCGCCTGACGTTATGGGCCCATTTGATGGCAGACGACGGAATTGAACTGTTTGTCGGGTTGATCGGGAGCATTGACACGCCAGGCGCGGCCGACGCGTGCCGGCGGCTGCTCTCGGTCGACGAGCGGAAACGCGCCGATCGCTTCATGTTCGAGCGGCATCGGCGGCAATATATCTTCGCACACGCGATGTTGCGCCTGGCGCTCTCGCACGCAGATCCCGATGTCGCCCCCACCGACTGGTCGTTTTCGACCGGCCACTACGGGCGGCCCTTTGTCGCAGCGCCTGCGAGCGCGACAGCGTTGCATTTCAGCCTGTCCCACGCCGATGGGTGCGTCGCTTGCGTGGTGTCGAGGCACGAGACCGTCGGCGTCGACGTCGAGACTGTGTCGCGGCGCGTCGCACCGCTATCGACCGCGCTCCGCTTCTTTGCGCCGGAAGAGGTCGAGACGCTGCGCGGTCTGCCGGAGCCAGCCGCGATCGAGCGCTTCTTCGACTATTGGACGCTGAAGGAGGCCTATCTGAAGGCCAGGGGCTTTGGGCTCAATCTGCCGCTCGACGCGTTCGCCATGCAGGTGTCGCGGGAGGCGATCGAGATCAGCTTCAAGCCCGATATTGCCAACGATCCAGCGGGCTGGCGCTTCTCGCTGTGTTCGCCCTCGCCCTCGCATCGCCTGGCGATCGCCGACGGCTCCCGCGCGGCTGGCGGCCTTCGCATCACCCGCAACGCCTGGCCGCTCCAGGAAGCGGCGGAATGATTCCCGCGCGGCTGCGCGTCTTTCCGGCAATCTCGCGCAACCGCGATCCCAAGACATATGTCGGCGAGCTGATGCGGGTGGCAGAGTTCGCCGATCGCAATGGCTTCGAAGGCATCCTGCTGTTCGAAGGCAACGACGTGTTCGTCGAGCCCTGGGCCATGGCGCAGCACATCGTCGCTGCGACGACGCGATCCTCGCCGCTGATCGCCGTCAATCCGGTCTACATGCATCCGTTCACGGCAGCGAAGTTCGTTTCGTCCTTTGCCCAGCTCTACAGCCGCAAGGTCTATCTCAACATGATCACGGGGACTGCGGTCAGTGATCTGCAGGGGCTCGGCGACGAGCACCCGCATGCCGACCGCTATGTCCGCCTCGGCGAGTTCGTCGCGATCATGCGCCAATTGCTTTCGAGCCCGCGCCCGGTCAATGTCGAGGGCCGGTTCTACCGCGCCAGCAATCTGCAACTGCGGCCGCACCTGCCGGCGGAGTTGATGCCGGAATTCCTGATCGCGGGGCAATCGCACGCGGCACAACGCGTCGCAGAGGAGACCGGCTGCGTCAAGATGCAGATGCTGCCGCCCGATCTCGATCGCGGTCTCAACGCGCCCGGAATGAATTTTGGCATCTTCGCGCGCGAGAGCAGCTGCGAGGCGCGACAGGCTGCGAAGGCCCGCTTCCGCGACAACCCTGATGACCGAGAACTGCTTGCGCTCACGGTGGAGAACTCAGATTCCGTCTGGAAGCGGCGGCTCTTTGAGGGCCAAAGCGGCGAGCTCGCCGACAATGGCTACTGGCTGCTGCCGTACCTCACCTTCCAGGCCGACTGCCCCTATCTCGTCGGCAGCTACGCCGAGATCGGTGCGAAGTTGAAGGATTTTGCCGCGAAGGGCCTCACCACGATCATGCTCGACATGGTCGCCGACGAGACTGAGATGCAGCACGTCTGCAAGGCGCTCAAGGCCAGCGGGATGTTTTGAGTTTTTCTCCCTCCCGCGCATCCGCTTTCGCTATGGCTTCGCCGGGACAAGCGCGGGGAGAGGTGAAGAGAGGTCTCACCTTGCCTCTTCAAATCCCGCCAGCACCGAGGTCAGATTCGCGCCGAGAATATCCGAGAGATAGCCACCCTCCTGCACGAACACGGTCGGCAGGCCCATCCTCGCGATGGCCTGGCCGATGCGGCGGAAGCCGGGCGTGGTGACGGCGAGGCCCTTCAGCGGATCGTGCTCGGACGCATCGAGGCCGAGCGCGATCACGAGCGCGCCGGGCGCAAAGGATTCGATCGCTTGGCGCGCGACACCCATCGCCTGGATGTAACCGTCATCGCCGGTGCCGATCGGCAGCGGGATGTTGAGATTGGCGCCGAGGCCGGGACCTTCGCCGCGCTCATGCGCATAGCCCCACACATACGGATAATAGGCGATCGGATCGGCGTGGATCGAGATCGTGTAGACATCCGGCTGCGCGTAAAAGATGCCTTGCGTGCCGTTGCCGTGATGGACGTCGACGTCGAGGATCACCACGCGCTCGTGCTTGAGCCGCAGATGGGCTGCCGCGATCGCGCTGTTGTTGAGAAAGCAGAAGCCGCCGGCCATATCGCGATAGGCGTGATGGCCGGGCGGACGGCAGAGCGCGTAGGTCGCATCCTCGCCGTCCATCACCATCTGCGCCGCCGTGACCGCAACGTCGGTGGCGGCACACGCCGCGGCCCAGGTGCCCGGGCCGATCGGTGCCGCGGTATCGGCGGTGTGCCAGCCAAGCTTGCCGACGATGTGGGTTGGATAGGTTGCGGCGTGCCGCACGGGATGAATGTTGCCGATCATCTCCGGGCCGGAATCGCCGAGCGCTGTCCAGGCGTCCCAGGCTTCGCTCAGGAACGACAGATATTCCGGGCTGTGAATGCGCGCCCGCGGGCCCTGGCCGAATTTGCTCGGCTCGACCAGTTGATGCTTGCCGTCCTTCAATCCCTTGAGCAACCGATCGGCGCGCTCGGGCTGCTCGGTGGTGCGCTTGACGACACCGCGAACCAGGAAGAATTGCGGATCATGGCTGCGGTGCAGTTCGGTATGGACGGCTTTCACTCAACACTCCGTGGTCGCTTTTAACGGTGCCACAGATGTCTTGATCTCCGCGGCGGCCAGATGCAAGCAAGAAGAGTGCCGCCAATGCCGAGCCGCCCTGCGCCGGAAGCAGATCGCCCGTGAAGTTCAGCAGCGGCCGCGCTGGAGACAGTGCTCGCGACCCTGCTGGTCGGTCCGGAAGGATTCGATGAAGCCGCCCTGGCGCTGCGTGACGAAAACGGTCTTGCCGTCGCTGCCGCCGAAGGCGAGATTGGTCGGCTCCTTGCCGTTCAGCACGATCTCGCGCTCGACCGCGCCATTGGGCTTCATCAGCGCGATCGAGCCCTTGAGAATGCGGGCAATGTAGAGGCGGCCGCTGACATCGGTACGCAAGCCGTCGATGGTGTCGGGCTGAAATGCCTTGACGAGTTTTGGGTCCGTGAGCGCGTTGCCAGCGATGGTGTAGGACCAGACCTGACCGCTGCTGGATTCGCCGACATAGAGCGTCTTGCCGTCCGGGCTGAGATCGATGCCGTTGGTGGTCCCCATCGCGCGCGGCGACGACATGACCTGTCCCTGCACCACACCGTCGGCGGCTTTCGCCATGCGCCAGATATGGCCTTCCCGCCCCTTCCAGTTCGGATCGCTCGCATAGATCGTGCCGTCGCGGGCGACGGTGATGTCGTTGGGCTGGCTCATCTCGTCGGAGTGAAACCAGATCGCGAGCTCGGTGCCGCCTTTCGGAATCGCGAAGATATTGTGCTTTTTGTAATCGGCGATGAACATGGTGCCGTTGCGATCGAAACGAATGGCGTTGCCGACGCTGCCTTCGGGGAGCGCCGTGAAGGCTTCCGAGGCCGTACCGCCCGCGGGTAATCTGCCGATGGTGCCGGGCTTGCCGAAATTAACGACGAAGAGATTGCCGTCGAGATCGGCGGCAGGCCCTTCGATACCGTGTGTATATTCATCGGCGGGCGTGACCTGCACGCTTTCGAACAGCTTCGTTTCGGCTGCGGCCGGAGGCGTCGCGACGATAAGCAAAATGCTACTGCACAGGCACCAGAAATTCCTGCCGGATGTAATAGCCATCGTCGTCGCTGCACTCGCCATTCAAATAAGGATCGGCCGGCCGGAAAAATCGGCTGAAGCCCGGTTTGTCTACAGCGTTCCTTTGTGTCACGACGACGACCTTGGCGGCCGGTGTTTCGCCGCATTCCTTGTTCGCCTTGCCAAGGAATTTGCGCTGCGGCAGGCCCAGCTTGACGCGCATCGGTGTGCCCGGAACCATCTTTGCAACGAGCAGGTCCGCGATATTGAGCAGAGCCGCATAGCCGGGCTCGGTCTTCGGCAGGCCCTCGCCGCCGGGCGGCATCAGCTTCTCCGCGCCGATGCCGCGCAGCCGCGTGCGCAGCTTGCCGGAGTCGGGATCACCCGGATAGATCCAGCCGTCCTGCGACAGCATGAAGCGGAGCACGGTCGCGTCCTTGTCTGCATCTGTCTGACCTGCCTTCAGGCCAAAATCGGCATGGCAGCCGACGCAGTGCTTTTCGACCAGGCCCTTGCGCACCGTGGTGAGCCGGATCTTGTTCTGCGCGTCCTTGGCGACGAAGGCGGCGAGTTGGTCGATCAGAGCTTGGCTGCGGGTGTCGCAGGGCAGCGGCGCCGGTGGATCGCCCGCGGCGCGATCGATGCGGATGATCGTCTGGTTCTTGTCCTCGACCAGCCAGATCGCGCCATCCTCCGCGACCGTCATGCCGACCGGCGCGCCTTGCGGCCGCGCACCGTTGACGCGATGCCAGCCGGCAATCAGCTCCTCGAACGGCGCCGCCGCAACCTCGCCGGAATCGGTCTGAAAACTGCGCGTCGGATCGGCCGCGCAACTGACGTGGTAGCGCACCGGTGCCGGGCTCGGCTTTGGGAAACCATGGTCGTCGACGTCGTAGACGAGGACTCGACTCCCGGTCGGGCGATAACCGTGCAGGCTGACCAGGAGCTTGCCTTCGAGCTCCGGAAACTTGGTCCCGTGATAATACAACATCGCGAGCGGCGCACCGTGGGGCGGCATCAACGAGAACGGTTGCTTGTAGAGAGCGTTCGCCGTGCAGAGCGACTTGTAGGTGCCCGATTGCAGCACGCGTTTGAACTCGGGACTCGGCGTCGACACGTCAAAACAATAGGGCCAGCCATAATGCCTGCCCTGCTCGATGGCGTTGATCTCCTCGTTCGGCTTGAAGATGTCGGGCAGGTCACGGCCGTTCTCGCTTTGCAGGAACGCATAGCCGGCATCGGGAAAGTTCGGATGCAGCGCCAGCGCCATCGAATTGCGCAAGCCACGCGCATAGACAATGTGCGGCGGGTCGGTATCGCCAGGCTTCAATGCCGGGAAGACGCCGCCCGAGGGCGGCGTAAACAGCCAGATCGCGGCCATGGCGGAGGGGCCCTCAGCCGCCGCGCAAGGTTTCGTGATCGGCGCCGGCGTGATGCAATCGTCGCTGTGGGCGCCGACATTCACGAACAGCCGCCCATTCCTGTCGAATACGAACTGCTTGAGCGGATGCGCGCTCTCGTCGAGTTTCGTTCCATCGGGCAGCGTGATGCGGCGGCCCGGCATGTGACGGATGATGGTCTCGACCGTGCTGCGCGAATTGTCCGCGAGCGGATCGAACCGGAAGATGGTCTCGGCGGTCGAAGCGTAGAGCTTCTTGTCCGGACCGATGGCGAGGCCGAAGGGATATTCGACCCCGGTCAGGAGTTCCTTGAATCGCTGGCCGCTGGCGTGGGGATCGAGCAGCAGCAGCCGGCCATCGGTGTGGCCCCAGCCGCCCATGTCGGCGACCACGAAGAGGTCATGACCGGGGATCTGGATGATCGACCGCGGAAATTTCAAACGGTCCTCTTCGCTGGCGACGAGGCCGGCGCAAAAGCCGCCCTTCATGTCGATCTGGACCTTGGGAAAGGCGAGATCGCCGCTGCCGCAGGTCTCCGTTCCCAGCGTGTAGCCGCTTTTCCTCACGGGATCGGACGCAGCCAGTGAGCCAAAGCCGAGCAGGACCGCCGCGAAGACGACAACACCCACGCACAAGCTTCGGCGTCCATCCTGGAATGTAAGATGATTCACAGCGGCCCCCCGACTTTCGGTCGAAGGTTGTTCCATGCCGTGCAGGCGCCGTCCAGTTGAACATCACCCGCCTGTGATCAAACCCGCAGGGCTCGTGGTGCCGACCAATCTCCGTAGATTCCCTTACCGGGCTTGGCCCGAATATTTTCCGCTCATTTCGGATGGTATCGATATGCCGTCCAAATCGCTTTCCAGAGGAGGCGTGTATGGTTCAGATGTATTTCCACTGCTCGAATGCCGAAGGCACGCTGATCGATCGCTGCGGCACGGCAGTCGCCAACCTGACCGAAGCGCGCGACCGCGCCGCCCAGATCATGCGTTCGATGATCGAGACGCCCGGCGCCGAGGATTGGCGTGATTGGGTGATCCATATCAGCGACGACGACGGCGAGGAGATCTTCGATCTCCCCTTCACCGCCATGCTCGGCAAGCCGCATTGAGGTGATGCCATGCTGTTCGCTTCATTGAGCCTGCTCCGCCATCCCCTCACCTTCGTCGCCACCAAATGGCAGAAGCTGGTGCGGATCGCGGGCAATCCCTACCGCCCCGAGCTGCACTACATGCGCGGCCCGGGCCCGAAATGGCACGCCAAATATCAGGCCAGCCGGCTCAACCGCGGGCTCCGAGCATAGCGCCTCCGCTGCTTTCCAACTGATCGGTCTCTCAACTCGTCATGCCCGGGCTTGTCCCGGGCATCCACGTCTTTGCCTCCAGCGCAGAAGAACGTGGATGGCCGGGACGTAGGCGAGCGGAAGCGACGCCGTCCTTAGGACGCCTATGCCCGGCCATGACGGCGCGGAGACTGGGTCACCGCCCGGTAAACTTCGCCTTGCGCTTCTCGACGAAGGCTTTGCGGCCTTCGATCGCATCGGCGCTTGTGCGGATCGTGGCCTGAAGCTCGATCTCGCGGCGAAACTGCGCCTCGTAGCTCGTGTGCTCGCTCTCTTCGACCAGAGCACGGGTCGCAACCAGAGCGCGGGTCGGGCCGTCGGCCAGGCGGCGCGCCAGTGTCAACGCCGCTTCCATCAGCTGCTCATCGTCGACGACCTGCCGCACCAGGCCGATCTCCTGGGCGCGTTCGGCCGTGAGCGGTTCGTTCAGCAACATCAGCTCGAGTGCGCGCTGCCGGCCAATCAGCCGTGGCAACAGCCAGGTCGAGCCGAGATCGGGCACCAGGGCGATGCGGCTGAAGACTTGAATAAAATTTGCCGAACGCGCTGCGACAATCATGTCGCCGGCCATGGCGAGACTGAATCCGCCGCCCGCAGCGACGCCATTCACGGCGACGACAACGGGCACGCGGCATTCGCGCAGTGCCTTGAACGCCGGCCAGTAGAAACGCATCACGCCGGCCGCGAGATCCTCGCCGAGCGCCCCCGACGCCTTCAAATTCTGGCCCGAGCAGAAACCGCGTCCCGCACCGGTCAGGACCAGGGCGCGGACATCCTCGTCCGCCGTCATTTCGGCGACCCCTGAGGCGAGCGCGCCGAGCAGGTCAGGCGTCATTGCGTTCAGGCTTGCCGGTTCGTCGAGCGTCAGGATTCCGACCGCGCCATCCCGCGCCTGTTTCACACCTGCCATGTCGTTCCTCCCCGTGGATGTTCTCGTTGAAGCCAATGTGCCATTGTCCGCGCGCACGAAGCAACGATCAGCGAAGACACAGAACGACATCATGCCTCACCAGTTCAGCCTCAACCAAATCGTCCGCAAACCCGCCGTCACATCCAAGGGCGGCATTGTCGCCTCGCAATCGCGTCGGGCGGCCGAGGTCGGAGCGCAGGTGCTGGCGGCGGGCGGCGACTGCGTCGACGCGATCGTGGCGACCACTTTTGCGTTGAACGTTCTGGAGCCCTGGAACAGCGGCATCGGCGGTGGCGGCGCAATGGTGCTCTACCGCGCCAGGGAAAATCGTTACCAAGTGATCGACTATGGCATGAGCGCCCCACAAAGCGTTCGCGCCGCCGATTACCCCATCACCGGAGACCGCATCGCTTCCGACCTGTTTCCGTGGCCGCGGGTAAAGGACGATCGCAACGTTCACGGTCCGGCCGCGATCGCGGTGCCCGGTGTCGTCGCCGGCATGGAGGAGGCGCACCGTCGCCACGCCAGGATGCCGTGGAAAGACCTGGTCGAGCCGGCTGCGAAGATCGCCGGCGAAGGCCTGCTGGTGGATTGGTGGACCTCGCTGACGATCGCGGGCGCGGCGGTGGATCTTCGGCGCTATCCCGCGAGCGCAGCGGCATTTTTGAAGGACGGCCTGCCGCCGAGCTCGCCCTGGAGCATCACGGCCGAGACGCGGCTGCCGCAGGATGCGTTGAAAGCGACGCTGCTGCACCTCGCCGAAGCCGGGCCACGCGATTTCTATCAGGGCGATCTCGCCAAAAGCATCGCCTCCGATATCAAGGCCGATGGCGGCTCGCTGTCGGTCGAGGATCTCGCCGCCTTCCGCGCACATCTGCGGGAGCCGCTGGCGATCCCCTATCGCGGCGGCAAGGTGCTCGCGACCCCCGAGCTCACCGCCGGACCGACGCTGGCGCATGCGCTGCGCCTGTTGCAGCAGAATTTGAAGCCGGCCAGCTCGCCGGATGCGGTCGCCTATGCCGAATATGCGCTCGCCTTGCAGGAAGCCTATCGCGAGCGGCTCAAGGACATGGGCGACGCCGACGGCAAGCGTTCGCTCGGCGCAGAATATCTGGCGCCGGCCTGCACCACGCATTTCTCCGTCGTCGACCGCCACGGCAACATCGCCGCGGTGACGCAGACATTGCTGTCATCCTTCGGCTCGAAATATGTGACGCCGCACACCGGCATTCCCATGAACAACGGCATCATGTGGTTCGATCCGGTGCCGGGCACCACCAACTCGCTCGCTCCCGGCAAGCGCTGCCTCACCAACTACACGCCTGTTATCGCCGAGACCCAGGACGGCAAGCGCCTCGCGGTCGGCGCCTCCGGCGGCCGCCGCATCCTGCCGTCGGTGATGCAGCTTGTTTCGTTTGCGATGGATTTCGGCATGGACCTCGATGCCGCCATCCACCAGCCGCGCATCGACGCCAGCGAAGGCGCGCTCGTGCTCGGCGACACGCGCCTGCCGGCGGATACGCGCAAGGCGCTCGCCGCGCGCTTCGACTACAAGGAAGCGCCGGTGCAGACCCTGCCGATGAAGTTCGCCTGCCCGAGCGTTGTGATGCGCGACGGCGATACGAATTCCGGCGCGGTCGAGATCTTCCAGCCCTGGGCCGACGCAGTGGCGGAGAGCTGAGGCTAGATCCCCAGCCGATCCCGCACGCGCCCCGTCATCACCGCGGTCGTCACGCCGACCGGCCAGAACGCGTGCATCGGGATCGGCTTGATGCCGGTCACGGGCATGTCGATCTCGGCCTTGGCGCCGCCGATCAGACGGCGGGCGAGCTGGGCGCCCATCGCGGTCGAAAGCGCGACGCCGCGGCCATTGTAGCCGAGCGAGATCAGGATGTTGTCCGCCGGCTCATGCACGTGCGGATAATGATCCTTGGTGATGGCGAGCCGGCTGTTCCAGCCGTGGGTCCAGGCGACGCCATTGAGCTGCGGCCACAGCCGTTCGGCATAGCGCATGAGATACGCCACGTCCGACGGCGACTTGATCCAGCGCATCGGGCCGCGTCCGCCCATCAGCAGGCGGTTCTGCTGATCGATGCGGTAGTATACGGTGATGTGGCCACTCTCGTAGAGCACCGGGCGCGTCGGCATGATCGAGCGGGCGACGTCGTCGGAGAGCGGCGCAGTGGCGGCGATCGACGAAAACACCGGCACGATGGTGCGGCGAAGCGCCGGCCAGAGATCATCGGTGAAACCGTTGGTCGCGAGCAGGACCTTGTCGGCGTGCACGACCGCGCGCGGAGTCTCGATGCGCCAGCGGCTGCCGTCGCGGCGGAGCGATAGCGCGGGCGTCTCGCCATGGACTTTCGCGCCTGCCGAAATGGCCGCGCGTGCGAGGCCACGGGCGTAGCTGAGAGGATGGAGGTCGCCACCGCGGGTGTCCAGCATCGCACCGAGATAGCGGCCGGTGCCGGTCATCTCGCGCAGCTGTTCGCGGCTCAGATACGACACCGGCATGCCGCGGCGGATGCATTGCTGCGCCGTGCTCTCGATCGCCGTAGCGCTGGCCTCGTGATAAGCCGCGCGCAACGTGCCGTTCTGCCGCGCCTCGCACGGAATCTGGTAACGGCGGATCAGATCGTGCGTGAAGTTCGTGGTGCCGTAGGAGAAATCGATCATGCGGCGGCCCAGCTCAGCGCCGAAATCAGCCTCGATCTGATCGGGATCGTGCTTCAAACCGGGATTGGTGTGGCCCCCATTGTTGCCTGACGCGCCCCAGCCTGGCTCCTGCGCCTCTAGCACCAGCGCCTCGACGCCCTGCTCGGCGAGATGCAGCGCGGTCGACAGGCCGGTATAGCCGCCACCGACGATCGCGACGGAAACGGTCTTGTCGACGTCGAGCGGCGGTGTGGCAATCGGCGCAACGGCAGTGTCGGCATAAAGCGAGGGCGGCAGTGGCAGGCGCGCGTTCATGGAAAAGTCCGGTCAGAGCGGATGAAGCACGCGGCGCAAAAAGTCCTGTGTCCGTGCATGCTGCGGTTGGTTGAGGACCGACTTCGCCGGCCCCTGCTCGACGATGATTCCGCCATCGATGAACAGCACGCGATCGGCGACGTCGCGGGCAAAGCCCATCTCGTGGGTGACGACGACCATGGTCATGCCGTCGTCGGCGAGCTTGCGCATCACGCCGAGGACGTCGCCGACGAGTTCGGGATCGAGCGCCGAGGTCGGCTCGTCGAACAGGATCGCCTTGGGCTGCATGGCAAGCGCACGCGCGATGGCGACGCGCTGCTGCTGGCCGCCGGAAAGCTGCGGCGGATGCGCGTCGGCCTTCTCGGCGAGGCCGACCTGCGCAAGCAGTGCGCGGCCGCGCTCGAGCGCCACGGCTCGCGGCTCCTTCTTCACGAACAGCGGCCCTTCGACCACGTTCTCCAGCACTGTCCTGTGCGGGAACAGGTTGAAGCGCTGGAACACCATCGAGACCTGGGTCCGGACCTTCACGATCGACGGCGCGTCGCGGTCGACCTTCAGGCCTTCGATGCTGATCTCGCCACGATCGTAGCCTTCGAGCCCGTTGATACAGCGCAAGATCGTCGACTTGCCGGAGCCCGAAGGTCCGACAATGCAGACCACCTCACCCTTCTCGACTTTCGCCGTGATGCCCTTGAGCACCTCGTTCTGGCCAAAGCTCTTGTGGACGTCCTTGAGCACGATCATTTCTTGCCGGCCCGCTTCTCGAAGTGGCGGACCAGCAGGATCAGCGGAATGCTCATGGTGAGATACATCAGCGCCACCATCGTGAACACATTGGTGTTCTTGAACGTCGAGGACGCGATCAGCTTGCCCTGAAGCGCGAGTTCCGCGACCGTGATGGTCGAGGCTTGCGAGGAGTCCTTCAACATCATGATCATGACGTTGCCGTAGGGCGGCAGCACGATGCGGACGGCCTGCGGCAGCACCACGCGGCGCATGGTCAGCCACCAGCCCATGCCGATCGATTGCGCCGCCTCGATCTGGCCCTTGTCGATCGCCTCGATCCCGGCGCGGAAATTTTCTGCCTGATAGGCCGAGTAGGCGATGCCGAGCCCGAGGATCGCGGCCTGCAAGGCCGATAGCGTGACGCCGAGATCGGGCATCACGAAGTAGAGGTAGAACAACAGCACGATGATCGGGATGCCGCGGATCACGTTGATCAGGCTGGCGCTGAGCATCGACAGCACCGTGATGCCGGAGACCCGCATCATCGCCCAGATCAGGCCGAGCACCGTCGAGAGCAGCAGCGATCCGATGGTGACGACGATCGTCAGCACGACGCCGCTCATCAGGATCGGGAAGAACTCGGCGGCGTCGTGCCAGAAGCCTTTCATCGGCCAGCCTTCGATCAGCCTCTCACGATCAGCCTTGCGCCTTCTGGCCCCACTTTTCGAGAATCTTGTCGATGGTGCCGTTGGCCTTCAGCTTCGCAAGGGACGCATTGATCTTGCCGAGCAGCGCGGCTTCGCCCTTGCGCACGCCAATGCCGACCGAGCCGACGGTGACGGGCTTGTAGCTGTCGACGAGCCGCACATCGGGAAAGCCGCCCTGCTTCAGATTGTAGGCGAGGATCGGGTAGTCGGCGAAGCCGGCCTTGAGACGGCCGGTGTTCACGTCGCGCATGATGTCGGGAATGGTGTCGTAGGCCTTGACGTCGGCGAACAGACCGGACTTCTTCAACGCGTCGACAAAGGCGGTGCCGACCTGGGCGCCGACCGTCTCGCCCTTCAGCTCCTCCTGCGTGGCATAGGCCTTGGTGTCGGTCTTCGGCACGACGAGACCTTCGCCATAGGTGTAGATCAGGTCCGAGAAGTCGACGACTTCCTTGCGCGGCGCGGTGATGAACATCGCAGCGGCAATGATGTCGATCTTGCCGGAGGTCAGCGACGGGATCAGCGCCGAGAACGCCATCGGCTCGATCTGCACGTTGAGCCCGGCATCCTTGCCGATCTCGGTGACGAGATCGACCATGATGCCCTGGATCGTGTTGGTCTTGGTGTCGAGGAAGGTGAAGGGAATTCCCGTCGGCGTCGAGCCGACCTTGAGCACTTGCTGCGCCGACGCCGGCACCGCCGCTGCAATTGCGAATGCCGCGACCGCGGCCAGACCAAAACGCTTCATCGCATCCCCCTTTGGGTCCGGCCGATGCGGCGCTCGCAAATGTCGTCATCGCAGACATTGCGGGCCGAGCCGTTTCGGCCTATTTTCACCAATATGAAAATTTGGTCACACTTTCACGAACGATGCAAGCAGTTTTCATGCACATGAAGGAAGCGGTTTGACGTGAGCGGCGGCAAAAGAATGCGCAAACCGGCCGTGGCAAAGGCGGCCAGGAAGGTGAAAGCCAAAGCGGCCGAGCCTGCGATGGACGTCGCAGTCGGCCGCCGCATCCGCGATCTCCGGCGTATCAGGCAATTCTCGCTCGAAACGGTCGCTTCGCGCACGGATCTGTCGATCGGCTTTCTCAGCCAGATCGAGCGCGGCCTGTCGTCACCGTCATTGCGCGTGCTGGCCACGCTTGCCGACGTGCTCGGCGTCGGCATCGCCGCATTGTTCGGCGCGAGCCCGAGCGCCGATGGCACATCCGATCAAGTCGTCACGCGCGGGCCCCAGCGACCCGAGCTGAAGCTCTGGCGCACCGGCGTCTCCAAGCAATTGCTCAGCCCTGCGAGTGCCGACAACAAGCTCAATCTGTTTCTGGTGCATCTGGAGCCCGGCGGCTCAACCGGCGACGAGCTCTACACCCATGACGGCGAGGAAGCCGGCCTCGTGCTCGAAGGCGAGATGATGTTGACGGTGGACAGCGAGACATGGTCGCTGAGGACCGGCGACAGCTTTCGGTTTGCGAGCCGAAGGCCACATCGGTTTTCGAATCCGGCGCAGGATGCAAAGGCCGTGGTGCTGTGGGTGAATTGTGTGACGGGGACGGGGTAGCTTTCCGCCTCACGCCACGAGCACAACACCAACCCCGTCATTGCGAGCGAAGCGAAGCAATCCAGAGTCTCGCGGCGGACGCCGTCTGGATTGCTTCGTCGCTTAGCTCCTCGCAATGACGAGTGGATGGAGTCTTAGCCAAATCGATGATTATATCGATCCACCGTCAGCGCACCCACATCGACCTCCGGTTTCTTGCCCGACAGCATGTCCGCGAGCACGCGACCGGAGCCGCAGGACATGGTCCAGCCGAGCGTGCCGTGGCCGGTGTTGAGGTGGAGATTGGCATATTGCGTCGGGCCGATCACGGGCGGACCGTCCGGCGTCATCGGGCGCAGGCCGCTCCAGAACGCCGCCTTGGAGAGATCGCCGCCGCGCGGGAACAGATCGGTCAGCGAGTGATCAAGCGTGGCGCGACGCGCATCGTAGAGTTTGGTCGAAAAGCCGGATATCTCGGCGGTGCCGCCGACGCGGATGCGATCCCCTAAGCGCGTGATCGCGACCTTGTAGCTTTCGTCCATCACGGTCGATTCCGGCGCGCCGGAAGCATCCTTGATCGGCACCGTGATCGAATAGCCCTTCACCGGATAGACCGGCAGCGAGATGCCGAGCGGCGCGACCAACCGCGACGAATAGCTTCCGAGCGCAAGGACGTAAGCGTCCGCCTGCAACATCCCGGCGCTCGTCGCAACGCCGCTAACGCGCGTGCCGTTGGTGACGATGCGGTCGATGCCGGTGTCGAACATGAAGCGGACGCCGAGCGCCTCGGCATGCTTGGCCAGCGCCTGCGTGAACATGTGGCAGTCGCCGGTCTCGTCCTGCGGCAGCCGAAGTCCGCCGGCGAACTTCTCCTTCACGCCGGCAAGCGCCGGCTCGACCGCGATGCAGCCCTCGCGGTTCAGCACCTCGAAGGGCACGCCATACTGCTTGAGCACGGCGATGTCCTCAGCCGTCCCGTCGAGCTGGGCCTGGTAGCGGAACAGCTGCAGCGTGCCCTGCGAACGCTCGTCATATTGAATGCCGATGTCGCGGCGCAGATCGCGCAGGCAGTCGCGGCTGTACTCCGCGATCGGGATCATCCGGCTCTTGTTGACCGCATAGCGCGCGCTGGTGCAGTTGCGCAGCATCTTGAGCAGCCAGACCCACATCACCGGATCGAGCTTCGGCCGGATCACCAGCGGACCGTGCTTCATCAAGAGCCACTTGACCGCCTTCACCGGCACGCCGGGACCGGCCCATGGCGACGAATAGCCGGGCGACACTTCGCCGGCATTGGCAAAAGACGTCTCCAGCGCCGGTTCGGGTTGACGGTCGACGACCGTCACCTCATGGCCGGCACGTGCGAGGTAGTAGGCAGAGGTGACGCCGATGACACCGCTGCCGAGGATCAGAACTTTCACGCTTGGTCAAACTCCCGCGGCATCACGCTCGCCGCTGCAAGGAAACTACTCGCAACGGCGAGAGCAATTATCAGGCCACCCGCTTGATGGCGTCGCCGAGGATCGACACGATGTCGTCGATGTGGCTCTTCTCGACGATGAGAGGCGGCGACAACGCGAAGCTATCGCCGCTCATGCGGAAATACAGCCCGCGATTGAAGCAGTCCACCATGACGTCGTAGCCGCGCCCACCGACCGCGCCCTCGCGCGGCGACAGCTCGACCGCGCCCATCAGGCCGCAATTGCGGATATCGATGACATTGGGCAGGCCCTTCAGCGAATGCAGCGCATCGCGCCAGTACTCCGCGATCGAGGCGCCGCGCGTGAGCAGGCCTTCGTCCTTGTAGATGTCGAGCGTCGCGATGCCCGCCGCACAGGCGACCGGATGGGCCGAATAGGTGTAGCCGTGGAACAGCTCCATCATGTTTTCCGGGCCGACCATCATGGCGTCGTGCACCTTGCGATGGGCGAACACCGCGCCGCAGGGAACGGTGCCGTTGGTGATGCCCTTGGCCGTCGTCATCATATCAGGCGTGACGCCGAAGAAATCGGCGGCGAATGGCGTACCGAGGCGACCGAAGCCGGTAATGACCTCATCGAAAATCAGGAGGATGCCGTGCTTGTCGCAGATCTCGCGCAGGCGCTGCAGATAGCCCTTCGGCGGCGGCAGCACTGCGGTCGAGCCCGGCACCGGCTCGACGATGACGGCCGCAATCGTCTCGGCGCCGTGCAGGGCCACCAGGCGCTCGAGATCATCGGCGAGCTCCGCGCCATGCTCGGGCTGATCCTTGGCGAAGGCGTTGCGCGCGAGATCATGGGTATGGCGGATGTGGTCGACGCCCGGCAGAAGGGTCGCGAAGGCGCGGCGGTTGGCGACCATGCCGCCGACCGACGTGCCGCCGAAGCCGACGCCGTGATAGCCGCGTTCGCGGCCAATCAAGCGGGTGCGGCTCGCCTGGCCATTGGCGCGGTGATAGGCGAGCGCGATCTTCAGCGCGGTATCGACCGATTCAGAGCCGGAATTGGTGAAGAAGATGCGATCAAGGCCCTTCGGCGCGATCTCGGCGAGGCGCTCGGCGAAGTCGAACGCGAGCGGATGGCCCATCTGGAACGACGGCGCGAAGTCCAGCGTCATCAGCTGCCGCTCGACCGCGGCCGCGATCTGCTTGCGACCGTGGCCGGCGTTGACGCACCACAGGCCAGCCGAGCCGTCGATCACCTTGCGGCCGTCGACGGTGGTGTAATGCATGCCCTCGGCCGAGGAGAACAGGCGCGGCGCCTTCTTGAACTGACGATTGGCCGTGAACGGCATCCAGAACGAGTCGGTCTTGATAGTGTTCGGAATCTGATGAAGGGTCACGGGCCACGCTCCTTTGCTGACGACCTAGCAGAGCCACGGCTTCGAAAGCCCAACAAGTCCTTTTCTGCGCTTCCGCAACCCATTGATTTGACTAGGCCCGCTGGTCCATATTTGCGCAATCCGCAACACATGCAACAGGGACCAGCGGCATGAGCGTCGACATCGGTGGACGGCTGCGCTTCATCCGGGCCCACCACAAGCTGTCACAGCGGGAACTCGCCAAGCGCGCCGGCGTCACCAATTCGACGATCTCGCTGATCGAATCCAACCAGATGAACCCGTCGGTCGGCGCGCTCAAGCGCATCCTCGACGGCATCCCGATGGGGCTCGCCGAGTTCTTCGCGCTGGAGCCCGAGACACGGCGGAAGATCTTCTACCGCTCGGAAGAGCTGACCGAGGTCGGCAAGAAGCCGATCTCCTATCGTCAGATTGGCGACAATCTGTTCGGCCGCAGCCTGCAGATTTTGAAGGAGCGCTACGAGCCCGGCAGCGACACCGGGCGCGTGCATCTCGTCCATGACGGCGAAGAGGGCGGCATCGTGATCTCCGGAAAGCTCGAAGTCACCGTCGAGGACGAGCGCCGCATCCTCAATCCCGGCGACGCCTATTATTTCGAGAGCCGCCGCCCGCATCGCTTCCGTTGCGTCGGCGGCAAGCCGTGCGAAGTAATTTCTGCCTGCACGCCGCCGACGTTTTGAGGCGGGCGGAAGTCGCCCGCGGCCTCCCTCAGAGCTGCGTCAGCAGCTCCTCGATCCGGATCGGGAAACGACGCACCCGCACGCCGGTCGCGTGCCAGACGGCATTGGCGACCGCGCCGGCGCTCCCCGTAATGCCGATCTCGCCGACACCCTTGATGCCGAGCGCATTCACATGCGGATCGTGCTCCTCGACGGTGATCACGTCGAGCGGCGGCACGTCGGCATTTACCGGGACATGGTACTCGGCGAGATTGGCGTTCATGATTCTGCCGGTGCGGCGGTCGGTGATCGCTTCCTCATGCAGCGCGAACGACATGCCCCAGATCATGCCGCCGAACAGCTGGCTCTTCACCAGATGCGGGTTGACGATGCGCCCCGCAGCGAAGGCGCCGACCATGCGGGTGGCCCGGATCTGGCCGAGTTCGGGATCGACCTTCACCTCCGCGAACACCACGCCATGGGCGTGCATCGCGTATTCCTCCATCGCCGCGGGGTTCGGCGCGCCGGTGCCGCTCGCTTCGACCTCGGCGACGCCGGCGCGGGCGAGGATTTCGGCGTAGCTCTCGCTCCGGCTGTCGTCGTCGCGCCGGACCAACTTGCCATCGCGCGCAATGACACCGGCGTTGCCGGCGCCGAACAGCGGCGAGCGCTCGTCGTTAGTGGCGAGGTCGGCAAGCTTGGCGGTGACAGCCGCGCCGGCGTTGTGGATCGCCGCACCCGCGGTCGCGGTGTGCGCCGAGCCACCGGCGATACCGGCATCGGGCAGATCGGACGTACCGGCCTTGAATTCGACGCGGTCGATGTCGAGACCAAGTTCATCGGCCGCGATCTGCGCGAGCGCGGTCCAGGCGCCCTGCCCCATGTCATGCGCGCCGATCTCCATGGCGCCGGAGCCGTCGCGGCGGATCACCGCGCGCGCTTGCGCCTGGAACATCAGCGCGGGGAACGTCGCGGTACCCATGCCCCAGCCGACCAGGAGGCCGGCATCGTCGCGCATCTGCCGCGGCTGAAGCGAACGCTTCGACCAGCCGAAGCGCGCCGCACCCTGCTCGTAGCAGGCACGCAGTGCTTTCGAGGAAAACGGTTTGCCCGTGATCGGCTCGACCTCGGCATAGTTCTTCAGCCGGAACGCGAGCGGATCGATCCCGCAGGCCCACGCCATCTCGTCGATCGCACTTTCCAGCGCAATCGAGCCCGTCGCCTCGCCAGGCGCGCGCATGAACAGCGGCGTGCCGGTGTTGACGCGCACGGCATCGTGCGAGGTGCGGATGGCGGGCGCCGCATAGAGCGTGTGCGACGCGTCGGCGGCCGGCTCATAGAAATCGTCGAACGTGCTCGACACGGTTCTGGCGTGGTGATCGAGCGCGGTCAGGCGCCCCTCACCATCGGCGCCGATCCGCAAGCGCTGGCGCGTCGGCGCGCGGTGGCCAACCGGTCCATACATCTGCTCACGGCGCAGCACGAGCTTGACCGGCTTGCCAACCAGCTTTGCGGCCATCACGCCGAGCACGGGAGGACCAGCCATCAGCCCCTTGGAGCCAAAACCGCCGCCGAGGAACGGACTGCGAATATGGATCTTGTCCGGTGCGATCCCGAACAGCTCGGCGATGCGTCCCAGCGATAGCATCAAGCCCTGGGTCGGCATGTCGACCGACAGATTGTCGCCGTCCCAATGGGCGACGATCGCGTGCGGCTCCATGGCGTTGTGATATTGCGGCGGCGTCTCGTAGATCGCCTCGATCCGCTTGTCCGCGGCCGCGAGGCCCGCCTCGACATCTCCGCGATGATTTTCCGTGGGATTGCCGACACCGACGACCGGCGGCACGTAACTTTCGCCGGCATCGAGCCCGATGAGCGCAGGCAGCACCTCATAGCGCGGCGCCAGCAGCACCGCGCCTTCCGTCGCTGCCTCGAGCGTCTCGGCGATCACGACCGCGATCGGCTGGTTGGCGTAGCGGACCTCGTTGCTCTGCAACACCTCCATCCGGAATACGAAGGGATTGGTCTTGATTTCGGGATCAATCGCGAGTTGCGGCTTGTGGTCCGGCGTCATGACGTCGACGACGTCGGGATGACGCTTGGCCGCAGCGACATCGAGCGAGGTCACGCGGCCATGCGCGATGCTGGACACGGCCATCACCGCAAACAGCATGCCGGGCGGGTGATTGTCGGCGGCATAAGTCGCCTGCCCCTTGACCTTGAGCACGCCGTCGCGGCGGGTCAGCGGCTGGCCGATGCTCGAGCCGTGTCGGAGATGGGCGGGAGCGCTGGTAAGATTGAGCTCAGGCATGGATGGCTCCGGAGGTCGAGGCAAAGGGAGAGGCCGGCAGCGCCGGGATACGCGCGGGCGTACCGGCAGTGGCAAGGGTCAACGCGCGCACGACGATGCGGCGCGCCAGCTCGATCTTGTAGCCGTTGTCGCCGGACGGCGTGGCGTCGGCGAGCGCGCGCCAGGCGGCTTCCTGGAAGGCATCTGCCGTCGGTGCGACGTCCCTGAGCACATCCTCCGCGGCCCGGGCACGCCAGGGCTTTGCGGCGACGCCGCCGAGCGCGAGCCGCGCTTCCGCGATCTTGCCGTTCTCGATCCGCAGCGCCGCCGCGGCCGAGACGATCGCGAACGCATAAGACGTACGCTCGCGGACCTTGAGATAGCGCGCATGGGCGGCAAATCCGCGCGCAACAGGCGGCAGGCGCACCGCGACGATCAGATCACCGGGCTCGAGCCCGGATTCACGCTCGGGCGAATTGCCAGGCAGGCGATGCAATTCCTCGAGCGCAATTTCGCGGCGGCCGCCTTTGCCCTCGATCTCGACGATCGCGTCGAGCGCGGCCAGCGGCACGCAGAAGTCGGACGGATTGGTCGCGATGCAGCTCTCGCTCCAGCCGAGCACGGCATGCGTCCGGTTCTCGCCGTCGCGCGCATCGCAGCCGCTGCCAGCCTCACGCTTGTTGCAGCGGCTAGCGGTGTCGTAGAAATACGCACAGCGCGTCCGTTGCAGGAGATTGCCGCCCACCGTCGCAGCATTGCGCAATTGCGCCGATGCGCCGGAGAGAAGCGCCTCGGCGACGGCTGGATAGGCCTTCGCGAACTCTGAATCATGCGCAAGATCGGCGTTGCTCACGAGCGCGCCGATACGCGACGCGCCATCGGCGAGATGCTCGATCCGGTCGAGTCCGTCGAGATGCGAAACGTCGACCAGCCGATCCGGACGGCTGATATTGCCTTTCATCAGGTCGAGCAGATTGGTGCCGGCGGCGAGATAGGCCGCGCCCGGCTGGGCGGCGGCGGCAATGGCCTCGGCGACCGTGGCGGGCCTGACATAATCGAACCGTTTCATGCCGAGCGCCTCTGGTTGGATTCGTCGGCACCGGCCTGCGCCTCGAGCACGGCATCGACGATGCCGGCATAGGCGCCGCAGCGGCAGAGATTGCCGCTCATGCATTCGCGGATGCGTTCGGGATCGCTGCCGGCCTGGGCTTCCTGCATCATGCCGATCGCGCTCATGATCTGGCCGGGCGTGCAGAAGCCGCACTGAAATCCGTCATGGGCGATGAAGGCGGCCTGGACGGGATGAAGCTGGTCGCCGCGCGCGATACCCTCGATGGTGAGGATGTCGGCGCCGTCATGGCTGATGGCAAGCGCGAGGCAGGAATTGATGCGCTTGCCGTCGACGAGAATGGTGCAGGCGCCGCACTGGCCGCGGTCGCATCCCTTCTTGGTTCCGGTGAGATGGAGGCGCTCACGCAGGAGATCGAGCAGCGTGACGCGCGGATCGTCGAGGACGAAGTCGCGCCGCGCACCGTTCACGGTGAGGCTGATGGAGTGGTTCATATAAAGCTCCGATCAGATATGGACATAGCTCATCGCTCAGCGCGCCACCGCCGTGGCCGCCGTCGATTTCGCGCCGCCCGGACATGTTCCGGGCCGGCGCTCAGCGAAGATACGGAGGCTGCCTCCGCTTAACAAGGGCCGCGGAGAAATAATTGGAATTCGTCAAAAGCCCGTGCGCAGACAACGCGATGCAGCTAGCTAAGGGTTCAATCTAACCAATTCGTGATCTACATTGCCGGTATGGACGACCACACCGACCAGACCCGCAAGCCCCGCGCCGATGCCGTGCGCAATCGCGAGCGCGTGCTCGAGGCTGCGAAAATCGTGTTCAACGCGGGCGGTCCGGAGGCGAGCCTCGAGGCCGTGGCCAAGCGCGCCGGCGTCGGCATCGGCACGCTCTATCGGCATTTTCCGGCGCGCGAGGATTTGTTCGAGGCGGTCTACCGGCGCGAGGTCGAGCAGCTTAGCGAGCTTGCCGAGCAATTGAAGAACGCCAAGGATCCGGTCGATGCGCTACGGCGCTGGCTGCGCTCCAATGTCGAATTCGTTGCCACAAAAAAGGGCATGTCGGCAGCGCTTGCGCTGACGTTCCAGAGTTCCTCGGAACTCGCGGCGTTCTCGATGGACCGGCTGACCAAGGCGATCGGCTCGCTGCTCGACCGCGCCGTCGCCACCGGCGAGATGCGTGGCGACGTCAGTCCGGAGGATCTGCTGCGCGCATTTTTCGCGATGTGCTACATGCACGATCAGCCGCACTGGCAGGCGTCGGTGCTGCGCTTGCTCGACGTCTTTGTCGACGGTTTGCGGGTTCAGCCCGCCGCAAAATCGAGGGCACGCGCGGCCAAACCGGCGAAGACGGCGCCAAAGCGGAAGCGATAGCGCGTCCCGCATTGTTCCAGTCTTATGCTAGGATTGCTGCCGCCGGCATGTCAACGCGGAGCCTGTCATGCGCATCGCAGCTTTGGTCGTCGTCCTCAGCGTTGCCTTCAGCCCTCTCGCCGCACGCGCTGACGATGTCTCGGCGGCGCAAGGCGTGATCCGCGCCCAGGAGCAGGCCTTCGTCCGAGACGATGCAACGGCCGCCTATTCCTATGCCGCACCGGCGATCAAGCAGATCTTCCCGGCACCCGACATCTTCATGTCGATGCTGCAGCACGGCTACGCGCCGGTCTACCGCCACAAGAGCTTCGAGTTCGGCGACAGCACGACCGAAGGCAGCGTGATCGCCCAGCGCGTTCACATCATCGATGGCAATGGCGAAGCCTGGGAAGCGCTCTACACGCTCGAGCAGCAGGCAGACGGCAGCTACAAGATCACCGGCTGCTCACTGCTGAAAGCGGGACAGGCGGCTTAGGCCGACTCCAGACACAGGGACAGCACGGTCGCAATGGCGCCCAAGGTGATGGCCGTGTCGGCGACGTTGAAAATGGCGAACGACCAAGCCTGGTAGGATACGTAGACGAAGTCGATCACCGCCCCGATCCGCGCGCGGTCCAACACATTGCCAAGCGCGCCACCAATGATCAAGGCGAGTCCGGTCGCCAGGATCGGTTGGCCCGGCGGCACGCGGCGGAGCCACCAGCCCAACAATCCGCAGGCTAGTAAGGACAGACCAACCAGCGGCCAACGCTGCGCATCGTCCGCGAACCGCAGGACGCTGAAGGAGACGCCCTTGTTGTAGGACAGCACGAAGTCGATGGATGGCAATGCCACGGACGAAAAAATGATCATCGGACGATCGGGCTCTAGCAAGCCGACGGCAAGCTGCTTCGTGCCCTGATCCAGCAGCACGACGGCGAGGATCAAACAGATCCAGCGAAAACTGACACGTGAGGTCGTGCTAGGTCGCAAAACCCGGTCCCGCCTTGACCGAATTCATCCGCGACCGGATCAGCAGCATCAATACGATGCCGACATTGAGAGCATTCCAAGCCACGCCGTTGGCGAACGCTGCGGCGTAGGACCCGGTGGCATCGAAGATGATGCCGGACACCCAGCCGCCGAAGGACATGCCGAACACGGAGGCGAAGATCACGATGCCGACGCGGGTTGCGGCCTCGCGCGCCGGCATCGCTTCGCGCACGATGATGGCGTAGCTCGGCACGATGCCGCCCTGGAACAGGCCGAACATCGCGGAGATCAGATAGAGCGAGGTGAGGCTATCGAAGAACAGGTAGAACACCAGCGCAAAGCCTTGCGCCACCGCTCCGATCAGCAGCGTCGGGATGCCACCGATCTTATCGGCGAGATAACCCGAGCCGATCCGGCTGACGATGCCGCAGGCCATCATCAGCGACAGCATCTCGGCGCCGCGCGCCACACCAAAACCGAGATCGCCGCAATAGGCGACGATATGCACTTGCGGCATCGCCATGGCGACACAGCAGGATATGCTGGCGATCGACAGCAGTACCGTCAGGGTGTTGGTCGAAAGCTTGAGATCGACCCGAGGCGGCGGTGCATTGGCGTGATTTCGGACCTTGTCGTCTCCCATTTGAGCGCGCAGGACCAGCACCAGGATCGTCATCAGGCCGACGCAGACGAGCGCAATGCCGGTGTGGGTGGTGCGCCAGCCGACCCTCTCGATGCCCGCGCTGATGAGCGGCGGCCAGATCGTGCCGGCGACGTAGTTGCCGCTCGCGACGATGGTCACGGCCAATCCACGATAGCGCTCGAACCAGTGCGAAGCCTCCGCCATCAGCGGCGCGAAGGTCGCAGACGTGCCGAGCCCGATCAGGAAATAGGCCGCTACGAACTGCCAGAGCTGGGTCGAGAGCCCTGCCAGCGTGTTGGCAACACCAAGGAAGGCGATGCTGATCGCCATGGCCGACACGATTCCGAACCTGTCGGTAATCCTGCCGGCGATGACGCCACCGAGCCCGAAGCCGAACATCATCAGCGTGAAGGCCAGCGACACCGCGCCGCGCGTGGCCGCGAATTCGGCCTGCACGACGGGAATCACCACGACGACCGCCCACATGCCGACACTGCCGATCGAGCCGATTAGCAGCGCGAGCAGGAGTCGCACCCACGCCTGACGCGAGTCAGGGGTGAAGGAGGCGGGTGTTTGTCCGGGGTGATTTGACGCGTGCACGGGCCGGAACCTCTCTGCTGCGAGGCCCGCGGTCAAGCAACATGGCGCGATAATAGGCATGCGCGGTGCACTGCAATAGAAAGTCCCTCCCGGCACTCTCCCGGCGCCACTTGTTAACCCTTTGCTAACCATACACCGGGCAAAAATTGCCCAGTGGAGTCGAGTGTCGTCAGCCGCGTAGAACGGGAGCTCCCGTGGACGCCAGTGCGGTGCCTCACTTTCGAAACGGCGGCCCATCGGCCGCCGCGCAGACATTTGGGGCGCGTGGACGTCAGTCGCGCGGGGAGACAGCTACCATGGTCGACGTCACCGCGGGACAAGGCGTAGGCAACGCGAAGCCCGGCATCCCCTCCCTCTCAGAAATCGTCAACATCCTCAAGCGCGGCGACATCGCGCTGGCGCTCGGCGTTCTCACCATCCTGGTGGTGCTGATCCTGCCGCTGCCCGCGATCGTGCTGGACCTGTTCCTGGCGATCTCGATCACGCTCTCGATCCTGATCCTGATGACGTCGCTGTTCATCCAGGCGCCGCTGGAATTCTCCGCCTTCCCGACCGTGCTGCTGATCTCGACCATGCTGCGGCTGTCGCTCAACATGGCCTCGACCCGCCTGATCCTGTCGCACGGCCACGAGGGCACGGATGCGGCCGGTCACGTCATCGAAGCCTTCGGCAGCTTCGTGATGGGCGGCAATTTCGTCATCGGCATCATCGTCTTCGCCATCCTGATCATCGTCAATTTCGTCGTCATCACCAAGGGTTCGGGCCGTATCGCCGAAGTCGCCGCCCGCTTCCACCTCGACGCCATGCCCGGCAAGCAGATGGCGATCGACGCCGACCTCTCCGCCGGCCTGATCGACGAGAAGGTCGCCAAGGAGCGCCGCAAGGCGCTGGAGGACGAGAGCGGCTTCTTCGGCGCCATGGACGGTGCCTCCAAATTCGTTCGCGGCGACGCCATCGCCGGCCTGCTGATCGTCTTCATTAACGTCGTCGGCGGCATGATCATCGGCGTCGCCCAGCAGGGCCTGTCCTTTGCCGACGCCGGACGCAGCTACACGCTGCTGACCGTCGGTGACGGCCTCGTTACGCAAGTGCCGGCGCTGATCGTCTCGACCGCGGCCGGCCTGCTCGTCTCCAAGGCCGGCGTCTCCGGCGCCGCCGACAAGGCGCTGATGAGGCAGTTCTCCGGCTATCCGCAGGCGCTGGCGATGTCCTCGGCGGTGATGCTGGTGCTGGCGGCGCTGCCGGGCATTCCGACCATCCCCTTCTTCCTGCTCGGGGCCGGCGCCGGCGCGCTGGCCTGGTCGGCGCGTAACCGCAACCGCGCGACCGCCAGGGCTGACGCAGCCGCCAAGGCTGCGCCAGCACCGGGAACGCCGGGTGCACCGGGCACTGCCGCCGCGGAGGAGCCGATCTCGGCGGCGCTGAAGATCGACGACCTCAAGATCGAGCTCGGCTATGCGCTGCTGCCGCTCGTCAACGGCCCGGACGGCACCGACCGCCTCACCGAGCAGATCAAGGCGCTGCGTCGTTCGCTGGCGATCGAGATGGGCTTCGTCATGCCGGCGGTGCGCATCCTCGACAACGTCCAGCTCGAGGCCAACACCTACATCATCAAGATCAAGGAGGTCGACGCCGGCACCGGCAAAATCTGGCCGAACCAGTTCATGGTCATGGATCCCGGCGGCAGCCAGGTGCAGGTGCCCGGCATCCACACCACCGAGCCGACCTTCGGCCTGCCCGCGACCTGGGTCGATGCCAGCCTCAAGGAGGAAGCATCGCTCAAGGGCTACACGGTCGTCGACGCCGCGACCGTGCTCTCGACCCACCTCACCGAGCTGCTCAAGGCCAACATGTCGGACCTGCTCTCCTATGGTGAGGTGCAGAAGCTGCTCAAGGAGCTGCCGAAGGAGCAGAGCGAACTGGTCAAGGACATCGTGCCTGGTCAGGTCACGGTCTCCGGCATCCAGCGCGTGCTCCAATTGCTGCTCGCCGAGCGCATCTCGATCCGCGACCTCTCGACCATCCTCGAAGGCATTGCGGATTCACTCGCCTTCTCGCGCAACCCCGCGACCATGGTCGAGCATGTCCGCGCCCGCCTGGCTCGCCAGATCTGCGCGCAAAACACCTCCTACAACGGCTATCTGCCACTGATCGCGCTGTCGGCGCGGTGGGAGCAGGCCTTCGCCGAATCCATCGTCGGCCAGGGCGAGGAACGCAGCCTCGCCATGCAGCCCTCGAAACTGTCGGAGTTCATGACCGGCGTGCGCGAGGCCTTCGAGCGCGCCGCCCGTGAAGGCGAAGCGCCGGTGCTGGTGACCTCTGCGGCAATTCGACCCTTCGTCCGCTCCCTGGTCGAGCGCTTCCGCGCCCAGACGACCGTGCTGTCGCAGGCCGAAATCCACCCGAGAGCGAGGCTGAAAACGGTCGGAAGCATCTGATTTGCCTTAAGAAGCCGTGTGTTTTTCGGCCACAGGCAAATGTTTTTTGAGTTCCTGGCGCCTTGTCGACCAAATGCTGAAAGGGCGCCTTACAGCTACATTACAGCTTTGAAATAATTGCAAAATTGCACGATCAGAGATCGTTTCTGATCGCGATCTTTCACGTCCTGTCACGCTCTTGTGATCGCCCCTTGGGAACGAATCCCCCCAATACTAGGTTGTTGGGCACCGGAAGCATGAACCTGCCCAAACACGCAGGCGACTACTTCGGGTAGATGGCGGCAGGAGCCTTCCATGAACCACTCGATTTACAGCGCAGATCGCTCGACCCACCTGAAGATCGTGGTCGTGGCCCTCGTCGCAGGGATCGCGGTGGCTGGCTTCGGCATCACGGCACGTACGGGTTCGGATGACGGCCTGACCCAGACTGCCCGCGTCATCAAGGCCGGCAAGCCGGTCGTTATCACCAGTTCGGACGCGTCCCTCGTTCGCTGAGACATGAGTTTCAGGAATTCACGCGGCTCTTTACCAGCCCCCCAAAGTCGCCACGTGGATATGTAGACGACCCCAACCCCAAGTCGACTACAGAAAGCGCCCGCCCCCCACGGGCGCTTTCTCATGTCTGGGGTAGGTCACGTTATTCTCTCTTCTCGTCTCCCGGACGCGCTGCAACGCCTCTTAGCGTTGCTGCGCAGAGCCGGGACCCAGGAGGCTACGCACTCGCTGATGCATGGGCCCCGGCTCTGCAGCGCACCGCTGAAGGAGCGCTGCGCTGCGTCCGGTGCACGAGACCGTTGTTTAGCGATACACATGGCTGTTCATCCTCGCGGCTCATCTCGCCCGAGCTTTGCTTGTCGCTTCACCCTCAATTGAAAGAGGGTGCAGGGAAGACCGGGTGCCGGCTGGCACCCACGGTCCACTGTGCGAAATTGCAGTGAGAAATCTGCACAGCGGCATACAGGTGAAGCCAAAACATCCGGCCTTCCCTGCGCAGTGGTTTGACGGCTTATGTCGTGATCTCCCCGGGGAGCGATGCACTATTGCCCCCGTCGCCTCGCCGATCACTGATGCGCATGTCCGGTTGGACGGCACGCATCACCGCAAGACTTGGCGCACAGGCTCCGGGCGCCAGGACCACACGATTTTGCCGTACGCCGATCACACCGGTCGTGCGCGCGACGGCTTCGCTCACGGTTGCCCGCCCTGCAAAACCCTTCGCGCCGATGCGACTTGCGCCCACCGCCATCCGGCCCGCGTTCGTGACGATCGCGATCGCCCCTCTTCCTTGGACCGGAGTAGTCGACACATACGCCGTTTCCGAATTTCGGTAAAGTGGAATATTTTTGCATTCACCCATTGACCCGCAATTGGGGTGTTTTGCCCGACAGACAGCGCCAGCTATTGTAGGCCGGATGGAGCGAAGCGTAATCCGGGAAACCATCCATGCCGACGCAGCTGCCCCGGATTGCGCTGCGCTCCATCCGGGCTACCAAGCTGCCGGACAAGCGGCGCGGCTCAGGCCTCGCGCAGTTCCGACGGCGTCGCGCCAAAGCGCTTGCGGAAGGCGCGGTTGAAATAGGACAGATCGGAAAAGCCCGACGTGTGCGCGATGTCGCTGATCTTGCGCGATCGCGCGCGGGGATCGCCGAGCAGTTTTCGCGCCAGCAGCAGGCGCTGCTCGAGCACGAATTCGGTGAAGGTGGTGCCGGCCTGCTCGAACAGCCGCTGCGCCTGGCGCGGGCTCAGCCCTGTGCGGGTGGCGACCTCGGACAGGCAGAGATCGTTGCGGCCGAGTGCTGCCATCACGTCGGCGCGCATGAGATCGAGACGGGCCGCCGCATGGCCCCGGCCGCGCGCGAGCGCTGCGTGTTCGGCGTCGGTGCCGAGCAGCAGGCCGACGAGATCGACCATGTGCTGCGCGGTCAGGCGCTGCCCGACGGCATCGAGATGCGGCGCGTGATGGGCGGCAAGCGCGTGATAGCGGAAGACGGTCTCGCCGACCGCATTATCCGAAAGCACCTGCGACAGCTTGTCCTCGGCGCGCGGATTGATCTCGAGCAGCGCACGGCGCGGCATGCGGATGGTGGTGAAGCGGTCCTCGTCGGTGTGACCGGCGCTGCCGGTGATGCTCATGTCGGCAAGCACCATCTGCGCCGGCGCGAGCTCGACCGTATGGCCGTTCTGCCGGACGCTGACGAGACCGGCATGCGCAGCGATCAGCACGAGATCGTCGCTGCCGTCCGCAAGGCTGCCCTGCGTGCGCGAATATCGCGCGGAGGCACCTTCGGGAATCGCCAGCGCGATGTTGTCGACCACGCTGACCTGCAGCCGGCAATCGATGCTGTCGCCATGGCTCGGTCCGATCTCGAGGCCACAGGATCCCAAGGCCCTGTTGCGCCAATGTTCGAACGCCGGGCCCTGCGGCAGGCCCGCATATTGGTGAACGAAGATGCCCGGCGGCCTGGCTGCGTCCATCTGATTTCGAACCCCTCTCCGGCGCCATGATCGGCGGCATCGACTGCAAATTCCGGGGATTTGACGCCGCGGAATGGATTGAGGTTCAAATCAGAGGCGGATTCAGCAGGACTTGTCGGATTGCGACGACGAAATGGACCGCGGCGACAGGAATGCGCCTTCGTAGCCCGGATGGAGCAAAGCGGAATGCGAGACGGTGGTCCGGATTACGCTTTCGCTCCATCCGGGCTGCGAGCTACTTCTTCGCGGGCGGCTGCGGCTGGGACGGCGGCACGGTCTCGATCAGCTTGCCGGTAAACACCGGCGCCGAGGTCGGCTGGCCGTTGGGCGAGCCGCCCGACTGCTCGACGGTGACGGCATAGGTCGCGCCGTTGACGACATCGGCATCGAAGCCTGAGAGCACCGGACGCGCCGTGAAGTCGCCGCTGCCGATCACGCCCAGCGAACGCGGGCGCGGCAGTTTGTCGGAGATCAGCCAGAGCTCGAAGCTCTTGCCCGGCTCCGGCGTCGCGCCGACCTTGCGCACCGTGAAGTTCCTGGTCGCGCCATCGATGGTGAGGATGAAGGCGGGCCCGCCGCTCGGGCCCTGCAACAGCGCGACATATTGCGCGGGCGCAGACAGCGGCGCGGCCGGCGCCTTGACCTCGACCGTCCGGATGCGCGCCGCGGGCCGCAGCGCGCCCGGCAACGCATCGGGCAGGAATATCTGAAGCGACAGCGTCACCAGCAGCGCGGCCGCGAGCGCACCCACGGCGGAGGCGATCGTGCGCCAGCGCTTCACGCGACTCTCGAGATCAATCACGTTGGCGTCGTCGACGATCGGCACCTGCGTGACGGGCACGACACTCGGATCGGGCGCATGCGTCTGCGGAATGAACTGCGGGGCAATGTCCGGAATGGCATCGGAGTCGGATTGCAGCGGCTCGGGCTGCTGTCCATCCAAAGACGGCGGCTCTGGCGCTGAAGACTCCGATGAGGAAGATGCCGGCAGTGGCGGCACGTCCGACAGCACCGGCGGTTCTTGCATGGCCGGCGGCTCATGCGTCGAATCGTGCGATGATGCCGTCCGCGCGATCTCGCGCCTGATGTTCTCCCACACGACCGGCCGCGGCTCGATGGTGCCGACCATCTGGTTGAGGGAGCCGAGCCGGAATTCCCAGGCCTGCACGATCGCGGCGAACTCCTGGTCCACCGCCATCATAGTCGCGACCTGCGCGCGCTCGTCGGCATCGAGTGTGCCGAGCGCATATTCCGCGGCGAGCGCGATATGGTCTTCGCTGTAGGCCATCATTTTCTCCCACCTCTCCCGAAGGGAGAGGTCGGATCGCATCGCACGATGCGGTCCGGGTGAGGGGATACGATCTCTCGTGAAACCCGCGGCCCCTCACCCGGCGCTACGCGCCGACCTCTCCCCGACGGGGAGAGGTGGACAATCGCTGCCGCTCTGGTTCGTGCCACTCTCATCATCCTCTAAAGTCCGAGGCACTCCCGGATATCCAACATGCTGCGCCGGAGCCACGTCTTCACCGTGTTGACGGGGGCTGCAAATTTCTCCGCCAATTGCTCGCGGCTCCAGCCGTTGTAATAGGCGAGAAGCACGAGCCGCTGACGGTCCGGCTCGAGCCGGCCAACACATTCCAGCAGCCGCTTCAACTCCTCGGACATCTCCCGGCGCGCAAGGGGATCGGGACTATCGGCCGCGACCTCCATCGCCTGCGGCTCCTCCTCGATGGAGGCTTCCGTCTTCTTGCGCACGATGTCGATGGCGCGATTGCGCGCGATCGACGCCATCCACGTGATCGGCGATGACAGCGTCGGATTGAACTGGCCGGCGCTGTTCCAGATCTTGACGTAGGTCTCCTGAATGACCTCCTCTGCGAGATCCTGCCGGCGCAAGATACGGAGGACGACGCCATAGAGTTTCGCGCGCGTGGCGCCGTAGAGGCGCTCGAACGCGGCCTGATCGCGCTTCGCAACCGCCTCAATCAGCCCGACCAGCTCTGCTGGCGTCAGCATTCAGCCCCCCAACGTGCGGCACGTCGCTTCTCTTCACCTCTCCCCGACGGGGAGAGGTCGATTTGCGCAGCAAATCGGGTGAGGGGGCGCGGAGCTAACGGGAGACCGTAACCCCTCACCCGGCGCTCCACGCCGACCTCTCCCAAGGGAGAGGTGGACACCTCCGCCGCTAGCACCGCTTTCATCCCCACTACCATAGCGCGCGGCCAAGCCCGTCACCAAGGGGCGGCGCGCCATGCTGTGGACAGCACACGCAAAAACCCGGACCTTGCGGGTCCGGGCTCGCAAACTCTCAGGCGATTTTCAGCGCCGGCTGCCGTTTAAGCGACGGCGCCGATGCGGGAGCGCATCAGGCCGATGCTGTCGAGATCGGCCTGCTCGCGGGCATTTTCCTCGGCGCGCTCGCGGGCCTGGTCGCGCTCGTCCAGGAGCTCCACCTTTTTCAGCTCTTCGAAGGCCTCGCCGAGCGCGGCCTTGGCGTCCTCGAGCTGGCCCCTCAGTTCGTCGGCCGAGCGGGTCAGGTTCTCGCGGCGCTGGATGGCGGCCTTGGCATAGGTCGGATAGGCGAAATGCGCGGGATCGTTGATCCCGGCGCGGTCCTGCTCGGTCTGGATCTCGCGATCAAGGTCGACCGACATCCGCTGGAAGTCGGCGATCATGGACTCGATCTGGGCGACCCGGCGGCGCTTCTCGTCGACCTGAAACTTCTTCAGGCGGATGAGGGTATCACGTGACTTCATCGACTCGTACTCCCCAGAAGTCCCTTGGCTGCAAGACATACACACATTGGGACGACACCGGTCTCCCCACTGGCCCAATTGGGCCAAGACCGGCTCTGCTACTCTGTGGGGTCGGATGATGACGGGACAAAGTTAGCGTTCCGTTTCCAAATTACCGAGGATTTGCGCCAACTGGCGGTAGCCGTCGGCAAGCGACGCATTTTCGTCCTTGCGCTGGCGCAGGAAGGCCTCAAGCGGCTCGTGCAGGCGGATCGCCTCGTCAACCTCCGGGCTGGAGCCGGCCCGGTAGGCGCCCAATCGGATCAATTCCTCCATGTCGGCATAGGTCGCCATCACCGCGCGTGCCTTCTGGATGGTCGGCCAGAATTGCGGATCGGCCGATTTCGGCATGGTGCGGGAAACGGATTTGAGGATGTTGATGGCGGGGTAGCGGCCGCGCTCGGCGATCGAGCGCTGCATCACGATGTGGCCGTCGAGGATGCCTCGGACGGCATCCGCGATCGGCTCGTTGTGATCATCCCCGTCGACCAGCACCGTGAAGATCGCGGTAATGGCGCCGTCCCCCAGGCCTGGCCCGGCGCGCTCCAGAAGCTTCGGCAGCTCGGTGAAGACGGTCGGGGTGTAGCCCTTGGCGGTCGGCGGCTCGCCGGCGGACAGGCCGATCTCGCGTTGCGCCATGGCGAAACGCGTCACCGAGTCCATCAGGCAGAGAACATCCTGGCCCTCGTCGCGAAAATATTCGGCGACCGCCAGCGTCAGATACGCCGCCTGCCGCCGCATCAGGGCCGGCTCATCGGAAGTTGCGACCACCACGACGGAGCGCGCCAGGCCCTCCTCGCCGAGATCGTCCTGCAAGAATTCCTGCACCTCGCGGCCACGTTCGCCGATCAGGCCGATGACGCTGACATCGGCATCAACGTTGCGCGCGAGCATGGAGAGCAGCACCGATTTGCCGACGCCGGAGCCCGCGAAGATGCCCATGCGCTGGCCGCGGCAGCAGGTGAGGAAGGTGTTCATCGCGCGCACGCCGAGATCGAGCGGGGCGCCCACGCGCTTGCGCGAATGCGCCGGCGGCGGCGAATTGCGGAACGGCATTGGCGAGGCGCCCTGCGGCAACGGTCCCTTGCCGTCGATCGGCTCGCCCAGCGCGTTGACAACGCGGCCGAGCCAGGCCGATGACGGACGCACCTGGTTGGCGGCATTGGCGATGATGGCCTTGCAGCCGCGGCGCACGCCGTCGAGACCGGCAAACGGCATCACGACCGCATTGTTGCCGGAGAAGCCGATCACCTCGCACGGGATGGACCGGTTGGCACCGGTCTCGATCACGAGCCGCGCGCCGACCGACATCGCGTGGATCGGACCGGCCACCTCGACCATCAGGCCGCGAACGCCGACCACGCGGCCATAGATGTTGACGCCGTCGATATCGCCGATCTGTTCGGCAAGAGCTTTCACAAGAGAGCTTTCATACGAGCGCCTTCATAGAGGGGCCTTCATAGGGTTCGCGCCGTCATGATCCGGGCTTTCACGGTGAAACTCTTAAGTTTCGCCATATTTCTGAACGGCGCTTAACCTGGTGTTTACCCGCATCGTTAATCATTGCGTCACTGTCTTTGTGACTGAGCGCGACTCCCCTTCAGAAGAAGGCTGAGTCGCGGGAGTCGGTTAGACCCGTCTCTTAAAGTGGAACTTGAACGGAACCGGATAACGAAAGCTGCTTCGCACGCAAGACCTTAGGGCGATTCGACAAAAATTGCACCGGGGGGACTTGCGTTCCAGAATCAGGATTTGTTAACCATCTGTTGTCAGGATCCGAATCAGTTGTTCAAAGGCGTTTGTTGAGTGCCGCGAAGCGGCCGACCTGACGCCCAGGAGCGGCGACTATGGGGAACTGGCATGCGCGTTTTGCTGATTGAAGATGACAGCGCCGTCGCGCAGTCGATCGAGCTGATGCTGAAGTCTGAGAGCTTCAACGTCTACACGACCGATTTGGGGGAAGAAGGCGTCGATCTTGGAAAATTATACGATTACGACATTATTCTTCTCGACCTCAACCTGCCCGACATGTCCGGCTACGACGTGCTCAAGCAGCTCCGGGTCTCCAAGATCAAGACACCGATTCTGATCCTCTCCGGCCTCGCCGGCATCGAGGACAAGGTCAAGGGTCTCGGCGTCGGCGCCGACGACTACATGACCAAACCCTTCCATAAAGACGAGCTGGTTGCCCGCATCCACGCGATCGTGCGCCGCTCCAAGGGGCACGCCCAGTCGGTCATCCAGACCGGCGACCTCGTCGTCAACCTCGACACCAAGACGGTCGAAGTCGGTGGCCAGCGCGTGCATCTGACCGGCAAGGAATACCAGATGCTGGAGCTGCTCTCGCTCCGCAAGGGTACGACGCTCACCAAGGAAATGTTCCTCAACCACCTCTATGGCGGCATGGACGAGCCCGAGCTGAAGATCATCGACGTCTTCATCTGCAAGCTCCGCAAGAAGCTCGCCAACGCCTCGGAAGGCCGCAACTTCATCGAGACCGTCTGGGGCCGCGGCTACGTGTTGCGCGAGCCGCACGAGGTCGAAGAGCGCATTCCCGCCTGATCTTTGGGTCAAGCCGCGAGCCCGCGGGCTCGCTCCTCCCAGCCTGGACCCCGCCGCAAATGGCGGGGTTTTGTTTTTTGGGGTGTCGTCAGGCGCCGGCGAGCGCCGGACTTGCGAGAACAGGACTCCTGACCGGGCAGCGTGCAGCCGCCTCGCGCAGCCAGGCGATCAACGCGTAGCCGATGATGAATCCGAACGCGAAGGTCGGGAGCACGAAGGACCAGAGGAACGTCCAGCCGGAGACGTCGTCGACGACCTCCATCACCGGCATCGGGCTGACCTGGTGGACGGCCAGCAACACCCACAGCAGCACCGTCATCCCGCCGCCAAAGACGAGCCCATCGCGCATCCGCCTCGTTTTCCGCGACCGCTTGCCCCAGGTCGAATCCTGCACCAGCAGGGCCGCCATCGCCGCGATCCCCCAAGGGAAGATCAGGAGCGGCAGTTCGCGCAGGACCACGTCGAGATAGGGCCTGTGCGGAAACTGATAGAAGTCGAACGCCGCCTGAATCGGGAAAAAGATCAGCGCGCTCCAGAGACCGATCGTCAGAATGAATCCGACCGGCAGCCGCCCGAAGATTGTCTCGTTCGCGAACGCGTATTGCCGCTTGAAGTAATAGACCAGCCAGAAGTTCACGATCAGGTACAGCGGCGTCACCAGCAGCGTCCGCATCATGCCGACATATTGATCTCCTGGCATGTGGACGATCTTGCCGGACCCGAGCAGCCACGCCAGCGACCAGACGAAGGCGAAGCTTGCTACGACCGCCACGAACTTCACGATGCCGGGCGGGGACGGATCGAGCGTGAAGCCGATCGCCCCTAACCTTCGCCGGCTGCGGCCGAGTGTCCATTCGCCGGCGAGCGCGGCGCGCGCGGCGAACAGCAGGAGATTGTTGAGCAGCGAATCCATGTCCTTGCGCAAATCCTCCAGCATGCATCCCGCCGCGGTCTGGGCCGCCAGCTGAAGCTGGCTGACCGCGCTGTGGCGGGTCGAGAGCTGGTCGAGCGCCTGCCAGTCGTCCGGCTCGACCTGGGTGTCCTCCATGATCGCACCGTAGATCTCGGCGCTGCTCTTGAGCACGCGGACGGTGCGGAAACAGAGAGAGTCGTAGACCGCGAGCAGCTCGGCATAGAGATCGGAATTGCGCTCCACAAAGGCATCATGATCGGCGGCCCAGCGCTCGAGATGAAGCATGAGCGCCGAGATCTTGAGGAAGCGCGACTGGATCGCGGTCGATTGCGTCGCACGGAAGTCGTCGACCTGATAGCCGATCCTGGAGAGCTTGCGCTGAAGGCTCGGCATGTCATCCGGACCGACCTGGAACGGTGCTGCGGCCAGCGCGTCGCGCAGCGCGAGCGCGCTGACGGGAATGCCGGCCAGCTCCTGGCAGAATTTCCGCCACGCCTTCGGCGCGACGGGAATGAGCCAGACGAACATCAGGACCCAGACCGCGGCGAGCGGCGACAGCTGGTCGGGAAGAACGGCGTAAATCACCAGGAACGGCGTGACGAAGACGGCGAGGCCGAATAAAAACAGCGGCCGCGTCGTGAACGAGCGGGTCCCCTTCAGTGTGTGAAACCGGAACCAATAGAACAGCACGACCAGAAGCGGTCCGCCGAAAGACTCGAAGATCGCATTCAAGGGTTCTACGACATGAGCAAGCGGCACGATGAACTCCTATTGCTAGGGTTCGCTGTTGAAAAGTGCGCCGAACACCGCGGCATCCGGCGGTCGCGTGAGAATCACGCAGCCTGGGCGACCATCTTGGCCTTCTGGATCAGGAGATCGATGTTGTCGGGCGCAAGCGCAATCGCGCTGTCCATATCGTTCTGGGCCTTGGCCACGTCCTTGATCTGGGCATAGGCATTGGCCCGGGACACCAGATATTTCGGCTCGTCCTCGTTGGTCGCAATCGCCGTGCCAAAGGCCTTGATCGCCTCCTCGACATAGCCGCGCTTGTCATCGGTGCCGGCGGCCGTCATGCTAACGATGCCCTTGATCCAGTAGAACTCCGCGCTCTTCGGCTTGAGCTTGATCGCTTCGGTGATGTCGCTGAGCGCATTTTCGTAGAGACCGACCGTCACGTTGAAATTGGCGCGGCGCACGAAATATTCGGGCTTCGCCGGGTCGAGCTTCAGCATGTAGGCGAAGCTCGCGGCAGCCTTCGGAATCTGCTTCTGCTTGTGCTGAAGCGTGCCGAGATCGAAATAAACCCTCGCGAGCCGGACCGAGAGTTCGGCGTCGTCGGCCAACAGGCCGTGCAGCTCCTGTCCGCGCCGGGTCAATTCCTCCAGCGCCTCGATCGTGGCCGGGCCGGCGGCGAGCGCTGCCATGAATTCGTCGCGTCGCTGCCGGAGCATGTCCTTCGAGAGGCGCGCCGTCTCGGCCAGGCTCGCCGGCGGCGGCGATGCTTCGACGTCAAAGATCCGGCCGTCGGGCGAGCGCATGTAGAGGACCGGAATTCCCCACTCGACCCGGGACTTCTCCTGGATGAATTTGCGCGCGAGCGTCACCGCATCGTCGATCGGACGGTTGCCGGCGAGTGCCGCGTAGAATCCCTCCGACATCGAAATCGCGGCATTGTCGGTGATCGGAAACTGCATCGCCACCACGGCGGGCAGCCATCCCGTCTTCATCAGCCCGATCGCCGGATTGCCGAAGCGGTCGCCGACATTGATCCTGGCGCTCTCGCAGCAATTGAGCACGATCAGGCGCATGCTGCGCCGTGCCCCCGTCAGCATCATCGCGAGGTCGGAGGCAAACTTCTTCACCGGCTTGCCGTCCTCGTCGACCATGACGACGAAGCCGGAGGCGCCGGCTCCGGGCAAGGCTTCCTCGACCCCGCCATGCCCGATGAAGTGGAAGATGTGCCACTCGCCTTCCAGAAGCTTCTTCATCAGATCTTTTCCAGTGCCGCCCGGGACCCACTGGAAATCGACCTTGCCTTCGTGCTGGAGCGCATCGATGCCCTTGTTGATGCGGTCGCGTTCCTTGACGACGTTGAGCTTCGGCCATTCGCTGGTCGAGGGATCGGCGATCATGCCGAGGATACGCAGCGGTCCCTTGACGCCCATCCGGCTGACGCCGCCCGCCGTCTCGAGATAGCGCACGATGGGACGCGTGAGGCTGACGAAGCCGGGCATGTCGTCTTCGTCGTAGAGATATTCCCAGGGCAGTCCGGCCAGGTCGGCCGCCTCGATGCGCAGCTTGATCCTCAGATCCTGGGCCGCGCCCTTGCTGCGTTCATAGATCCGCTGGATTGAAGGCACGTCGGTGAAGACGCTGCGGAATACGCCGCGGCCGAAATCCCGCAGCACCTGCTCGCCGCGCGTGGTCGGGCCCTGACGATTCTTCTCGTCGATCTCGAGGACGGCGTTTTCGAGTTCTCCTCGCAGCTTGGCCAGTTCGCCTGGCGCGGAGAACCAGAACTTCACCTGGCTCTTCGGCGCCTCCCCGGCCGGCGACCTGACGACACGACCGTAATATTGCTGAGGGCCGCCACCCACGGGTAGATCGGAGCCGATCTCGAGCTCGAAATCTTCGTATTCGGCAACAGGCATTTTGAGCCCTCACTCAACAAGATTTTGTTCAGAACGAAGAAGCCCTCGAATGTGCGCGGCCAATCGCAACCGCGACGGCCGCAAGAACAATACGTGAGACTATCACACACAACCTCGAGACGCATTTGTGAAGCATGTCTCAGCGGCCCGAAAAATTGTGCGGCGCCCGGGCGCTTCGCGGAGGCAGCCTCGCTTCTGGGGATCGAACCTATCCGCCCGGTGCGGTGACTAAGCGATCGTGCGACAATTCGCGCTGTAAACCTCGGACTCCCCCATGATCCTGCAATCGCTCGCCGGCCTGCCCGCTTTCCTGGTCTATTTCTGCACCGGGCTGGTCGCGATAGTGGCATATCTCTTCGTCTACACGCGGATCACGCCGCACAACGAGTTCCAGCTGATCCACGACAACGATCCAGCGGCCGCGATTGCGCTCGGCCTCAGCCTGCTCGGCTTCGTGGCGCCGCTGTTCAGCGCGATCGCGCATTCGGCCAACGTGCTGGACTGTCTGATCTGGGCTGTAATCGCGCTGATCGTGCAAGTCGCCGTGTTCTACATCGTGAAGATTCCGGTGCCGAACCTGTCGGGGCGGATCGCCGCCGGTGAGCTGGCACCGGCGATCTGGCTCGGCCTGTCCTCGCTCGCCGCCGGCCTCCTGAACGCCGCCTGCATGATCTACTGACATGCCGAACAACCCGCCCAGCAAGGAGTTCGGCAAGCGCCGGCTGCGCCGGCCGGCGGACCTGCCGTTACCGCCGCGGGAGCCGGTGAAGCGCTCGGGCCATGTCGCGCTGCTGGTGATGGGCACGATCGCGGTCGGCACCACCGCCTTCATGGTGATGCCGCGGCGAAACTGCAATCCCACGCCTCCCGGGGCAACAGTCCCCGGGGCGACAGTCCCCGGTGCAACGGCGCCTGCGCAGACGAACACCAACTGTAGTAACAGCTCATCCAGCGGCAGCGGCTCGCACTGGTCGTCGCGATCGAGCTTCTTCAGCAGCGATTCCTCGAGCCATTCCTCGTCGGGTGGCTCGTCCGACTCAGGCTCCGGCGGCGTCACGCGCGGCGGCTTCGGCTCGTTTGCGCACGGTTTCTCCGGCGGCGGCTGACACATGCAGCGCATCACCTGTCCCGAGCGCAACGACTGGCAACAGACCGCAGAACAATGCGGTTTTGCGTTTCATACCATCGATGGTGAGCGCTATTGGGACGAGCGCGCCTATTACGCCTTCACGCTCGACGAGATCGAGCGCGGCATCGAGACGCCAACCGGCGAGATTGACGCGATGTGCCTGGAGCTCGCCGGCCGCGTCATCGGCGATGAGCAGTACTTGCGGCGTTTGAAGATTTCCGACGCGTTCTGGAATCTCATCTCCGAGAGCTGGGAGCGCGACGACCGCAGCCTGTACGGCCGGCTCGACCTCAAATTTGACGGCAACGGTCCGGCAAAGCTGCTCGAATACAACGCGGACACGCCGACCTCGATCTTCGAGGCCGCGGTGTTCCAATGGATCTGGCTCGAGCAGGCGATCGAGCGGCGCATCATTCCCGCGCACGCCGACCAGTTCAACTCCATTCACGAGCGGCTGATCGAGGCGTGGAAGGCGATCGGCGTGGACGGTCATCTGCATCTCACTGGCACCACCGGCAACGAGGAAGACGCCGGCACGCTGGCTTATCTCGAAGACACTGCGCGCCAGGCGGGACTGTCGACCACGCTGCTCGACATCGAGGAGATCGGCTGGCGCGATTTAGGAGGTTTCGTCGATCTCGACGACCGCAACATGGAGCTCGTGTTCAAGCTCTACCCCTGGGAATGGATGTTCCACGATGCCTTCGGCGCAAAGCTCAAGGAGGCACCGACGCGCTGGATCGAGCCGCCATGGAAGGCGGTGCTCTCAAACAAGGGCATCCTGCCGCTGCTCTGGGAGATGTTTCCAAAGCATCCCAATCTGCTCCCGGCCTTCTTCGAGGACGACCCGCGCGCAGCCGAACTCGGCAGCTCCTATGTGCGCAAGCCGCTGCTGTCGCGCGAAGGCGCCAATGTCACGCTGGTGTCCGGCGGAACGCCGCTCGACGAGCAGGCCGGCCCCTACGGCGCCGAAGGTTTCGTGCGCCAGGCGCTGTCGCCGCTGCCGAACTTTTCAGGCGTCTATCCGGTGGTGGGAAGCTGGCTGGTCAACCACGAGCCATGCGGGCTTTCGATCCGCGAGGACGAGAGCCCGATCACGGGCAACGGTTCGCGGTTTCTGCCGCATGCGATTTTGTGAAGTCTGCTCCCTCGCCCCGTTCTTACGCGGAGGGGGTTGGGGTGAGGGGCCGCTTCCGCGCTCGAATTCGACCTCTCCCCGCAAACGGGGCGAGGTGAATAGGCACCTTACCTCGCTGCGGCGACCTTCAGCGGCTGCGGCATCAATCCACCCATCGGCCGGCCGGAGCGCGCGGGATTGAGCTGGTAGAGGCCACGGCGGTCGTTGATGGGGCGGAACGCATCGGTGATGCCGACGACGGATTCGGCGGCGCCGAGCAACAGCGTGCCGTCCGCTTCCAGACCCTTCGCCATGCGCTCGAAGATCACCGCCTTGGTGTCCTGGTCGAAATAGATCAGCACGTTGCGGCAGAAGATCACGTCGAACGTGCCGAGATGGGAGAAGTCCTGCAACAGATTCAGCTGGCGGAACTGCACCATCGCCCGAATGTCGGCATTGAGCTGCCAGACTTCGCCCGATTGCGTGAAGTACTTCATCAGGTGCTGGATCGGCAGACCACGCTGCACCTCGAACTGGCTGTAGACGCCGGCCCTGGATTTCTCCAGCACCTCCTGCGACAGATCGGTGGCGACGATCTCGATACGCCAGCCGGCGAAGGCCGCACCCATTTCCTTCACGCACATCGCGATCGAATAGGGCTCCTGCCCGGTCGACGACGCCGCCGACCAGATGCGAAGCGACTTGCGCGCCGCGCGCGCCTGGATCAGGCCCGGCAGAATCGTCTCGCGCAGATGGTCGAATGGGATCTTGTCGCGGTAGAAGAAAGTCTCGTTGGTGGTCATCGCCTCGACCACGTCGGTCGCAAGCCGGCCATCGCCGTTCCTGATCTTGAGAACGAGATCAGGGATTCCGGGCAGGCTCGCCTTGCGGGCGAGCGGCAGCAGCCGGCTTTCGACCAGATACTGCTTGTCGGGGGAGAGATCGAGACCGGAGCGCTCTTTCAGGAATTTGCGCAGATACTCATAGTCCGTGGGCGTCACGAGCGGTCTCCCGCGAACAAGCGATTGACCTTGGCGCCGATCTGGTTGAGCGGGAGGATCGCCGCGCAGATGCCGGCGTTGGCGGCCGCACCCGGCATGCCCCACACCACGCTGGAGGCTTCGTCCTGCGCGATGACACTGCCACCAGCGGCGACGATGTCCTTGCCGCCGCGCATGCCGTCCGAACCCATCCCGGTCAGGATCACGGAGAGGATGCTGCCATGCCAGATGTCGATGGCAGAGGTGAAGAGCGGGTCGACCGCGGGCTTGCAGAAATTGACGGCCGGGCCGTCGTCGAGCGCGATCGCAACGTCTGCGCCATTGCGCACGACGCGCATGTGTTTGCCACCGGGCGCAAGGTAGATGCGACCCGGCTTCACCGGTTCGCCATCGACCGCCTCGGCTGCCGGCTTGCGGCTCGAGCGCGCCAGGTGCTCGGCGAGAATGGTGGTGAAGGTGGGCGGCATGTGCTGGGTGATCAGCACCGGAACGCGGTCGATCACCGGGCCAAGCTCGGTGACGAGCGCCATCAGCGCCTGCGGACCGCCGGTCGAGGAGCCGATCAGCAGCACCTTTGGCGCCTGGGTCGAGAACGGACGCGTGGTCAATGCCCCCGACGAAGCGGCATGCACGGCGGGGGCCGGTGCGGGCGCGGCAGGCCGCGCAACAGCCGGTCCACGGGCGGCCGGGGTCGGGCTCGGGGGCGCCAGCGGCGGGCTCGCAACCGCGGGTTTGCGGCGCAGCCGTGCGCCGAGATGACGAATTTTCTGGATCAAATCGTGATGAAAAATATCCGCGGCAGAGGCTTCGCGTGTCGACTCCGGCTTCGGAATGTAGTCGGCGGCGCCGAGCGACAGCGCCTTGAAGCTGATCTCCGCGTTCCGACGGGTGAGCGTCGAAGCCATGATGATAACGAGATCACGCTTCTTCACCAGCAATTGCGGCAACGCCGAGATGCCGTCGAGCTCGGGCATTTCGATGTCGAGCACGGCAACGTCGGGATTGATGCGTTCGATCTGGTTGACGGCCTCGAGCCCGGTGCGCAGCGAGGCCGCGACTTCCATGTCGTGCTCGGCACCGATCCAGCGCGAGATCAGACCGCGTATGACGACGGAATCGTCGACGATCATCACCCGCAGCGGCCCGGCTTCGCGCGACGACCCCATGGCCGAATTCCCTGCGAACGCAACACTCATTACTCACCAACTCAGACTGAAACGGTTCAGTTGAAAACAATCGCCGAAGGATCCGTTCAGCCTCCGGCCGTTCGCCTAGATCAGTCCGACTTCCTGGAACTTCGCCGTCACGATATCCTTGTCGAAGGGCTTCATGATGTACTCGTTGGCACCGGCGTGCAGCGCACGCGCGATATGAGCGACATCGTTCTCGGTGGTGCAGAACACCACCTTGGGCTGGTCGCCGCCGGGCATGCGACGGAGATGGCCGAGGAACTCGTAACCATCCATGACCGGCATGTTCCAGTCGAGCAGTACGGCATCGGGAAGCCCGCGCTTGCAGGCTTCGAGCGCCTTCTCACCGTCCTCGGCTTCGAGAATCTGGAAGTCGAGGCCTTCCAGGATCCGGCGCGCAACCTTGCGGATGACGCTGGAATCATCAACGACGAGACAAGTTCGCATGTGAACCTCTGCTTCTTTTCCCCTTTGCGGGGCACTTCCAATTGCAGGTACGGCGGCAGCGATGCCGCCGTATCAGGCCGCCATCATCTCGGGCGCGAGCTCGAGGACGCGATCGACGTCGAGGACGACCATGAGCTGGCCGTCGAGGCGGTGGACGCCGCCGGCGAGCTTGGCCATGCGGGGGTCGAGGTTGACGGGGTTGTCTTCCTTGCCGTCATCGGCCAGCCGCAGCACTTCGCCGATCTGGTCGATCAAGAGGCCATAGGATTCACCGCGCAGGTCGACACCGACCGCCATCGGCGGCTTGCCGTCCTCGGGCTTGGGCAGGCCGAGCCGGGCACGCATGTCGACCACGGTGACGATGCGGCCGCGCAGGTTCAGGACACCCGCGATCTCGCGCGAGGACAGCGGAACGCGGGTGACGCGTTCGGGCATGAACACGTCCTGGACGCGGGAGATCGGCAGGCCGAACAGCTGGCCGCCGATCATCGCGGTGACGTATTCGACCATGGCGCCTTCGCCGGTCTGCACCTTCTTGCTCATCTTGGCCTCTCCTCTCGCGCCGCTCACGCCGCCGCCCGGTTCAGCTCGGAGGCGCCGGCGGCGCCCGCGGTCTGCTCCTTCAGCGCCGCGATCAGACCGGGACGGTCGAACTTGGCGACATAATCGTGGAAGCCGGCCTGACGGCCGCGCTCGATCGCCGCCGGCGACACCAGTGCGGAGAGGCCGATGATCGGCATCGCGCCCAGATTGCTGTCGGAGCGGATAACTTCCGCAAACTCGAACCCGTTCATGTCGGGCATTTCGATGTCGGTCAGGACCACGTCGAAGCTCTGTGCCCGCAGCGCAGCCAGGCCCTCCTGCGCGGTCGGCGCGGTGCGGACGCGATAGCCGGCGGCCTTGAGCACCGGCGCCAGCATGTTGCGGAAGAACGCCGAGTCGTCGACCAGCAGCACCGACTGCGAGTGCATCGACGGCTTCATCTCCTTGCGGGTGAACCAGTCGGCGAACGCCATCGGCAGGAAGTGGCCGACGTCGATCACCTCGGTGGCCTGGCCCTTGATCACGGCCGAGCCCAGGATGCCGCTTGCCGAGCCGCCGACCTCGATGTTGAGCCGTTCCTCGACGATGTCGATGATCTCGTCGACGACGAGGCCCATGGAGCGGCCGTCATCGGAGAACACCAGGATCGGCTGGGCGCCCTGGCTGGCAATGGTGACGCTCTCCATGGCGACGAGCGGCATCAGCTGCTCGCGGTACTGCACCATATAGCGGCCGTTGGAGAACTCGATCTTGTCGGAGGGAAGCTCTTCCAGGCGGGTGACGAGCCCGAGCGGGACCGCCTTGGGCTGGCTGGAGCCGGCGCGGAACACCAGCAGCGAGGTGGTCTGCTCGCCCGAGGAGGCGTGATGACCGGAGGCCTCGTCGGCCATGTCATGGGCCGAGGAGCCGGACGCGCCGAGGGCCTTGGCGATGCCGTTGGGATCGATGATCATGATCACCGCGCCATCGCCCAGAATGGTATTGCCGGAGAACATGTCGATGTGGCGCAGTTTCGTCGACATCGGCTTGACGACGATCTCTTCGGTGTGGAACACGCCGTCGACGACGATGCCAAAGGTCTGGCTGCCGACCTGGGTCACCACGATAAAGCCGTTCTCGGGATCGGAGGCCGCGCCGTCGTCGATCTTCAAGAGCTTCTTGAGGTGGATCAGCGGCAACAGCTTGTTGCGCAACCTGAGGACCGCGGTGTCCTTGATGCGCTCGATGCGGTGCTCCGAGTTGGCGCGGGCACGCACCAGCTCGACCACCGCGAGCTGCGGGATCGCAAAACGGTCACCGGCGGCCTCCACGATCAGCGCGGAGACGATCGCCAAGGTCAGCGGGATCTTGATGGTGACGGAAGACCCCTCGCCGGCCACCGACTTGATGTCGATGGTGCCGCCGATCTGGTCGATATTGGTGCGGACCACGTCCATGCCGACGCCGCGCCCCGACACCGAGGTGATGGCGGCCGCGGTCGAGAAACCGGGTGCGAAGATGAACTTGTGGATCTGGGCTTCCGACATCTTGTCGAGCTCAGCCTCGGTGACGAGACCTGAGGAGATCGCCTTGGCCTTGATCTTCTCGGTGTTCAGCCCACGGCCGTTGTCGGCGATGCAGATGATGATGTGGCCGCCCTCGTGATAGGCGGAGAGCCGGATGGTGCCCTGCTCGCCCTTGCCGCTCGCGAGGCGCTCGGCGGGGGTCTCGAGGCCATGGTCGGCGGAGTTGCGCACCATGTGGGTGAGCGGGTCCTTGATCAGGTCGAGCACCTGGCGGTCGAGCTCGGTGTCGGCGCCGTGCATCTCCAGATCGATCTGCTTGCCGAGTTCGCCCGAGAGATCGCGGACGATGCGGGGCAGCTTCTGCCAGGCATTGCCGATCGGCTGCATGCGCGTCTTCATGACGCCTTCCTGCAGCTCGGCGGTGACGTTGGAGAGGCGCTGCAACGGCACCTTGAACTCGGTGTCCTCGTTGCGGCGGGAGATCTCCAGGAGCTGGTTGCGGGTCAGCACCAGCTCGGAGACCATGGTCATCAGATGCTCCAGCGTATCCACGTTGACGCGGATCGACTGGTTGGCGATGCTGGCACCTTCGCCTGCGGCCTCGTCGGCCATCGCCTTCTTCGGCGCGGCCTTGTCCTTGGCAGGCTTCGCGGCTTCCTTGTTCGCTTCCTTGGCGACAGGCGCCGAGGTTTCAGCAGCCGGCTCGGCCTTGACGTCAACCTTGGCAACGGGTGCGGGAGCCGGCGCTTCGATCGCGGTCTCGCGGAAGGCGCGTTCGAGCTCGTCGAGCGACACTTCGCCCGGACGCAGCGGGCGCTCCAGGGTCTGATCGATCAGCGAGCCCGTGGTCATGTCTTTGACGGCAGCGGGCGCAGCGGCGGCCGGCGCCTCCGGCACCAGCGGCGGCGCTTCGGTAATGGGAGCGGGAGCAGCACTGGCTGCAGCTGCCGCCATCGCCGCCATGCCCTGCTCGACCATCGCTTCCAGCTTGTCGATGAGGTCGCGGTCGGTGCCTTCGGGCTCGGCTTCGGTCGCCTCGAGGCCGGCCAGGATCTCCTTGATGCGGTCGATCGAGGACAGGATCAACGTCACGGCCTGTCCGGTCACCGGCATGCCGTCGCGGAACTTGCTCATCAGCGTCTCGCCGGCATGCGCCAGCGCTTCAAGCCGCGGCAGTCCGAGGAAGCCGCACGTACCCTTGATGGTGTGAACCAGGCGGAAGATGTTATCCAGGATCTTGGCGTTGTTCGGCTCCTGCTCGAACTTCACCAGCTGATTGTCGACGGTGTCCAGGCTCTCGCTGGTCTCCGTCAGAAACTCCCGCAACAGATCATCCATGAAAACAGGCCTTCATACAGGGAGAGGGCGCGCACGAACTGTGATGCGCCAATTCGGAATGGGGCCAGCTTCACCGCAAAGCGTTTAATAATGGTTGAGTATGTGGAAAAGAACGGAACCAACAAAGACATAAGGCGCTCCGGACAAGCCGAAGCGCCTCGTAAAGATTCCATTAACGTCTGAAGGCGATGTGCGCGTTTACGAAGCGGTAACGATGATGGCTTCGCCCTCTAGCTTGAGCGTCACGGTGAGCCCGCAGGCCTGCGCCAACAGCCGCGTATAATAAGGCTGGATCGCGTGCGCATCCGCTGCCGGCCCGCGTTCGCCGCTCAGGAGCTCGTAGATGTTCTGCGGCAGGCGTGCGTTGTGTCCGGTCGCGGTGATGCGGAAGCTCATCGTCTCGCCCTCGCCGATCGGATCGATCGTCAGCGTGCCGCCGCGCGGGATCGTGTGCTGGGAGACGACCAGCATGTTGAGCAGCAGCTTGACGCGATTCTTCGGCAGTAGCAGCCGCGGCAGATTCCAAATGATCGTGCACTTGCCGTCCTCGATGTGGCCGCGCGCCATGGTGTGGGCGTCGCCGAGATCGATCTGCGCGCCGGAGGAGCCGGCCGCGCCGAAGGCGAGACGGCAGAACTGGAGGCGGGCGGAGGCGGTCTTGGCGCTCTTGCGAATGAGGTCGAGCGCGAACTCGCGATCATCGGGCTTGGGATCGTCGTCGAGCACCTCGAGCCCATTGACGATGGCGCCCACAGGGCTGATGAGATCATGACAGACCCGCGAGCACAGGAGCGCCGCGAGTTCGAGCGCATCTGGAGCAGTAGCGGTAGCGGGTGACGGAGCGTCAGACATAAAGGGTTCCTGGAATTGCACGGCGCGAACGCGGCGAATCAAGCATGCTTGACGAATGCCACAGGTTCTAACATTCGCAAGCCTGTGGCAGCTAGCTTGTGATCGGTTCGAAGCGGCCATAAACCGCGAGCGAATCGGTCGAGTGGGGATGGAATTGCCGATGAATGAGGCATGCAGGTGAGGATCATCGACGGCGAGGCCGCATCCCGGCTGATGGAGCCCCTGACTGAGCTGGTGCTGCAGGCGGGCGAGGCCATCCTTGCCGTCAACCGGGCGGCGATGCGGGTCGACGGCAAGCAAGACGGATCGCCGGTCACCGAAGCCGACCTCGCGGCCGACCGAATCATCGCAAACGGCCTCGCCCGGCTTGCAGGCGATGTGCCGTCACTCTCGGAAGAGCGCTGTGAGCTCGCCTCGCCGCCGTTTCGCGACAGTTTCTTCCTGATCGACCCGCTCGACGGCACCAAGGAGTTCGTCGCCGGCCGCGACGAGTTCACCGTCAACCTCGCCCTGGTGACGCAGGGTGTGCCGCTGCTCGGCATTGTCAGCGCGCCCGCGCTCGGGCTGCTCTGGCGCGGCATCGTCGGACGCGGCGCCGAACGTGTGACGTTTGGCGGCACGACCATCGGCGCCGCCGAGCCAATTCGGACCCGAAAGCTCCCCCGGCCCGGCGAATCCTGGATCGCGGCGGTGAGTCGCTCGCATGGCGACCCCAAAAGCGAAGCATTCATCGACGGTCGGCCCAACGCCATCAGGAAGACCTGCGGTTCCGCCGTGAAGTTTGGTCGGATCGCCGAGGGCAGCGCCGACATCTATCCCCGCTTCGGACCGACCTGCGAATGGGACGTCGGAGCGGGCTGCGCGGTCGTGACCGCGGCCGGCGGCAGAGTGACCGACGGTCAGGGCGGCGAACTCCGCTTCGGCGAGCGGCGCGACACGGGCTTCATTATCCCGGAGTTCCTCGCCTGGGGTGATCCAGAGGCGGCAGGCCGCTACTGACTGAGCTGTTCCTCAAGCGCGGGCCAACGCTTGCCCGCCTCAAAGAGGAAACGCTCTGGATTGGCAGCGAAGGCGTCGCGGTTCGTTTCCCGGCTGAACAGGTAGAGCCGCTGTGCCGAGATCGTGAAGAAACGAGGATTGCCGGCGATGGTGACGCCGCGGGCGATATCGGCCGGGTCGTAGCCGCCGAATTGCGGACCGTAGATTTCGGGATGGGCCAGGAAGGAGGCCCGGTTGCCCTCGTTGCGGAAGCGCCAGACTGCGCCCCAGAGGTTGGCCTCGAACTCCGCCGTCCCCGGCATGGGGCCGCCATCGACGAAATAGGCCACGGGGTCGAAGCCTTCAATGGCGACGCCCGAAAAGCGATTGACGACGATCCGCTCGGTGGTGGCCGCCTGTGCCGGCAACCCAGAGCACGCGAGCCAAATGCCCGCCAGCAGGCAGACCCGGCGGCCGATCAAGGCAATTCCGGGGCGCAAAGGGCTATCTTCCTGCCGTTGTGCCGTCATAGTTGCTGCGGATAACATCCGAGTCGAGGGGACATCCGGCGCAACCTAGAGCCGTGCCTGTTGGCGTCAGGTTAAGGGAAGCGGACCGGAATCGATACCAGGGGTTCTTTTATGACTTTCGCATCACGCCTTGCCGCAGTGGCGCTTGTGGCGCTGGCTGGCTGGATCGCGCCGGCCTCCGCCCAGACGGCCGCGCCGCCGCCGGACCTGCCGCCGCCACAGCGGACCCCGTCGCCCAACACCTATGGGCCGGACGAGCTCGTGGGCGCTGGCCACCGCTTCTTCGGCAACGTCTCGCGCGGGCTCGCCTCGATCATCGAGAAGGCCGTCAGCCAATGGGGCCTGCCGAATGGCTATATCCTGGGCGAGGAAGGTTCCGGCGCTTTCGTTGCTGGCCTGCGCTATGGCGAAGGCACGCTCTACACCAAGAACGCCGGCGACCTCCGCGTCTACTGGCAGGGTCCTTCGCTCGGCTTCGACTGGGGCGGCGACGGCGCGCGCACCATGACGCTGGTCTATAACCTGCCCGCCACCAATGCGATCTACCAGCGCTTCGCCGGCATCGACGGCTCGGCCTACATCATCGGCGGCTTCGGCATGACGGCGCTCACGTCCAACAACATCGTGCTGGTGCCGATCCGCTCCGGCCTCGGCCTGCGGCTGGGAGCCAATATCGGCTACCTCAAATACACGCCGCGCGCGACCTGGAACCCATTCTAGGCTGCGTCTCCCGTACGACTACGGATCAACCTTAACGGCAGGCGAGGGCTGGCTTTTTGCCAGCCCCGCATGCATTGTCTTTGGTAAATTTTTCCTTAGCTCTCGGAGTTCTGGCCCATGGTCGAACCGATCATGTACCTGGCGATCGGTTTCCTGCTTTCGATGCTGTGCGGGCTTGCCATCGTGCCGCTGGTGCATAACCGCGCGGTCCGCCTGACCACGCGCCGGCTCGAGGCCGCCACGCCATTGTCGATGGCGGAGATCCAGGCCGACAAGGACCAGCTCCGCGCCGAATTCGCCATGTCGGCGCGCCGGCTGGAAATGAGCGTTGACCAGCTCAAGAACAAGACCACGAGCCAGCTCGCCGAACTCGGCAAGAAGAGCGACGCCATCAACCGCATGAAGATCGAGCTCGGCGAGAAGAACGCCACGATCTTCGCGCTGGAGGCGCGCGAGAAGGCGGTGAAGGAGCAGCTCCGCGCCACCGAGGAGGAATTCAACACCAAGACCGCAGCGTTGCGCGAGGCCGAGATTGCGCTGAGCGACAAGCAGGGCGAGCTCGCAAAAATCAATTCCGAACTGTCCGACCGCTCGATGATGGCGGAGAGCCGCCAAGTCGAGCTGATCGCGGTGCGGGCGCAGATCGAGGAATTGAAGAACCGCGTCGGCGATGCCGAGAAGGAATTCAACGCCACCCAGGCCCGTCTGACGCAGGAGCGCTCGGACTCCGAGACCGCCTCGCGCGAGCTTTCCGATGCGCGCGGCCGCGTCGAGAATCTGAGCCAGCGCGTCAACGAGCTCGATCGCCAGCTGATCGTGCAGGTGAAGGAGGCCGAGATGCTGTCCGGCCGCGTCGCCGACCTCGAAGGCCGCCTCGCCACGCAAGGCAAGCTGCTCGCCGAGCGCGACTACGAGAACAACCTGCTCCGCCAGACCAGTGAAAGCGCCGAGCGCACCATCAAGGAGCTGCGCGTCGAGATCGCCGGCTTGAGCGGCGGCAAGTCGTCGGCCGCGCTGGAGTCGCTCCGCGCGGAGAAGGCCGCGCTGGAAGAGCAGCTGCGCACTGCGCGCGACGAGCGCGCCAAGCTCCAGCGCGACATCAATGCGATCCAGCAGCAGGCGGAGAGCTCCTGGGCGACCGAGCGGATGGAGAACGCGCTGCTGCGCGAGCGCATCAACGACATCGCCGCCGAAGTGGCCAAGCTCGCGATGCAGCTCGAAGGACCGAACTCGCCGATCGAGGCGCTGCTGGCGGCCGAGGCCGGCCAGCCGCCGAAGCAGGCCGCCCGCCCGGCCAACGGCACTGCTGCGAACGGTGCCGCCGCGGCCGTTCTCCCCGAGGGCGGCGGAACGCTCGCCGAACGCATCCGCGCGCTCCAGGCCCACGCCTCCCGCGCCCGCCAGCAGGGCGCCTAAGCAGCCCAAAATCCGGCCTCGCCGCCGAATTCAAGCGACGAACGCAAGGTTTTCAGGCCTGACGCCGCCTGAAAACTTGACACCTTGGGCCCGCACTTCTAAATCGCGGGCTCCGATGCGCCGGCCGGCCGAAAAGTCCGGCCGTCTGCATGATGGTCCCGGGCGCATAGCTCAGCGGGAGAGCGTTCCCTTCACACGGGAGAGGTCCAAGGTTCGATCCCTTGTGCGCCCACCATTCACATCATAAAATCAACAACTTATTTGACCATCTCCCGCCGGGTGTGCCCGGGAAATCTCGGGGTACAGCCAGGGCACAGACGTATGTGATTTGTGGCGCGCTGTCTGCCATCGCCCTGCGCGAGCGAATGCCACTAAAGCGTGATGGCATTAAGTTCGATATCCTGAATTTTTGAGGTAGTTGGCGCATTCCACGGGTGTGAAGGCATCGAGTGCGTGGCCGATTGCAGCGCAGACCGCATCGACAGTTCGCGCGGCAGCTTTGCGAAGCAGGTGCTTGAGCTTGGCAAAGACCTGTTCGATCGGGTTCAAGTCGGGCGAGTATTTTGGCAGGAAGAACAGTTTGGCGCCGACCGAACGGATGAGCTGGCGAACTGCTTTGCTCCTGTGGCTGCCGAGGTTGTCCAAGACGACGATATCGCCGGGCCGAAGGACGGGCAGTAGAACCTTTTCGACATAGGTACGAAAGCTCGCGCCATCGATCGGCCCCTCGATGAACCATGGCGCATCGATCCGATCATGCCGCAGAGCCGCCAGGAAGGTCATGGTCTTCCAGCGGCCGTGGGGCACTTTGGCGTGAAGTCTGTCTCCGCGCGGCGCCCATCCCCGCAAGGGCGCCATATCGGTCCTGGTCCAGGTCTCGTCGATGAAGACCAGGCGCTCAGCTTCGACGCGATCTTGATACTTTGTCCACTGGGCTCGCCGCCGCGCGACCTCGGGTCGATCGCGTTCGCCAGCCGCCACGCTTTTTTTTGAAGCTGAGCTTCTCGGCATGCACGAAGTCCCACACCGAGTGGTAATCGACCTTCAGGCCGCGTCCGGCAAGCTCGGCAACGAGCCCGCGTATGGTGAAATCGCCGGCCTTGATCCGTTGCGATAGCCAGACGGCGTGGTCTCCCGAAACCGCCTTCGGCTTGTGACCGCCCATCTGGCCAGGCTCGACGCTGCCGGTCTTCTCGACCCGCTTCATCCAGCCAATTGCCGTGCTGATTGCCACTCCGAACCGCTTGGCGGCTTGATTGCGGGACATCCCGCCCTCAATAGCGGCCACGACACGCTTGCGAAGATCCAGAGAATAAGGCTTGCCCATCCATGCTGGCCTCCGCCCAGCCAGCATGGTGAATCAGAAACAAGCTGATTTGGGAATCCCAAATCGATTCAAGCTAACACCATCCCGCTTTAGGGTCTGTTGAGATTCAGGATTCACAGAACGGAATGTCCGTGATTCAAGCTCCGAAAGGAGTTTGGCATGCCCCGATTCGTTCTGACAGATGCTCAATGGGCGAAGATGGAGCCGGTTTGTTTGGGCAAGCCGAGGGACCCCGGCCGCAGTGGAAGCGATAACCGTCTGTTTCTGGAAGCTGTACTGTGGATCGCCCGCACGGGCAGCCCATGGCGGGATCTGCCGCCGACGTTCGGCAACTGGAATACCGTGTTCAAACGCTATCGCGACTGGGTGAAAGCCGGTGTTTTCAAGCGGATCTTCGATGCCGTATCGGATGATCCGGACATGGAGTTCGCCATGGTCGACGCGACCATCGTCAAGGTTCACCGCCACGGGCAGGGAGCAAAAGGGGGACCAAAAATCAGGCCATCGGCAAGTCAAAAGGCGGCTGGACCACCAAAATCCTCGCGCTGACTGACGCGCTCGGGAATCTGGTGCGGTTCATCCTGCTCCCCGGCCATCGCTTTGACACCGTCGGCGTCGTGCCCCTGATCAAGGATATCGAGTTCGGTGGCTTGATCGCCGACAAGGCTTTTGATTCCAACTGGATCATCGAAGACTTGAACGAACGCAAGGCCAAGATCGTCATCTCGCAACATCAAAGGCGCGCTCAGCCTCTCGACATCGACAAAGACATTTACAAATGGCGTCACTTGATCGAAAATTTCTTCGGCAAGCTCAAGGAATTCAAACGCATAGCAATGCGTTGCGACAAGACAGACAGCAGCTTCGAGGCCATGATTTACCTCGCCACCGCTGTAATCCATTCCAGATGAATCTCAACAGACCCTAGTGCAGTTGCTATGGAGCCCGGCGCCTTGAAATCGCTGGCGCGGTCCCATCTTCTTCGGCTAGGGGAGCAGGGTCAGTGGCTACCTACGGAGCCTAAAGCGCAAACTCAACACGCTCCAACACAGTTTCTATGAAATCGAAAATGTAGACTGAAGCTTCCCAAGTCTTCTTGTTCTGTTGGGCTCCTTTCAGTTCCACCTGTCCATCACAGAACCAACGCCTGCTAATCATGTCATCCCCAGAAAATTCGATGGCATCATCGTAGACCGCTCGGATCTCCTGGGCAGGGATGATCTTGTTGCAGGCTTCGCGAAGGCCAAAGTCGACGTCCTGCCCCGCGACCGTTAGGCAGCCAATCCCGCGCCGCCACTGTTATGAAGCAGGTATTGGAATCTCCAGCATGTTGGCGATCGGCGTGTAGATGTCGATGTTTGCTCCCGGAGCTCTCACGGAGACGACCAGCGCATAACGCGCCGAGCGATCCCAACGCTGAAGCGCAGGCTTTTCCTTCCACCAGCCACTGACGGGAAACACCCCGATCGCATCACGCTCAGCTAGTTCTGCCGCACTTCCGCGCCAAATATCCGAGTGGATCGACCCCTTATCGCGAGTCGTACCGAGCACCCAATTGTCGCCACCTGCCGCGGCTCCAGCCTGCCCTTCCTCTTCCGCCTCCGCAGCCTTGTTGATACGTTGGCGAAATTGCCGGAGGCTCTCCAATGACCGCTTTACCGCAAACCGGAGCGAATGTGACGAATAGCGGTGCCGTCTCGTCCACCCCCGCTCACCGGGGTTAGGCTCGACGAAATAGGATAAGGTTACCCGCAACTCCACATCCTGCTCACCCAACGCGAGCAGTTCGTCTCGGGGCCATGGCAAGCGGTGCAGGTTCATGCTGCGGGTCTTAATCGCCGAGCCATCCTTCCGGAACGGAAGAAGCGCATCTTCGACCATCAGGGTGGCATCGTCGGTTGCGCTCATCACTGCACGACCGATATCAGGTACGCCCCATCCGTATCGGCGAAGCATGGCTGCTTTCTGTGCCTGCGCAGCCCCCTCGATCCGTGCACGCATCGCCGGCGTCCATTCGGCCGAATGCACCGCGAGAGCTCGCACGGTTTCTGACCAAAGCTGGGGCCGGGCAACCAAAACGCCGGCGCAAAGATGCGAGCCTAATGCTGCGGCCGCGCTGGTATCGCCAAACGTCTCGAAGAGACGCATTTGCGGACGATAGTGCGTTGTTATGAGCTGAAGATCATCGATTGCGGACGCCGGATTGACACCGTCATGGGCAAAGTTGCCACCTTCGAACACGACGTCCGGTCGGATCGGCCACTGACGATCCCAAATGCCCGACGTTCGGCTCGCCGGAGACAATTCACCGGCGGGCGCCACGGGCTGCCAGCCATTGAAGTCGGGATGAAAGATGCCGATCTTGTCGGTGAATGCTCCGACAACTAGCGGATTCCACGCCTGAGCGGGGCTCTCGACCTCTTCAAGGTCGTTACGGTCCGGGTAGTCCGGAGCCGCAATCTCACCTCGCAGATTCCCGGCAGCGAGCACCATGAGGCGTCGACGGTCGCCACCGCCATAGCAAAGCTGGTCGATGGCCGCCGACCACGAAGAAGGGCGACCTCGACCAAGACCGACTTCGCTCGTCACCGCCATGCAGAAGACCCGCCGACGACGCGGAGCCTGTGCCTCAACCTTGTTGATACCGACTTCTGTGATTGCTCCATAAAGTTCGGGATCGTTCTGGCCAGTTGGTGGCAGGATTTTTACCGTCTCCAATCGATGGCGCACGTCAACTTGACCGCCATGGCTAAGCGCCGCTTCAAGATCGCCATAGAGCGCGACGCCTGACATCGACGTGCCATGACCATTCCAGTAAGAGCTATCGCCTACGCCCCAGCCATTGTCATAGCTGTGCTGGTCGACGGCATCCAAGCCCGGCTCGATCAACGGATGCATCCGGGTCGCCCCGCTGTCGAGAAGACAGATGGCTGGCGCCAGCGCATCAGGTGCGTTAACACGATCGACGAGATTGCCCGCCCAGTCTGCTTGTTCGACCGGCCGCATTTCAAGAAAAAGCGTCGGCGTGTCCTTGGCGATGCGCAGTTCGGCTACGGCGTCGCTATTGTCGACGAGCCTTGCCATCGCTTCCTCGTTGGCGAGCGCCAGGACCACGTCGCGCTCGGGGAAGCTGATGGCATGTTCCTTCAGGGTTACATTGAGGCGTTGTGCGACATGCCGAAGGGTCTCCAGGCGGCCGTCGCGAACCCATACCTCCCACCATGCCTGACGACCTGCCGTCGGAAAAAGCGCCCTGTCGTCCGTGAAGAGCGAACGAACAGCTCCAAGGCGAACATCCTCGATTCGAGCGACCAAGCGCTCGTTCCTGGGCTTTCCCGACTTCGTGTTCTCGTCGCGATAGGCCTCAACCTTTTTGGCAAAGAAATCGGCTGAGCGCTCAGGTACGAACACAGTGGCCGAAACCATTTCCTGATTGTCGGCGGCAGGCTTAACGGCAACGAGCTCAATTTTGGCGGGCTTATTCTCAAGACCTTCCACAGCGTCCCGCTCCGCCGCCGGGATTTCGAATTCGAGATAGAACCCCTTCTCGCCTTCAGCGACCGTCTGGTCGCGGGCTCCAAGCTTCAGCCGAGCCTGCTCCACGGCGGCGCCGATCGCGTGGCCGAGTTTCCGTGCGTGCCGCGCTCTTACCCTGGCAGGCGGCAGCCCCGCGATGACGATGCGAGGCGACGTGTACGGCTCTGCTTCACCGCCACCCTCAAGGTGAAGATGCGGCCGATTGCGCGGCGGTCGTGCCATCTATCGTCTGCGCCTCAACTCGTGGCGGCTCTGCGTTCCGCCAATGTCGAGAGCAGCGTTGGCGTCCTGATCTCGCTTCTGTCCTCGAGTACTGCGATCTTCGCCGCCTCGTCGGCAGCCCGTGATACTTCCGCCTGGCTCAAACCCACAGTGGCTTCTAAAAGCGATGACCAATCGATGTCCGAGAGGTCAAATCCCGTCAGATGCGATTCTAATATGCCGCGAGCGATCTCCCGGTCCGGCAATCCATAAACAATGACGTCATCGAAACGCCGGAAAACAGCTTTGTCCAGCAGCTCCGGGTGGTTGGTCCCAGCAACGACCAGGCTCGGGCCGTCATCGTTTTCCAAAAACTGGAGAAATGAATTGAGCACGCGCCGGATCTCGCCGACATCGTTCGTGTGCGATCGTTGGGAGCCTATCGCATCGAACTCGTCAAAAAAGTATACGCCGCGCTGAACCGCGACAGCATCAAACACCAAGCGAAGGCGCGTCGCCGTTTCGCCCATGAGCTTGCCGATCAAGCCGTCATAGAGAACTGTGAATAGCGGTAGCTTCAACTCGCCGGCAAGAGCGGACGCCGTCATAGTCTTGCCTGAACCCGGAGGTCCAATTAACAGCAACTTCCGTCGAGGCGTCAGGCCGCGGGCGCGCAGGCGCTGCTGTTGGCGCTGTTCGGTCAAAACGCGCGTCAAGCGCTCTTTCAGTTCCGGCCCCAACACCATGCTGTTGAGGCGAATATCTGAATATCGCGCTGAAAGCAGGCTGCTCAGTTCGCCTTTTGGCTGCGCCAGAGGAACGGGACCGGCGCCGCGCCGGCCGACATGCGCGGTCTTGCCCTTTGCCGCGTCGATCAGCTCGCGCAGTTCCTGGGCGAGTTTGCCGTGTCCTTGCCTCCCCTCGTGCGCAGCAAGCTGCGTCGCCACGGAGAGGAAGCGGTTGTCATCTCCGTCGATATGGCTCCGCAGCAACGCGACGATGTGGCGAGCGGTCGACATTCTTCCCTACTTCTGGTTCCGGCCCGGAGTTCCTCCAAGACCGACACTAACGATCAAGCGTGGGGCTGTATCGGACAAAAGGGCTTACATCTATTCGACCCGGCCCTGATTTCACAGGATATTTCACAGAATTCGTCGACCCGGCAGGCTCTGAGCCTAGTCACCAATCTACCGATGAGTGGTTAAAGTGTTTCCGGTTCCATCCCTGCGCACCTTCGATGATAACAGAACATAACGGGAACAATATACTCATTGGTCGTCTTTGGTCAAGAACACCAGCCGCGATTGGGCTGGCCAAATGCCACCGCGGGTGCGGCTTAAATGATTCTTGGAAGATCGACGCAAACAACCATGGGTAGAGTCGGGTCCGCGCTTGCAGACGCACCCCAGTCTTGAATCCAATTCGAGACCAGATCAGTTCGCGATAACCGCGTCAGCCCGTCACAAGAAGCAACGAGTCCCTGGTCTGTCCAAAGAGTTGACTGTGACAGGCTCGACGCATCTCCTGATTCAATTCTCCGACCTGCGCCGCAGTCAGGCTGGCGGACGAGAAGGCGGGCTGCTTATTGGCTTCCGCTAACAGAAGGGCTGAGCGAGGAGAAACCGGGTAGTAGAAACAGAGTTCGGTTGGAGGCCGCAGACCATCGCCGCGCAAGTTCATGATTGGCTGATCCCCCGTGATAAACTGCGTGTCCGTACTATTATCGAGCAGGACCAACTTTCGCTGCTTGCGCTCGCGAAAGAGGCTCATCGCGATATTGAACGCAAACATGAGGCTCATGATGCCCCATATCCGCGTGAGATCCTTCTGATCGTGAAATTTAACTCGGTCGATGGTCCTTTCCTTCACGCCTTTTGTCCGCATGGTCTGCATGCAGACGAAATGAAGAAACGTGATGCATTGCTCAGCGTGTTCGTAGAACGAGAGGTCGCCCGCGAGTATCATGTCGAGGATCGGCAAGAACCGATTTTCGGTCATTGCGTGATAGTCCTCCAAGGCATTCGTCTGGTGAATATCAAGCAATTCCTCGATCTTCTCGAGGTTGCCCAACTGATGCCGGTTCTGCTCAACAAAGCGAGCAGGCCCTACAAGGTGCACCAGCAGATCCTCGTGATGGCGCTTCGCGAGAGGATGCCCCGCATCAATCACCAGCATCTTGATCAAGGCGAGGTCGTCGTCGGTCAGCTTATGCAACTTGTAAAAATCGCGATCGACACCGACGCTGTTCGTGCCAGTGACAAATATCGCGCCGTCCCTCAAGCAATAGAGTTGGTCGTCAACCGTCCACGGCTTCAGATAACGCTGCCAGACGTGGTGCTGTCGCCGCTTCTTCATGACCGCACATGTCGAGGGTCCGCCAGGGAGAACCGAATTCTTTAATTCTCCACAGGTTGTGCCTGTGAATAGCCGGGATAAACGGGTCCATTAACCCTTGCCCGCGGCAAGGCATGGTCAACTTACCATTGACGATTCGGGGAGGACCGCCAGCTTGCGACTGGCGGCCCCGAATTGCCCGCGCAATCCAGCCGGACTGCGGGCCAATTGCTGATGTTGACAGCATCCGCATTACATTCGGTCACACCCGACAGGTCAAGTCCGGCTTTCTTCAGTTGGAAGAAAGTCGATTGGCTAGCTACAAGTACGGAACCTATCTCGCACAATCCACGCACGAAGCGTTTGATCAGGACCACGGACCGGGCTCGGCAGCTCCCTATGCCGGCATCTACCGGTGCATGGGATGTCACCGCGAAATCGGGATCGCAGCGAGTCACATCCTGCCGCCGCAATCTCACCACACGCACACGACGGCGCAGGGCTCGATCCGCTGGCGCCTTATCGTCTACGCCGATCATAATTCGAAATGACTGAAGTCCGGCGAAAGTCGGACTTCTCTCCTTTCAGAGCAAGTGTTCACGCATCAGAAATTAGAAGCCATCAACTTGCAGATTTCAGTAAGCTGGATCGCTCAAGCAACTTCGAAAAGGACAAACGCATGAGGGATATGGTCGTCAAAATTCGCGTCGATGGCCACGTCGACGATCTCTATGCGCTCAGCCTGCTTTTCCCGGAAGGCGCATATCCCGATCTGCACGTCGTCACGGCGATCCATGGGACCAAGGACGGAGTGCTTGACCGCGTCAAGAACACCGATCATCTGGAGACATATGTCACCGGACATGGATGTTTGCCGATCATCGGAGCGGGATTTCTGGAAAGGGGCTGGATCGCGCGGGAGATCATCGCGCCTCTCAATGGTTACGCCACGCTCGCGGACAGCAACTTCAAACCCGTCGTGCCGGTCTCTGCGTCATGGCAGGTAAAGGGTGGTGGCGGGGAAGCGGTGTTTGGCTCATCCATTCCAAATCGCCCCACTCGCGCGATCACCGCGAACCGGCATGTCTCTCTCAGAGAGCTGCTCTTCACGTTCATGAGTGAAAACCCGATGGCCGCTTACGCGGCCTCGGTGCTGGCGGGCCAGCCATCCTGGTCCGAATACTATCGACTGCTCGAAGACATTGCAGGACATCACGGAACGTCGCCCGACAAGCTGCCGGAGACTGGTTTGGCGCAGCGGCAGGCGCTCAAGGCTCTCACAATGGGGGCCAACAACCGTGCATTTGGTCGCCACGGCATGTCCAAACGCAATGCCCACCTCTCTCAGGACGAACTGATGAATCTGCTCGAGGCCCGCGAGTTCGTCGAAGAGCCGTCAGCGCATGGCTGGATGCCGAATGCGGTGGCCGGATGCCCCGCGATCGTGTTGACGGCGGACCACTGCGCTTCGGGCTCGATGATCCGGGTGCTGGCTAGCCACAATCGCCATCGACCGAACGCGTCTCACAGCGCGCTAGGCGGTCGCTGGAAACGCCCTGGCGATCGTCGCGAATATCTCGCTCGCATCGGCTTCTATGCCGTCAACCACCCTTTTTGACCTTGGGTCTAATTTCTCCCTCATCCTCGTTGTAAACCTCGGATGCGACGAACTTCGTCTTCTTCGGATAGAAGGACGACCATTTCTTTCCTTCGGGCTTGCGGAAGAATTTCAGATTCTTGGCTGCCGACAGGATCGCTTCGCGCATCCCTTCGTTGCCGGGTGAAATGATCGCTTTGGCGACGGCGTTCTGACACGAGACTAGCTTCACCCAGGCTTTCATCTCAAGCCCAATTTGAGCACCGATCCCACGAACACGTCAGAGCCGATTGCTCAAAGCCGCCGGTCCAACATCGTCATCGCAGCGCCAACCGCGTCTCCATCCGGCCATTTAGCACCTTCGTCGGCTGAGTGTAGCACGGATCGTGCTCCTCCACTGCGTTGCGGTCGCTGCGCGATGCATCCGCCTCCTCCGGCGCGAAACGGCCTCCCTCGAACGCCGCAATTGGCGCGGCGAAAACGATGGAGGACAAGATGCAGCTCAATCTCTGAACTGATCCACCTGACGCGGAATGAACTGTGCGATCTCGCGGGCGGCATCGAAGGCACCCGCTCCGGCTATGAACCCGGGACGGTCATCCGGTTGAACGCACTGACCAGCCTCGAGAATATCCGACGCGTTATGGTTTGGTGGGACCTGCATTTCTAGATGCACCACACGCGCCTTGATATTGTCCCCAGCAAACAGGGGATTGCCGGTCGTCGAGCGGCACGAATTGGGCTATTTGTACATGTTCGCTGTCACTTTCGAGCCTCGCAGACATGGACTTGGGAATGATCGACGAAGAGGAAGCGGTTCAGGCACTGGCCAACACGCTGGAACACCTCGGCGCCCCTTTTTCATTGCCGGAGGATTGGATCATCCTCTGTGACAATGACGACCTACGGCACATGCCGCGGACAACGGCGAAGCGGTTGCTCGCGAAAGCAAAAAAGGAAGCGGCGCGTCGCTGGCTATGGAATCGTTTTGCCCCTGGAGAAATGGACCTCGAGCTCTGGGAAGACTGCGAAAACTGCGACGGCACGGATGAGTTTGACGATAGGCGGCTAAAGCAGCGCGCGGTCAATTCGATTGATGATGTCGTGTCCTCGGTCAGATCGACACGCGAGGCGCACGCAAATATTCCGAGCGACTTTGGACAACCGGCGGCTCATGAGAAAACGGTAGCCGCTCGCGTGGCGTTCGGTTACCCAAGGGAACGGCCGGACCACACCGATTGCTTCGATGAAGATGTGCGTCGCCAATGCCGGCGCATTATCAATGAGATTTACAGCGCCACGGAGAAGGCCTTTGGGCCGGTGGTCTATCTGATCAGCACGGAGAATTCGGAATTCGTGAAGATTGGATTTACGACCTCCCTAGACGGCAGACTAAGGTCGTTGCGCACGGCCTCGCATGTGGAGCCCACAATTCACCTGACGATTCCGGGCACACCATCACTGGAACGCGAACTTCACGCGCGGTTCGAGAAAGCACGAGCCAATCGCGAATGGTTTCGGCTGACGGACGAGATCAAGGCATTCATCGCCACGGAGAAAGCCGGCTGACGATTCTGTCGGCATCCTGATCTCAATAGAAAGCCCCTGCCGGGCTTGTCCCGACAGGGGCCAAAGTTTGCTGATCGCGGCCAGGCAAAGCTAGCTCTGCGCGGCCTCCATGCGGCGCGATCCTCGACAAGGTCGCTTCCCCGGGCGTTTGGCCGTCTTGATCATCTCGGTCTTGGCGGCGAGGATTTCGGCAATGACGGCCTCGGTCAAGAGAAGCTTGCTCTGTTCTCCCCCAGTGAGATCCCGCCATTTGAGCCGTGTCTTGTAGGGCTTCGCTGGCTCGAAGCTCTCGGTCGGCTCGAAGGTTTTCGATCCTGAACACCATCGCCCGGCAACACTGTCCTCGATGAACAAATGAAGCTCATGGTCGGCCGCAAACTCCTGCGGCGTCTGCTCGGTGAGCACGATATCCCGATTGAGCATGACGATCCGGCCCTTGTAGTCCTTCTCGGGCTTGAAATCGGGATTGGCGGTGGCATCAAACGGCTCGACGAACGCGACCTGCTTGAGGAGATTCCGGTTTGGCGAGCTCGCCGCGTTCCCTCGATAGAATGGGTTGGGGATTGAACTGGAAGGAGTTGGAATCCTTGGTGATCAATGGCAGGTGGCAGCCTATCGACCAAACTCCGGGCCACGAATGGGAAAGGTGAGCCCGGTCATCCGCGCCTGTTCGAAGGGTCGCTGAAGCCACGCGAAATGATCGACATTGCGTTTGAGCTGAATGCCCTCTTTTTCGACCGCGTGCTTTTCCATGGGTCCAAACGGATCATCGGCACGATGGCGGCCGAGATGATAGAAGTCGGCCCAGTTCTCGAGGCTTGATTTCCTCCAGGCATATCCGCTTCCGCAAAAGACGAGAATACCGGGACCCGGCCGGATCTCCTTAGCCGCTGCAAGCCGCTCTTCGAAAGCCATCGTATATTCCAGAAAGTGAGAACGCGAGGCGAAGGCGTCGCCGTAAATCGCTCCACCCTGCTTCTGCGGGTTGACGACGAATTCAACGTTACTGGGGTGATGCCTTTTACGGTGCTCGAACTTTTGATACGCCTCGCGGGTCGCCTTCGTCTGGGGCCGCACGGTCTTCACCTCGACATAAAGATTGTCCTTTCCGCGATCGACCACAAAATCTATCCGGCGGCCGTCGGGCAGCATATCGGGTTCATAATTAATGTGCGCGTTGAGAAGCGCCGGATCATTGGCGAGGACCTTGGCCACCGCCATTTCGTTCACGACCTCGATCAGCCGGCTGTCGTCCTTGCCATGGCTCGTATGATAGATTTCAACGGCGCTCTCGAATTGGCTCCAGAGAACGGTGCCGCGCATAATCCTGCTCCCGGCCCCAACCAGTATAGCCTTGTATTCTGCGGTAGCCTCTTCGACGAAGGCGTCGAGATCACATGTCGCGTAGAGCACACGGATGAGGTGCTTGACCCTTGTGAGCTGTCCGCGCGTTGCAGGCGTGTCAGGAAGTTCGACGATGCGGCCGATTCTATTGAGGTGCAGGCCCTTAAGAATTTGGTGCTGATAGGCCGGTCGGCGAATGGGGCTACCGGTCTGTTCTATAGTAATTGTAGCGGGCGGCATAACTGGCTCCTGGTCGCGCCAAGTGATTTCTCGCTTAAGCGAAGCGCGTTCACACACGCGTATGTGAGTATCGTAATGGTTGTAAACCTTTTTCGATGCAGCATTTCAGGCCTACCATAAAAAGACAATGAGACTATTCCCTCGACCCGTTTGTCGAAGCTCAGAGCGTGCCAGGATAGTGGGGTTACCTGATTTTGGCAGGCCGAACAAAGGCCAAAACAGCGAGGTTCACGCGAACACTCCCACCGTCGCGCCGGGAATGTCCCTTGTAGCCGCGGAGGACCAACCAACAGACACTGGGAGGACACATGGAGCCGAAGACGGCCAGCTTGAACTTACACGCTGACGACATCCTTGAGGGCGCTGTTGCGATCGCAGAATACCTGTTTGGATCACGGGAGCTTCGGCGCAAAGTGTATTCTCTGGCTGAGACGTCGCAACTTCCGGTCTTTCGGTTGGGGTCCGTTCTCTGCGCGCGCAAGTCCGTGCTGGCCGGGTTTATCAAGGGTCAAGAAAAGCAGCCGATCAGACTGCTTCACCTTCGGGCTCAGATCGTCGCTCTGACTGGGACCATACGCCAGCTTGAACGGGCCGGGTTCGACACCTCCGAAACGCGTCACCTCGTAGCGGGCGCCGGACGGAGCTGAAAGGCATGTCGCGCCGGCAGCGCTTCGTCCGAGCAACCGATCTCCTTCCAGAGCCGGACCAGCCCTGAAGCGTTGCGGCCGCTGCACTTGACCGCTGCCGTCACTTGGCCTTCCCTTGTTTCGGGAGGTACAATGACGGACTTAGAACAAGGCTTGCCGGGCTATGAGCGACTAGAATTGCTGCCCGATCCCGAACTCGCTGATACGCAGGATTGGGACGCTGGCCAGTGGCAATCCGATTTTGAAGCCAGCCTCGAAGCACTGACCTTGTTTTTAAGGATCCGCGATCCCCTTGCGATTCTCGCCCGTACCGCATCGCGCTTTATACTCATCAACCCACGCGTCGAGCGTCCAGAAATGCCGAAGCAGGTCGAAGTTGAGCTCACGCAGATATTGATGCTGCTCAACCGCCACCGACCATCGACTAATCCGGTCTCGCCCAACAATCTGGGAAGATACTGGCGCCTTGTTCGGCGGCATCTGCGCGGATTTATGAACAAGCAGCCCAATACAGGCAATGAGACTGACATTGAAAGGTTCGTGAGCCGCCGTGCTCGTCTTTTCACTCGGTACTATCGAAACATATTTTCACGGGAAGACTGTGAGCGCGCGCTGAACGGAATATTGAGGCAAGTAGATAGCCCCTCTGAGGCGGCCCTCGGCTACAGGCTCTCCGATTTGTTTCGGGCCGCCATTCGCATCATAGACTTAGTCCAGGAACGGTTTAAGATCTTCACGGAGCGTTTGCACAACCTTCTCGATACAAAGCGACGCTCCGAGCTTGTCGAATGTATCGATTTCTTCTGTTCCTCGTATCCGCTCGCAAGCCGCGTATGGGGAAATTGCACAAACCGGTGGGTCGATCTGGAGGATCTCCGGATGGCTGCATTTCAGATGTCGGAGTTCGCGCACCCCTGGATCTACACACTTTCTCGAGCAGATCTCGACGCCGCCTTTCCCGCACCAATCGTCGACGCGCTTTACAGCCTAGCAATCAGACCGAACAGCCTTTCGGAGATCAATCCCGAGCACATATACCTGAACAATCCTATCTGGCGGCGTCCCTACGTTTTGGTTAATGACGGCAGCCTCTTTGCGCCGCTTCCTCACCTCATAGTCTCCTTCCCATTCGTAATCCTTGAATCGCTAATGGAGGGTCACCGCACGCTCGAAGTTGCTTATGAAGGCGCGCGCGCAAACTATCTTGAAGAGGCGATCACAGATCTTGTCACGACCGCCATGCCAAGCGCATCCGTTTATCGCGGCGTTGCCTGGGATGATCCGGACACCGGCCAGGTTTGGGAGAACGATGTTGTCGCGGTGGTCGGCAATTTCATCTTTGTCTTTGAAGCGAAATCAGGCCGAATCAAGGACGCCGCCCGGCGCGGCGGCTCGCTGAGCCTACGAAAGAATTTCAGTGAACTCTTCGTGCAGCCCGGCGTGCAATCGGGCCGCCTGCAGAATTACCTTGATACCCGCTAGAAGAGGGCGCGTTTGCGGCTCAAGACTACGGGACAGCCGATCAACCTCAATTTAGACAAGCCTAAGGTGGTGTTCACCTTCAGTATCTGCATTGAGCACTTCGCCTCGCTTACCAGCGCTCGTCACTATTTGAAAGAGCTTGGCTTGGTCACCGAGCAGACGCCCTGGGCTCCCGTACTGTCGCTTGGCGACCTGCAGATGATCGTTCGGTTTCTGGACAGTGAGGTGTCGCTCATCCATTACCTTACGCGTCGAGCTACGCTCGAGCAGGTTCTCGATTTCGAGGGCGATGAACAGGACATACTCTCGGCCTACCTAACAAACGGACTTTGGGTGAACCACGACGCCCTGGATGGTAAGCGCATCGTCTTTTTCGCGTCTGACTCGCTGGTGCGTAGATCGAAAAAGTCGCGGGCGGACAGGACTGTGGTCGAACTTCATGGCATCTTATTGCCGCCGTTGTGGGAGTCGATCGTCCGCGAACTCTATCGCGATGATGGGCAGCGTCACCGGTTCGACATCATCAACGTCATCCTCAATCAAATGCCGCCACAGCTCGCGGAGCTCGAACGCAGAATACGACGGTTCAGGCGCGGAGTTCCTTCGCCCGAGGACGACATCTCCTACGTCACGTTCCGGATTGGCAGCAAAGTATTCGGCTTGGCAATCCATCTGCTAAAAAAACTGCCCGACCGGCAAGAGTGGCACGAGATGGGACGCAATGTGGCCGCCGATCTCATGCCGGATGCCGGCAGCGTCGAATGCGCGATATTTCTAATCGTATGCCGCTCACGGCATGCCACCTTCGACGGGGCAAGCTTCTATTGGTATATCCGGCAACCGCAATCTGATTGAATGCAACACCCTCAGCCGCGCGACCACATCTAAATGGATTCACTTGTATTTCTTTTCCGTTTCGCGCTGAATTGCACCTGAGAGCAATTTAGCGTTTTCAATGACGTCCGTGAAATATGGCTCGTCCACGACCAATTCCTCTCCGGCCGCCCCTCGTCCTTTCCTTCCGGCTTTTTCGACGTAGATCTTGTTGATCGCACCCCGGTTGTGAACAATCACATCCCGGGACGCCTTCATTTCGATGAAGCTTTCAAAGATCTCGCTCTTGATGTCGATCGACAGAAGCTTCGCGAATTTCTCCAAGTAGTCCTTTGGTTTCGCGAATAGCAATTCCTGGCAGCGCGACTCGATCACAGCTTCGAGAAGGACATCGCGGTCCTCCAATTCGAGAAAGAGATTGAGAGGAATGTTTTTGTCGCCGATCAGCACAAGCTTCTCGGGTTTATCGAGGATCGCAATCCTAAGGCAATCTTGAATGAATGCCTCAACGCGAGAGACTATCGCGACGATATTTGTTTCGAATATCCCCCGGTCGCATTGCGCTTTAAAAACGTCACCGATATCCCTATCGCGCCGTCTGCTCACGACCTCTTGGTTTCGTTTGGGTACCAAGTATTCCTTCTTGACACTCGACTTGCTGCCGCGCAGCTCCTCTGCCTTTTTGTCTAATTCAGGCCGAAGGAGATGCGTAAATATCCAAGCATCATTGAGATAGCGAAAGAGTTGAATGTGCTTGTCGTAGATCTTTCTGGAAACCGGATGCTTGCGCGTCACTTTGGTTATCATCGTCCATAATTGGATAGCTGGAAAGGAAGAGACCAAAAAACGCGCCAGCTTAGCATGCTCCCGCAACAGTTGTAGTCCCCTTTCGGCGGTAGAAGGCCCGCGCTGCCGCGCTATTTGAGGCCTTCTCGAGGTCGGCGACAGGCCGATCCCTTTTTTCCTTAAAGCTTGTCCAAGTTCTGCTGACGCCATTTGACGGCCGGCAGATTGGATGGCGCCAGGCACTCCTAGGAGATCCCAATCCGGTTGCCGCGTTCGAAGGACACGAGGAGTTTTCGGTGAGCTTCAGGCATCTTGCCGACGATCTCATTAACGAGTTTCTTGTGCGCGGCGAACCCCGGCAGAGGCTCCGCTTATCGACGCAGAGACTCTGTTCAGACAATCGGGCCCAGCTCTCTGGATCGCAATTCTAAGCCCGACAATAAGAATGCGCGGTCATCTTGATTTCGTTACCCGCCGGAGCATAACCGAGAGAAGGAGAGACATCCTTGAATCGCTCGCTCTTGGTGGTCGATGTTTCCTAAAGCTCGGGAATCTTGATATTCGAGCGATAAACTTTCCATCATCTGGTCGCGGTGCAGCTCGTCAATGTCACACTCTTCCCACTCCTAACCAGCCGCATGCACCCTCTCTCCTTCCCATGGACAATGCGTCGTCGTCCCAGCTAAGTCAGTAGACCATGCTTGGCGGATTTGCACCGCACCGGCGGATCGAGCGCCCAGCAGCTGGTCCTTTCGAAGCTATCGAAGGCGATGACGTGCCCACCAAGCCCTGGCGCCAACGGGATGGGGTTGGGGTTGAATCGATTTGGGATTCCCAAATCAGTCCGTTTCTGATTCACCATGCCGGCCGGACGGAGGCCAGCATGGATGGGCAAGCCTTATTCTCTGGATCTTCGCAAGCGCGTGGTGGCGGCGATTGAGGGCGGCGTGTCCCGCAATCAGGCAGCCAAGCAGTTTGGGGTCGAGATCAGCACGGCAATCGGTTGGATGCAGCGGGTCGAGGAGACCGGCAGCGTTGCTGCCGGGCCAGATGGGCGGTCACAAGCCAAGGCGGTTTCGGGAGACCACGCGGTCTGGCTGTCGCACCGGATCAAGGACAGCGATTTCACCATACGGGGGCTCGTTGCCGAGCTTGCCGGACGCGGCGTGACATGTCACCGGCTTCGATCTCGATGGCCCCTTCCCGCGTCACCTGATCGATACCAATGGCGCGCATGGCGTCGCCAGCCGTTTCAAGCTCGTGGTCGACATCGTCGATCGCGAGAAGCCGAAGATACGTCTACCCGCACTGATCATTCAGCGCGTCACAGCCGGGCTTTATTACGATCATGTCGGCGGCGACTCAAAGATCTGGCGAGAAATAGGCTCGCGTTTCGAAAGCTACTGTATCGAGCTAATAAGCAAAGCACTACCAGGAACGCAGCCCAGCGGCTCCTTCAAGTACAAATTTCGAAGAGCAATCGATTCGCCCGATATCTTTCTTCGCGATGAGAGCGGCGCTGCGAAGCTCGCTATCGAGTGCAAAGCCAAAAAGAGGTCGATCATTGCGAAATTTTCCGAGAAACCGCTCGACGATGCAAGAGAGGCGTTTTCCGAAATAATTAAAGGCGTGGTGCAAATCTGGCGCTTCCATTCGCATTGTCGCCGATCAAGCGAGATCAAGGTGATCGCGCACGACGCCGCGGGCATTGTCTTGACTCTCGATCCTTGGCTCCGGATATCCAACCACCTGGATCGACTGATGCAAGAAGCGCACGCGCTCGCCGGACGGATTGACCCGGACATTATCGATGAGGATCGCAAGCCCATTCTGTTCTGCTCAATCCAGGACCTCGAAAGCACGCTTGCCATCGCCTCAGAGGCATCATTTTTTTGAAGCGGTGGCCGCAACCGCCTGTAAGCTCGAGTTCAAAGGTTGGAGCCTCCTCAACGTGCACCAGAGAATTTCGACGGCGGAGCGGCAAAATGTATATCCCTTCGGAGACAGAATTGCGAACATCCTGCCCGCATGGAAGCTCTTAAGGATGGCGAGGACCGCAGGTAGCCCTCACGTCGGAGTCATCGCATACGGGTTGACTTCATGAGAACTGGGGAGGTTTGGGAGCGAACTAATCAAAAAGGTCGGTATCGACCGTATACGTTACCAAGGCGCAGGCTCATCGCATGCCTGCTAACATTGTATCTAGCCGCTAAGCGCTCTACAGCTGCGTCATTGTCCAGGGCCTGTATTGCGTCATCCGCGTCCAGGAATTCATTCGGCATCAGAATTGATGCTGCGAAAAAATTCGCTTCGATTTCCTCAACATCAGTCGCCTGCGAAGATTCATGAGAGCGGTAATTGACTCGGTAGTCGCGATCATAGTGAGATGAAATGCCAAGATGCAGCAGATAGTGCCCGAACTCGTGGGCTATCGTGAACCTTTGACGCACGAGAGGATGGTTTATGTTCACGCCTATTGTTGCAGTAGCTCCCGAACGCACCAGCAATCCGGAAACATCGCCTAGATCTCCATACTTTATTTCTATCCCCGTTTTTCTAACCAGCTTTTGAATCGCGACGGCGGGTTTCGAGATGTGGTGCTCCAGCAAGAGCGCAGAGACGAGCCTCTCAATCTTCGCGTAGCGCGCGCGCTGAACTGTCATCGTCGTCGCCTCTGAGCGGACGGCTCCTCCAAACGATCCAGAAGGGCTTTTATTGTATCCGGCACGGGCTCGCCTTCCTGCGCTATTGCCGCCAGAGTTGTACTCGGTAGCAAGGAGCCTGGACTAACTCTGAGCACTCTTGGCCCGTCGCGGGGTCGCTCCGCGCACCATTCTCAAGCGGAATGGGGTGCTGATCTTGGAAGCGGACTGGCCGATCCAAGGCCAGTCCGAAACGATGCAGCTGAGGATCGGCTATTCCCCGCTTCACCCCTTCTTCCGGCCTGCCGTTGCTGCGCCGGGCGAAAAGTTCGAGCGGCACCAAAATCCCCTTACCCGCGAGTTGTGCCTGCTCACCCAAGAAGCCGGGCAATGGGATTCGAACCAGCTTGTGGCGGACTTCATACAGGAACGCCTGGACCAACTTCTACGTACTCTCGCCGCAAGAAACGAAGGTCGTTGGGAAGATGCAGCTAAGCTCGAGGAGCAATTTGCCGACCCTTTGATGCCATACTTCGCAGGCTTGGCCGAAGATGACTCGATTATTCTTATTGATGGACAAGCCCCGCTACCCTCCGCACGGCATGGTCTGATGGAGATCGTCTATGTCGTTCGTGGAAGTTGGCGAAATCCCAGTGCCTTCGAAGGCGTCCTGCGACAGCTGAAGGACTTCCAGGGCGCCGCGCTGGGTAAACGGTTCGGATTGCCAAATGAGCCGGAAGACGCTCAGGTTGTTACCGCTCGGTGGGTGAAATTGACGCCGCCTCCTATCACGGATCCGTCAGAATTACTGCGCTTAGCTGAGGAAGAACTTGCGCGGCATGCGGTGCTGCAACCACGCAGTGTCCAGAAGCTAAATGAGGCGGCGCAAGGGCCTTTTTCGATCACTGGGATCGCGTTCGCGGACCAAGCCGAGTACAGTTCGCAGAAAGATGGGGCTGGATGGTTATTTCTCGCAACCAGGCAAAGGCCAACTGGCGAACAGGAAACAAAACTGGTCCTTGGAGAACGCGCGGGCAAAGATGACCTCTTCTCAAGGCTTCCCGTGGCAAGGTCTCTGCTCGGAAAGAAAGCTCTTGTCGTCGGCTGCGGCGCAATCGGTAGTTTCGCTGGTCTCGAACTTGCTCGCGCGTGCGTTGGCGAAATAGATTTTTTTGACTTCGACATTGTTCAACCTGGCAATAGCCTGCGTTGGCCCTTGGGCCGACCCGTTTGGGGAACCTCGAAGGCGATCGCTCTCGCAAACTTCGTCGTCGCAAACTACCCATGGACGAAGGCAAGTGCCATCAGCGGCAGACTGGGCTCGGCAGAAACCAATCCGGAGCGCGTCCCGCACGACCTGAAAGGTAATGTGCTCGCGCCGATATTCGACGCCATGCGCGCAGCCGATGTGGTTGTCGACGCTTCGGCGTCGACCGAAGTGCAGCTAGCATTATCTCACTATTGCCGGCAGTTTCGCGTACCATATCTTATGGGCTACGCGACTCTAGGGGTAGCCGGCGGCGTAGTCGCGCGCTTCCTTCCAGATTCGGACGGCTGCTATGTGTGCCTCCAGGAGCACTGGAAGGATAAGCTCACAATTCCTGAACCTCGCGAAGACAGTGCAGGCGTCGTGATCCCGGTCGGCTGCAACGCCTCAACGTTTACCGGCGGCGGTTTCGATCTGCAGGAGATTTCACTGGAAATCGTGCGCGCCGCCGTCGAGCTGCTTTCGGGGGGAGATTGCCATCCTGGGAAATGGGAGATCGCCATACTAACACTCAAGGACGAGGCAGGAGCGCGCATACTGCCCCGCTGGGATGAATACCAGTGCCCACCACATCCCAAATGCCCACGATGCGGCGAGGCGTTTCGGTGAGCGTCTGGCTGTCCTCGCGGGTGATGCAGTGTATGAGCAGTTACGCCCTAGATTTGTCGCCGCTCGAGAACGGCGGAATCCTCCTCGGCTGGCGCTCAGGCGAGGACGTCACCATCGTGGACTTACGCGGCCCTGGACCTCAAGCGCTCCATGCCCGGCATTGTTTCATTCCAGACCACTCGTGGCAGGACGCAGAAATCAATCGTGCCTTTGAGGCAAGCGGCGGCGATCTTGATTATCTCGGCGATTGGCATTCGCATCCAGACAGCGTAGCCGAAATGAGCAAGCTGGATTCGGCCACGCTCCTCCGAATAGCTCGGAAAGTGAGCGCACCTCTCATGCTAATCGTCGCAGGCAGCGGAACGGACTGGTCAGCGCGATGTTGGAAGGGGCACACTGCCCGTTCTTTTCTTCGGCGACGCCTGGTCGCAACACCGCAGAAGCTTACCGTTTTCGATCCACCTGCGCGATGGCCCGGCCCGATAATAACCTGAACCGAGGCAGATTTCTTTGGCCTTCAACTCCGGACACATCTCGAAGGGTTCGTACATCATTCGACCCCGGCGATCCGGCGTATCATCTGTGTGTCTCCGCATACCAGTAACGGTACCTGGGGCAGCGAGAGCGCGTTTCCTCGCCGCCAATGTATCCAGAATTCGACGTACTTCTTGCCCAAACCCTCGAGAGCTATCCCATCCTTGTAAAGCGCTTGGACCCGCAGTTCTTTCTCATCGTTGGGCTTGAGCATGAACGCCCTGAATGCGGCCTTCCCGAGCTGGCCCCGCGCAATGCTCTCGATCTCCGGTCCGCCAGGAAGTACACGCCCTTGCGTTCCGTTGCGAAAGTGATCACCACGTCATAGTTAGTCGTGTTCTTGATGCGTACTAGAACCACGTTGTTCCCGAACGAGTTTTGAGTCGTTAGGGAGCCTACCGGTCCCCCCTTATAGAAGCGGTCCCCGAACGACGCTAAGCCGCCCAGCAACCCGACGACGCCGCCCACCATGCCGATGATGGCGGGCCACCCTGCAGGGTCTGCCATTCATCCCTCTCCCATATCAGACCGAGAAGTTATATCGGATTTCCACAAGCGGCCACTATCCCAAAAGATCCGCTGGCGTGATCTTCATGAGCGCGGCCGTGCGGCCCGACCATCGAGGTTAAAACGCGATATCATAGTAGGCGCGCTTCTCCATGGGATCTTGACTCGGCCAGAACGGCCAAGGCTCCCACGCGCCCCCGTCTTTTCTCAGACATCGCGTCTTGACTCGAACGCTCGATAGATCGCGCGAGATTTCGAGAACATTATACAAGCGGGGCGTTGACTCCGGTCGACCCCGGCTAACCGCCCCAAACGAGCCCGCCCCGACCATATGAATGCTGGTGGCGGGATGGAGATATCCGACTAGATCTGCTCTGTCCTCGTGAACGTGCCCGTGCAAGCCAAGTCGAACGCCGGCTTGTTGCAATTGCCCAAGGAACGCATCTCGCTCGATCTTCTCTGAGCCGGTCGCCGGATGGTGCCACACGCCGATGCGCAATACGTCAGCTGCCGAAAATTGGTCCTTTCGAAGCAGCGCATCAGCTTCCCAAATTCCGTTCGCCAGGGCGCCGGCGTTTATACTGGAGCGCGCCGGGAAGTGCTCGTCGAGCTCCCAATTCGAATTCAACGTGATAAACTGCAGACGATCTTCGGGGAAGTAAAAGTTCAGCGCTTGACGTTCTGGCTGTAGGGGATACGGCACCTGTAGCAGCGTGTGATAAAAATCCTCGGAAAATGCACGAAGTCGGTCGGGATAGCGGTCGTTTCTGATGAGGTAACCATTGCCTTGCTGGATACAATTGTCCGATTTCATCGCTTCGGCGCTCATCTTCCTCTTCGGCGTCCACTCATAGACGTCGACGTCCCAGTTGATGTCATGATTTCCGGGGACAACGATACATCGCTCCGCATTCAGCCCGAATTCCGAAATGATGCCCGAAACGAGCTTGCGAGCCGTCTCATATTCGCTCTGATGGGCTCGGTCTGAAATATCCCCGGAGAGGACAAGGTAATCGAGCTTCTCAACTGCAAGTCCACCGCGTTTGTCCCGCAAATCTGCGCAAAGCGGCCCCAGCAGTTCGTCCACCTTGGAATGGGCCGAGATATGCAAATCGCTCAGGTGCAATATTCGAAGTGGCGCAGCCGAATCGACCTTTACGTTCTTTGAAATATTGCGCTTGGCACGCGCTACAGCATCGTCCTTCTTCCTTCTGATCTCGGACCGCAGTGCCCATGTGCTCTTTTCAATCGCCGGATCGCGAAGGCGTGCCTGCTTCGCACCTTCGCTAATCCTCACGCGGCGATCGCAGACCGGACATCCGATGTCTCCATGACCTTCCGCAATACGCTGCCGGATCGTTTCTTCAGAAAACTGGTGATTACATGTGCAAGTCACCTCTACGTGCTCGTAAATGTCGACGCCATGGCGGGCTAGATGCGACTCGACGACACTTATGAATAGATCGCGCGCAGCGTCCGACGCATCCTCACTTGCGTAAACGTCGAGGTGGGCGAAGCCACGTTGCCTGGACACTTTCTTCAGACCAACCGTGCCCTGTCCAGACTTTGTAAACTCGGCCCGATTATCCCATAGCCGCACCGCACCAAATTGCTCGCTGATCGTGATCGCGGAGACCAAAGACGAGTAGATGTTGTCAATGGCTCCAGAGAAGTCGTAGTAGAGCGAAACTGCGTGAGATAGCTCTCCCCTTTCATCGCCCTGGCCAGACACGAAGAGAGACGGAAATACCAGGAGCCCCTCATGTTCGAAACAGATGCCGTGCTCGATCAAGAGCTGCACGACGCACTCGAGAACGACGCGCTCCTGAAGTCTCGAGACACGGTCTTCGGTTGCGATGCCAGGAAATTTCATTTCATCTGACATCAGAGTTTTTTCTTGTATGGCGGGCACTCCGCGGAGATTGTTCTTCGCTGCGACGACAATCGAACCTGCGTAGATTTCGATATGAGCCACATTGAGGACTAGAGCCTGTTCGTCGGACGACAGGCGGGTCACGGCGATGGTCCCTTGAAGAGCGAGTTGAGCGACGACCGTCCCTACAGCAGAAGACTCAAAAGAAGCGCCTTCAAGCTTGCTTACTCTTCGCTCCAGATCTTTTCGGAGAAGGACTATTTCGCCCCGAGAACGTGCAGCCTCGATCTCGTCTCGAACAGTTTGGAACAGGCGCGGTCGCGTCGTTCTACCGAGCTTGCCCCAATCAAGTTCAGCCGCGACTGCTTTGGCCAGTTCTGCGATTCCCCTACCGGTCTTTGAGCTGGTCGGATAGTATCCGGTGAACTCATGCTCGTTGACGAGCTTGTCTATCCCCCGCACGTCCACCAGGTCATTGTCCGCATCCAGTTTCGTGCCGACTAGAAATTTCGCTGAGCTCTTGCCGACAAGTTGCTTGTCAAGTCGTTTCGCCCACCCTTCGGCCTCTTCGAGCGCAGTGCGTCCGCGCGTGGGGTCGAGCAAGACAAGCGCCAGTGTTGTATCGTGCAGGAATAATTGATGAATGAGGCGGTACTCGTCCTGCCCACCCATATCCCACAGGACCACCTCACGCTTCTGGTCAACTGGCACGGAAGCCGTAGGATCGAGTCGCGCCGGTTCGACTGGCCAGAATTTCATCCCGTGGGTCGTACCCGTCTCTTCGTATTTTCCTTCCGCGAGCCTGAAAGCCAAGCAGGATTTACCCACATTACTCTCACCGACGAGCGCAACCTTCGCACTGCAATATTGTACGATCTGCTCCTTTGCGATGCGATCGAGCAGCGATTGCGTGTCGATTGTAGCGAGCTCTAGCAACCGCCGCTCGTCATTGGGAATAGCAATGCGATTGCGCCCACTATCAACAGCGATATTGCCGTAAACGGTCTTGCTGCTCGGAATTGTACCTAAACAAGCCCCGCTTTGGACCGACCACCATCGAATAGTTCCGTCCTGCGAGTCTGAAACGATGACTTCCTCGCCCACCGCAAAGTGTACAGACCAAACCCAGCCGGTATGTCCCTCGAGGACCAAGCGCTCGGGCCCCCGGTCAACGATCACATTTCCATTCTTCCAACCAGTCGCCAGCCGCCCGCTGGAAGAGACTGCTGCGCACAATGGGGCATTTCTGCCCTCATCACCCGCACCGGCAACTGAGGTCTCCTGGAAAGCCGGGACGACACTAAAATTTCCGTCGGCACAACACACACCCAAGAGCTCTTCGTCGAGCCACACGACCGCGTTGACTTGGTCGCTGAACTTTGTCGTTCCCAACACTTCCGCTGGTAGCCCAGAACGCCAGACAACGAGCCGGCCGTCCTCTCCCGCCGATGCGATGTGACGTCCACTGTCAGAATAGGCGACGCTCCAAGACCTGCCGGCGTGGGTCGAGTATCGACGAACATCATTTTCATCATCTATTGCTGAAATGACGATGTCTTCGGGGCTTGCCGCGTAGACAATGTGGCTGTCATTTTTCGACCAAGAGAGCGACTGCACCGAATCGCCCGCCTCGATCTTCCGGATAAGTTTCCCCGAAGCGGCGTAAATCTCAATCGAACCGGTTTGGGTGCCGATGGCTAAAAGTTCTCCAGAGCGAGACCACTCGCAGCAGTTTACGACAGTGTGGCGTAGCGAAATGCTCCGATAGACCCTGATTGGTGAGAACATCGTCCAGCTCTCCGCTTGTAAATCTGCTGCGTGCGCAGCAACCAAATATTCGGGCTCGCCGCGCTCGTTTGTTCGCACTGAACGCGGCCGCACCTGCTAGCACTCTTACTGGCCACCACAAACACGTCCGCAAACGGCCAGAGAGCCATTCAGTATGGATACATCCAATAAGTTGTGTTGGAATCGTCGGGCATCGATCGCAAGGTCGGGGTCCGCTGCGGGGGGTTAATATGCGTCGAGGAAGAGATGATCCGACCTATGTCATCGAGAACCGCGCGGCTGGTTGAGTATGTACTGTGATTTAGAGCAAACATTTCGCTCCCCACGGCAGATACATCGATCGTTTCAATACCAGGGACCAGGGTTGGCCCGCTGTTGGTCACGAACCCCATTCGCGACTTGGACTGCGCTTTCTTCATGGAGGCTAGCAATGCCAGATCCGTCGAGGAGGCATATAGAGTCACCGCCCCTGCGGCTGCCTTGATCTGGCTAGCCCGCTGCAGATAGAGATCGCGATCCACGTCCGGGGCAGCAAAAATCAACTCGGTAATTCCGAGCGTCATCTGGCTCAGGGCGGCTTGTTGCAAGGCGCCCAGGACAACTTGGCTGCCTAGGCTATGCGCAACCACGATGATCCTTGAGACCTTTCCCTCCTTCTTCATCAGCTGGAGAAGCTCGAACAGGCCATCCGGCGCGAACAGAGCACTTTCGCGGTCGTAGTCGTAGTCCTTCCATCCGCCCTTGGACGGCCAAGAGTACATCATGACACGGCCTTTATAGTTGGCGTCAAAGGCAATTTGTGCCGCCTTGAAGGCTGCGTCGGAAAAAGCAACGTTATAGCCATGCACAAAAAGCATCAGGCTGTCGGCCGGATTAGCTATAGCGGCGGCAAACTCTTCGCGTGAGAGCCGATTCAGCTTCTGAATTCGGAAGTGCTTTCGGTCGTCCTCCGCCTGGGGTATCCCGAACCAACTCTCGGGCGTTTCCACTTCGCCCATCTTGTGAACGATCGGAATACTGACCGTCACGTAACCAAAGGTATTGGTGGCAGAACGAGCATAGGAGATTTGGCTTAATTCAAGTCCAGGCCCGCCCATCACCACACGATTCGTTGCGAAGTAGACTGGCACCAGACCCTTTATGGCCGACTTGTTGACCACCACCTCGGCTCCGGTGGCGCTCTTGTCGGGAGGCGCCTCCTGGCTCGCCTCGCCAGTGGTCGGTCGCCATGGCCGATAGCCATGATAGTGCCGGACATGATGGTAGTACCCTGGGCCATAGCGATAGCCGTATTTCTTGAACGCGCTCCCATGTTTCTGGAGCGCTTTATGTACGTGCGGCGGCTTGGCCGGCTGTGGGGCCGGACCCGGGTGGGCACAACCGGTCGCAAGCGCGCAGAACAAGACAACGAGCACTGTCCGAACCCTTTGGAAAGCGTGGCCGAGCCGATGCAGCCGGTTCGAAGCGTGAATTGGCAAGGCAAGCATGTGCACCTACTTCGCAAGGATCTGAGAAACGTTGACCGTAGCGCCCAGCCATCCGCGATACCTGTCGACAGCAGGACCGCTGGTGAGGCTGTAAGTGAAGCGAGCCTGCGCTCCGCCATCGTTGATCGCGCAAGCGATATTGCCGGCGCCATTGGCGGTCTCGACATGCCATGAGCACCCTGTGATGCGGTAGCCGGGCTCAGCAGGGAAAGTCTCGGCGTAGTCCGCCGAATGCTCGGCAAATACGACCGGATGATCGTCCTTGGTTTTGTCCACCGTATACGAGCGCTCGATCTGCTTCGGTTCGACGAGCTGGGACACCGGAACGTTCACGATCAGGCGGCGGTCTTCGGGCAGAATCGTGTGGATCGCTCCGGCGAGAATTTCGGGGATCTTCATGCCGGCATTGGCTTGCGTCTGCACCTGCGTGGAATTCAGCTTGCTCCAATTCTCAAACGAGATCGTTGTGTCGACCCACTTCGTCCAGCAAACAGACGGCTGGGGAATGGCCGTAATCATGCTGTACAGAGGGCTTGCGGTAATCACGGTGGCGGGAATGATGAAGTTGACGCCAGAAACCTGTGCCTCGTTCCACTTGACGATGCCGCCGACCGCGATCCCCAGGAGTGCGCCGAACTCGTTGAATGCGGGCCCTCCGCTGTTGCCGACGTTCATGACCGTGTCGGTCTGCCAGCGACCGTTCGGGCTAGTCTGGTTGCTTATCAGACCGCTCGATATGCTCAGATCCAGATCGAGGGGATAACCGAGCAGATACAGTTGTGTCCCCATTGGAGCTTGCTGGTTATCGTCGATCACCGGCATCGGACAACGTGAGGCGCCACCACTGTTACCGGCCGGCTGCGACAATTCAAGGAGTGCCAGGTCCCTGGCATCATCGCGGTGAACCGCGGTGACCTTGATCGGGTTTGCGTTGCGCGACCCGAGGCGGGCATCGACCTCGAAGCTCTTGTAGTTCTCCTCACGTCCGATCACATGGCTATTGGTCAGCACCAGGCTATCGCCGATCAATAGCCCTGAGCCGCCGCCGACCTCCTGCTTGCCGTTATACATCACGCCGACAAACTGGACGTGAACCGTCCTGACGTTATACCGCGCGGCAATCTGCACTGCCGCGCGGTCTGCTCGCGCGGGCGCGCACATGAGTACAAACAGGCCGAATGTCAGGAGGGATAGAACGTTCTGACAGCGGCGATATCGAGTGGGCTTAATTGTCCGTTTCCGTTCCATGCTGGATTACAATAGTTCATGATGGAGTTGGGGTCGTATTTGGTGACTTTGTAGTCGCCGACCGAGCCTGACGCTTTTTCATTCCGGCACTGCTCCGGAGCATCATCGCGATTCTGTTCGTGCGTGAAGCCAAGCGCATGTCCGAATTCATGGACTGCAACTGCGCGAATGCAAAATTCGCGTTTGTCTCGACAGCCTTTGCTCCAATGATTGAAACTGAAATTGAGAATCATGCCAGAGGGCCTGCCGTCCAGGTACTTCCCGACGACTTCGGTGTGAGCGCCCTCATCAGCGATCCGCACGTGCAAACCGGGCGCGCCATCAGTACAGGACGGCCAGTCCTTCGCAAACCAGACGCCGCCTTGCGCCGCAGTCTCCCAAGTCTCCGCCACGGCTTTTCGCACGAGGTCGGCATATTTGCGGTCCTGCGGCCGCAGGTTTTCCCAGCAGACCGGGATTTCCTTGATGTCCCACTTGGACCCGCGAATGACCGTGCCGAACAGCTCCATTTCGGACACTCCCGAGGGAAGCGCAGGCTGAGCATTCGCACCCCAGCAGAACAGAAGCGCGAGCAGCAGGACGAGTCTGGGCAACCAGAGGCGAGACATTTTCCTACTGCGTCGGGGTCGGGGTCGGTGGGAAGACGGGCACCGGCGCCACAATGAAACCATTTGTCCGAGGCCCGCCGGTACGCCGGCCGGCCGCTCCGGCCCGTCCAGGGAATTCCTGCGACTTCTCGCCTCCCGGCGAGGGGGCCGTGTAGATGGGATTATCCTTTGATCCGAGCGGCGGCGTCTTCGCCGCATAACCCGCCGAGCCGGATTTGGCTCCGTTGGCAAGGACCGCATTCGGGCCATTGATGTAGATTCCGAGATTACTGAACTGCTGAGCGGAGGCAGAAGCCTGGACCGCAGCGGGCGTCCAACGCGACGACGTGAGCGAGTACTTTGCCTCTACGCCGCCGGTAACCTGGATTGAAAATGTGTAAGTCATTTGCGCTGGCTCCGCGCTCTCCGAAGGCATGGCCGGCGTAAGATTGTTGGCGGCAATAAGAATAGCGTTGTCCCGCAACCAGGCTGCCAGTGGCTTGGAAGCATCAACAATGACGCGCTTATAGGCGGCTCGGTCCGGGTCCTTGTTCTCGGCGAGGCTCTCGAGCTCGATCAGGTCGGCAGGGGTTCCACGATAGCAGCCTCGTTCATCCGTGGCCGGACCAGCCGCCGCCGCCGTCGTATCGGACGCAAGCTGGGCATTCTGCTTCATGAGGAATGACCAGATCAGGTCATAGGTATCTTGAGCTGAAGCAGTGGGACCCACATGGGTCACATCATTGCTCGTCGCGCTCAGGATTCGCTTGTAATCGAATGCTGAACCGGATCCGAGCCCGCCCGTATCGGTCACCTTTAGCTCCAGGAAGAATGTGCCGTACAGGAACGGGTCGATGTCGAAATGAGCGTACCTGTCGAACGCCTCTTCAGGCCGGGTCTTGTAGATTTTGAGGTATTCCTTCCGCCTCTCCCGTTCGATCTGGTAGAATGTCACGACCTCACATCGGATCGACTTGAGGAAATACGGCAGCTCGCCGGCCGTGATTACGCCTGTCTGCGGATCATGAATGTAGTACAAGCTGGTGCATCCGCCCATACCGAGGCAGATGCCAACGCAAGCCGTGGCTCGACTGAATTTCCACATACGTCCGCCCCCGTCCGCGTCGCTGAGCACGCGCGGATCTCCCGCCCAGATTGAAAAGCGTCCGCGCGGGTTCGTCAATAGCATCCTGACCACAATGCAGCTTTTCGTTGTTGTGGACGGGTTTGGCGCAGATTTTCTGTGCGGTCTTGCGCTTCTCGAAAAGCCGCTTGGGTCACGGTCGTGCGGCATGGACGAAGCAGTGTGAGCAATGAGTGGAGCCGATTGCAAGTATGTCGGCACACGCCTATCGATGGAACATATCGATCGAGTGATTTGGACGAAGATTTTGCCTGGGCCTGTGGACAGCCGAGCCGAGAGATCGGCCTTTGATACATGGAAAGAGAAGGCTCGGGAGCTTGCGCGCCGACAAGAGCCAATCGCGAATGGATCGTGGTCGAGTAGCTCAGCCATTCGGCTTTCGCCCTCACAGATCCGGGCATGCGGCTTTCCCGCACCCGGCTCTTCCCGAGAGTAACCCGCGTCATATCCGCGCCTGCGCCCAAGTGCGAGTGATGCGTGGAACGGGCAGACGGAAGCGAGCCGTCAGGGTTTCGAACTCCGACCAACCCATGCGCCGACTTTTCTGACTGCGCCGTCTCAGACAGCGCAGCCAGGTCCGACGCACTTCCCGGTAGAAGCCGTTGAGCGCTGGGTAGTTGTGCGGTCTGCCATAGTAGCCGTAGTGTCCACGCAGAACGGCGGTGAGCCATTCGTGTTGCATGGCCAGTGGCGCGTGCATGAACCGCCAGACCTCCTGGCGCAACGCCGTCAGCTTACGCGTCAGGCGCTTCCCTTCCGTCTTGTGCTTCACGATGAACCGGCCATCCCGGGTCCGCCCACAGTAGTGGGTGAAGCCGAGGAAGGCGAAGGTCTCGGGCCGCCGCTCGCCGCGCCGCTGACACGAGAGGGCCGCGAACCGGCCAAACTCGATCAGCCGCGTCTTGTCCTCATGAAGCGTCAGGCCGAAGCCGGCCAGTCGCGCTTTGAGGGCCAAGAGCATCTCGTCTGCCTCCGCCTTCTTCTCAAAGCCCATGACGAAGTCATCGGCGTAGCGCACGATCACAATGCGACCGCGTGCATGGCGACGACGCCATCGGTGGACCCAGAGATCGAGGATGTAGTGCAGGAAGATGTTGGCGAGGAGCGGGCTGATGCCCGCCCCTTGCGGAGTGCCTCTGTCCGTCTCTTGCAACTCGCCGCTCTCAAGAACGCCGGCTCGCATCCACAGCCCGATGAGCCGCAGAATGCGAGGATCGGCGATCCTGTGCGCCAGCATCCGCAACAGCCACTCGTGGTCGACCGAGTCGAAGAAGCTGCGTATGTCGGCATCGAGCACCCAGTTCACGCGCTGACTCATGATCGCTGTATGCAAAGCATCAAGCGCCATGTGCGGATTACGCCCCGGCCGGAAGCCGTAGGAGAACCCGAGGAAGTCGGCCTCGTAGACGGCGCTCAACACCTCGGCCACCGCGCTTTGGACGATCTTGTCCTCTAGCGCCGGCACACCGAGAGGTCGCTTACCGCCATCGGCTTTGGGAATGTAGACCCGCCGCACCGGCTGTGGCCGGTAGCGACCAGTGTGGATCCGTGCGCAGAGGTCGCGGAGGTTATCCGTCAGCTCCTCTTCGTACTTCGCCACTGTCACCCCATCGACCCCCGCGCTGGCCTGCCGCTTTTGTCGTCGGAACGCCCGAAGAAGAGCGTCTTCGTCGACATGGTGCAGCAGGGCCGTGAACCGGGTTTGGGCGGCCTGGCTGGCCGCCGCGTTCACCCGCTTGAGGTTCGGCGGCAAGGCGACCCGGCTCTGTGTCCGGACCCTGGCCTTCTCGCGCAGGCTCCCCCCGGGCTGGTCCCTTCCCTCCATGCGTCTCGTTACCTTCGACGACTTCACAGGTAGTATGGACCAGTCCGACTCCCGACCTCAGCTCGGACCGCGGCTCTGGCAGTGCCTTGCCGCTGTCCCCCACTGGAGACCAATCCAGCGGACCCGGTCGGGCCTCTCATGTTCCGATGATTGCCTTCCATGCGTGATCCGGCCATCGACCCCGACGGAGCGGCATCGTCTCGCATAACGACGATGCTCGTGTTGCCTTCGTGACTAGGGAACACACTCGGCCTCCGCGAACATCCACCTTTCGAGGCTCATTCCCGCATCCCGCATGACTCCTGTCTACACTTCAGACCCCGCGTTGCCGCGACGCCCGCAAGACTCGGTCCCGGCTCGCCTGCTGCGGCTTTGGCCGGATGGGACTTGCACCCACAAGCACTCATCAGCTTGGCATGACGTACTCCCCGGGGCGTGGTGTAGCTGGTGTGTCACCTGCTTCACCGGAAGGAGCCGGGTCGGTCAGCTGGCGATAGCCGGAAGGCTGACGGTTGGGTCATCGCTCAAAGGTGCGATGGTTTCCAGCGTCATGTAGTGGGCCCGCTGTACCGCCCATTCATCGTTCTGCTCGAGCAGGATCGCGCCGATGAGGCGGACGATGGCATCCTCGTTGGGGAAGATGCCGACCACCTCAGTGCGCCGCTTGATCTCGCCGTTGAGACGCTCGATCGGATTGGTCGAGTGCAGCTTGGTGCGATGCTGCGGCGGGAACGTCATGTAGGCCAGCACATCGGTCTCGGCCTCGTCGAGGAAGCCGGCAAGCTTGGGTAGCTTGAGGCGGATCTGGTCGGCGACCTTGCGCCACTGCGTCTTCGCAGCTTCGGCATCGTCCTCGCGAATGCCAGTCGAGATGAACCGGAAGGCTGATCGACATCGACGCGCTGTTTCGGAATGCTCCGGGAAGCGTGCATAGGGCCTATCGAAATCTTACAGAAAAGCGGATCGAAGAGGCACGAGACACTTCTCCGATTCGATTGGACACGGCCGCGTCTACTGGTCGTTGTCCGACGAGACACCTGAACTGGCGGCCGCAAGGATGGGCGGCCTTATACGAGAAATCGACCGGGTGCTCGCTGAGAGACGATCTCAGTGGCCGATCGCGCCGAGTGATTGGCACCTCGAGCAGCTTGGATGCTGGTTCATTCCGCGGCAGGGCGTGAGCGCCTTGCGTCCGGCCCGACGAGGGCAAGCCTACTCGAAGCGGGGCACGCTCTTTCACCGGATACTGCCCGGGCTACCCCGTCCACGTGCTTGATACTCGCACATTGCATAGTACAACCGACCTCTATAAGAGCACGGTGCTGCGGCTGGCCGCTTCGCTGGAAGCCGGCGGTTTCCTGGTTCGGGGCCCGGACCGGTTGTTTCGGCCGGACCGGAGCTGTGGCGGCTCGACGCGCTCTATCAAAGGCGGCCTGGACCTCGATGAAGTGATCCGGCCGGCGCTCCGCCGACTGGTCGAAGCAACCGGGGAAACCGCGTCCTTCTATGTCGCGGATGGCGATGAACGCATCTGTCTTTACCGCGTCAATTCTCCACGTTCGGTTCGACACCACCTTGAAGAGGGTCAGCGGTTGCCTATCGATCGCGGCGCCGCCGGCCGGGTTCTCACCGCCTACCGCGAGTCATGTGATCCGGCGGGGAAGAAGATCCGCGATCGCGGCTTTTACGTTTCGATCGGCGAGCGGGATCTAGAGGCTGCTGCTGCAGCCGTGCCCTTGGTCGACGTGCATGGCAAACTGAGGGGAGCCCTCTCACTGTCAGCGATCAGAACGCGATTCGATGCTGACGCGCGTAAGACCCAGTCGATGCTCTGAAGTCAGAAGCGAAGGCCTTGGTGGGCTTGTTGCCTGCGAGCGCAGAATGACGACCGAAGTACCCCCTGCGCCATCTGCCCTTCAGCGAGGTGGGATTCTAATCCCGGAAACCGAAGACCGCGAGCAAGGGTCGCCCTCCAAAGGCAGGTGTCAAGCGCATTCTGTTTGGAAGGAAGCGGAGAAACACCGCTCCGCGGCCGGCACGTTTTAAAACCAAAGCTTTGGGAGCGACGACGGTCGGGAGCTTCGTCGTTATCATCGTGCAGCATCGTGGAGGCCTCATGCGGCCCGTGTATGCAAGCGGCGGATGTTGTTTGTCTCGTCGTAGTTAGAGTGTATAGACCGAGTCTGCGCGCGTCAGCTGATGCAAAGCGATATCGGGCGCGCAAATTTGATTGACATCGATCGCATTCGCACCCGGTGGAAGCCAATTCGGTGATCTGCGCGATATTTGATCGAGGTCAGCGCATCAACTCCGGCCATCTCTAGATATTCAGGCTGGTTTGTTCGCCCGGCTTTCGATCTCAGCACACCGTTGCATGAGCGCTCCAAAGGTCTGTGGTTCGTCCAGCAAAAGCCCATCTTCGACCATGTGTTGATAGTCCCGTTCCAGAACGGCTCGCGTTTCGCCTTTCGGGACGAGCCTCAACGCACCATTGACTACCTTGTGATAGTCAATCGTCGTACCGGCACGGTCCTTTTCGGAGAAGAACCATGTTTTATGCTCTGCCACGGTTTCAGCCAGCTTTCGGTCTTTCAATGCAGCGTCCGCGATCCCCGCATCATCGAGCCTCACGAGATCGTACCAGTGGCGAGCAAAACGCTCGCCTCGCAATTTGCCCTGGACGCAAAAAACATGGATCGCGGTCGCCTTCTCCCAGAAGGTGCGCTCCGCTTTCATGGTTTTCGGCCTGGCAGTAGGAAAATCGAGAGTTTCAAGATACTGGGCGGCGTCGCAAACCACGTCATGAAGCGCGCTCGGCTCACCTGTGGATCTTGCGCCGAATTCAAGCATGACGGCGGAGCTCACATAGCCGTTGCCTGTCTCCAACGGAGCGTATCTGACGAAGATTTTGTCACCGTCGGCTTCCGCCTTTGCAGTCAGGTTGTCGTTTTCCAGATTCTGATTGATAACGGCAAGCGCCTCTTGTTTCACCCAGACTGGAAGTCGCTCTCGGACCTGGTCGCTCCATTTTTTGCCCTGACTGCGAGTCTGGGGGACGGGGTTGCTCTCGCCTGTTTTCACGAGATCAGGGGCTATTGCCCGAATATCGTAGGTAAGGTCGACGTCTTCTGAGAAGCGGCGAATTGCGCCATACACTTTGGAAAGGGACGTTCCGCCCTTGAAAACGAGGTGCTCTCCCAGTGGAGACGAAAAAAGTGCGTTCAAGCACCAAACAACCCAGACGTCTTTCTCAAGAAGGTGCGCGGGGCGTCCTGAATTGGAGTCAGATAGATTTAAGAACTTGTCAGACACGCAGTTCGCTTACCGGTTTGGCAAGCCAAGTCGGCAACGAAGAAGCCACGGACTTAAGTTCACTCACTTCGGTTGGAGTCAGTTTCTGACTGACGGACCGCAATGCACGTTCTGCCGTCTGGGGACCGACCCATGCAAGCGCACGCACCACCTCACCTGCACGACGATTGGCCAGGGTAAGCTGCCAACGTGGCGCATGCTTGAACTGGACAACTTGCTTGCCGAGGTGGAGTTCGCGCGAAGGACCGGAGGTCAGATAAACCTGACGAACAGGTACCTGCGTTGTCAAACCAAGGTGGTTGGCCGCCGCCGCGCCGCTGGAGACGATGGTTTCACCGCTACGTGCATTGGCCTCCTCAACGACCTTTTCCACCGACGGAGCTCTAACCCCGAAACGGCTTTCGACCGGACGCAGATATACCCCTCGCCTCGCGCGCAGGAGTTTTCCTCGCTCGGCAAGACGCGAAAGGGCCTGATCGACGGCAGCACGCTTTCCAAGGTGCAAAAAGGCCTTGGCAGCAATGGGTGCGCCTTCGGGCAGTTCTTTGGTGAATTCCAAAATCCGGTTGCCTAGGGGGGGCATGGCTCTCACTCCAGTTGTCAGAAACATAGGAGAACTTCTGACACCCTACAAGCGTGAGGTTTAAAAAAAGTTCCAAAGCAGCTTCAAACACTTGCCGAATTAGGTCCGATTCGGTGCTTTTGAGGATTTCCAAAAGGGGCTCTTTCGAGGCTGCTCCCACACCTCGGATACCGCTAGAGGGGTCAACGCCGGACCCGCTTTCCAGGGTCATTCGCTGACAGCCTTTCAGCGTTTGTCGTACGCGTGCGGAAGCCCGAGCCCGACAAGCCCCTTAAGCATCCAGGATGGCCGGTCATCGCCCCTTCAAGAAGACTGCCCGTTTTCGATCCGCGACGACTTCAAGTTCAGAACGCAAAAACAAGCAAACGCGGTCGACGCCGTCGCTTATCTGCCCGCCCCATTTGACGGCCAAGACATTTGACGCGTACGTATTTTTTGTGGGAGACGATGGAATCCCTCTGTTATCGTCGATTCCACCATCGACCGAACCCATGAAGACGTAGATGCAATCCTTGCTGCCGCCTGCGACGGAGGCGACGTCGGTGAGCTGCCAGCCATCCGTAGCTTCGCCCAATTGTCGACGACGCGGTACCGATGCTCGGCCGAGCCGAGAATGGCTGCCACTTCGTCTTCCCGTCATTGCGCGCCTGCGGCGCGTGACCGCTCAGGCGAAGGTGCAGCCCTTGGACTCCAGCACCTTGCCGATGCCGGAGAGTTCGAGGATGTTACCGCCGGCCTTGAGTGCCTTCATGATGCCGGCCTCCTTCTCCTCGCGCGCCGCCGACTTGACGCAAACGTCGGCAATGTTCTCCTTGGGCACGATCACCACACCGTCGTCGTCGGCACTGACGATATCGCCGGGACGAACCGTAATCCCGCCGATGACGATTGGCTGATTGATGGTGCCAAGCGTCTCTTTAACAGTGCCCTTCATGCAGAGGCCGTAGGAGAAGACGCTGAAGCCGGTGTCGCGCACCGCAAGGCCATCGCGAACGCCGGCATCAGTGACCAGCCCGACGATGCCCTTGGCGACGCAGGCCGTCGCCAGCACCTCGCCAAAGCCGCCCTGCTCGGGATGATCGCCCGCGCTCACCACGAGCACGTCGCCCGGCTTGGCCAGCGAAATCGCCGTGATCAACATCATGTTGTCCCCTGGATGGCAACTCACCGTCAGCGCCGGTCCGCAGGCGCGCATCCCGGAATAGATCGGCTTGATGCGGGAAATCAGCGCACCCAATCGCCCCTGCGCCTCGTGAAGGGTGGACGGAGGAAACTTCTTGATGCGCTCGACAAGCTCGGCGGCGGGCCGATCGAATGTCCTGATCACATGCACCATGATAACCTCCTTGCGGTCGCGGTCTCTGTTACACCTCCATAACCAACTGCCTTGGGGCAGCAAATTCAGATTTTGGGATTGCCGCATCGTGTTTCGTTATGGCTCGTCCTTCGGCCGGTCCAAAGGCGACGTTGAGCCCCCCGTGGCGATGGTCGCCGGGGCGAGATGGAGATCCGGCGGCCCCCAGGTCTTGACGATGATCTCAAGCAATATCTTGTAGACGGCGAATGCGGCATCGGACAACGCAGCGCTATCTGAAATGCACAGCGACATCTGTTGCCAGGCCGACGGCGCATTGATCCGCCGAATGCAGAGTTCGTCGACGTTCGGCAGTTCCTTTGCGATCGAGATGGGCAGCACTGCCGCCCCTACTCCGGCTGCAATCGCCGAAGATAGAGTCGATTGGGAATGGATCTCGGCAACGATGCGCGGGCGGAGTCCCACCTCGGCGCAGACGCGCTCGACCGTTTGTCGCAGGAAGGATTCCCGATAGGGAAGAAGCAGGTCGAATTGCGCGACCTCCGTCGCCGATACTTCCTCTGCAGGCATCTGCTCCGGATACATGCTGCGGGGCACGACAAGATAAAAGTACTCGCGCATCAGCGGCTTGTAGTCGAGACCGGTCACCGGGCGTTCGCCGTAGAGGACAGCCATATCCATGCTCCCCTTCAGGATCATCTCGCTGAGCATGACCCCGGAGCTGTCGTAGATGTGCGGCACGATGCCGGGATAGCGTTCACGCACCTGCATCAGTAGCGGGGTCGCGAGCAACGCCGCCGAGCTGAGCGGGGCCAGACCGATTGTGACATTGCCGGTTAGTTCCGGCTTGCTGTCCAGAATGGTGCGCCTGGCCTCTTCGATCTGCCGCTGGATCGACTTGGCATAGCGGTAGAGGATTCGTCCTGCTTCGGTGGGCTTGACCCCGCGGGCACTGCGATCGAGCAGCTTGCACTTGAAGTCCGCCTCCAGGCTCGCGATATGCTGACTCAGCGCCGGCTGCGCGACATTCAGCACCTTGGCCGCGCTCGTCATGCTGCCGAGATCCACAACCTTGATGAAGGCCTCCAAACGTTTCGTATCCAATACGGCGTCTCCGGATATCCAGATAAGGAGCAATGCAGCAGCAATAGGCTGAAGCTATGGGATCAGAAGGAATTGTTCTTACCACCGGGAACCTGAGGGGCCTATAGCTAGTGCTGAACTCGTCCTCCGCTCGCGTTACAGCCGACGCCACCAGCGGGTCGGACGGTAGCAGAGGAGCCCTCGCGGATGGGATTTTCGGATTATCGAACGGCCTTGGTGACGGGCGCGTCCTCTGGGATTGGGGCCGCGACGGTTCGGCGCCTGAGCGCGGAAGGGCTCCAGGTTCACGCCGTGGCCCGCGACGCCGCTCGCTTGAGCGCCTTGGCCGCGGAGACCGGATGCCAGCCCTGCGCCGTCGATATCAGCGATCTCGACGCGCTTGATGCGCTTGCGAAGTCGGCCGAGTTCGATGTCCTCATCAACAATGCCGGCCAGTCCCGGCGCGGCAACATCCTGGATACCAGGCCGGAGGATATTGACGCGCTCATCGACGTTAATCTGCGCGCGGTCCTGCACCTGACGCGCCTCGTCGTGCGGGGCATGGCAAGTCGCGACCGCGGCCATATCGTCAACATCTCTTCGATTGCCGGCCATTACGCCTTCGCCGGCGGCAATACCGTGTATCACGCCACAAAAGCCGGCATTCACTCCCTGTCGCAGCAATTGCGCGTTGATCTCTACGGAACCAGGGTTCGCGTCACCGAGATATCGCCGGCACGGGTCGAGACCGAAGTGTTCGGACGGCTGCTGGGCGATCTGGCTGAAGCCAAGCGCCGCTTCTTCGATGATTATGATGCTCTCCAGCCCGAAGATATCGCCAATTCGATCGCATTTGCGATTGGATCGCCGGCGCGCATGAACGTAGCCTTCATGGAGGTCCTGCCGACCCAGCAAGTCGTCGGCGGCCTCAATTTCGCGCAGAAGAGCAGGCCGCCGGCTGAGTAATGCGTGACGCCCGAGCGCGATAGGCCGTCAACGCGGAGCGTGACCGTGGATTTCGCCAAGATCGAACAACTCGTGGATCTGGTTGCCCGCTCCTCCATCGCGGAGCTGGATCTGACGCAAGACGGAACCCGCATCCGCATCCTCAAGCGCCCGGCTGCGGAAGCGCCGCCGGCCCCGGCTCGTCCTGCCGGCGGAAGCGATCCGCAAACTCCCTCCGCCAATCATGCGCCCGGCGGCCCCGCCGATATCGTCGTCTCCGCGCCGATGCACGGCGTGTTCTACCGGTCTGCAGCGCCGGACGAGCCCCCGCTGGTCGAGGTCGGCGCGAGGATCGAGGCCGGGCAAAAGATATGCACGATCGAAGCGATGAAGGCCTTCATCGATATCGCCGCCGAGACGTCCGGTGTCGTGCTTGCGATCTTTGCCGAGAATGGTGACGAGATCGCAGCGGGGCAAGCGCTGTTCCGGATCGGTCCTGCGGGTTCATCCTGATGTTCGACAAGGTCCTGATCGCCAACCGCGGCGAGATCGCGCTCCGTATCCAGCGCGCCTGTCGGGCCATGGGTCTCAAGACGGTCGTCATTCACTCGGAAGCAGACAGCGACGCCCGCTATGTCGCGCTCGCCGATCAGGCGCTCTGCATCGGACCGGCTCCGGCGCACAGCACCTATCTCAACGTGGCGGCGATCCTGCTCGCGGCCGAGGTCAGCGGCGCCCAGGCGATCCACCCAGGATACGGGTTTCTCTCGGAAAGCGCGGAGTTCGCCGATCGGGTCGCGCGCGCCAGTCTCACCTTCATCGGCCCTCCCGCGGAATGCATCCGGACCATGGGCGACAAGGTTGCCGCCAAGCGCGCGATGCGGCTGGCGGGTGTGCCTTGCGTACCCGGCCCGGACAGCGCCCTGCCGGATGATCCGGCGGAGGTGCGCGCGATCGCGCGGGACATCGGATATCCCGTGATCATCAAGGCCGCCGGCGGTGGCGGCGGCCGCGGCATGCGGATCGTGCGCAAGGAAGAGGCGCTGGACGAGGCGCTTGCGCTGACGCGCGCGGAAGCCGGCAAGGCCTTCGGAAACGCTGCGGTCTATATCGAGAAATTCCTCGAGAAGCCGCGCCATATCGAGATTCAGGTGCTGTGCGATCAGCACGACAACCATCTCTGGCTCGGCGACCGCGACTGCTCGCTCCAGCGCAGGAACCAGAAGGTCGTCGAGGAAGCTCCCGCGCCGGGCATCGATCGCGCCCTGATCCAGCAGGTCGGCGCGAGCTGCGTCGAAGCCTGCCGGCGGATCGGCTATCGCGGCGCCGGCACGTTCGAGTTCCTCTACGAGAACGGGCAGTTCTTCTTCATCGAGATGAACACGCGCGTCCAGGTGGAGCATCCCGTCACCGAGATGACGACGGGTATCGACATCGTCAAGGAACAGATTCGAATTGCGCGTGGCGAGCACCTCGGGATCGCGCAAGGCGACATCGCGCCTGTCGGCCATGCCGTCGAATTCCGCATCAATGCCGAAGACCCCGCCACCTTCACGCCCTCGCCCGGCACGGTGACGCGCTGGGACGTGCCCGGCGGCATCGGCATTCGCGTCGACTCCCATATCACGGCGGGCGCCGCCGTACCGCGTCACTATGACTCCCTGGTCGGCAAGCTGATCGCCCATGGCAGCACCCGCGACGAGGCCCTGGCCCGCGCGCGCGTCGCCTTGTCCGAACTGCGCGCCGAAGGCATCCGGACCAACGTGCCCTTGCACCAGGCGATCCTTTCGGACCCGACGTTCTGCCGTGGCGGCTTCGATATCCACCATCTCGAACACTGGATGAATGCGAAGGTGGCCGCACAATGACGGTGCCCGACCGGCCGCGGATCAGCCTGCTCGGCACATCGGCTCTCCTGTTCGAGGCCCCCGGGGCGTTCGACCTGCCGCACCAGCGACGCATCTGGGCACTGGCCGCCACGGCATCGAAATGGCCTGACATTCGCGAAGCCGTTCCAGGCATCACCAACCTGATGCTGACCTTCGCAACGCCTCCTCGCCAACTCGACGCCCTGATCGCCGCTCTCAACGACGGCTGGGAGACGGCGGAAGGCCTCGCCATTGGCGGCCGCGAGATCACGCTGCCGGTCACCTATGGCGGGGAGATCGGATCGCAGCTCCAGTCCGTCGCCGATCATTGCAGCCTGTCCATCGATGACGTCGTGGCCATCCATGCCGCGCCGCTCTACACGGTGTTCGCACTGGGTAGCCATCCCGGCTATTGCTACCTCGGCGGCATGGATCCGCGCATCACTATGCCGCGACGACAGACACCGCTGCAACGCTCCGCTGGCGGCTCGGTTTCGATCGGCGGGTCGCAGACCGGCGTCTCCGCCTCTCCCGGCCCCAGCGGCTGGCACGCTATCGGACACACGAGCTGGACTTTCTTCGACCCATCCTGGCCGACACCAGCCGCGCTCGTGCCGGGCGATACGATCCGTTTCGAGATCGAGCGGGTGATCCGTTGATCGAGATCCTGTCAGTCACGGGTCCGGCCAGCATCCAGGATCTCGGGCGCTTCGACCAGTACCGCTTCGGGGTTGGCACCTCGGGTGCGATGGACGATGTCGCGCTGCGCGCCGGCAACATCCTGCTCGGCAATGACGAGAATGCCGCCGCCGTCGAAATCCCGATGATGCCGTTCAGGCTCCGCTTCGATCGGAACACGGCTTTTGCGCTCACCGGCGCCGCCGTCGAGGCCGAGATCGCAGGACGCGCCATTCCGCCGTGGTGGCGCTCGTACGCGCGCGCCGGAGATATTCTGAACATCAAGGCGATGTCTCACGGCGCACGAAGCTATCTGGCCGTCAGCGGCGGCATCGACGTGCCGATGGTGATGGGCTCGCGCAGCACACAGTTTCGCGGCGAGTTCGGCGGCTTGCACGGACGGCCGCTGCAGGTGGGCGACATCCTGCCCTGCGCTGCGTCCGCTGCGGCCATTGGCGAGCTCGGGATCGAGCCCGCCGGCATCACGCTGGCACGGCCGAACGCTGCTGCGGACGAGACCATCGTCAGGGTCATCGTTGCCGGTGAATATGAGGCGTTCGACGCCACGGCGCAGGACTTGTTCTGGTCCAGCAGCTGGACGATCACGCCTCAAAGCAATCGCTATGGTTACCGCCTGCAAGGCCCCGCGGTGCAGCCGAAAGCGTCGCTCGAAAAGCGCTCGCACGGCATCGTTCCGGGTGTCATCCAGATTCCCCCCAACGGGCAGCCCATCATTCAGATGCGAGACGCGCAGACATCCGGCGGCTATCCGAAGATCGCGACCGTCATCGGGGCCGACCTGTGGCGCGTCGGGCAGGCGCGGCTCGGCGGTAAGCTGCGGTTCGAACAGACCGCCTACACCGATGCTCTTGCAGCCGAACGCGAGATGTCGGCCTATCTCGACCGGCTGCGGGCCAATATGCGTCTTATCGAGGAGGCCCGAACATGCCGATAGAGACAACCGATATCGCGCGCCTGGTGCAGATCCTCGAAAACTCCGGCGTCGACTCGATCGAGATCGAGGAGCCGGGACTGACCCTGAAGCTCGTTGTGGACACAAGGCTCCGCACGGCAGCCTCTGCATCGCCTGCGGCCGCAACCGCCCCTGCCGCCGATCATTTCGTCATGGCGAAAGCCGATGTCGCGGGACATTTCCGTGCGGCCCATCCCTGGCACGACAAGCCGTTCGTCGCGCCCGGCCAGCGCATCGAGGCGGGCGCGACGCTCGGCCTGGTGAAGATCGGGCTATTGTATGCACCCGTCCTTGCGCCCACCGCGGGCATCGTCGATGCCGTGATTGCGGAAACCGGCGCCATGGTCGGCTACGGCACTCCGATCGTGCGCATCCTTCCGCTCGCGCCAGGCAACCCGCTCAATTGAGCAGTACGGTTGCAGGCGTGACTTCGCCGCCGCCCCGTTCGATCACACGGCGAACCGTGCGGGCGAGATCGACCGATCCAGGCGTGTCGCTGTGGATCAGGATCGAGCGAGCCTCGATCTTGATCGACTTGCCCTCGATGGTCTTCACCGTTCCGCTGTCCAGGAACCGCTTGACCCGCTCAGCTACCGCTTCCTGCGAGGTGATGACGGAATTGGGAAGCTTGCGTGACACCAGATGGGCGTTCTCGTCATAGGCCCGATCGGCCAGGAACAACGTCAAGACGCGCAAGCCGACCTCGCGCGCGGCGCGCACGATCTCGGCGTCGGGCTGCGAGAACACGATGAAATCGCGGTTGATGGTCGCGATGGCGCGCGCGACGACATCAGCCATGCCGGGGTCCGCATTGACCATATTGCCCATCGCGGCATGGAAGCTGACATGGGTCACGCGGTGGCCGGCATTGGCCGCGATCGCCTGCAAGGCGCCGATCTGATAGACCATATGCTTCTCGAGTTCGGCGGCATCCATCTGGATCACGCGGCGGCCAAATCCGAGCAGGTCGGGCAGGCCCGGATGGGCACCGACCTCAACTCCCTTCTGCTTTGCCAAGCGGACCATGCGATCCATGATCATGGGATCCCCGGCGTGGAAGCCGCACGCCACGTTGGCGGACGAGACGATGCCCATCAGCGCCTCGTCATCGCAGATGCGATAATTGCCGAAGCCCTCGCCCATGTCCGAATTGATGCCGACTTTCATGTTCGCACCCTGCTCTTGTTCTCGTTGACGTTCACTCAAAGCTGTCGATAAAGATCCGCGACAGCCCGCAAGCTGGCGAGATAGTCATTGACGGGGGCCATGGCCGCGACTGCCTCCTGGTAGCTCACATCCCTGAAGGCGACGAATGATCCTGGCGCCGCCTGGCCCAGGCGCCAGAGATCGGCCTGAATCACGGCCGCCATCTTGGGATAGCCGCCGGCCGTGTTGGCGTCGCTCATCTGGATGATCGGCTCGCCGGCCGGCGGCACCTGCACGACGCCGGCCACGACGCCATGCGAGCGCATCTCGATCGGTGCGTCCAATGTCAACTTGTCTCCAGTGAGGCGGTATCCGCCGCGGTCGCTCCGGGCGCTGACCTTCCACGCAGTGGACCAGAACCTCGCCTGCATCGCCTCTGAAAACAGATCATATTCACCGGCCCGCATGACACGTATCCGCAGCACGCCGTCATCTCGCGGGCCGGCGCCTGGGATCGCGACGTCCGGCGGCGCGGCGCCGAAGTCGAAACGGCGGGCAGCCTCTTGCGGTGGCTTGCCGACCGGAATGACGTCGCCCGTCTGCAAGCTTCGCCCCTCGAGCCCGCCGAAGCCGGCGCGCAGATGCGTGCTGCGCGAACCCAGCACCCACGGAACGTCGAGGCCGCCGCCGAACGTCGCGTAGACGCGCGCACCGCGGCGCGGCGTTCCGATCGCGAGAATGTCGCCAGCCCTCGCCCGCTTGCACCACCACGGGCGCATGGATGATCCGGCCAGCGTCGAAACGTGATCGGCGCCCGTGAGCGCAAATGTCATGTCCTCCTGGAAACGCAGGCGGAACGGGAATGTCTGGATCTCGATGCCGGCCGCACCGTCCTCATTGCCGAGCAGCGCATTTCCGGCCGCGAGTGCGACGGGATCCATGGCGCCGGACGTGCTCACACCGATGCCGCGCGCACCATGCCGGCCGAGATCCTGGATCGTATTGAAGGCGGGGCTGGCGAGGATCTCGATCATAGCTCGATCCGATCGATCCTGAATCTGACACGGTCCCCCGGCAGCATGAGAGACGGTTGCTCGCGCTGCGGATCGAACATGGCGACAGAGGCCCAGCCGATCGCGTTCCATCCATTGGGGCTCGACAGCGCCGCGACGCCGGTCTGCATCCCGCCGATGGTCACCGAACCCGCGCGCATGTTGAGCGAGGGCACCGATTTGCGCGGCATGTGGATGCGCGGATCGAGGCCATGGAGATAACCGAACCCCGGCGAGCTCGCGACGGCGCAGACCGTGTAATCGCCCTCGCTATGAATTCTGATCACCTCGCGCGCGGGCAGTCCGGTGTGCTTCGCGACCGCCGGCAAGTCGAAGCCAAGCTCGCCACCATAGACCACAGGAATTTCAATGACCTTGCCGTCGGCCTTGCGGCCGGGCAAGCGATGCCACAGCTCGACGATCGAAGCGGCGAGCATGTCGATATCAGCAGGCGGCTGCTCGAATACCAGCATCACATTGGTGACGCCGATGACGGCTTCCTGGACGTTCGGCCAGGACGACGCAGCATCCGCGAGCGCCCAGATGCGTCCCTGTTGAATTAGGTCAAACTCACCCGGCGCCTCAACCAGCATCGCAAGCGTGCCGATCAGGCTGATCTTCGGGCTTTTCTCGATCGCGCCGACAAGGGGAGCGCTGGGCTGATTAATCGACAAAAGGGCCTCATTGGTCCAGCGCCTGCGGCGCCGCCGTCTCCATTTCTAACCAAACAGCCCAAGTCGATCCAAGACGATGTTCGTCTACGGGTATAAGGGATGTCGATTGCCCGCACCCGCTGCGCCAGTCTCGCGTATCAGTGACGGGCAATGATATGATTGCTCGGCGTGTCCCACCGCGCGACAACTTCCTCGCCTACGGCGTATCGGAGTCCCGCCTGTTGCGACTGATTCTGCTCGAACACGATGATCTGTCCGCCACTCGGCGTCCTGAGGTAATAGTGACTGACGAAGCCGCGATAGATCGCCTGGTCGACACGCGCCATCACGCTGTTCAGAGATTGCGCCGCCGAGACCTGACCAGCCCTCTCGACGATGATCGCCTCGGGCCTGATCGAGACCACCGCGTTGCTCGCCGATGCTGGAAGTTGGTCGACCTGAAGGCTCAATTCGGGCGACACGCGAATGACCGCTCCACTGCCATTGCGCTGCTCGACAGGACCTTCAAACAGGTTTGAGGCGCCGATGAACTGCGCGACGAATTTCGAAGCCGGACGCTGGTAGATTTCAGTGGCGGAGCCGACCTGCTCGAGCTTGCCATCGCGCATCACCACGATCTTGTCAGCCATGGTCAGCGCTTCGTCCTGATCGTGGGTCACCATGATGGTGGTCAGGCCGAGCCTGCGCTGCAGGGCGCGCAGCTCGACCTGCATGCTCTCGCGAAGCCCCTTGTCGAGCGCCCCGAGTGGCTCGTCGAGCAGCAGCATTGCCGGCTCGATCACCAGGGCGCGCCCCAGCGCGACGCGCTGTTGCTGACCGCCGGAGAGCTGGGCCGGATAGCGCTTTCCGAAGTTCGACAGCTGGACGAGGCTGAGAGCTTCGCTCACCTTCCTCGCAGCATCCGCCTTAGACATCCCGCGCATCTCCAGGCCGAATACGATGTTCTCCTCGACAGTCAGATGAGGGAACAAGGCATAGTTCTGGAACAGCATCCCGACGTTGCGGCGATGCACCGGCACGCCGGTCATCCTCTTGTCATTGACGAAGACGTCGCCGGATGTCGGGCGGATCAGTCCCGCAATCATGCGGAGACAGGTCGTCTTGCCGCATCCGCTCGGACCGAGCAGAGCGACCATATGCCCGGGCTCGATCGCGAGCGACACGTTGTCGACCGCGACCATGCGGCCGTATTCCTTGCCGAGGCGCTCAAGCCTGACTTCAGAAGACTTCATGACGACTCCGCTCAGCTCGTGAACACCTCGTTATATTTCTCCAGCCAGGGACCGCGGCGCGGGACGATGAAATTCCAGTCCGGCGTGAAGAGCCCGAGATCGGTTGCCTTCGTATCGGGATAAGCGAGGTATTTTGCCGTCTCAGGCTTGAACTCGATGCCGCCGACCGAGGGCGCACTCAGCGTCTGCTCGGAGAGCATCTTGGCAACGGCTGGATCCAGGATGCGGTTGATGAACGCAGCTCCCAATTCCGGCTCCGGGGCGTTCTTGACAATCGTCATGCTGTTGATGCCGGTAAACGCGCCTTCCTTCGGGAAGGTCATATCGAGCGGCAGACCCTTCGCGGTGTGCGGATAGATCGCCTTGGAATATTCGATGCCGCCGATCGTCGCCTGCCCCTGGGCGACCTGGAGCACCTGCGCCTCACTGTCATAGATCGTCAGCACGTTCGGCTTGAGCGTCGCCAGCTTGTCCCAGCCCTGATCGACCAAATATTGCGCCTCCTTGAACGGCTTGCCCGTGACGAGCGAGGCCGCAACGATGAGCATCAGCACGCTCTGGGTGTTCTTCGGCGTGTTGAGGAGGATCTGCTTGCGATATTTGGCGTCGAAGATCTCCTCATAGCTCTTGAGTGGCTTCGTCACCTGCGGATTGATGAACATCGCCGCGCTGGAGCTCGAAAATCCGACCCCGAAGCCGTCCTCGAAGATGTATCGCGGATAGACCTTCGCGAGATTGGGGATCTTATCGGCGTCGAGCTTGCCGATCAGGCCCTCCTGCTTGGCCTGGGGGATGCCGACATCATCCATCATCATGACGCTGAACCGCGGCGTATCGCGGGTTGCGCGAAGCGCGGCGATGTTGGAGAGCGTGGCGCCCTCGATCGTGAAGACCCGGCATTTGAACTCGGCTTCGAACTTGGGAATGACCTCCTTCTGGATCAGTTTGCCCAGGGCGGAGTTGTAAACGCCAACATGCAGCTGCCTGGCGTCCTGCGCCCAGGCCCGGCTGATGATGGTCGGGAACGCAACCGCGGATGCACCGGTCTTGATGAGAGTCCTACGCGTCAGTCTCATGGTCCAATCTCCATCTACAAGAGTACATCAGGCGGCCAGCGCGCGGCGAAGACCTACCAATTTTTCCAAAATCAAGACGCCGACCATTGCCATCAGAATGATGATGGTCGACATCGCCGGCACGGACGGATCGAAAACATTGACGAGCTGCCGCATCAAGACCAGCGGAACGGGCGAGTATTCGGAGTTCGCCAGCCACATCGTGACAGGGTAGTTGTCGAACGAAACCATGAAGGCAAACAGTCCGCCGGCGGCGACGCCAGAGGCGATCTGCGGCAGCGTCACCCGCCAGAAGGTTCGCAGCCGGCTGGCCCCGAGGGTGCGTGCGGCATCCTCCAGATTCTCGTCGACCAATTGCAGGCTGGTAACCACTGTCCGGATGACATAGGGCGAGGTCACGACGATATGCCCGATCAGAAGATTCAGCCGTGCGTCCGTCGAGCCGAGCTTATTGAGCACCTGGAGCAGCGCCAGGCCCGTTATCAGGGCCGGAAATATCAGCGGCGAAAGCAGGAAACCCTTGATCGCCGCGAGGCCGACGAAATGTCCGCGCACCAGCGCGAAGGCCGCCGGCACACCGAACAGCAGTGAGCCCACCGTCGTGCCGAGCGCGAGCAAAATGCTGAGCCGCATCGCTTCGAGGAAGTCGCGGTCCTGGAGAACCTTGGCATACCATTTCAGCGTGAAGCCCTGCGGCGGAAACGTCACGAAATAGGAATCGGAGACCGACGCGGCCATGACGAGGAGCAGCGGCGCCAGGATGAACAGCATCATGCCGGCCGTGATGGAGTAGAGGATGAAGGCACCGAAGCCGGAAAACCGCTCGTCCATCAGTCAGGCCTCCTGAGACGCCGGCCTTCCAGAAGCCACATCGAGACGCCATTGACCGCGAGAACGAGGCCGACGAGGACGACGGCAATCGCAGCACCGAACGGCCAGTCGTAGACGACGAAGATCTGCTGCTCGATCAAATTGCCCAGCATCACCGCCGAGGCCCCGCCCAGGATCGCAGGAATGACGAAGGAGCCGGCGGTGAGCGAAAATACCAGGGTGAAGCCCGCCACGAAGCCAGGCATGCTCAACGGCAGTGTCACCCGAAGAAAGACCTTCCACCAAGGCGCCCCGAGCATGCGAGCCGCGTCCTCCAGGTTGGGATCGATCTTGCCAAGCGCGGACGCCAACGGCAGAACCATCATCGGGAAGAACACGTGCAGCGATCCGATCACGACGGCCGTTTCGGTGTAGAGGACGGATATCGGTGCGTCGACGACATGCAGCGTCATCAGGATCCAATTCAACATCCCCTTCGGGCCGTTCTGGAGCACCAGCTGCCAGCCGTATCCACGAACGACCACGCTGACGATCAAGGGCGCGATCACGATCAAGGTGATGACCCGCGTGACCATCGGACGGCTCTTGACCATCACCAGGGCGACCGGATAGGCGAGCACCGTCGCAAGCGCCGAGGTAATGATGCTGATCCGCAGCGTCGTCCAAAGCACGCGCGCGTAGAGTTCGACATTAATGAGACGTGCGTAATGCGCCAGCGTGAACGGGCGGCCGATGATGCCGCGGCTGTCCTGCGTCTGGATGCTCGAGAACAGCAGGGCGAGCGCCGGATAGAAGAAGAAATAGGTCAGGAAAGCCAACATCGGCACGGCGAGAAGCCCGACGGGCAACGCCAAGCGCCAGCGCGATCTCTCCCGGGCGACCGGTGGCGCCTCAACAGTCAAAACCGCCACCGCCTCGTCACTGGTGGTCATCGCTGGCCGTCCTCGACTGTGCGATACCAAGACTACCCCTCTTTAGAACAAAGCTTATGCGTTGGCATTCTACAGGACCAAGAACATCTTCGTTTAGGGGCATCAGGAACGATTATGACAACCGGTTCGGCATATTGCTCCAATCTTGATCTGCGAAGGCCGCTGGTTATGGCTTTGGCCGACCGTCCGGGGCCCCCCCTTGCATTTCGAATACCGCTCAGCGCAGGCTTTCGCAGAAGCTTGCGATGCGCCGGCAGCCTTCGTTGAGCGATCCGATATCGGTCGCGTAGGAAATGCGGAAATACGGGCTCATGCCATAGGCGCCACCGTGCACCGCAGCAACATGCTGCTCCTCCAGCAAAGCCGAGATGAAGTCGGCATCGGTGTCCAGCCGCCGCCCACCCTTCGTGGTCTTACCGATGCAGCCGGCGATGTTCGGAAACACGTAGAATGCCCCTTGGGGCTTGTGGCAGGTGATGCCGGGGATCTGATTCAGAAGCTTGACCACGAGATCGCGCCGATCACGATAGATGGACGAGCGCTCCTTCAGGAAATCCTGCGGACCGTCCAGGACCGCAACCGCCGCCGCCTGGCTCAAGGTGCAGATACCGCCGGTCGCCTGGCCATGGACGTTATTCATCGCCGCGATCAGGTCCTTAGGACCTCCGCAATAGCCGACCCGCCAGCCGGTCATGGCGTAGGCCTTCGACGCGCCGTTGACGGTCACGACGCGGTTCTTCAGCCGTGGCTCAATCTCGGCGATGGTACAGAACTCGAAACCATCATAGGTGAGATGCTCATAGATGTCGTCGGTGAGAATCCACACGTCCGGGTACTTCAACATGACGTCGGCGATCATACGCATCTCCTCGCGGGTACATGCCGCACCCGTCGGATTATTGGGAAAATTCAGGATCAACCACTTCGTCCTCGGCGTGATCGCAGCATCGAGGTCCGCCGGGCGGAGCTTGAACCGGTTGTTCTCCGGACAGGGCACAGCGACCGGCGTCGCCTCCGCGAGGAGAACGATGTCCGCATAGGTGATCCAGCCCGGCGCCGGAATGACCACCTCGTCGCCGGAATTGCAGGTCGCAAACAGCGCGTTGAAGATGATCTGCTTGCCGCCGTTGGCGATCAGGATCTCGTCAAGAGCATAGTCGAGATTGTTCTCGCGCTTGAACTTGCGCTGAACCGCGGTCCGCAGCGCGGCGGTCCCAGGCTGCGCCGGATATTTGGTATCGCCGGCAAGCGCCGCCCGATGAGCGGCCTCGATCGCATGCGGCGGCGTCGGAAAATCGGGCTCCCCGGACGACAGGCCGACGATCTTCACACCTGCGTCACGGAGCTCACGCGCCTTGTCCGTCATCGCCGCCGAGGCCGACACCTTCACGGTCTTGAGGCGGTTTGCAAGTTCAGGCATTGTCGGCTCCGCTTGTCATTTCTCTCAATCGCGTGGTGTCGGATCGGCTGGCGAATCGCAGTTCGCCGATGACCTGGAACGTGGGGACGACCTCGATCATCGCGACGTTCATCCGCGCCGGCGCCCCCACCGCGAACGCAATGGCTTCCGCGATGTCTTCGGACTGGAGCGTCTCGAACGCGCCGACGAAGCGGGCATCCGGATTGTCGGCGGCATTCTGGTTCTGGAAGATGCTCGTCGCCACGCGCCCGGGCGAGACTTCGGTGACGCGAATGCAGGTTCCGTAGAGATCGATGCGCAATTGCTGCGACAGCGAATGAATGCCCGACTTGGTCGCGTGATAGGCCGCCGATGAATTGAATGTCGTTGCATTCTCGCCGAAGGCATAATGGCCGGCGATCGACGAGATGTTGACCACGTGGCCGCGGTTGCGCTGTGCCATACCGGGTACGATGAGGCGCGTCAGATGCAGGACCGCGCGCAGATTGACGTCGACCAGCGCGTCGACGTCGTCCGGTGCAGTATCCAGGATATTGCTGCGCCGCGACTGACCGGCACTATTGACGAGGACGTCGAACTCGGCCGAGCCCCCAAGCCGCGTCAGGGCGGCGAGATCGTTCAGATCGAGCGCGCATAGTCGACAGCCCGTCTCAGCCGAGAGCCTCGCCAAGCGCCGATGGTCTCGCCCCAGCGCATGAACCTCGAGCCCCTCGGCGCAGAGCCGCCGAATCGTCGCAGCCCCGATACCCGAGGACGCGCCCGTCACCAATACCGTTCGATAGTCCGAAAATCCCATCTGCGGGGGCTCTTTTGCAGGCAGCCAGGCGGCGGAAAGCTACGTGCATGGGCCGATGTAGGCATACAGCAGATTTGTTCTGCCCTCATAAGGGCATCCAATATCCCGGCCGGATGCGCCGGTCTGCCAGCCATAAGCACGCCCGATGCCGGCAGAGCGAATTGCTCTTACTTGCTATCGGTCGCGTCCCCTTACATTTCGTGATGCACCTGGCTCACTTATAGGAGACGGACTCGGATGTTGGAGGTCGGCAATCGGATCGTCATGGTCTCGGGAGCTTCGCGCGGCATCGGACGCGCCGTCGTCGACCGGCTGCTGTCGTCGGGCTTCCGTATATCGGCGGGGCTTCGCGATGCGAGCCGTCTTGCGGAAAGCGATCGCCTCATGACGCATCGCTATGACGCGGAAGATGCCGCGAGCCCGATCGCGTGGGTCAATGCCACGGTCGCACGATGGGGCGGCGTCGATGCCATTATCAATGCGGCGGGGATCAACCCGAAAGTTCGCGTCTGCGACGAGGGCGAGGACGACCTCGACGACATGTGGCGCGTTAACGTGAAGGGCCCTCTGCGCCTCGTCAGGGCCACTCTGCCTCATCTTGCCGTGTGTGGCCACGGCAGGGTGGTCAATCTGGGCTCCCTCGCCGGCAAGCGCGTGGGCAGCAATGTCGGCTACGCCATGACCAAATTCGCGGTGGTCGCACTCACCCACGGCATTCGCCGGGAAGGACGCGCGGCCGGCATTCGTGCAACGGTGATTTGCCCGGGCTACGTTGCCACCGACATGACGCTGAACGACGACGAGATCCCTCGCCACGAGATGAGCCAGCCAGGTGACATCGCCCGCCTGGTGGAAACCGCACTCATGCTGCCGAACAACGCGTCCGTGTCCGAGATGCTCGTGCACTGCCAGTTCGAACCGACGCTGTAGGCTCTGGTCGTGAGGGGCGATGTTTATGAGGCCCGGCGAACTATGCCGACTTAGCTCGCCGAGTGCTATGCCGCTCGTCTCTTCCAAGAGAGGCTCGTTCGGCACGGCGCGTGGCATTGCTCAACCGCCGGTACAGCCGGCTTCCGCCCAAATACTCTTCAACTTCCATCTTCCTGTCGGCATGCTGCCCGTTGGAAGCGCGGCAAGCCCTATGTCTACAGCGAAGATCGATGCGTTGTTGACGGCAACGCTGGCTATGCCAGCCGACGGCGTGCGCCAATCGACCTACCATACCTTGTTCGGGCTGATCGCGGTGACAGGCATGCGCATCCGAGGCGATGGGCCTGGAGCGTGATGTCGACCTCAACGTCGGAGTGCTGACGTCTTCGAGGAAGCTGTTATCGCGGGACCCAACGCGGCGCGCAGCATGCGCGCGCCACGCGAGAACGCTTCCGAATGGATTGAAGTGCTTGCCACGATCGTACCCGTCGAGCGCCAATCGCGGCAGGCGATCAGCGACGAGGATAGATAGGAAAGGCAGCGAATGGATCAGTTCAACAAGTATTCAGCCGTCGTAGCGAGCCAGGGTAGAGGAGAGAAAAACTACTTGGTGTGTAGAAGGCGATAACCTCACTCGATGTGACGTTATGAGCCCATCGCTAGGCCTTGCCCCGGTCCGGGCGCGGTCACTCTCCGGACACTGCATCGACAAATCCGACCACAGCGTCCCCCCCCGACAATGGCAGCGGCCGGGCGAACCATCATCTTGCCGAAACAGGCAATTCCCTGTGGCCTGATCACGAGCGCATTCTTGTCAGAATGCAAGCACGCTTCATGTCTGAAACCCGCCTCCGACTGTCTTCGAACACCCCATTGCGCCAAAAAACACGCGAGCCGGCCCCTTCTCCAGTGCTGGCCCAAATCCTGCACCGGCTCTCCGCGCCAGAAAGTTGGGCGTCAGCAACAAGATGGGAGTTGCGCTTGGTCATCGATCTGTCAATCGACAATGCGGTTGCCGCACTCGAGGTCGACTGTCTGCACCCCGCTGGGAGAAGCGGAAGATGCTCTTGCTTGCCATCGGTCATGCGGCTGGAAACCTGTCTTCAAAAGATGGCCGGCGTATCTTCATTTGCGCGCGGCAATCCTTCGGTGGCGGGCGATATCCGTGGGATTCGGAGACAGACAACTATGTCTAGATCGATCAAGGCGTTGGTCGGACGGTGTCGCACGCTACCCCCGATGTCGGAAACGGCTTGTTCGCGATCGCTACAAACATTGGTCCTCAATCCCGGCATTTTGCCACCGGACCGTACCCCGCAGACGTCTTTGACGGGGTCAGCCGAAAGCGGGATAAGGCTGTTCCGGCTCAATCTGCTCGGCATGATCCTGCTCGCTCAAAACCTCTTTCTCGAGCTGAAGGCGACCTCGGTATCGATCGTCAACGTGAGTTGATTGGCGCCTTGCCGCGCACCCGTTTTCCAGCACCGCCAATGCCTCCCGCGTCAAGGCTGACGGTTGCTTGCTCACTTTGAAGCGAGGCGTCAATACATGATCGATGAACTGGATCTGCGAACCTTCACGCCACATCCGCAACGCGACGCCGTGCTCGGCGAAGTGCACGCGCGCCCTTTCACGCGCCTTGCTTCGCCATTCAGCGTGATCCACTTGGCTTTTCTTGCGCAGGGCGAGGCGGCCGCAAGCGATCGCTGCCGCTTTATCGATTTCTGCGTAGACCGCAATCTTCCGCCGCCTGCGCAATCGGCGAAACATCATCAGATTGTCATCGGTCCCGCGACGCTACGCTGGGAGCAGCATGCGGAATTTACGACATTCACCTGGTTCTGGACTAACGCAAATCGTCCTGCCGCTCACCAAGTCGGCAAAGTTGATGATGCCGTCCGATCGTTGATCCGCGCGTTGCGGCAGTCCGGACAATTGCTGGTCGCCATCAGGTTAGAAGTGGAGCAGGAGGCCTCGCCGACCAAGCGGGCCGAACAGATTTTTGACAAGAATAGCCTGGCGATGGTTGCCACAAAGAGCGGTGCAGGCGTTGCCGCCTCAGACTTCCGCGTGGACGAAAAAGGCTTCACGAAAATCCTCGTCTGCGACCTCGGGTTGACGTCGCATGATCTCGGAGCGCTGGTGCAACGGCTCCTGGAAATAGAGACCTACCGTCCTTTGGCGCTGCTTGGGTTGTCGGCGGCCCTTGAGCTTGCACCGTCTGTTGATCGCATCGACCGCCGTCTTGTCGATGCCCTCGAAAAAATGCAAAGCGGTGCGGGGCTGCAATTCAACAACCATCTGCTTGCCGAGCTGACGGCGTTGGCCGCCTCCTTCGAAAGAGGCGCGACCGCCAGCCTGTTTCGCTTCGGGGCCAGCAGGGCCTATAACGAGCTGGTCCAATCGCGATTGTCAATCATCGAGGGCAACGACGTCTCGGGCTATCCGACCTGGTCGTCGTTTCTGGCGCGCCGCATGGCGCCTGCGATGCGAACTTGCGCGACCGTGGAGGATCGTCAGGCGACCCTCTCGGTCAAGCTCGCGCGTGCCGCCGATCTGTTGCGAACCCGTGTCGACGTCGAAATTGAACAACAGAATCGTGACCTCTTGCACGCTATCAACGAGCGCGCGAGGCAGCAACTTCGGATGCAGTGCACGGTCGAAGGATTGTCGGTCGGGGCGATCGGATATTACGTGGTCAGCCTGTTTGGCTATCTGGCCAAGGGCGCGCACGACGTCGGACTGCATGTAGAGCCCTCGTTCCTAACCGCAGCCTTCGTGCCCATCGCGGTCGGCGTGATCTGGCTGGTGAGTTACAACATCCGGAAGCGACACCTCAAGCACGACGACGCGCCTTCGGTGGCTCGCGACTAGAGCTCCTTTAGGGAATCAGTGCGTCCGTCCTACATAGTCGTGGTGCGGCGCTGCCGAAAAAGCCCCGACTGGTTAGCCCGCAATTTGTGCTTTGATTGATCGGGACAGGGGGACGTCTCGCGATGCCCGCCTTCCCACACCACTTGGCATACACGAGTCCGTACCGCGGCGGTTCGACTGAGTTCAGCTAGCCGAAACCACTATTCGGGAGAGACTGCGAGCGTCAAAGACGTGGTTGCGCAGGGCGTGCTGGACCGCCGGTGCCCGGACATTCGCCAGAGCCCGCCGGCGAACCGGCCGCAATCGATGCCGCGAACTTCGCGACGCCAAGACGGGCTCGGGCCGTGCTCGCAGAGCCGATGAATCGTGTCAGCCGCGATCAGGAGGATATCGCGATGCTTCCAAGTCAGTTCAGTCCGTTGAAGACGAGATCGCTATCGTCGAGGCTGGTCGCGAGGAGTTGAAGCCGCAGCCCGGCTCGCTGCCGGAAAACGAGTGGACGTGAAGACGCTGAGGCTAGGGGTGGTCTCCGGCTTGAATAGCGCTGACCAGCACTTCACAAATTTCTGGTAAGCAGAATTTAACTTGCGGCGTCGGGCAAAACAGTGGTTAATAGGGTGCTGGTAGCCGCCACCGGGAGCCAGCATCGTGACCCATGAATACGATACGTCTTCAGACCTATCAAAGATTGCCAAGCTCAATGGAGACTTCAGGAGGAACTACGGGAAGCTACTAGGAGCATTCCTGTATCTGCGCTCCATCAATGCCGGACGCCGACGTTCTTGGTTTTTGGGCGGCTTGATTTCACTCGTCTGCTCGGTTGCGATGACTTGGCTCGGGAAACACGGACTTTCTTGGCTAGTCGCCGGGTGATTGCTCGAACAAGCGCATCGGGCGTCTTGAAGCACATTATTGCGCGGCGTTCGCGAGCGGCCTCCGAAAACCTGATAGTCCGCTTCACAGTGCCATCGGTTGGCATCAGAACGTAGTCAAGCACGGCCTGATTGTGCGAAGACAGCCTGATCGCGGCGATCCATCCAGCGGGTACGTGTGCGTCACACTGGATCGTCCAATGTGGAGAATGACTCTCCAACTTCCCAGGAGTCCAGCGCGCTGCTCTGACGGATATATAGGTTGATCCGTTCACGCGCATTGAGTCTGTCCACCCGCCTGTGCTCGTCCGACCACCGGCCTTTCTAATTGCAGTACCAATTCGAGAGGCAAGCATTGTCTTCTGCTCGGACCAAATCCCACGAGAGTCAAGAAATTCGTAGTTCCGCTTCGGAGTATACCCGAGCAGCCGATAGAGATTCCGCATGCTGCCAAAATGCGTTTGGCAGGTCGCCACACAGGGCAAGCCCGGCGTCCGGTCGATGATGTTAATGCTAAGACGTCCTTCCTTGAGCAGCGTCTTGCGTAACCGCAGGAGCATCTCTTCATCGGTAAGATCGACGCGACGCTCTCTGATGAGTTTATTGGCTGTTACAAAGATATCGCGATCGACGATTGGTTCGATGCAACCTTCACTTCTGATCCACTGTTCGGGAGGATTGTACGTGCGAGTTTGGCGAAGCTTCCATGATCGCCGATTGAATACAAGATTCCCGATGTAACTTTCGTCTCTAAGAATGGCACCAATCATCACTCGCGTCCACGGCTTGCCTGGCCTCGTGGGCACCTTCGCTTTGTTCAGCTCCCAGGCAACAACTGTCTCACACTTTACTTCCAGGAAACGTTCAAATATCCACCTGACGACGGCAATCTCCTTCGTATCGCCCGGCCGGACTCGGATGTGATCGGTCGTGAGATATTTACGGTCGCCACTCTTCATCACCCCCTTTGATTGATCCTTCTCGTCGACAAGCTCTCGTACCAGCCCATATCCAGCCACGCCGCAAGGCTTGTAGCCGAGGCGAGCGAATCGGCACTGGCCTGCGTATACCTTCGCCGACAGCTCCCGACTGTATTCGGCTGCCATCACTCGTTTGATGTTTTTGACGATGCTCGCCAGCATGCTGCCGTCATTATCGAATTGTTCGGCGCAATAGGCGATCTTGATGCCGGCGCGCTTACACATGAACTCGTAATATGCGCTTTCGTCGACGTCCTGGAAGCGTCCCCATCGACTTACGTCGTACACCAGGAGATGACCAAAGTCGGTCTGTCCGCCTTCAACGTCCTCAAGCAATTGTAGGAGACCGGCTCTATTTTTAATCAATAGTCCGCTCTCACCCTCATCCTTATAGGTCCGTACGAGCGTGAAGTTATGGGCGTGAGCGTAGGCCGCGATCACAGCAGCCTGATTTTGTATCGAATACTGCTGCCGGTCCGTAGACATTCGGACGTATTGAGCGGCCCGAAGACCAAGGACAGCTTTCGGTAGATGATTCTTGTGAACGACGAGGGCATTGCTCATTCATCGCCTCCGCCAGACAGCCATTTCCGAGTGAGATAGACCCCCTGAATGCGCGGCTATTCAAGAGAGACTCCCAACGCACGCCGGCCGGGTCAAGAATTTTCGGGAGAACGGTCTGGACGGGTATCGCCGATAGAGTCCAGAACTTCCCGTATCTCCCTATGAATTTGGCGCTCTCTTCGAGCGCGCGTGGCCTGGCGTAAGCGACGATCTCGCCCCTCGTGGTCCCGAGAGGAAGCCGCGAACCCAGCCGCGCCATCGTTTATGTATCGGCTTTTTTACGGCCGCTTCGTGCGAGCTTCTTCAAGTGTTGCACAGGTACGCGGAACACGTGGACAAGCGCGAGCCCTGCCGATGGCGAATCCCTGCTCCGTGCTAAGCGCCCGGAACGAGCAGGCGGGCGGAAGGATTCGTCCAGGCAGGAGTGGTCTCGATGCTGATGGCGAAGGAAACACGGCCGGCGATCCGAACGCTGCGCGGTTGGGCGATCTCCGTGCTGCAGGAGGCCGGCGCCATCCGAGAATGCGAGGAGCACGGCTGGATGCAGGACCTGGCCGACCCGCATGCGCGCGAACGCGCCTTCGACATCGCCCGCCGGGATCCGCCGCCTGGCGTCTCGCTGGAGGCAGCGTCCGTGGCGATCGCAGAAATGCTGGACTCGATCGGCGATAGCTGTCCGGAGTGCCCGCCAGACTTCGCCTAGGCCGCCTCGTCGGCGCCGCCGGACGTCGGGGGCGCCCGCATGCGGGCGAGCTCCTGCCAGGCCATCGCCAAGTTGATCAAGCGTTGCCGCTCCAGCCCATCGGCCGCGATCGCGAGCTTCATGGCCGCTATCGCCTCGCTCTCGGGTTGGTAATCGTTGCCCATGCTCCCGATATCGTAGCTGGACAACGTAAACGGCAGGTGGCCGGCGCCCCGTAGGATTCCCGTCCCGACAAGTCATCTCTCAGGTTTGCGCTTCCGTCCCGCTTCCGGATTCGCCGCCGCCTCGCGAGCCAGACGTTCCGCCTTCAGCCGCTCGCGGTTGGCGTGGAAGGCCTGCTGGGCGCGCTCACGCTCGGACAGCGCCACCTTTACCTCCGCCTTCCGAAAGACCTTGTGAGCCTCCCGTTCCGCCGCGGTCGGCGGCCTCCGTTCGGATATGTGGTTGCTCATTTGCTCCCTCCGTCGGTCGCAAACGGTCCTTGGCGCCAAACTGGTCCGCGCATCAGGACCGCCAACCTAGGTGGTAGGTTTTCCTCCGGCTTGGGGCTTTGGGGAGTAGGGTGCCAGAGGCAGGGAATCGACGTCTGACGGGCCGGTTCGTTCCATCCCGCGCTCCGGTCGGCCAATTACATTCGTCGAAGCAGGATGCGGCTCGTGCTGCGAAATGAGGCTGCCGCTGCCGCCCGGTCCCGGAGCATCGTGCTCTAGCCTTCGTCAGGCTCCCGCACCACCGGCGGTTCTTCGGCACCTTCGTTCTCGTCGCCTTCCTCTTCGTCCTCGTCCTCGTCGTCTCCGTCTTCATCCGGATCTCGGGGGGGTGTCATGTCGCCTATGGCCACGAACGGACTGCGGTCGATCAACCTGGCTGACAATTCCTCTGGGAAAAGTGGGGTCATGCGTTGCTCCTCGGGTGTCCAATCTGCGGGACGGCGCCCGCCATGCGTTGGTCTGCCACTCACGCGGACTTCCGCTGCGACCTGCCCGCCGGCTTCTTCGCCGCGGTCTCCTTCGCCGGCTTCTTCCCGGCGATCGGCATCAGCATCTCCTTCTGGCCGGCCGCCGCCTTGCGCGGCGTCTTGGCCGTCTTCTTCGGGGCCGCTTTGGTCTCGACCTTGGCCTCGGCCGCAGCGCTTCCCACGCTCTTTCGCAGCGCCTCCATCAGATCGACCACATTCTCGCCCTTGGGTCGCTCCTTCGGCCTGATCGTCTTGCCCGCGCGCTTCTGGTTGATGAGGTCGACGAGCGCGGTCTCATAGTGGTCCTCGAACTTCTCCGGATCGAACCGCCCCGCCTTCTGGTTCACGATGTGCTTCGCCAGGTCCAGCATGTCCTTGGTGACCTTCACGTCCTGGATCTCTTCAAAGTATTCCTGCTCGCTGCGCACCTCGTAAGGATAGCGCAGCAGCGTGCCGACGAGGCCCTTGTCCATCGGCTCGAGCGCGATGATGTGCTCGCGGTTGGTCAGCACCACACGGCCGATCGCGACCTTGTCCATCTCGCGGATGGTCTCGCGGATCACGGCGAAGGCGTCGTGGCCGACCTTGCCGTCCGGACGCACGTAGTAGGGCCGGATCAGGTAGCGCGGATCAATGTCGGTCCTGTCGACGAACTCGTCGATCTCGATGGTGCGCGTGGACTCCAGCGCGATTTCCTCGAGCTCCTCCTTGGTGACCTCGATGAACTGGTCCTTCTCGAGCTGGTAGCCCTTGACGATATCTTCGTTGGGCACCTCGTCGCCGGTGTCGGCGTCGACCTTGAGGTACTTGATGCGGTGACCGGTCTGCCGATTGAGCTGGTTGAACGAGATCTTCTCGCTGTCCGATGTCGCCGGATACAGCGCCACGGGACAGGTGACGAGGGACAGACGCAGGAAGCCTTTCCAGTTGGCGCGCGGGGCCATGAACGCAGAACTCCGGTCGCGGCGGCCTGGATTCAAGACGAACGGCGGGCGCCAGTTCCGACAGGTATGGGTCGCCTGGTCGAGATTCATGCCGGATCCTACGGGCCGCGCCGGAGGAATCCGCCGCCGACCCTTGACTCTGCGAGAACGGAAAGGGAACATGTCGCCATGCCCGCTGCACCCCAACCGTTCGCGCCCGCCAAGGGCGATCTCGAGTTCGTCGCCGACCAGGCGATCGAGGCCTGCGGAGGGGACGCCCGGGGGCGGTGAAGGCGCTGCTCGTCGCGGTCGACTTCCTCGAGTCCGAGGTCGACGAGCTCAAGGGCGCGGTGTCGAACGGTTATGTGCGCGGCCGCTACGTCGCGCCGCGCGATCGCAAGGAGTAGCGATGGACGTCACCTACTATGTGGCACTGCCGTTCGTCATGGCAGACGACGGGCTCGCGCCTGGCGAGGCGGTGGAGTGCCTGAGCGCCAACGCCGCCGTCATGCGCGCCGAAGCGCTGTCGCGGAAACCCGGCTGCGCCGGCGCGGTCGCCTTCTCGCGGACCGGAGACCCATCCAGCGGCGACTTCGGCGACGCCAAGGTCATCCGGAAGTTCGGCGAGGTGCCGGACGATCTGAGCACGCTCTGACGGGCGGCGGCTTCGGTTCACTCGTCGCTCGGACGGGCATCTCTCGGATCGAGCAGGTTCAGCGCCGTCTCGATCTGGGCGAGCAGCGCCTGGATTTCCTCCCGCTCGTTTGGCCCGGGATCGCTCTCCAGCCGCTCCGTGAGCGCCTGCTTCCGCGCAAGCAGGTTTGCAACCGTTGACATCTCGTTCCCCGCTTCTGGACACCTGAGCTGGGAAGTTGGTGCGCCCGCGACGAACTTGCCAGTTATGGCTTTGCGAATCCGGATCACCGGCTCAGGCTGATTTGTTCCCGCTATTTGGCCGGCGGCCGCAGCGGGCCCTCCATCCACTTCCGGGCATCGGGGTCGTGCAGCGGATCGTCGTCGCAGTCGCGGCAGACGTAGCGCTCCCCGCCTCTGGCCGTCTCGTCGCGCACAAGCTTCATTGGCCGCCCGCAGTGCGGGCACGGCTTCCGGATCGGATGCAGCAGCGACATCTGGCTTCCCCTGCCGCGGTTAGACTATTGCCGATCGCAGCGCAGACACAAGCGAGCTCTTGACGCGAACCGCGCCACGCAATCAAATCCAGCTTCGGTGATGTTGTGGGGTGGCGTCATGGAAGAGTTCTACAGCGGCTTCGCGCAGCGGGCGCGCGATCTGGCGGAGAAGGCGGACCCGTTCACACGAAGACGACTGCTCGATTTGGCCAAAAGGTACGACGCCAAAAGCAAACCGGGCGGCAGCACCCGGCCGCTGCCGCCGCCGCGCACCACGCCGCCGGCGACACTCTTCGCCGGCCCGGGCGAGGCATGAGGAATGTCGGCTCCGCCGAGGTCAAATGCGACGCCTGCGATGGCGCCGGGCACCAGCCGGCGCGCGAGACCGAACCCGGTCGCAGGATCTTTCCTGGCCCCTGCACGAAGTGCGGCGGCAAGGGGCGAATACCGAAGCAGGAGTGAGCCTACCCGAATTCAGCAGCCGAGCGTCCTCATGGCGGCCGCGGTCGCAACGATCCACGGGCCTCTCAGCGGCATTGACGCGGTCAGCGTCAATCCGAACCGGTTTTTGTTCGTGAACCAACGATCGTTCCTGCCGTTGTGCCGCATCCGGGTCCGCCTTCGACTGCGTGCGCCGAGGCACGACCATGAGGACCGATTCGCGCCAGCATTTCGTTTCAGGCACCGAGGATCGAACCTACCTCGAGTCGCTGATCCGTGAGGATTTCGAGCGATGCCATCCCGGCGAGACGCTGGAAGATCTCAAGCGGCGCGCATCCTTTTCGAGGGAGGACAGAGGCCTGCTGCGGGACTGGATGGCGGTAGCAGCGGCTCGCGCCGCGGCTGCATCCAGGGCCAACGCATAGCCAGCGTTGCAGGCTCGAACAGGGATTCAACCCGGCTAAGCCGCCGTATCGAGCAGCTGCGACACGGCGGCAGCCAATTGCGCTGGCGCAAAGGGCTTCTCGATTAGGACGCTACCGTCAACGCCCTGCGATTTCCAATCCGGGGCACTGGCGCTCGTCATGTAAATCACGGGAAAGCCGGGCGTGATTTCCCTGATCCGCCGCGCCAGCTCCCAACCCGTGATGCCATCACCCAGATTGACGTCCGTCTGCAGGGCCCGACACCCCTTGCGGCCATCGGAGAAGGTGGACAGGGCCGCCTCCCCCGAAGAGACCGAGCAGGCCTCGAGACCGCCGTCGAGCAAGGCGTCCTCGATGAAGCTGCAGATCAGCGCTTCATCCTCCACGACCAGAACACGAACGGCATTACCCACTTTCAAGCCTCAGGCCACCGGCACACCGTAGTAGGCGTTCACGGAGCGCGTGGTCGCGGGGTCGCTCCAATTCCAACTGCTCTCGTCGGCGTATTTGGGGGCGCCGCGGAGCTGGTCCTGGGTGATGCCGGTGACGTAGCCGCCGAGGTTGGTGTCGTATTTCAGCGCCTGCCAGGGCAGCGGATAGTGATCGTCGCCGATGCCGAGCAGGCCGCCGAAGCTGAGCACCGCATACGATAACTTGCCGCTGACCTTGTCGATCATGACGCGCTCGATGTAGCCGACCTTTTCGCCGCCGGCCCCGTACACGTTCGTGCCTTCGACCTTGTCGCTTCCGATGAGACTGAACGTCTCGCGATTTTCCATGGCCATGTTGACCTCCTGGATGTTGTCTTCTGGATCAACCGGACGACGGATGGCTTCGTTCCCGGCTGGGCGGCGTTGTTCTGGACGAGCGGAGATCGAGATGGAGCTGATCAAATCTGGAACGTGATTTTCTGAGAAGGCTCCTCGGCGAATCCTGGGTCAGCCCGCCGATGTTCGACCATGAGATCGTGGCGCGGCTGGTGGAGCTTGGTTTCCTGAAAACCGAACCGCTTCCCTCCGGAGATGTCGAATACCGGATCGCCGGGGCTGGGCGAGCGGCGGCTACCGCGTAACCCGCCAGGTCTGAGATCCAGCAGGTCCTGTGGTCTGGGGGTCCGGAGCCTCCTTCGGTGGCCGACCGAACCCGCCAGATCTGCTCCCAAGGGACAAAGCTACGAAGGAATGGCGGACCCTCAAGTTCGGAGGGAACGATAGTCCTGATAGCCCATTGACCGTCGAGAGACCGTCGCCGGCCGTTGAACTACGGCGCCTGTCGCGGATAGCCAAAGGTCTCACGACCCGCTATTCAGAACTAGTGCTCGCGAGACAGCCAACGGCCTATCTCGGAATCAGAGTTCATCCTCAGCGCCATCCCGATGACCGGAGCTCTCGCTGTCCGGAACAGGCGCCCCCTACTCAAGCGCCGGGTCGAACGAAGGGAGCAGCGAGATCGCCGCCCTGTCCGTTGAATTCAGGATGGTGAAGCCGATCTGATCGAGCCAGGGTGTCGGCTTCCGCCGATAATTGCCAACTTGAAATCGGCCTTTGCGCTTCTTATCTGGCGCCAGATTCGAATAAAAATATATATGAGCGGAGGTTGTAATGCCGAGGCTGGTCACGTGGACCTGCTTGAATTGCGGAAATCGCTTTAACTACGAGGAACTGACGCCCGACGAGGTTCGGAAAGCGCAGCGGCGGAGGCAGCCTCTTTCGCAAATCCACTGCCCCAGGTGCAATCGGACGGATCTCAGGCGCGAGAGCTGATGCTTCGCGCTTCCCGCGGCTGGAGAGAGTGAATTGGCTACCGTATTTTTCTCGTACTCGCACAAGGACGAAGACCTGCGGGACCGGTTGGAAACGCATCTCGCCATGTTGAAAAAGCAGGGGCTGATCGATGCGTGGCATGATCGGCGCATCAAGGCCGGCGACGAGGTCGACCACAGCATCGACGCCAACCTGAACGCAGCAGACGTCATCCTCCTGCTGGTGTCAGCGGACTTCCTCGCGTCCTCATACTGCTACGATGTCGAGATGCAACGCGCCATGCAGCGTCACGAAGCACGCGAGGCCCGCGTGATTCCCGTTATCTTGAGACATTGCGATTGGCACTCGGCTCCGTTCGGGAAGCTTTTGGCTGCACCGAAGGACGGAAAGCCGATCAAGGCCTGGTCCGATGTCGACGAGGCATTCCTCGATGTCGTCAAGCAAATTCGAGCCGCCTTGCCGGCCAAAGCGACCGCCAATACCAACGCGCCGAAAGCCTCTCCAGCTCCGACCTCGGCAGCCGTCTCGGGTGCCAAGCCGCGGTCCAGCAATCTGCGGCTAAAGAAGACGTTCACCGAAGCCGATCGGGACCGCTTCCTGCACGAAAGCTTCGATTTCCTGGCGGAATTCTTCGAGACATCTTTGACAGAGTTGGCAGAGAGGAACGACGGCATCGAAGTCAACTACCGCCGCATCGACTCCGATCGGTTCACCGCCGTCGTGTACAAGAACGGAAAGGCGATCGGTCGGTGCAAGATCAGCTTCGGCGGGGCGTTCGGACGCGGCATCTCCTTTTCACACAATGATCAGGCCAGCGACGGGAGCATGAACGAGAGCCTTTCGGTCGAGGCGGACGACGGCGGTCTCTTTCTGAAGGCTCTGGGGCTGGCGTCCTACGGTTCGGTGGAAGACCGCAAGCTCTCGCAGGAAGCGGCTGCCGAGTATTACTGGTCGCTCTTCATCGAGCCGCTCCAGCGGTGAGCGCTGGCCGCTCGTCGGCGCCCTCCCTGCGCGGATCGATGCCGTCTGCAGCCACGTGAAGCTTTCCCTGCCCTCCGGAAACGCGCCAAGTCCAAGCTCCACGCTCAATGCGCGCAACTGTGTATCCGTTCGCGAATCCCGGCGACGGGCTTGACGGCAAGCCCCGCTGGCCGATTGAGTTCCATTCAAGCCATCCCAGGGCGATTCGGAGGTGAGGCATGAAGGTTTGGCACGGTATCTGGCGGATCGCGCATTCGATCATTCTCCTGGCCGTAGTCGCCGTGATGATCGCCATCGGCGTCTTCATCGGCCGTCCGGGGGAGAAGGGCGGCAACCAGTCGAACCTCGCCGGCGCAGATCAGCAGCAGAAGCGCCTGGCTGTCTTTCTCGACGGTACGTGGAACAGCGTCGACACCAACACGAACGTGTGGCGCATGCGCTCTCTGTGCGCGCCGACGGGCAAGGACGGCAAGCCTCAATTGATCTACTATTCCGTCGGCGTGAACGGTTTTCTGGGCGGAGCCTTCGGGCAAGGACTCGATGATAACATCCGCCTGGCCTACGAGTGGCTGATCGAAAACTACCGGGACGGAGACGAGATCTTCATCTTCGGCTTCAGCCGCGGCGCGTACACGGCCAGAGCGCTGGCGGGCCTGATCGCCATTGACGGACTACTGCAGCAGGGCTCGCCGATCGGCGTAAACGAGCTTTTCGATCGCTACAAAAGGGGCGACGAGGAGACGATTTGGCAACTGAAGGAGAAGGAGGCGGCCGGCGATATCGCCAAGATAACTCCCCAGGAGAAGTGGCTGCTCAAATACGCGCGGCCCGTAAACGTCAAGGTGGTCGGCGTGTGGGATACCGTCGGCTCGATAGGCATCGCGGCGGGCGACTTCACCGGGATCAGCAGTTCGCAGTTCGACTATCTGCAGACGGGACTGCGTCTTCCTATCCAGAACGGCTATCACGCGCTCGCCGTCGATGAGCATCGCGCCAAGTTCGCTCCTACGATCTGGGACGTCCATCGCAGCACTGCCAAGCCGCGACCGCTTTCGAGCGTCGAACAGCGTTGGTTCGTGGGCGCGCACGCCAACGTCGGCGGCGGCTACGAAACCGATCTGCTCGCGCAGCCTCCGCTGCGCTGGCTGATGAAGAAAGCGGAGTCGCAGGGGCTGGCGTTCCGGTCGGAAGTCGATCTGGACGGCGACAACGTCACCGCGAACATCAAGAACTCATACGGGGATTTCATGTACGGCGCCTACCGAATCATTTCTCCACGGCCATTTTACCGGACCATTGGCGCGGCGCCGGACGTGCGCGACGACGGAACTCACACCAACGTCAACGAGACCATCGACGCCAATGTCTTCAAACGATGGCGGGCCGATCCGTCCTACCGGCCGCAGAACCTCGTGGAATGGGCCAAGCGCAAAAACGTGGATCCAGGCCAGTTGCAGACTTCGGTCCGCGCCGACGATCCCAGTGTAGCGGTGCCCGATCCATAGCCGTCCGGATCCGTTGGGGCCGCTCACAGTCGGGCTCGCTGCGTCTGAACCGCCCACATTGGCCCGGCCGTCGCATGCGTTTCCGACCAACGGACGCGCTGCGGCTTCCTTCCGAGCGACCGCAGATGTCGTCTGGCAGTGCTTCACGGAACGAATCGGCCTCGGCGCGTTGAGTCCGCATGTGTGCCGTGGCGTTGCGTCAGTCTCGTTCGGGAGTATCGGGCGTCCCCGGCGCCTGCAAAGCCGCTATTCCAGGTTACATCGAGCCCTGCGACCCCACGCTGCGCGAGAGTCCACCGCGCGGGGCCGGCTGGGTCTACGAGATCAAGGCCGACGGCTACCGCGCGCAACTGCATCGCGATGGTGGGGATATCAAGGTCTATTCGCGCACCGGGCTCGACTGGACCGAGCAGTTCTCGTCGATTGCCGCAAGCGCGCGCCGGCTGAAAGCGAACAGCTTGATCGTCGACGGCGAAGCGGTGGTGTACGGCAGCGGCGGCCTGCCCGATTTTCAGCAGCTCAGGCGCGAGCTCGGCCCTAAGCGCAGCGCGCGCGTGCGCTACCACGCCTTCGATCTCCTGTACCTCGACGGGTACAATCTGCGCGATGCGGCGTATGAGGACCGCAAGCGATTGCTGCAGCAGCTTCTGAAAGGCGCACCGGAGACTTTCATCTACGTCGAAGCGCTCAAGGCCGACGGCAACGTGATCTTCGAGAAGGGCTGCAAGCTTGGCCTGGAAGGACTCGTCGCCAAGCGGCTCGGCCGGCCGTACCGCTCGGGTCCGCAGGAGAGCTGGATCAAGCTCAAGTGCAAGAAGAGCGAGACGTTTCCGATCGTCGCCTTCGTCGAAAAACTGGGAGCCCATCCGCGCAGGGTCGCCTCGCTCTACGCGGGCCGTCGCGAGAACGGCAAGCTGATCTACGCAGGCAAGGTCCGCACCGGCTACACGGAGACGACCGCGCGCGAACTACGCGAAAAGCTGGATCCGCTGATCCGGCGAACATCGCCGCTCGACGTCCCGGTCAAGAAGCCGAAAGCGACCTGGGTCGAGCCGACGGTCAATGCCGAGGTGGAGTATGGCGCGCTGACGGACGACGGGCTGCTGCGCGAAGCCGTGTTCAAAGGGCTCCGCGAAGATCTTGCTGTGCGGAAGGTCAAGGGGCCGCGGCTGGTGCCCGGCGCCGGAGGACAGCGGAAGCTCGGCGTGCCTGCGGAAAACATCCTCCAGCTTCTTCCCGATGCGGTGGCGCCTTCGAAGGAAGAGCTGGCGGACTATTGGAAGCGGGTCTGGACGAAGGCGCTGCCGCATCTCGGCCAGCGGCCGCTCAAGCTGGTGCGGCACGTGCACGGCACCACGTTCTACCATAAGGGCCCGCTTCCCAAGGACATTCCCGAATCCGTGCACCAGCTCCGCATCCAGAAGCGCGAGGGCGGCCAGGGCACGCGCCTGTGGGTCGACAGCCTGGACGGCTTGCTGAGCCTCGTCGAACTCGGAGCGATCGAGCTGCACCCGTGGAATTCGACCGTCGAGGATTTCGAACAGGCCGACCGCGTCGTCATCGACCTCGATCCCGGCGAGGAGGTGGAATGGCAGGCGGTGGCCGAGACCGCGCTCGAGCTCCGCGCGCTCATGAAGCGGCAAGGCTTTGAGACCTGGCCCAAACTGACCGGCGGCAAGGGCGTCCATCTGATGGCGCCGCTCGACCAGCCGATGCTGCACGACCGGGCGCATCGCATCGCCCGCAGCCTCTGCTCCGAGTTCGCGGCGCGCGATCCGGACCGCTACATCCTCTCGGCGCAAGCGCGGCGCAGGGGACGGATCTTTCTCGACTACTTGCGCAACGGACGCGGGATGACCGCCATCGGCACCTATTCGCCGCGGGCGCGTGAACACTTTCCGATCGCCGCGCCGGTGACGTGGGCGCGCATCGAACGAGGGATCAGGCCGGACGCATTCACGATCGAGAACCCATTCCGGGTGAAGAGGAGGTGACCATGGCGGACGCGTTCGACCGCTGGATCGCGTGGGCCAACAACCCGCCCGGCCAAAGACCTGGGCTTCCGTCCGATGTCCACGCAAGCGTGATGTCTCTGGATGAAGAGGATCGGACCGACCGACAAAAGGTCAATGCCGCCGTCGAGCATCGAGCCGAGTTGCGGCGAACGGGACGGACCGCGTGGCTCTATCTCAACGACTTCGACCGCGGAACACAGCGGACTATCGGCGATCCCGAATGGGTCAAGGTGTTCGCGTCCGCCGAAGCCGCCGACAGATGGTTCGACCAGCACGATCCGGAGGGCGTTGCGTGGGAGTACGAGATCGAAGGCGGGCCTCGGCAAGCGTCCGTCTGGATCTTCCTCGCCGATGAGGTCTCCAGAGCCGTCGGAGATCTCGCCTGGGCCAAACTATTCGCCTCCAGGCAAGCTGCCGAAAAGTGGCTTGAGCAGAACGCTCCCGGCGGTAAGATTTGGGAATACCCGCTTGAGGAGTGAGACGTGAGCACGTTCGTCGACAGTTCGGTCTGGTTCGTCGCAGCCTCTGCGCGCGATCCCAACAACGAACTCGCCAAGTCCATTCTGCTCGGCCTGGAGGGATGGACCCTGACGGACCACGTGCTCGCCGAGACCTGGCAACTGCTGTCGGCAAGGTACGGCAGTGAGGTTGCGAACACGTTTTGGGACCGTCTGCGTGAGTCCGGCGCCGTCGTCGAGCCGGTCACGGCCAGCGATCTCGACGCGGCTTCGCAGATCCCGGCCGCGTACCCCGACGACGAGTTTTCTTTCGTCGACTGCACCAGCTTCGCGGTGATGGAGCGGCACGGAATTACTCGGGCCGCAACCTTCAACGCATCGTTCGAGAAGTACCGGTACGGGCGCCGCAAACAGCGCTTCCAAATCATTCGCTCAGGTCACAGCGCCGCCTTCGCGGCCCTGAGGCAAGCCATGCTTCACCGCAAACCCGTTCGGTTGAACTATTCGGGTAAAGAACTGGAGGTCTGCCCATACATCCTCGGCCACGCTGTCGGGGAAGAGCGGGCATTCGTCTTGGTCGTGGATGAGACTGGCGAGCGGAAGAAACTGGGAGATTGGATGTGCCTGCGGCTTGCGAACATCCAGACCATCGAGACTCTCGACCGCCCCTGGGTCGACCGGCCATATCCTGGGCCGGTTCAGCGATGTGTCGATCAGGTGCATCTGGACGTGCGCCAGCTGTAGGGCAAGGACGCGGGCGCGCCTGGGCTCGCTGAGGAAAGCTGCGATACAGGTGAAGTTGGATTGAGCGCCAGCAGGCCTGCGCGGCGACTCGTCCGCCCAGGCAGCGTCCAGGCCGCGATGCTCGCCGAGCCGCGAGGTGGCGGAGCGGCAGAGCCTACCGGCTTCCTCGCTGCCGCATCAGGTGCATCTGAAGGTCACCTCGCGCGCGCCGAGGCGAAGCAGTTGAAGGCCCCGGCGGGAGCGGAAAAACTGGAGCGGGGGCTGATTTGCGTCGTCCTCGCCATCGGAACAGCCACCCTCAGGTCCTGCTCTTGTTGCTGGCCGTGGGGCCAGCTTCCGATTGGCGGTCTCGATCATGGCGATCGGACGTGCTCGTTATTGAATCGCAAGTTCAAATCGCATTCTGTAACGGCTCGCCGTGCGGACCGCCGTTGCGCGGCATCTCTCAAGAAACGAGGAGTTACTCGCTCGTCGCGGGGCGACGCTTGAGCGCTACCGCGTTTTCCCCACACCAGCCGAACCTCAATACTCGCTCTGATCCTCCGCTTGTCGAAGCCCCGATAATGATCGGGTGCTGGTAATCAATCTGTCTTAGAGACCACTAGTGTCGGCGATCAATATTGAGCCGGTAGATGATTCTGTGGTGAACAGAGCGCCATTTGGACCCAATGCGACATTCGTGCAGGTTGGGCCAGCGCAGGATTTGACGCGCGCGATACATTCACCGTTGGGCGCCAGCACGAAGACATGACCGAGCGAGGCATGCGCAACGAATAGTCGCCCGTTCGCGTCCATGCTCAGCCCGTCTGGACCGCTTATCCCGAAGAACACGCTGAACCTGCCGACCTTGGCGACTCCTCCATCGCGCACGAGCGGCACCCGCCAGACGCTGTTGTCACGCGTCATTGCCACGAACAGCGCGGTTTCGTGGGGGTCGAGCACGAGACCATTCGGGCTTGGCCCATTCGAGATCAGGCAATCCAGCTGTCCATTGGGACGTAGGCGAAATACGCGGCCGGTTGGATCGTGTAACCCGGTCTGGCCTTGGTCGGTAAAGTAGATGTCGCCGGTCGACGAGACATGCAGGTCGTTGCAGCCCTTGAAGGACTCGGAAATGCGGTGACCGAGCAGGGTCCGGACCGTGCCGCGCCGCGCATCCAGCTCCATCAGGCCATTCATGTAGTCGGCGACCAGAATGCGGCCGTCCGGCGCGATCTTCAGTCCGTTTGGCCAACCGTCATACTCGATAATCAGGGACCAGGCGCCATCCGGTGCGATCCGGAAGATGCGGCCGAAGGGAATGTCGACGAGATAGAGGTTTCCGGACGCGTCGAACGACGGCCCTTCGATGAAGCAATCGACCGGCTTGCCGCCGCGGTTGGCGTCTGCCCAATCTGAGCGGACACCGGGCCTGCGAAATTCAGCCGGCATGGTCGCCCAGACGCGCGTTTCGATGACCTGTGGTGGCCTGTCGAGATACATCATGGCGCGCCCGCCAACCTTCGCTTCGGCTGCCCCTCATATTTGTAGGCGAACTGCTTGGGCATGGGTCCCTTGTTGCGGTCCTTGCGTCCGGTCTGCTCCCAGGCATGTGCCAGGATGCCGACCGCGCGCGACAGGCAGAAGATGCCACGCGCGAGCGGCGGGGCAAATCCCAGCTCACCATAGATCACCGCGGTCGCGCCATCGATGTTCATCGGGATGAGCTTGCCCTTGCGCCGCTGCATGACGCGCTCGATCGCGCGCGCGGCGCTGGCGTAGCGGCCACTGAGAACGCCTTCGCCCACGGCAGCATCGACGAGGACCAGCAGCGGTGCGGCACGTGGATCAACGGGATGGAAGCGATGACCGAAGCCAGGCAGATATTTGCTGCGTATGGCGATGAACTGGTCGATGGCATCATTGGCGGCTCGGTCGGTTTCCGCGGTCTCGCTGCGTCGCAGGACGTCCTCGTATAGCTCGATCGCCTGCTCTCCGGCTCCGCCATGCACGTCGTCGAGCGTGTTAATAGCAGACGCCATCGCACCATTGAGCGGCAGCCCGCAACTGACCGCCATCTGGGCGATTGCAATCGATGGCGCGTGCGGACCGTGATCGACGGAGGCAACCAGCGCAGCTTGCAACAGTTTCTCCTGCGCAGGTAGAGGCAATTCGCCCCGCAGCATCAGCCAGATCATGGCGGCGAACGAAATCTGCCCGATCAAGTCCTCGATCGGGTATCCGCGATAAGCGATCCGCCCTGGGGCGATATCGCATATGGAGGTTCGCCACCAATGGGCAGCCTGTTCTCGCAGCTCTGTTTCGCTCATTCTGCTTTTCCAATCCAAATTGGCTGGTTGCCGATCTGGCCACCACTTGCATGCAACTGCTTCACGCAGCGCCATCGGTTGCGGCGCGAACCTGCGGAAAGTGTGCCTCGCCCTGGCGTGGCGTCCCGACCACGCCACTGGAGATCAACTGCTCAGCCTCCTGAGCGGTGTAGCCAAGCCGCGCCAACCATCGTTCAGTGTCGGCACCGAGGGTCGGCGGACGCGATGGGACGGGAAACCCTTCGTCCAGCAGAAAACCTGGGCGCGTGACCCGCAAGGACGGCTCACCTGCCCTTTCAGCAGGTAACCTCTCCACGAAGTTACGATCCAACACATGCGGCTGCTGCAGAATTTGGGGAACGGTCAGCACACAGCCGGCAGGAACACCCGCGGCGTTCAGCAGCGCCTCCCATTCCTCTGCCGGCCTGGAGTTCAAGGCCGCGTTGAGCTCCTCGGTCAGCGACGCGCGGTTCAACTTGCGCGCCTCGCGCTTTGCAAAACGCGGGTTCGATTTCAGATCCTGCCGCCCGATCAGGTCGCAAAGGGTCTGGTACTGCTTTTGCTCGTTGGCGGCGATATTGAGGGGACCCGTAGCGGTCCGAAAAATGCCTGACGGCGCAGCGGTGAAATTCTCATTGCCCATCGGCTGCGGCTCGACGCCGGCGTTCAGATGATTGGATACTACCCATCCCATCGCCGCGATGGTCGCCTCGAGCAGCGAGACGTCGATGAAACGGCCGCGCTTCGTATGCCGCTGCTCGACGAGCGCGGCGGCGATGGCAAAGGCGGCCGTCAATCCGGCGATCGTGTCGGAGATCGGGAAGCCGGTCCGCAGCGGCGCCGTGGCCGCATCGCCCGTCACACTCATCGCACCTGAAAGGCCCTGGACGATCTGATCGTAGGCCGGCCGGCCGGACCACGGGCCGCTCTGCCCAAAGCCCGAGATCGCGCAATAGACGAGGCGTGGATTACGCTTGCTCAAGATGTCGAAGTCGAGACCAAGCCGCTTCATCACCTTTGGTCGGAAGTTTTCGAGAACCACATCGGCCTCGGAGACGAGGCGTAGAAACACCTCCTTACCCGGTTGCGACTTCAGGTCGAGCGCGATGGATTGCTTGCCGGCATTGACGGCCACGAAAGAGAGGCCTTGCAGACGCTCTGCCCTTTCCGGATCGGCGCCGAGCCGGCGGGCAAGATCACCGCCGTTCGGGTTTTCAATCTTGATGACCTCCGCGCCGAGGCGCGCAAGATGGTAGCCGCAGAACGGACCTGCCAAGACATTAGACAGGTCGAGGACGCGGAGGCCGGAGAGCGGCAGAGACATCTGACAAAGCCTTCCTTGAGATGCGCGGCCGGGACCCGGAGCTATTTCAGCAACTTGGCTGCATGTTCGGCAAAACGATTGGTGAAGGTCTTGCCGAGATCGATGTTGGCCGCCGCAATCTTCGGGTCGAAATCACTCAGTACCGCCAGCGGAACCTTGGCCGCTTCGGGGTCCATGAGGCCGGTCTGGGAAAACAGCGCCTTCGAGGCCTTCAGAATCTCGATGTTCACCTCGCGGTTGTCCGTCTTGTACCCAGCCGGAACTGCATCGACGAGTTGTTCGGTCGACGCCGAGTTGATCCAACGGTGGGTCTTTAGCAACGCATTGACCAGGCGCTGCACGGTCTCCGGATTCTTCTCGATGAACGATTGCTGCAGGTAAAGGCACGCCGTCGGATAGACGCCTCCAAAGGCGACCTGGGAACCTTCGACCGTGCGCGCATCGAACAGGGGCTTGGCCGCATTCTTCCGCGCCAGCAGCGTGGCGATGGGGTCGAAATAGACCAGAGCGTCGATGTTCTTTGCCTCGAGCGCGACCATGCCAGGCGCGCCGCTCCCGACCGCGATGATATTGACGTCGCGTGGTCCGAGGCCTGACTTCTTGATGTAATAGCGTGCCATCGTATCGGTCGACGAGCCGGGCGCGGTGATACCGAGCTTCAGTCCCTTGAGGCCAGCGCCGGTCTTCACTTTGTCGGCGAGCTCACTGCGTACGCCCAGGAGAACTCCCGGGATGTCGTTGAGCAGGAACACGCAGGAGATCGCCTTGCCCTGCGCTTGCATCTGGATGGTGTGATCGTAGAAGCCGACCGTGCCATCGACCGAACCGCCGATCAGTGCCTGAAGTGCCTTGGAGCCGCCGGCCTGAAAATTCTCGACAGTGACGTTGAGGCCTTCTTCCTTGAAGTTGCCAAGCTTCACCCCGAGTTCGAGCGGCATGTAGTTGAGTATCTGGGAGCCGACAGCGATCTTCAGTGTCGCCTTCTCCGGTTCGGCGGCATAACCCGACGAGAGGCCGATAGCTGCCACACTCAGGATGACTCGCATCAACGCGCGCATGTGGATCTCCATGGTTGACGATGCATCAGTTCAGGTTTCGTGAGCGGGCGCCGGCCGCCAGACCAGGAGCCGTTTCTCCGCACGGTCGACGACGGCGTCGAGAGCAATGACGAATGCAGACAAGACGATGATTCCGGCGAACACGCCGGTTGCGTCGAGCACGCCTTCGGCCTGCGCGATCAGATGGCCAAGACCTGCGGACGAGCCGAGGTACTCGGCCACGACAGCCCCCATGACCGCCATGCCGACGGACACTCGCAGGCTCGACAGGATCCAAGTCGTAGCGGACGGCAGATAGACGTGGCGCAACAACGAGGATTTCGAGGCCCGCAAAAGCCGCGCATTTGCGAGCACGACCGGATTGACTTCGCGCACGCCCTGGAAGGTATTGAAGAAGGCGACGAACAGCACCAGGGTTACGCCGAGCGCGACCTTGGACGTCAGTCCCAGGCCAAACCAGATGACGAAGATCGGTCCCAGCAGAATGCGGGGGATCGCATTGAACATCTTGATAAAGGGCTGAACGACGTCGGCCGCGAACGGGCTCAGGCCGAGCCAAATCCCGAGCGCTGTGCCGATCGCTATCCCGATGACGAAGGATAGGATCGTCTCGACCAACGTAATGCCGACATCGGTCCAGAAATCGCCGGTGGACATCCATTCTTTTATGCGCTCGATCAGAGCGGACGGCGCCGGAAAGAAGAACGCATCGATAATCCCAGACCGTACGCCGAATTCCCAGATCAGAAGCAGCACAAGGATGATGGCAACCTGCGTGGCGACGACCTTAGTTCTGCGCGGCATAGCTCTTCTCCACCTCAGTGCCGAGCAGGGACCAGATCTCGCGATAGATGGCGACGAACTCATCGGTGGTCTGGAGCGCAGAGACATCGCGCGGACGCGGCAGGGTGATCTTCACGTCACCGACCATCCGGCTCCCAGGGCCCGACGACATGACGACCACGCGGTCAGCCAGCGTGATTGCCTCATCGAGATCGTGGGTGATGAAGATCAGGGAGCGTCGCTCCGCCTGCCAGAGGTCGAGCAGGATGCGGTGCATCAGCCGGCGGGTGTGGACGTCAAGCGCCGAGAACGGCTCGTCCATCAGGACGATTCTCGGCTCCATGATCAGCGTCTGCGCCATCGCGACCCGCTTGCGCTGGCCGCCAGAGAGTTGATGCGGATAGCGCTCTTCGAATCCTTTGAGGCCGACCTTCGCGAGCCAGGGTCGCGCTTCCGCGCGCGCAGCTTGGATAGACTTGCCCTGGAATACCAGACCGAGGCCGACATTGTCCTGCGCGGTCTTCCAGGGCAGCAGCCCTTCCTGCTGCAGCATGTAGCCGGACTGGTCATTCAGCCCGGCGAGCGGCATGCCGAAGATGCGGACCTCCCCCGAAGCGGGCTTCAAAAGCCCCGTGACGGTATTCAGGATGGTGGACTTGCCGCACCCGGTTGGCCCCACGACCGCGACGAATTCGGTGTCGCCGACTTGGAGGTTCATACTCTCGACGGCCGTGAAGGCGCCGAAGCGGATCATCACGTCACGCAAGTCAACGGCGAGCGCCGGCTGCCCTTCCATAGTTTCGCTCCGTAGAACTTATTCTGTGGTGTGAAATCAGTACCTGCATGAGGCGAACTGGTCAACCACATTCTGTGGGTCAGAACTACTCCGCTCGATAAAGATGGATTTCACCTTGCATCAACGATATGAGTTCTATTGCATAGAACTGGAGCAGATATGGGCAAGACTGGCGTTGACGCCGTTGGCAGGGCTCTCGCGATCCTGAAAGCCTTCGGCGCGGAACGCACCGCGATGACGCTCACCGAAATTGCTGACGCAACCGACCTCTATAAGAGCACGGTGCTGCGGCTGGCCGCTTCGCTGGAAGCCGACGGTTTCCTGGTTCGGGGCCCGGACCGGTTGTTTCGGCCGGGACCGGAGCTGTGGCGGCTCGGCGCGCTCTATCAACGCGGCCTGGACCTCGGTGAAGTGATCCGGCCGGCGCTCCGCCGACTGGTCGAAGCAACCGGGGAAACCGCGTCCTTCTATGTCGCGGATGGCGATGAACGCATCTGTCTTTACCGCGTCAATTCTCCACGTTCGGTTCGACACCACCTTGAAGAGGGTCAGCGGTTGCCTATCGATCGCGGCGCCGCTGGCCGGGTTCTCACCGCCTACCGCGACTCATCTGATCCGGCGGAGAAGAAGATCCGCGATCGCGGCTTTTACGTTTCGATCGGCGAGCGGGATCCGGAGGTTGCTGCTGCAGCCGTGCCCCTGGTCGACGTGCATGGCAAACTGAGGGGAGCCCTCTCACTGTCAGCGATCAGAACGCGGTTCGATGCTGACGCGCGCAAGACCGCAGTCAATGCTCTGAAGTCAGAAGCGAAGGCCTTGGCGGGTTTGCTGCCTGCGAGCGAAGAATGACGACCGAAGCGCCCGCCTGCGCCATCTGCCCCGAGCGAGGTGGATTCTAATCCCGGAAACCGAATGCGAGTGAGGCTCGCTCTTCCAAAGCAGGCGTCAAGCGGGTTCTATTTGGAAAAGACTGATCCGCGGCAGGCACGTTCTAAAACCAAATTTTTGGGAACGACGACGGTCGGGAGCTTCGTCGTTATCATCGTGCAGCATCGTGGAGGCCTCATGCGGCCCATGTAAGCCCTAGCATGCTGTTGAAAAAGCTGCTCGCCGCCGACCTGCGACCGTGATTCATTGTCTCCGACGAGATTCGGAGACGGGCGTGCGTGGCGGCGACTATCGAACCGGCGAGCTGTTCAGCTACGTTGAGCTCGGGGCGCGGGTACGGCGCGATCATCCGCTGCGAGCGATCCGGACCATTGTGAACGAGGTGCTGTCGACGCTGGAACGCGAGTTTTCCGCGCTCCATTCGCCGATTGGACGGCCGTCGGTCCCGCCGGAGAGGCTGGTGCGGGCGATGCTGTTGCAGGTGTTTTATTCGATCTGCTCGGAGCGGCTTCTGATGGAGCGGCTGGAATACGATTTGCTGTTCCGCTGGTTCGTCGGGATCGGCGTCGACGACGCCGTCTGGGGCCATTCGGTGTTCTCGAAGAACCGCGACCGGCTGCTGGAAGGCGACATCGGGGCCAAGTTCCTGGTGGCCGTGCTGGCGCAGCCCAAGGTGAAGAAGCTTCTATCGAGCGATCACTTCTCGCTCGACGGCACGCTGATCGAGGCCTGGGGCCTCGACGAAGAGCATCAAGCCGAAGGACGGTTCTGGCGAGCCGCCGGCTCAGCGCGGCGGTCGCAATGCGGAAGCGAACCTCCATGGCCAGAAACGCTCGAACGACACCCATGCCTCGACCTCTGATCCGGATGCCAGGCTCTACCGCAGGGATAAAGGCAAGGAGACGAAGCTGTGCTTCATCGGGCCGACCGGCCGACAGCGATCACGCTTGGTGCCGACAAAGTCTATGACGCAGAACGCTTCATCAACGAGCTGCGCTCGATGAACGTGACACCGCACGTTCCACAGAAGATCAGGGGCCGCAGCTCTGCGATCAATGGGCGAACAACCCGGCACGGCCGCTATGCCGTCAACCAACGAATCCGCAAGCGCATCGAGGAGGCATTCGGCTGGATGAACACGATCGCCGGGCAAGAGAAGACGAGCTTCCGTGGCCGTGATCGCATGGGATGGGCTTTACCTTCGCTGCCGCCGCCTACAATCTGGTGCGGCTGCCGAAGCTGATAGCGGAGGCCGGCTGATGGCCAAGGTTCCCGGCTTCGCCAAGGCCTTTGCGGGCCGCTGACGCATCGTCGAAATGGACAAGTGGGACAGCGACTTCCTCGATCTCGTCGAAGAGGCGCATCTCACCTTCAAGGGCAAGTCCGATGGTGAAATCGCCTTCGGCGCGCTAAAAGGCTTTCTCGACGTTCGCTACAGCACGCGGGACGGATCGGCCTGCGCGGAGTTCTCGTGGGAAGGACACGACGAGAGTGATCCTGCCTGCGGTCGCGGATGGGCTATGATCGGCACCGCGGGCAGGCTCGTCGGCCAGTTCTACATGCACAATGGCGACGATTCAGGCTTCGTTTGCGAACGCGGCTGAGTTCTTCAACAGCCTGCTAGATCATAGCGGTACGCATCATTTGCCAGCAACGTGATGATGCGAAGTTTGCCGTTGGAAACTGCACGTACTCGCTAGGTAAAATTCCATCTTCCGCCTGTAGGTCAGACGGTCAGTTTTGCTTTAAGCAGGTGCGAGAATTGCGTTATCTTCAACGCGGTTGTGACACTCTCTCCGCGCTGCAGATCGAAGAAACGACGGGAGCCATTTCCCGAGTGCCGGGTGTGAATCCACGGAAAAAGAGAGTTTAGTACCCAATCATCGGCGCTACATCATTCATTGCCCATGGCCTGCACCAGATCGTCCACCGAGCGGGTCAAGACGCCTTGCACATTGGATTCCTGCACTGCGGCGGTGAGCGCCTTCTCGGCCATGCGGCGCGGCTCCAGGAAGCCGGGGAAGTAGGACCCTTTGCGCAGGTTGGGAATGCGAAGTTCGACGGCGCCGATGCGGGTCTCCCAGATCCGGTCGCGGCAGCCGTTGCGTTGGGCCAGGCGCTGGGCGCTGCTCTCGCCGTGGGCAGCCTCGCTCTGGCCGTGGATTTCCAGTTCGATCAGACGCTGGCCCGCAAAGCCGATCATCTCACGCAACAGATCGGCATTGGGGGACTTCTCCACGAACGTGCGCAGGTTCGGCATATCGTCGCTCATCGATGGTTCCTCGGTTGCGTTGGCATGTCGCAAGTCGATCCTGCCGGCGAACCGCCGGTGACCACCGCAAAGCCACCCGCGCGCTACGGCGCACGCGTACCGGGCGGCATTGATTTGCTGAGCTACACCATCACTGGGGACACGACCCTCCTTTGTCACCACCATAGGCATCTATTACTCGCTCCTATTGCTGGAAAACGTGGATGTCGTTCTGCTTGCCTGATGGCCCCAAAGTGGCCGTGTATAGCACACCATGGATTGTGAAGTTGGTCTGGGGGCGGCCCGCGCTCGGCAGCACATTGTACCAGTGCATCCCGCGCATGAGGTTTTCCGGCGCGCGTTGATTGCGGTGCTGCCAGGTTGAAGGGACGAACCCTCCTAAGTCTTGCACGGGCGGCGGCATGTACTGTCTCGCGCCGAAAATCGATTCCCCGACGCTTTGTTCCCATGATGGGCTTGGCTGATCGACGCTTTGTACGGGCGAATGGTCGGGTATCGGCACATCCCGCCAGAAGCTCGCAGTATTCCAGCTATCGGAGGGAGGCTGGCCGGCTTGGTCCACTCCATGCCAAAACTCTGCCGAATCGACGCTTCGTATCGAGGGCCCCGGTCGATCGGCTGCAGCTGCCGCTCGCGGTTCGCTGGGAGCGGCGCTCAGACGTCGTCGGAGTTGCTCTCGATCGATGACAAGGCTGTCGAGGGGGACCGCGGCTGGCCACAACCCTTCTGCTAATCGTGAGACCAGCGCCCGTGTGCCATCCAAGACGTATACGCCGCAATCCCGACCGTTTCGCTGCTGGGCCATGAGGGCGGACTCAAAGTGAGCGCCGAGCCTAGCTGCGAGCTGATTTGCAAGCGATTCGTTGTGCCTCCCCGCGGAATCATAGTGATAGGCAAGGGGCCCTGAGCGGTCCCGACGATCAACGAATAGCAGTGACCAATGGTTACCGCGGCGATTGAGATCCGCCGGGCTGGCGTCGTTCACAGGCAAGAACAGGAAATCGGCTGTATCGTAACCAGTCGTCCGATCATTAACGATGCGATGGAACGCGCGTAGCGCATCGCTCGCTTCGAAGTGGAGCAACTGAGTGGCTATGAGGGGATCCACGAACCGCGTGCGGATGGCAAGATCCGGATTGCTCTGCAGCAATTCCTGCGCCAGGAGCCCGTAGTCCCGGTGAATATGCTCGTCTCCCAGCCACTGCGTCGCACCAAGTGAGGCTCCGCTGCGGTCTTGGATAGGTTGATCAACATGCTGCGGCGGCCGGGTTGGCTCGGACCCGGCGGGTTGATCCGACCGCGAGGGGGTGTCGGGATCGGCCGGTCCCGCCCCACTTGCTTGTTCCCTGGCTTCCCCAAAAGCGGCGTTCGCCTGAACGACTTGTAGGTACTGCCCAAGCCGCTTGAGTGCCACGGAGCGTTTTCCCACGGCTTCGCTGAAGTCCTGGTAGTCTTTTTTCAACGACCATTTCTGCTCGTCATCGCCGTTAAGTCGGCTTGCTATGCTCTCCCTACCCCTTGTCTGAAGCCAATCACTGAACCTTCGTTGATGGCGGGCTGTATTTGTGGCAACTCTCCTTTGGGTAGCCGAGCCTGCTCCGAGCTTGCTCAGCTCTTCGTTGACCAGACCATCGATGATGAGGGCGTCGTCGGGATAAGGATGAAGCTCCTTCACTTCGGACTCGGTGCCTAGGTACTGCCGAAGCCGATCTAGATTCATGTCTGCTTTTCCCACAGTCTTGGTAAAGTCCCTGTAATCGTTCTTCAACGAGCGTTGCTGCTGATCACTGCCGTTGAGCCGGCTGGCTATGCTCCCTCTACCCTCCCTTCGCAGCCAGTCACTGAACCGGCGTCGCGCGCTGGCATTCCACGTGACACGACGACGGTTCTGGTAAGTCGAGTCGGGTCCGAGCGTGCTCAACTCTTCGTTGGCCAGACCATCGATAATGCGGGCGTCGTCGGGATAAGGATGGTGGATTCCTAGCCCCATCAGGCGGGGGCCGGGGCCGACGGCTTGGAGTTCTCGCCCTTCAGGCGCGATCCTCCGGAGATGAGACAGAGCCGACTTGAGACGGTCGTCATCGTCCCCACCGCTTGCCCTGTAGTCCTCTATGTCAGCGGCTAGTGACTCTGGATCGTTAAAGAGCCGAGAAGCCAGCGGATTCCTGTCCTCTGCTCGGAGCCAACGAGCAAACCTTCTAATATGCGCTAAATTGGGCCTGATCGTACCCTCGGGAACCCTTCCGTCCCCTCGGCCAATGCTACCGTCGGGTAAAATTTCGTAGTCTCGGACTGCCTCGCCGAACTGCGAAATGCATTGCTCGTCTTCGGGATATATCTCGCCAGGCGGACGACCACGTTTTACGAAATCCATGCGAAGCTCTTTATGGACCTCGTCGGGCGCCGCGGTGCCGGACGACTTGTTGCGACGGTTTCCCCCGAAGGCATTTCCGACCCCAGACTTGACACGCGACCACAAACCGCGGCTTTTGCGGTCCTTCGTCTGGGCCGCGGGCTCCGGTTCGGACGGTGCTGTATAGCGCGTGCTTTTGAACGGCCTGTCGCGCAAATCAAGGTAGGATTCACCCGCCGCCGAACCGCCAGGGTAAGCGCGAGGCACGTCTACGCTACGGCGCATGCTGCCGAAGGCATCGTCGCGGAGGTTGAATCGAGGCGGCGTTCGCATCCATTCAGTACGCGTGACAATTTCATGCGGCTCGGTGGGTCGAATATCGGGCGAACTCCGGTCAGATGAACTCTCCTCGGGCGAACTGAGCTGCAGATTTGTCAGCTGTTGCTCAAAGCCAGTTTGATTCGCTGGCATGTCGTCCGATTCTTCCCTCGCACGCTGCAGCTCATGCTGCTCAGCGTACCAGCGGGTCCAATAGTTCGGATCGTTATAGTTCGGCTCCACATCGCTCTCCTTAGATGAGCAAGATTTGATAGCTGCCCCTGAGCTAACTCGACGCCCCTGGCTACAAGGGCTCTAACCGTAAGCCGAGGGCGAACAGAACACGAGTGCGGTCGTGGCGCGCACCACGAGCTCGAGCATTTCTCACATACGCCGTCTGGCGACAGCAGATCTCAGCGCGGAGTCTCGGACTTAAGCGACCGCGCACTTTTCAGTGACCTAGCACGACATCGCCACCATCGGCACGCAACTCGTTAGTATGCCTAACCAGCCGACCGTGATGCTAAGGCTTGATCAAATCAGAGAACTGAACGAGCGCGGCAATATAGCTCGAAACCGTTCTCTTCGACGGGCCGCTAGCGAGAGCTTCTTCACGGACGGCGCGAACGAGGTCAGCCTCTGCATCGGAGGGATTCTGGTTTGCCATGCTGGGAGGCTTCGCGCCATCGGATTGCGGATCCTCGTTTAGTTTCTGCTCACACTCCGCTTGCCACGCTTGCTGCTCGTGCAGCATGGAATTGTACATCGGGACATTTCGGTCCAGATCGTGAAACGGGTCCATGTCAGCGCTCCGCGGGTTCGCCTAGATGTTCTTATGCTAGGAGGCATAGCTTTCAAGAAGCTGACGAGTCAGTTTCACAATGAGCTGTGATTTGGCAATCGTGGGAATGCCTTGCAGCCCTATCGGCGCATGGCGATGTCGTTGAGACGCGCCGCCATGATGTTCGACCTTGATACGCCGCTGTTGATACCTTTTCTCGGCAGAGCAGAGCAGATCCAACATATGCCTCTGTATTTGGCCGTCAGTCCGCCCGCATAGCGCGGCAGGAAAGTGAACTGCATCCCATTATCAGCGAGACCCTTGAGCATCTTTGTAGGACGGTTCCAGAGCTTCCAGGAAGGCCGAAGGTCCTGCCCGTCCTCTTGGACGTTGCACGAAGACGAACTTACCGGTGCGATCTACCGCGAATTAGCGGTGGCCTTGCCTTCGGCGGTCTGAAGCTCGGCGATGCCGATATTGAAAATGCCGATCGGCCTTGAACTTCTTCATCGGCTTTTTTGGGGCCTTGGTCCCCTGCAATCGCCCAATGCCGCGGTCTTGCAAGCCGCGATGCAAGGATGACTGTGTCGGATGCGGGCTGGTCGACTGCAGCACATAGGGGCAGCGGTCGAGCGGCATCCAATTGCACGGCATCAGTTGATGGATTTGGGAGTCTACCACCTGTTTGGCGATGCGCCCGGGCGTCCCCAAGTCGCTGACGAAGGAATTCCTGCTGGTCGATCTCGTCAACAACGTCGATCAGCTTGCCGAGGAAAGAACGAGGTTCTCAAGCGCGTGGCCGAGCACGCCGCCGTGACTGATCAGAAGCGCTTAGTCGTGTGGTGCGAGCGTACGGCAGCGAGCGCGCCAAGAAGTTCTTCGAGCGCGCTGCGAACAAGCGAATTGCATGCCGCGTGACTTCCTCCACAATCACCCGCAGTTTGCGGATCTGATCCGGATTGTGGCGTAAGAGAAGGGCATTGATCCGGCCTTGGTCGAACAAGACTACTGGATCATGCACTGCCTCTATTGGGCTTGATGAGCTCGGCTTTATCTTCCAACTCAAAGGCGGCACGCTCCTCTCCAAGGGGCACCAGGTCATCAACCGGTTCTGGGAAGATATCGATATTCTGATCGAACCGTTTCCCGGCCAGGACGTAAAAGCCGGCAAGAACCATAATAGCGCCGAGGGCAAGTACTAAAATCCCGGAGAGGCTGCGCGATGGTCGCCCACTGCGGTTGGCATCAACGGCTCCAACTCCGCGACGATCGGGCCGTCCAGCCCGTGGAGACTGAGCCGCTTCACAATATTTTCGACCAAAGACCCCTGGCCCGAGCGGTCAGATGTTGCTGCATGCTCCAGGATTGGAAATCATCGTAGGCAATCGGGAAAGGCGAGTCATGCTGCTTCTTAATGGAGCCTCCCGATCGTTGTCGCGCTAGGACGCGGCAGACTAGATCCGCGAACGCATCGCAGGATGGGCGTCCGACCGGGCGTCCACCAACTCTTGACTCGCGTGACGGGTCAATCCGAAGGAAGCCTGGATCACGCTTGACGATCACGCGTCAGTGCACCTGTCCTTCGTGCCGGTGAAAGGCGTAGATGGGGTTTATACCGCAATAAGCGTAAGTGCCGGATGCAGTGGCCATGCACTGGTCATAGGTCGAGAACTGGCAATTGCCCGGATATCCCCAGGTACGTCCCTGCAGACAATAAATGTCCTGCCGAGCCGGGGGAATGTGCCCCCGCGGAGCGGCGATCGAAGGGTATCCCAAGTCGACGAGAATGGTAAGTGCAAGCACACCAATGGTCGGAAGATTGGGCATGAGACCTCTAGCCTCATTTTAGTCTTGGTGAAGATATAAGATTCTCACTTGGTGTTTTGATCCTAGTCAATGGCAACGACCCGATCGCAGTGCGTCCCGCGATCGCCTCCAAAGAAGCTCGACCGTAGTGGCACCCCGAGCTCGGAGCAGAACTCGTGCTGTTCGTAGAAAAAAGGCACTTTTCCAGCGCGATGGGGTAGATGTCCGGTGGAAACCTGCAACCGAACAATCGATCAGGCTTGAGAACTTCGCGGTCCCGAATAGTTCGGTCGACCGCGAAGCATACGGTGAGCTTACCGGCGACCGAAATGGGCGGAAAGTTCGCCCCTCGTCAGGTTTGAGAGTCCGCGTCGCGTGACCTGTATGGCTTAACGGCTCTATGGGGCTCCTGAACTTCCAACGAGTTCTCTAGCGTTTCGTGATCGGCTTGATCCGTCGCATCAAGGAATCGGCATATTCCTCGCGCTCGCGCATGAAGCGCTCTTGATGCGCTTTGAAACTCTCGACCCGCTTCTTGATCTCATCGCGTTCGCTGCCGCCATAGTCAGGCCCGCTGGAGGTACCCTGCTCGACGGCTTCGTTCGGCTGAGGCCGCGAGATATCCACCTTCAGCGATCTAGCGAATGCCGCGGTTTCAGCGACCAGCGCATCGAGCTCGCTCTTCCAATCATGCATTGACGCCCCCATGCAATACGGCTTGCTAGATGAAGCAGTTCGTCACAAGCTAGGCTGCGACCGTGACGCAGACGCCAATTGCCAGATAGGCCACCCCAACCAGCATCTGCTTCTCGTTAAAAGGCCAACCGGCAATAATGATCGACGATGGCCTTCCGCGCTCAAAATGCTCATCGCCAAAAGCGCAGTCAAAAGCCTGAGGCAACAATTCTAGAGCCGAAACATCTGGCTTCCTAGTTATACCGTTCAGCACGCTTAATGCAGGCCGATGCTGTTTCCGTCGGGGAAGGGCTCGCAGAGATTTCTCCCTGTCATATAACCCTGCAATCGGCGCCAACTGCTCCGAGCGGCCTGTATCAAGGGTCACAACGGTCTTGTGGCGGCCGATCAGCTATGTCACGCGCCGCAAGATGCCGGGATGAACGTCCGGTGATGATACATGAAACCCGGTTTCCGAGCCGGTGGCATCTTGAAACGACGAATTGTGTGATTGTACAGGCGCATCGAGGACAATTACATCATCTGTGCGGTGGGGCATTCCGCAGCGCACGCGACGGCAAAATAGATTGGTGGTTTGAGCGGGGCGTCGAAAGGGTGCGTTTTTCAGGCGCGGTTCGCATGACTGGGAGGATTCGACTCGAACAGAGACCTGCACCCAAAGGCCAGCGCGAGCGGCGGTGGTCTCACAAGCCTTTGGCGACTGCGTCCGAGAAGGAGCGGTCGACGAGATCCTCGGCATCAAGCTTTCGCTTGATGAGGCCCCAGCGGAAGTAGAGGTCGATCGTGCTCTGTTCATCCCTGGTCACACTGTCGTCGATAGGCGCAATGCGCACCTTTGCGCGCGCGAGCCAATGCAGCGGGACCCTGGCCGGGATATTCATCAACCTGCCCCACGTATCGGCATAGCTGCGGGTATTGTTGAGCGACCAGGCCCCTGCAGCCGCGAGCCGGCCGATGAAGTCGGTCAATTCGAGTCGAATATCACGAATGGAAATCGCAGTTGCGACTTGGAAGCCAAGACCTGGTGTCAATCCTTCCGCGGTGATCACGCGGCGCGATTTGAATAGGGCTTCCTCCTGGCTGACATAGGGTCGCTCGGCCGTGAATTCACCGTGGCTACGCCGGTCCACAGCATGACTACACGTTGCTCAACCTCTGCACGATAGGGACGCCGAGGAATGACGCTGGGTCGGCAGACGATCGGGCGTATCGATGGTAATGCAACCGCTGACCGCGCGCGACACGCAGGTGCACAGCTTCTCGTTCGTCGCCTGCTCCTCGCTGCTGAAGAACACGTCGCGATGATCGACCGGGGCCGACGCCTCCAGAATCGGCAGGACGCACAGCCCACATTCCCCGCGTCGGCAACCGAAGATCATGTCGACGCCTGCATCTTCAAGCGCATCCAGCATGGAGCGGTTGGCGGGGACCTCGACTTCGAGACCCAGCCGGGGAATCCTAATCTTGAACGGCACGTCCGCAAAGTTGCCAGCATTGCCAAAGGTCTCGTAGCGGAGGTGCGCCAGGGGCCTGCCTGCTTCGCACCACAGGCGCCTGGTCGCCTCCAACATGCCGAACGGGCCACACACATAAAGCTCGCCGCGCCGATCGAGTTGGGCGATCTCGCCGGCGATGTCGATGCGCTGTCCCTCTTCACCGACGAAGATCTGGAGCCGTTCGCCGATGTCACGGGCTAGCTCGTCTGCGAGAGCCAAGTCGCCGCGGCTGCGTGCGGCATAGAGCAGGCGAAAATTCGCGCCCGCTTGCTTCAGCGCCAGTGCCATTGTGTAGATCGGCGTGATGCCGATGCCGCCGGCGAGCAGCAGATATTCCGGCCGGCCGTAGCTCAATTCGAAGCTGTTGCTCGGCGCGGAGATCGTAAGCCGTTCGCCCACCTTGAGGCGCCACATGCCGATAGACCCGCCCCGGCTGGACGCGAGCCGCTTGACGGCGATGCGATAGAGTCCGTCCGGACAAGGTCCTATCAGTGAATAGCTGCGAAGCTGCGGCCGGCCGTCAATAGGCACAACGACGTCGATGTGACTGCCGGGCGTTGCGGTGACGAATGCGCGGTCCGGCTCGATCTCGAAGAGACGGACGTCAGGCGTAAGCTCGCGCGTGGCGCGAAGGCGCGCGGCTGCCCATTCGATCGGCTTGGTCATGACCTTTCGCTCACTCGGCCGCAACATTTGCGATCACGCGGGCTTGTTCGTCGGCCAGCATCCGGTCGATCAGCCGCCGCGCCCAGAGCGAGCCCGCATCGATGTTGAGATCGTAGAAGGGCGAACGCGGGTTCTTGTCAATCGCGGCCTGCTGCGCCTCCAGTATCCTGTGATCCTGATCGTAGACGCCCGCTCCGCCATTGACGTGGGCGAGCTGGAGCTCTTTCGTCAATTGCGCATCATCCCTGCGATAATTTCGGACGAAGTTCCAGAAATAGTGGCATGTCATCTCGGTCTCGGGGGTGATCGCCGCCAAGAACGCGCCGTTGGCGCCGTGCGAGCGGTCGCCTTGCGGCGCGCCCGTACCTGTCAGCGCCACGCCGACGTCGCCGACGACGACCGATGGTGCCTGGAACGTCACGATTTGCCAGCGATCGACACGGCCCGGCCGTCCGAGCTGGCGCGCCCAGAACGGGGGCGGCTCGATGTCGATCATCCAGCGCGTCATCGTCGCCGTGTCGTCGGTATGGGTCACATCGAAGGGCGCGGCCGTGATCGCCTCGTCGCCGATGCTGCCGGCGTGAACATACGTCTCGTGTGTGAGGTCCATGAGATTGTCGATCACAAGGCGATAGTCGCATTTCAACCGATAGAACGTGCCCCCCTCGCCGACCCATTGCGTGCCGTCGTTCCGGTGAAAATCCGGAATTGTGGCAGGGTCCGCCAGCGCGGGGTCACCGGGCCACAGCCAGACCAGGCGATGCCGCTCGACGACCGGATAGGCGCGCACGCAGGCTGACGGATTGATCGTCTTCTGCGCGGGCATGTAGGTGCAGCGGCCGGCCGAATTGAAGACCAGCCCGTGATAGCCACACATGACCTCATCGCCCTTGAGATGTCCGAGCGACAGCGGCAGCAGCCGGTGCCAGCAGGCATCCTCCAGCGCGGCGATCACCCCGTCGGTGAGCCGGTAGAGCACGACGTTCTTGCCGCAGATGATGCGGGCGGAAAGCTCGCGGCCGATTTCGTGGCACCATGCAGCAGCGTACCAGGCGTTGAGCGGAAAAGGCTTTGATGCGTTCATGGTAACGTCTCTCCCTGGTCGGGTCGATGGTCGCGAGCTTATCTAAGCCCACTCCAATAGCCTGCGCCTTGCCACCCTGGCATGAGATGTTCCTCGGCGATCACTCATCACCCTCAAATGACAAGCGCTGACAATAGCCACGCCGCTCGAATTGGTTTCTCAATGAGCTGCAGGCGACGCCAAGGCTACAACCTGATGCTACGTCAGGTTCAAGTTATTTCGTGCTCATCTTAAAGGCACGGCGATGTAGAGCAGAGCGCCAGAGGCCGCGTCCTTTTCGAACTGCTCGATCTCAATTAGAACCGCAGCAGGGCGGCGCATCGTTCGACTAAGGTCACATGATGTGCTTTCGCCTCATTTTTCAATTCGATCAGAAGCCAATTTCGGATCATATTTGGGCAGCCCGATATTCGGTTATCAACCTATCGCGTAAGGGAAAGCCATCGATCCGTCTGCACTCGCCCGTGGTTGTACGGCGCAGCCAAGACAGGAAATTTGCAGCGAGCCGCTAGGGGTTCCATTTCGCAGGGTCCGAGAAGCAGGTGTCTCTAATTGCGATGTCTGTCAGCGGACCAAGTTGCTTTCTCCACTTCCTTTGGAAGTTGCCGTTCTGATCGATCAATTCCGCCGCGAGATAGTGAGCACAGATGCGCAGCAAAGGGGTACAAGGGACACGTCCTCAGGCTTTCATCCTGCGGCGCGTGTTCTAAACTCGTTGTTGTTGACGACATCGCCGCGATTGTTTGCCAAGCCACGCCTCCCTTGAGATAGGCCAGCGTGTGGCCCTGCGGGCCAAACGTGCTCGTTCTTGAGCACGAGAGCTGTCTTCGATGCGTGCGGCCGCCACGTCTTGATTATGACGGCGAGCGCGCTGCGGGTCAGCCGCACCCTTGCACGGTCAAGCCAATGAATTGGACCGGCCGAGGGCGTGGTGACCGGCATGCCGACGGCCGGGGCTCTCTTTATCGCCGCCATCGCTTCCGACCGGAAGCGATCAGCGATGCGTTGGGGGTATTCCGGTTTAACTTAGCTGCGCATGGTCGAGCAGGCGGCGCGTGGCCTTCGCCTGACTCATGAAACCGAGCGCCAGTGGGGACGGCAATTCGGCAAGGCCTCTCCGATCGGATCCGCCAGCGCGCTCCCGCTCGCGGCGACAAATGGCACCTGGACCAAGCCCCTATCTCGATCGTGGGCAAACGATGGCTCTTGGCGCGCTGTCGACCAGGGGCTTTGTTCTCGCCGTCCTGATCCAGCGCCGAAGAGACTCGCGCGCGGAGCAGCGGCTCATGAAGAAGCCCTTGAAATCCGCCGGCACGCCGCCGCGCGTCATGATCACGGACAGCTCCCTTCATATGGCGCTACGATGTCCGCGGCAGCTAGGTATGTTAGTACTTCATGATCGCTTCGATCTCTGCGCGAAAGGCACGGCGCGAGGAGTCGCGTGAATAGAACATGTGTCCGCCCGGATAGACCACGAGTTTGACTCGCGGTGCCGAGGCAAAGCGCGGCAACTGATCGAGCGCCATCTTCGAGCCGAAATAGGGCGTCGCAATATCGAAAAGGCCATGTCCAACCAGCACATTCACTGTCGCGTCCGTCGCAAGGATCTGGCGCAGGTCCGAGAGCGATTCTGGAGAGCTGCCGTGGCCGAAATCCCGCGCCCCAATTGCCGCGCTGTTGGCCAGTTCATATGAGCCGTCCGGCCGCCAGTTGAGCTTGCGGATCAGGACGTCGACTGCGGCGCTCGTCAGCGGCGCCCGCAGCCCATCTGCCGAGGGGTCGCCGAAGCGGTGGACATCGGAATCCGGATAGGGATCAAGGCCGCGCAGGGATGCGTCATAACGGCCGGTCACGTTGCCCCTCTCGCGATCGAACTCGCGGCAGAATTCGCTGACGTCAAGGCGCCCGGCAAGCCGTCGGCTGACGGCCCGGTCTATGCCGATCAAGGCGGCAACCTTGTCGGCGAGACGGCTTGTGGCCTCCTTGTCGGCCTTGCCCTTGACGAGGTCGGCTAGGAATTCGCCACGTGCGTAATCTTCCACGTCGGCGATGTCGGCTCGACTGACCTCTCCCTTGCCCTCGCCCTTGGCTTCACGGGCCACCGCGACATAGCTTGGCAGCGTCGCAACATATTTCAGAAGGCTCCTGCCTGTGAACTCGCTGTAGTCGAACAGCGGCGAGATCAAGATCAGACCCTTCACCCCGACGCCCTGCCGCATCTGCAGATTGCGCACGACCTTCGGTCCGCGAATGCCGCCATAGCTTTCGCCCGCGACATATTTCGGCGAGGAGAGCCGCTCGTGCCTCTCGAGCCAGCGGCGGATCACCAGCGCGATTGAACAGGCATCGCCATCGACTGAATAGAATTGCTTGCTCACATCGTCGTCCGTCGCTACGAAACGGCTATAGCCGGTGCCGACGGGATCAATGAAGACGAGGTCGGTAAAATCCAGCCAGGTCTCGGCGTTGGGCCTGATCTCCGGCGACACCGACGGCGTGACGAACTCCGCATCGATCGGCAACCGCCATGGCCCGGCGCTGCCATATCGCAGCCAAGCCGAGGCGGCGCCCGGGCCGCCATTGAAGAGGAATGTGACTGGACGCTTGGCACGATCTGTGCCGCCGAGCTGATAGGAGGTGTAGGCGATGTCCGCCTGCGGCTCGCCCTTGTCGCCGAACACGCGGATCGAGCCCGCAGTCGCGATGAAACCAAGCGTTCGCCCGGGCAGCTCGAGCGTCTGAGGGGTGGTAGAATTTGGCGGCAGGCGATGCTCGATGGACGATAGGGGACTTGGCGTGCCAGCGCTGCGCGCGTCCGTGCCACTGGCCTTCGCCGTGGTGTCGTGGCACGAGGCGGGATCGTCGCCCCCGGCGCTTCCCGTCACGGGCAGCCAACCAGGGCCAGTGCAACAGAGATGCGGCGCAGCGGGGTCAAAACCCAACTGGATCGAGATTCTGCTATCCCGGCCGTACTTCGCGTTATCGCGCAAAAGCAGTGGGCCGGCCTAGTGGCCAGTTTGGGTTCGCGTTCAGGGACAGGCCGAACTAACAAGCATTTATTTACGTGGGTCTGGCCTTGTTGCACGACGCGTGTCTCGCAAAATGGCTCTACTCACTTCGCTAAGAGCGGGGAACCTACTAATTCTAGCAGGCATCGAGGGTGCTCGCCGCAGATCGGCGGCGTATTCATTGGCTTCGACAAGATTCGGAGACGCGTGCGCGCCGGCAACAAGAGAACGATCGATCTGCTCAGCTCCGTTGATTTTGAGGTGCAGGTGCGGCGAGATCATCTGGCGCGAGCGATCCGCACGATTGAGAAAGGCCCTTCCACGCCAGAACTCGATTGGGCGCGCACTATTCGGCGATGCGGGCGTCGATCCGCCGGGGCCCTGCCAGGTGCAGCGCACAGCCAGCGAGGCGAACAAACTCCAATGCCATGCTGCAGCTTCATAAATCAGCCCTGCCTTCGATCGGACTTGGAGCAGTGACTTGGGCCTGACACTGCTTAAAGCCTGCCGGACAAGTTGCGCGATGATGACAGACGGCTTGTTCGGAGCTCATCCGGTTTCCAGGGGCGTTGTTGCAGGCCCGGAGTTCAACCAAGCCGCGTTCCGTTTGGAGCTGTGACCTTTCAATCGAGCCTATAAGAGGCTTGAAAGAACGTGCCCCAGCGCTCTGCGCTGAACTTCGAAAACACAGTCTCAGTGGTTCCCGGGCCATCACAGCCTGTGCATATCACTTCGCTGTCTTTTTTGGTCCACATGGCCCAATAGCGCGCGCCGACGCCGACGCTGAAGTTCTTGGTAATGAAGTAGGACAACACGCCTTCGAGTTGGACACCCCCGCCTCCGCTCCCGCGTTGATCAAGGAATGTGGTCGGCGGTCGCGCAAGGTGATGGTCACGTCCGTTGAAATCGGTCCAAGGCAGGTAAGCGACGTCGGCGCTCAAACGCCAACGCTCGGTGAGCCTGGTTTCGGCGCTTAGGCCGACACGAGGTGCATTCCACTGGGAATTCTGGCTTCCAGCGACCGTGTCGTCACCATCTGAATCCGGCCGCGAGCATGGACCCATCGGGTTAGCAATCTGTACACATCCGATGTAGTCGGAGCTCTGTTCGTAGTAGGTCCAGCCGATAAAGCCGCCGACCTTGTAGTCGACGCCGCGCAGGAGATCGTAACCTACGTCGGCGGTGTAATAGCTGAACCTCCCGTTTGCCTGGCCTGCTTTCGTGTTAATGTAGGAGAGGCTGGGATGGTTTCCTTGGGTGCCCCAATCTTCATCGTTGGTGCTTCCTTTGTCGAAACGACCGATGCCAACGTTGCTCTTCAGAAACACTCCCCACGGGCTGTCAAGACGGCCAAACAATTCCCCGGAAAGTCCGTTGAGACCGTGGTGGGTGATCCTCGATACAAGAATGTCAGGATCTCCAGCAGGGATTTGATTAGGCAAATTCCATTGGAATCGTCCGCGGCTGAGCCAGAGCCGGGAGCCGCCTTCGAACGACCAACCGGCTGTGTCAGTCGTCGGCGGCACGCTGCCCGTTGCTTTCGTGAACAACGGCGCATCGGACCGATGCGCACCCCAAGGGTCGGCCTCAAAATGGTAATTTAGACCGATCGTTCCGATGTGATAGCTGCTAGACAGGCTCGTTGTATTCGCCGGAAGGATTGCGAACGGCGGAAACTGCACCGTCGGAGGCGTTACGATACTCGGCCCACCGAAATGCAGGTAGTCATATTCGACCTTGAGCGACCATGCAGACGTCAGCGCTTGCTCGACGCCCAGCCCGATGATGCCACCGACCCGACCATAGTCGAAACTGGTGTTCTCTTGACTCCCGCGGCCATTGAACTCGTTGTTGTTGACGACATCGCCACGATTGTTTTGCCAAGCCACGCCTCCCTTGAGATAGGCCAGCGTGCGGCCATGCGGGCCAAAGGTGTAACCGACCCGGCCGGTCCCGGTCGCAAAGACGTTGGGACCTGCCTTGCAGTTTGCGCTCACAACAAAGCCGGAGGCGGCGAGGCAGGTATTTGTGCCCTCGGAGACAACACCGCTGGCATCGAGCTCGACGCCAAAAACCCAGCTGTTCTTCTGCCAATTAAAGCCTATCTGACCACCTGCGAGGAACACTGGGGTGTCAACCACGCCGCCATAGATTGAGGGACCGTAGGGATTGCTGAATGAGGTTCGTCCGTACCCACCGCCGACGTGCCCGCCAATATAGCCTCCGGACCAGCTCCACACTGCCGCTGGCAATTTCACGTCTGGCCAAAGATCTACCGCATTGGCTGCACCGCTTGCGACGAGCGCAAATGTTGCGATTCCCGAAAGAAGAACTCCAGATCGCATTCCAAACACTTCCCTGCATTTTGCGCCGTCCACAACCAAGCGCTTTAACTTGTCGCCACAGCAAACCGACGGGGCCAGACCACAGGCTTGCGACGCGCGCCGTAGTACGCCCGGAAAATCACCGCTTGCGATTGGCAATGATGGCGTAAGCAAAGCAAACCGCGAGCCAATTGAATTCGGCTGTGCGGCAGGCACTTCGTAATGGTGTGTAGCGTCAAGTTGCTGACATTTGTCTCAAGACTCACAATCTAAGTTGCCATCGCCGACCGCTTGATCGTGAGGCGCATCTGAAGCAGGCCAATAGAGCATTCACCGCAACTCTGCCGATGCCCGCGGAATAAGGAACGGGGCCGGCTGGCAAGACCAGCGTCTTCACTCCAGGGACCCACGTGTGGATCGGCACTGAGGCATATCCTTCCATGGTCGCATGGATCACTGATTTATGGCGGCGATCGGGATCGGGACCCCGCACCGATACACAGACAAGGCTTAGGTCAGCGTTGCTCAAGCCTTTGCGTCGGGCGTCGCGAAGAGTCGTCCGGCCTCGCGATCAACCGGATGGGATCCGGTGCGCACGTCGCATCATGACGAAAAACCTGTATTGCCGCCAGCATGCGTCAGGAACGGCGCTGCCGTTTGTCAGATTTCCGACATCGCCGTTTTCAACCCGACGTGGCTCTGATTTCACCGCATCGAACGCGTTTCGCGGATGATTTCGCTCGAGGCGCACGGATCACGCGCTTCAAAGCGACGTGATGACGACCTTCTAATCGAATCTTCGCGCAGGAAGCATGTGGAGCGCCGCGAGCAGCAGCGAACCGTCGTCGGCGAACAGGTCCCAGATCATGATCCCGGCGAGTCCATGGGCGCATGCGTACATCGTCTTGCGTGCGATGGAGAGCGGATCGTCGTAGCTGATCCATATCCGCCGTTCGGCGTCATAGAGCCACGGCACCTGCGCCTCATCACTCCAATAGCGGCGAAAGCCCCGCTCTTCCGGTCGCCTGGCAACGAGATCGCGATAATCGATGCCATCGCTCCCTCCCCACTGCTCGCTCGCCCTCGTCCCTGCTTGCAACAGTCCCGCATTCTCCTGCGGAACGCCTGCCACAGCTCGGCCATAGAAGGCGACGCCGAGTGTGACCTTGCCCGGCGGCATCCCGGCCCGGATCAAGGCATTCACACTTGCATCGACATTGAGATCGGGATTTGGATCGCCGGCACAGGCGAACAGCGGGGCATTGAAGCCGGCAAAAGCCGAGCCCGCATGATAGTCGTAAGCCATCAGATGGATCCGGTCGACCAGCGGGGCCAGAGCGGCCGCATCCAGATTGACAATCTTATTGGGGGCGGCAGATACGGCAATGGTGAGCTCGAGCTCCCTGCGCTCCAATGCGGAAAACTCAATGAGTCTTCGGCGAAGCTCCGCAATCAGGAGCGTGAAATTCGTACGGTCCTCGAGGCGCGCCAGATTTCCTGGACGTCCTCCTGAGACGGGAAACTCCCAATCCACATCCACACCATCGAACAAACCAGAATACGGGCGAAAGAACGCCTCGATAACGGATTGTGCGAACCGCGCGCGCGACATCGGCGTGGCAGCGGCGGCCGAGAAATATTTCGACCCGCTCCAACCGCCCAACGAAATCAGGATGCGAAGCTCTGGACTGCTCCGCTTCAATTCGGCGAGTTGGGCGAAATTTCCGCCGAACGGGGGCGAGGGCGCGGTTCCGTCGCAGGCTCCTGCGTCGAGGCAACGATCCGCAAGTGCAGCCCGTCCTTCTGCCGAAACGGTGCCGAACGCGTACATCAAGTGGGTCAGCGCGCGCGTCGGGATCGTCTTGATGTTTGGACCGCCCGTCCGGGCTTTCCACGGGGCGACATAGCCGGCGACCACTGGCCTCCTGGACGGCGTGGTCCGCCCCTGCTGCATCATTGCGTATCCGCACACGAGCGTAGAAAACCCGGCTGCAGCAAAGGTTCGACGATTAATTGCCACGGCCTACGACCTTATACTCTCTGTCTGATTGTATCCTGTGCCAACCGCTGACGCGATCATCTCAGCGAGCCTTCGATATGCGTGGCACTGCCGGCTTTCGTTTCACCAACGTTGCGACTTTATTGCGGCAACCTTCATCGAGAGCCGTGTTCGCTGCGCGAAGGATTCGGCCCGCGAAATGGCGAAGGTACGACGAAGTTGAATGCTTTGGAGCAAGGCGATACATCTTAGACGAGGTATGGAAGCTGTAACAGCTCTTCTGTGGCTGGCTTCTGGCCGTTTCTTGGCTGACATCGGCCGCGTTATCCGATCCGAATTTGTCGAAAGCCGCACAACCGGAATCGTTGGAACGTATGGACAGCAGCGACGGCTGCTCTAGTCGCTGAATTGCGCTTCGCTTCACCGTCTCTGCGACAGGATGGAATGCTATGAAGGGGAAAACGGTGGCGCGCATCTTGCCCGCACCGGCTCCGGACAGTGTGAACTTGCTTTCAGGTCTGAGCGGAATCCCTCGGTAGGATTCATGTTTCAACCAAAGCGAGATGAGGAGCATTCTTACAGTTGTAACTAGGACCACCTACAGAAAGCTAGGGAGCTCGAAAATGAACGACGACGCGTCTCCAACGCAAAGTGATCTGCAGGGACTTCGGCTGATCCGCGCTTTTCTCCGGTTACGCGATCAACGCACCCGGTCCGAGCTCGTCGAACAAGTCGAAAGGCTCGCCGCGGAGGCACCTGCGGGATCGGATTCGAGCTTGCCCGGTTCACCTGGTTTCGCCGAGCGTCCGGCGGATCCTCTCAATTGATCTCTCGCCTTCTTCGTGTCGCCCAACGACACATTCCAGTACCGCTCCCGTCTGCCGTGTTGCAGGAAGCCGCTGACCTGGCCGCAATCGTCATAGCAGCGAGCCACGGCGGTCGTCGTCAGGATCACCGCCTTTGCCTTCGCAGAGACGCGGCCGACCTCGGCGTTCGGCTCGCAGGTTAGAAGCGCGAAGATGTGGCGGGGATGATCTCGCCTTGCTTGGCCTTGCACACGCCGGTCCAGTTGGTCCAAAGATCTCGCGAAGGCGAGAACAGAGCAGCTCTCCTTGGTAGCGAACCGGACGCGGCAGCTTCTTGCCGTCGGTAGTGTCCGGAGAACGACGTGAACGGCACCAGGCAGCGGCTCTCGAGATCGAGCCAGCGCCTCCGGTGCGCGCTCTCACATTGCGGACATTGGTAGTGCCGCTGGGTTCTCAGCAGCTCCTCGAAGTCGACTGGCCTGCCCTTTGCAAGCTTCTCGGTGGCGTCATCAGAACCCGGCGCGAGCTCGGCGTGCTCCAGGGCGCCATCACGAGTCCGAGTCCGCGCAGAATAGTGAGGAAAAATCCTGGGGAGCAAGGGCAGGTCGCCGGTCTGGTTCTTCGGCGGCATCACCCCGAAGAGCCGAATATTCCGGGCGTCTATTTTTCTGCCAGAAACCCTTGCTTCCGGAAAGGACCAGCCCCATTTGAGCCCCGCCCGCGTTAGCACTCGCTGGCATCGACTGCTAACAACTCTGAAATCCAAACCCGAGCAACTACTTAGGAGGACTGCATGAACTTCCGTCCGCTTCACGACCGCGTCGTGGTCAAGCGCATCGACGCAGAAGAGAAGACCGCCGGCGGCATCATCATTCCCGATACGGCCAAGGAAAAGCCCTCGCAGGGCGAAGTGATCGCCGTCGGCCCCGGCGGCCGCGACGAGAGCGGCAAGCTGATCCCGATCGACGTCCAAGGCGGCGACCGCGTGCTGTTCGGCAAGTGGTCCGGCACCGAGGTCAAGATCGACGGCCAGGAGCTGCTGATCATGAAGGAGAGCGACATCATGGGCGTTCTCACCGACGCGTCGGCCAAGAAGAAGGCCGCCTAATCCAAGCGCTCGCACCGCTCACCCCTGAGGAGCGCCTGCGGGCGCCTCGCCAAGGGTGAGATGAGACCAGTCAACTCAGGGAAACCAATATGTCAGCTAAAGAAGTCAAATTCGGCGTCGATGCCCGCGACCGCATGCTGCGCGGCGTCGACATCCTCAACAACGCGGTGAAGGTCACGCTCGGTCCGAAGGGCCGCAACGTCGTGCTCGACAAGTCGTTCGGTGCTCCCCGCATCACCAAGGACGGCGTCACCGTCGCCAAGGATATCGAGCTCGACGATAAGTTCGAGAATATGGGTGCGCAGATGGTGCGCGAAGTCGCCTCCAAGTCCGCTGACGCGGCCGGCGACGGCACCACCACCGCGACCGTGCTCGCGGCTGCCATCGTCCGTGAGGGCGCCAAGGCGGTTGCCGCCGGCATGAATCCGATGGACCTCAAGCGCGGTATCGACCTTGCCGTCGATGCGGTGGTTGCGGACCTGCAGAAGAACACCAAGAAGGTCACCTCGAACGACGAGATCTCTCAGGTCGGCACCATCTCGGCAAACGGTGACGCGGAGATCGGCAAGTTCCTCGCCGACGCCATGAAGAAGGTCGGCAACGAGGGCGTCATCACCGTCGAGGAAGCCAAGTCGCTCGAGACCGAGCTCGACGTCGTCGAGGGCATGCAGTTCGACCGCGGCTACATCTCGCCCTACTTCGTCACCAACGCCGACAAGATGCGCGTTGAGATGGACGACGCCTACATCCTCATCAACGAGAAGAAGCTCTCCTCGCTGAACGAGCTGCTGCCGCTGCTCGAGGCCGTGGTGCAGACCGGCAAGCCGCTGGTCATCGTCGCCGAGGACGTCGAAGGTGAGGCGCTCGCGACGCTGGTCGTGAACCGCCTCCGCGGTGGTCTGAAGGTCGCGGCCGTCAAGGCGCCGGGCTTCGGCGATCGCCGCAAGGCCATGCTGCAGGACATCGCGATCCTGACCGGCGGCCAGGCGATCTCGGAAGACCTCGGCATCAAGCTCGAGAACGTCACGCTCAACATGCTCGGTCGCGCCAAGAAGGTGATGATCGACAAGGAGAACACCACGATCGTCAACGGCGCCGGCAAGAAGACCGACATCGAGGCGCGCGTGGCCCAGATCAAGGCGCAGATCGAGGAGACCACCTCGGACTACGACCGTGAGAAGCTCCAGGAGCGTCTCGCCAAGCTCGCGGGCGGCGTCGCGGTGATCCGCGTCGGCGGCGCGACCGAGGTCGAGGTGAAGGAGCGCAAGGATCGCGTTGATGACGCGATGCATGCGACCCGCGCGGCTGTCGAGGAAGGCATCGTCCCGGGCGGCGGCGTCGCCCTGCTCCGTGCCTCCGAGCAGCTCAAGGGCCTGCGCACCAAGAACGACGACCAGAAGACCGGCGTCGAGATCGTGCGCAAGGCGCTCTCCGCGCCCGCCCGCCAGATCGCGATCAACGCCGGTGAAGACGGCTCGGTGATCGTCGGCAAGATCCTCGAAAAGGATCAATACGCCTATGGCTTCGACTCGCAGACCGGCGAATACGGGAATCTTGTCACCAAGGGCATCATCGACCCGACCAAGGTGGTCCGTACCGCGATCCAGAATGCAGCCTCGGTCGCTGCGCTGCTGATCACCACGGAAGCTATGGTCGCCGAGCTGCCCAAGAAGGGCGGCGCCGGTCCGGCGATGCCTCCGGGCGGCGGCATGGGTGGCATGGGCGGGATGGACTTCTGATCCAGCCGTTAAGGCCAACCGCGCAAATGCGAAACCCCGGCAGCGATGCCGGGGTTTTTGGTGTGTGCCGAGCATGTTCGACAGCTCTGCGGAGATCAACCTGTTTAGCGGACTCGAACATCTGCCGAGTCGATGGGGCCGCCGGCTGCCTGCGACGAATACTTTCATCGCGTGCTAACATATGAAGGACGCCAGTGGCTCAGCGAAAAAGAGATCGATTGAGATGATACGGTGTGGCGAGTTGGAACATATGATCGGCATCCTACGTCAGCGATCGAGCGAGATGGGCAATAGCCCTCTCTGAGGCCGGCGGAACTGTAATCCGTCGGCGAAAAGCAAGGATACGCCTTGCGTGGAGCTCGCGATACCGAGAACTGACGGTCAGAGCCGGGCTTCGGTGAAATGAACGAGTTGCGCCCCGATCCGATAGAGCGCCTCCCGCGTGGCGCGGAAGCGCGGCTCCTCCACCGGCGCGATCGGAAGCGGAAGATCTTTGTCCGCAAGCTGCCCTAGCACATGGGACGCGAGCACGCCTCCGAACACAGTGCCCGGCGCAATTCCGCGGCCGTTGTATCCATTGAACCCAATTACGTTGCGGTCCAACTTGTGAAAGCGGGGTAGGTTGTCCGAGGTCATACCGATCGTCCCGAACCAACCGGCCTCGAATTCGATGTCGGAGAGCTGAGGAAACAGCTTGCCAAGCGAACGGATGGCCCACGCCCTGTGCACTGCTGCACTGCTCCGCTCAAGAGCACCGACGCTGCCATAAACGAGCCGACCTGCACCGTCGAATCGAAATGAACTGAGCACCTGTTTCGTATCCCAGGCTCCCTGGCGTTCGGGCAGGATCGATGCCCTCAAATGATCCGGGAGAGGTCGGGTCGCAAAGTTGAAGTAAGGCAGTTGGATCTGCTCCTGCCGGACCTGCGACCAGGGTCCTCGCGCGTAGGCATCGGTGGCAACAATCACCCAATCTGCACGCACAGATCCGGCTGTCGTATTGACCTTCCAGCGCGAGCCGCCGTCGTTGGCGTTGAGAGCAGCACTGTGAGTGAATATTTTCGCGCCCGCAGCAAGCGCCGCACGAGCCAAACCACGAACATAGGCTAGCGGCTGAATTGTCCCAGCGCGCCTATCCAGCAGCGCACCGGCGTAGTTGCCACCGCCAATGCTCCGACGCGTCTCCTCGGCACCGAGAATCTCGACCGGCGCACCACGTCGCTGCCATTGTTCAGCACGAGCCTTGATGTCCTCCAATCCCCTGCGTCCGACTGCACAGTGCAGCGTGCCCGTGGGCTCCTGCTCGCAATCAATGTCATGTTGCGCAATAAGATCGAACACCTTCCGCGGCCCATGGCCGAGCAGATCGATCAGGCGCTCCCCAAGGGTTCGTCCCAGCGTCGCTGCGAGAGTGTCCGGCATGACCCACATACCGGCATTCACGAGACCGACATTGCGTCCGGAGCCGCCGAAACCGAGTTCAGACGCCTCGAGGACAGCGACGCGTGCTCCTCCTTCCGCAAGGTGGAGAGCGGACGAAAGTCCGGTATATCCGCCACCGATGACGAGGACATCGACGTCCATCTCGCCAGCCAGACGAGCGGTCTGAGGTTCATGCGGAGCCGTCAGTTCCCAGAGCCCGTGCGATCTCGGATCCCCTTGCATCAGGCAAACTCCCTCGGCTGCAATTGTCCGTCGCGTCAGCAACGCGCCGACAAGCCGTCCCGAGCTCCGCGGCCGTAGCGTAGGAACTCCGGGAGTATCGCGCAAGCCTGCGAACAATTCGTGGGGAGGTCAAAATTGAATGCCGATTGACAAGCCTTCGCATAAAGCTCGCAAAGCGGATTGGCATGAGAAGGCAAAAGTGCTCATGGCACGAAACACCGGGATGGCTTCTTCACTGTATCCGGCTCGAGCACGCTGTTAACCGGAATCAGGCGAAGAAAGCCTGATCCTGGTTGTCAGCTCCCGATCCAGGCAGCCGGGCTAGCGATGTCCTGCCGGAACGCGCTGTGACGACCTCATTCATGGGTAGCAGCTCCGCACCCCGCTGCAGAGCCTGACGCGTCCGCGCCGAGCATCACCATTCGGCGCTGCGCGACCTCGATAAGCGATAGGAAGAGCAGGTTGGGGGGCGCACCTAACGCTTGGCTGAATCATCCGCACTCGCCGAGACCGAGGGCAAAAGCTTCCGCCCTATACCGACCAGCAACTCACTTTCGTGGACCAGCCGGAGGGGGCGCTGACGGCCTTGACGCAGTAATCAACTTGATCGCTTGCTGCTGGACCATTCGCGCCGAGATCGAACTGAACACGGAAAAAACCTCCGGCGCCTGTGCGCGACCGGAGGTTTGCCGATAAGAATCGCCTGCGTTAGTGGCGCTTGCCGGCGGTCGGCGTGCCGCCGACTGAAGAATCGTCAGCTGCCCCCTTGTTCGGAGCGATTCCGGTAGTGCCGGCTGCGCCCTTTGTGCTCTTGACCGACTTCATACCTGCCTTTCGGTCCGCAGCGCCGAGCTGAGTGGTCGAATCCTCGTCATCATCGCTCATACCCCCCTGTATGCTCTTGCCTTGCATGCCGCCGCGACTCTTGGAATCGGTCGAAAGGTCTTGCGCAAGCACTTGGCCTCCAAGCAAAGCCGAAAGGACACATGCGACTACAGAGGTCTTCACCAACTTCATCATCTCTCCTGGACTTATTCGCGATTGAACGATTCCATCACTCTACGCCATTCGCTTTCACCGGATCGTTCAACGCGTCAATACTGCGAACAGCGCCGTCGCAAGGAACGTGATTCTTGTGGTCATCGTTTAGAGATTTTGAGGCGATTTCGCGGAGTTGCTTTACAGTGCGTTGCGGCTAGGGGACGCGCCCGACGACTAGGCGCGTCCCAAGTCGGCGATGCCGTCTTGCATCTGCGCAAGCAATTCAACTGCCGGACCGCGATGCAGGCTTAATATCGCCTGACCTAGCCTGGATATCGCCTGACCTAGCCGTCGCACCACAGTCGGACCCGCATGCAATCTCTGGCCAGTCAGTTGGCAAGGAGTTCATTGGTAAATAATGACGCCGCGGGTCTTGGATGATCGACCGCTTGTTCGGTCGCGAGCAATTCGATCGTCTGTTCGATGAGCTTCGCGTCGATCCAGCCGATGGGCTTCCCCTCCTCGGGCACCATCGCGTCAATCGTTGCCCTGACTTGTGCTTCGATCACATCAACTGGCGGGCCGACTTGCCACACCTTGGCGACGGCATTCGCAGCGGCCCTCGGATCCCTTCGTGTGGCGTCGATGCCCTCGCCAACAGCAGCGAGATAGCGCTTGAGGACATCCGGATTCCTGGCAATAGCGGCATCGCTCGTGACTGCGGCCAGCCCCGGAACGACGAGCCCATATTGCGCGAGATCGAGAATCGGAAACTTGATTCCGGTCCGCTGCTCAAGAACGGGCAGGTCACTGGTGCGATAGATGCTCACAGCATCCACCTGGTTCTGCAGGAAGTGGGCGATGCGCGATTGCGCATCCATCTGAACCATCTTGATCCTGGTGCAGTCGATCTTGTTCACCGCGCAGAACGTTCCGAGATAGGATGTCCCCGTCTCGCCGACGGCATGCGCCACGATCTTGCCCTCGAGATCCTGCGGCTTGAGGATGGCCTTGTCCGGATGCGAGATCATGACGACGGGCGTCTTTGGATGACAGAGCGCGATGATCTTGATCGGCATGCGCTTCTGGATCGCGGACGCAGCGAAGATTCCAGGCATGATGACAATATCTTCCTGGCCCTGAACGACGGCTACCAAGGCGGCCTGCGCACCTGCGCCTTCCCCCATGCGTACGGCGAGGTCTCTGGCAGCATAAAAACGCCTGTCTTGCGCCAGATAGAGGTGTCCATACTCGCCCTTGAGTTTCCAGCTGAAGCGCACCCGCAGTTCGTCGGCCGCCGAGGCAGAGAATGAGCAGGCGAGACCAGCGAGCAGTGTCAACAGTGCCATCGCGGTGCTGCTCGGCGTCGTCTTGCGGTATCTTGCAGTCATAAACTTCACTTCTTTCCACCATCACTCACTGGGCCCTCCACTTTAAACCAAGCTGAGCGTCACACCATCCATGCGCACACCTGCTTGCGCATCAGATGATCGACGATGTCGCAAGCAGGCAATGCTTGCGGGCCGGCGTCGTTTGTCGTGGCCAACGCTGGCCGAATTGATTCGCGGGTGACGGCGCGGGTGATTTGAATACAGCTCAGCATCTTCAGCGATGAGCCGGCTGATGTCATGTCGGCTCACTCAGGAGCTTTGATGGCGCTTCGTGTTCGATCGCCGCGCCATCTTGCTGTGCGAACCAGACCAGGTGCTCAGAATTTCACTGAGACGCCTGCGCTTGCCGACTTTTCAGTGCAGCTGTTGGTGCTGACGCCTGTTGCCGCAATGGTGCAAGTGCCGGGCGTGGCGTTACTGTCGAGACCAAACTTGTTCTTCCAGTATCGATAGGCAACCCATACGTCGACGAAGTGACTGTATTTGGGGCCCATGAAGGCCTTACTGGCATCGAACGTCAGGCGAATCGGTTCGCTGTTCACTTCGATCTTGCTGGCGGTGCTGAAACGTCCGACGCCGGACAGCGCAGGGAGGGTATTGATGTCGCCCTTCTGTCCGGTGACGGAAACGCGGCCACTGATCGCGAAATACCGCATGCTTTCAGGGAGGAAGCCGAGATCCATGTAGTAATTGGTCTCGATCTTCCAGGTGGGCGGAAACACCCTGTTGCCGTCCGCAAGACAGGTCACCCCAGGAGTGCCAGGATTGAAGAGACCGCACTGAAGAAACGATTTGTGGCTTGCAATGTTGTAGACGACCAGCGGCGCCACGTTGAAATAGCCTTTGTACGGAAGATCAAAGGCGAATTGCAGACCAGCGACGACGTTGTTTGTCGCGGGTGCGTAATAATTGTTTGCCGTACCGAGATCGGCGCCGACCTCGAACGAGATATTTCGCAGCGGTCCTATTTTGAACGCCTTCGTGTCGAATATCTCATTCCAGCCGAACGTGCTGCGCTCTAAGCCGTAGAATTCCGTCGTGCCGGCGCAGGCTCCTGTTTGGCCAAAAGGCAGGGTACCGGTAGGCTGGCAGGGCGAGGCAGGATCGTTGTGAGTCGATTTCAACATATCGATGTTGAAGAAGTTTGTGCCGTAAGCCCACACATCGAAATGGGTGAACGAATACACCTGTTTTGCGGTCGTGCCGTTGACGGCCCCATTTGGCTGGAAGCTATAGGCACCGGGGTCCGTGGCCGTAAATTGGTACGAGAAGGTCAGCCTGTTATCGTTCACGAGAAAAAATGGAACATCCGCGATCGGCTTTGCCTTGACCGGTGCCGGACTCGGTTCGTCGGCAGCTCTCACGATGGATGAGCAAGCGATCAAACTGACCGCAAGTGCGATTGGAGTCAAAAGTCTGGAAGCATGCATGTTTAGTCCCCCTCTTCAAAAGCGAGCTGCCCGTCAGGCATGCTCAGGCCGATAGACGAAATGCGACGCGGCCTTGGAGACGGCAGCGACCATCTCAATGCCGATCGATTCCAACCCCGCACAAGGCGGGCTCACGCCCACCCGATTTCGGACACAGGTCATCTCCCGCAGAAAATCATCCTGCGGCACTCATGCCTGGCTCTCTCGAAAACTGACGCCCCTAACCCTACCCTCAGTGGGCGACGAGCACGCCTTTAGCCTCGAAAATATCGCGGATCTGACGCACGTAGCCAAAATAGGCCTTGTCCTCGTGGACCTTGCTCCACTGCCGTGGACGCGGCATGTCGATCGTGAGGTCGAGGTCGATCCGACCCGGCCGCGGCGACATCACAAGCACGCGGTCAGCGAGGAAAACGGCTTCATCGATGCCATGGGTGATGAACAGAACGGTGTTTCGCACCCTCAGCCACATGGACTGCAAGTCCATGATCATCTGCTCGCGAGTCAGCGCGTCGAGCGCGCCGAAGGGCTCGTCCATCAACAGCAGACCCGGTTCCTGGATCAGCGCGCGGCAGATCGCCACGCGCTGCCGCATGCCGCCCGAAAGCTCCGATGGATATTTGTTGCCGAAGCCCTCGAGCCCGACCTGGGCGAGAAGGTCCTCGGCGTGCAGCCGGTATTTGGCCAGATCGAGCTTCTTGATCTCGATCGGCAGCAGGATGTTGTCGAGCACGGTCCGCCAGTAGAGCAGGAGATCCGACTGGAACACGACGCCGATCTTGGGGTGCGGCTTGCTGATCGCCTGTCCGTCGATGGCGATCTTGCCAGTCGAGGCGGGGGTCAGGCCAGCGAGCAGCGATAGCAAGGTGCTCTTGCCGCATCCGCTCGGCCCCACCACTGCAACGAAACTACCCGGCTCGAACCGAAGGTCTATCTTTTCAAGCGCGATGACGTCGGTATCCTCGCGAGTTTCATAGATCTTCGAAAGCCGGGAAATCTCTATCGCTGCACCGGTAGATTGGATAGGAGTGTTCATTGCGCTGCCTCGCTGGAGCTATGCCTCGTCCATACCTGTTGCACGCGGTTCATTTGGCGGCATCGCGCTTATGGGAAACGCGCGTCTCGATGATATCGATGACGAAGTAGAGCATCACACCGAGTGCCGAGATCGTCACCACGGTCGCAAAGTTGAGCGTGGTGTCGAATTGTGAATTCGCCTGGAGCTGAAGATATCCGAGCCCTCGCTCAGCCGCGACGTATTCGCCGATAACCGCGCCGATGACCGCGAGAGAAATCGCGACCTTGAAGCCAGCGAATATATTGGGCAGCGCTGCCGGCAGGCGCAGCTTGAAGAAGGTCTGCCATTCGTTCGCGCCCATGGATCGGACGAGATTGACGAGATTCTTGTCGAGCGACTGCAGGCCGACGACGGTCGAGATCACGATCGGAAAGAACGAGATCATGAAGGCAAGCACGATCTTCGGTGCCCATCCGTATCCGAGATACAGCACTAGGATCGGCGCCAGCGACACTTTGGGGACGGTCTGCAGGCCGACGAGGATCGGATAAATGGCTCGTTCGAAGGCCCTGGAATAGAAGATCGACAGAGCCAGAGGAATCCCGATCAGCGCTCCGAGAGTGAAGCCGAAGATCACTTCGAGCAGTGTCACATAGGTATGGGCCGAGAGCAGCGGCAAGTCGTGGACGATGCGCTTCGCGATGGCGAGCGGCGTCGGCAGGACAAACTCTGAAAGCCCTGACAACGGCACGAGAATTTGCCAAGCACCGATCAGCACGGCAGCGACGAGGAGCGCCGAATAGCGATCCTGCCAGCTGACGCGGGCCCGCTTCTTGCCGCTCATCCGCTTATCCTGCTTCCGCTGCGCCTTACCGGCGCTGACAATATCCGTACTCGCCACCGTAGCCTCACCGCGTTAGAAGATTACAGTTGTCTTGGAGCAGAACCATCCATCGGCGCCTTCGACGGCCTGGCGACATCAACGAACACTTCGCCGACAAGTGCACTCTCGAGGGACAATCGACCTTCCCGAACGAGCCAATCGAGGAGAGGTCGCCAGGATCTGACAACCGCCCGATGCTGTCGTCGAAAAGGCCCGGCGCATCGCCCCCTCAGCGTCGACATTGCTGCTGCGAGATTCACCCGAAACATCCCGTTCACTCCCTGTCGAGCTGGAGCTGGATTGCACCACCCGGGCATCACGGTTCGTGTGGCCCTTGCCTGCGGTCCGACGGCGCTCCATTCCCAAATCGATCTTTATTTGATCTCATGATGTGATCACAGTTTGATGTTGTCAAGCACGTAATGCGGGCGGCGTGCGATCGTTTTTCGTGCATTGGATCCATTTCGGCGGCGCAACGATGGCACTCGCGCGGTGCGACGGATTGCCCGCGCATCTTCGACGAGCGGCTCGATCTCGCGGGTGATGGACAAGAATTGCGATCGATGTCGTATCGGCGCGTCTGCGCTTTCGACCGTCAGTGCCTGCAGGCGAAGATACTTGGCAGGGAATTTTCGATCGCGGTGCGCGTCAAGTTGCGGGCGATGAACACAAGCCAGCCGCGCGGCGAACCTTCCGGCCATCGTGGCAGGTATTCTGGCGGATAGACGACGTGTTGCACGCCGTGGACGACAACCGGTCGCTCGTCGCCTTCGAGCGGCAACAAACCCTTTACACGGAGAATGGATTGACCGCGTGCGGCCAGCAACAGTTCAAGCCAGCCGACAAAGGCCGGCCATTCGACTTCTCGCGTCACCTCGACCGTGAAGGTCTCGATGCCGTGGCTATGCATTCCCCGCGCAGCCCTGTCGTGCACGCCGAGAGAGCGGGGCTTCCAATCCTCGCCATGGGCCAGAACGTCGGCCGCCGAGGGCATCGCATGCTTGCTCGAAGTCAGCGTGCGCACTGAAGGATTGACCTTGGCGACATCGAGCTCCAGCGTGTCCAATTGCCAACGCTCGACGAGATCCGACTTGGTGATGACAACGCAATCCGCTAGCGCCACCTGCTGGGCCGCTTCCGCGAAGTTTCGAATGCTGTTGAGGCCACTGACGCCGTCTACGGTCGTAATGATGCTGCCGGCGCGGTAGCCATGCAGCAATTCGGGAGCGCTCATCACTGCCTGGATGATGGGCGCTGGATCGGCGAGGCCGGTGGTTTCGACCACGACCTGGCGGAAAGGCGTCACTGCGCCGCAGCGGGCCATCGCCAGAAGCTCGGCCAAGGTTGACACGAGATCGTCGCGCACAGCGCAGCACAAACATCCGGACGACAGCAGGACCACGTCTTCCGTGACCTCCCGCACCAGCAGGTGGTCGAGTCCTATTTCGCCGAATTCATTGATGATCACCGCAGTCTCGGCGAGACCCGGCTCCCCGAGCAGGTGTCGAAGAAACGTCGTCTTGCCGCTCCCGAGAAAGCCGGTCAGCACATGAACCGGAATCCGCGCGTCGAGGGAGGGAGCGGCAGGCTGCATGGTTCAGTTGACCTCGAATATCGCGTCGACCTCGACCGGAACGTTGCGGGGCAAGGAACTGCAGCCGACCGCCGCGCGCGCGTGGCGCCCGGCCTCGCCAAACACCTCCACCATCAGGTCAGACGCTCCATTGATGACCTTGGGATGATCCTTGAAGTCCGGCTCAGCATTGACAAAGCCGCCCAGCCGAACGACCCCAACCACCCTGTCGAGATTGCCGTCCAGTGCCTGCTTGAGCTGAGCGAGGATATTGATTGCACAGAGACGCGCAGCTTTTTGACCTTGCTCCACGGAGAATTCCGAGCCGAGCTTACCCGTGTACTTGTCCTTGCCGCCCTCGCTGGGGACCTGGCCGGAGATGTAGATCTGGCTGCCTAGTCTTCGCGCGGGAACGTAGTTGGCGCTTGGAGACGCCGTTGCGGGCAGGCTGATTCCCAGTTGGGCCAGTTTTTGATCGATCTTTGCTTCCATGGCGCGATACTCCGGATCTCTGTTCTCAATCGTCGAATTGCAGTTCCATTCCTTGTGCGAAGGGCAGCTCGGCCCCCTGCGAGTCGGCGATGCTGAGCAAGGCTCGGCAAGTCGTCCGGATGTCCTGGATCGTCCCGCGTTTGACCGCGGTTGGATTGCCCTCCTTCAGCCCCGCCAGAATGTCCTCGTGGTGAGACGCACTCCAGGGCTTCGAGGGGATCAGCAGCGACATGTACATGGTCGGTCCGAACTGCAACCAAAGCGACTCGATCAAGAGCGTGAGCGTCTCGGATTCGCTCGCCTGGTAGAGTGTGAAATGAAATTTTTGGTTGAAGGAAAGGCAGTTCAGGATGTCGCGCTTGGCGATCGCCTGAAGCAATTGCTTGTTGATGGACGTCAGTCCGTTCAACAACGCAGGCGAAGCCTTCTTGGCGGCGAGCTCGGCGGCCGTACCTTCGAGCAGTTCACGCACCGAAAAGATATCGCTCAGCTTCTCGGCGCTCAGCCTCGGCACGCGCACCGAGCCCCCCTTGGTCTCTTCCAAGGCATTCGCGGCGACGAGCTGGCTCAGCACTTCGCGAACCGGCATGGGGCTGGTTCCGAGCCCTGCCGCCAGCTTGCGCAAGCTCATGACCTGGCCGGGCACAAAGGCTCCGACCATAAGTCCTCTCCGCATATAGCCCAGCACACGCTCGTAGATGTGGCCCCGCTGCCGCTTGACTTCTTCGTTGCCGCTTCCGGCAATTTCCGCTTTCTCGGTCCGCATCTCCCGACTCTCTTTCTCTTAGGACGTCGCTGGGCGCCATCCGATATGCCTGAGGACATCGAGACCATCCCTGAAGAGTTGGACGGCGTGAGTCCTGTGATCTCATATCGTGATCAGTAGTAGATTTGAGAGCGGGCGGCAACCGCAGCGTGGAGCAGTGATGCCGCTAATCGGCACGCCAAGGTTGGCTCGGCCTGCCGATTTGGCACAGGGAACGTGGCCCGGATCAGCTGCGTGAGCATGCACGCCGGGCCCCAGATTAAGCGCTTGCTCCGACCTGATAGAGCTCGACCTTGGTTCCGTCGGGATCGGCGATGTAGATCGTCAAGCCATACGGCCCGTCGTGCAGATCATTGTAGTAGTGAACGCCGGCCTTTTTCAACTTGGCATCGAGCGCGCGCACATCATTGACCTCGAAGGCGATGTGGTCGAGCTGGCGATGGTCTGCAGCCTTGCCGTTGATGAGGGCGATGCCTTGGTGGAAAGCAACGAAGGGCCGCCCGTCAGCCAGCGGCTTGGCCGGCCTGATCGTGAATCCCAGTTGACGGGTATAGAAGTCGACCGACCTGTCGATGTCATTGACCATGATCAACTGGTGACCGTAGTTGGTAACCCTCGGCTTCGCCTGCTCGGCGATCCAGTCGAGAACGTCCGACGACGACGCTATCTCGCAGAAGTACTGCTTCCAGACCTGCTTGGCGGTTGCCTCCCAATCCGCATTGACGCCTGATACGCAATCCTCGACGGCAACCACATCGAGATCCCGGAGATAGGCTTCGCGGATGCTCGTCTCGACGCAAGCGTTGGTGGTTGCTCCGGTGATGAAGAGATGCTGCGTCCCCAGCATCTTCAGCATCATCTCGAGCCTGGTCTCGTAGAACGCACCGAAGCGGTGCTTGCGGATCACGAAGGAAGGATTGAACTCGGCCAGCGGCTTGAGCTCGTCGATGATCTCCTCGTCCCAGCTGCCGGCGAGCGCAGATACCTGCTTGCGCCGGGCGGTGTGGCCGAGCAGCTTCTTCTTGGCGCGATTCCTGTCGATGGCAAAATGCTCTTGCATTGTCCAAATGACGGGAATGTCGACGTCCTGGCACCGCTTGATCAGCCTTGCCAGCGGCGAGACGATCGAGGACAGGCGCTTTGTATCCACTCCGGAAATGCCCAGCGTTCCCTTCTCGTGGATGAAGGCGTTCTGGAGATCGATGACCAGCAGGGCCGACTTGCGATAATCGAGGGCTTCCAGGCTCATTTCTTGTCCTCCACCATGTCGATGCCGAGCACGCCAGCGCGGCCCCAGCTGTCTTTTGGCGTTTCATGAATCACCACATGTAGATGATCCGGCTTGCAGGCGGCCTCCTCAACCATTGCATTGGTGATAGCCTTTACGAGTCGGCGCTTCTGCTCGACTGTACGGCCCTCCCACATTTCGACGACGACGAACGGCATCAGAAATCTCCTCCTCTTTGGATGGGTAGAGCGCCGGATGCCCAGGTGGGCACAGCGGCCGCGAAGCCCGTAACCAGATCGTTCCTTGCCCGATCGACACCGCTGAGCAGCCACAGCGCGCGGTTGGCATAGTTGATCAAGACCTGCTCCTCCATGCACGCGCGATGGGCGGGATGCTGCGGGTCTCGATCGAAATGACTGGTGCTCGGCATCAGCCGGATGACATAAATCGGTTCCGACGGATCGAGCATCTCGGGCACATTGGTTCCGATCTCGTTGAGTCCGATCGCCAGCGGTCGCGGGTCGGCCTGGCCAACGGGCAAAAAGACCACCGCCCCCGCCAATGGCGTAACCGGCCAATAACGACCTTCCCGCCCTTCACGCAGAAAGTCGGCATAGCTGCTCATTTCCGCGAATAGCTCGCTGTCCCACAGGATGATGTCCGGCCCCAAGATCTCGCGCGCTGCATCGACGACGCCCTGACTCTCGCAGAGGCCCAGAAAGATCCAGGGATCGGTCAAGCCGATCGCATGTCCCCATGGATTGTGGATTCCGGACAATCTCTCCTGACGGATCGTGGTCTTGCGCGCCACGATGGCGGCGACGGCTTCACGCACCGACATTTGGGCGGGCATCAGCGACTCTCGGCCTGCCAACTCCAGTCGGTGGAGGTCCGTGCCACTCATGACGGCAGGGTCACGCATCGACCGCGACCGAAGTGGTGGTCGGCGACGGAACCGTTTTCATAGACGACGTCACCGCGAGCGACGGTCAGCACCGGCCAGCCCTTGAGCGTCCACCCTTCATAGATGCACGTGCCCTTCCCGGCATGTTTGACCGTGCGCTGCTCATCAAGATCGACCAGCACGAGGTCGGCGTCGAATCCAACGTCGATATGGCCCTTGCGCGGCCAGAGCCCGAAGCGTCGCGCAGGATTGAAAGAGTTGAGCTCGACAAGCCGGGACAGCGACAAACCGCGCTGATGAACGCCGAAATGAAGCATCAGCGACAGCTCCCAGGGAAAGCTCACCACACCTGGGAATTCGGTCCAAAGATCTTCCAGCTTCTTGGGCAGGAATGGCACGTGGTCCGTCCCGAGGCTGTAGACTGAGCCGTTCATGACGCCGTGCCAAAGACCTTCGAGTTCGTTCCGGTCGCGCAACGGCGGCGATATCTTCGCACGCATGTCGAGATCTTCGTCGTAGCACGTGCGGGTGAGGTAGTGAGGACAGGTCTCGACCGTCACGCGCACGCCACGCGCCTGGGCCTCGGCAGCGAGCACTGGACCCATGCCGACGGAGGTGTGGACCAGATGAAGCGAACAGCCGGTCTTCTCGGCAAGGAAGAGCATGCGCCGGATGGTTTCCACCTCGCAGAAGGCCGGACGCGATTCCGTGTATGCGCCGAGATCCTGACGCCCGGTGGCCGCGATCTCCTTTTTGATCCAGGAGGCGATCTGGGTGTTCTCGCAATGAACGTTGATCACCCCGCCGGGAACCTTCGACAAGATGCGCATCGCGGCATAGACCCAGCCGTCCGTCGCCGGCACGATGCCGATCGGATTGTCCGGCTCGTAGCCGAAATAGCATTTGAAGGATTTGACGCCGGTCTTGGCGATGACTTCCGGGATCTCGGCGATATGTTCCTCGCGCTGGATGCCAAAATGAAAGCCGAAGTCGATGACCGAGTTTTCCTCACCGATCGCCTTGCGCTCCGCGTAGAACGGCAGATAGGACTCCTTGAGATTGCGGATATAGAGAAGCGCCGTCGTCACTCCGCCGGAGGCCGCGGCGGCCGTCTCGGTGCGCATATCCTCAGCGAAGGGAAACTTCACGCCCAGATGGCAGTGCGGGTCGATCAAGCCCGGCATCAACACCCGCCCCTCGGCGTCGATGGTGCGCTTGGCTTCCGGGAGGACTTCGTCAGCCCCAGTCAGGACGATCTTGCCGTCCTTCACCGCAACACCGCCGTGGAATTCCCCGTCGTGGCGAATCACTCGCGCGTTCTTGATGACCAGATCCGCTCTCATTGTTCTTGCTCCAGTATTGCCTCGATACGCCGGCTGATGCCGGTCCACTGGCTGCGGCCGACAGTGATCGGTGCACGGGCGCCCATGCCGCGGGCCCAGATAGCCTTCAGCCCAAGTTCGGCGGCAGCGTCCCGGTCGATCGTTCCGGGAGGCGCTGCGACGTCGACCAGCAATGCGTGTTTGGGCAGCAGAGCCAGTTGATCGCGCTCAAGCAATCGCTTTGGAACGCTGCCGATAACGATGTCCATGCGGTTCAGAATCGCAGGCAATTGTTCGAGCGTCAGCGCCTCGGCGCCTATCGCGTGGGCGGCTGCGCGCTGAACCGGGTTGCGCGCAGCAACATGAACATGAGCCCCGAGCCCGACCAGCGTCCTCGTCAGAAGCGAGCCGATGGTGCCTTGGCCAACCAGGCAAACGTTGGACTTGTGGATGGTGATCTCTGTGTTTTCGATGATTACCTTCAATACGCCCTCGACGATCGCCGGCCCGCGCAACAGCATGAGGTCGACGTCCCATTCGTATTCGTGAAGCGCGATGCCGAGCGCCTTGCAATGGGCCTTCAGATTGTCGTCGGCCCAACCGAGGATGATGTTGCCGGGCCGCCTCATGCCGGCCAGCATCTCGCGCGTCGGAACGATCTTTTGCGGACACTTGGGCGCGAACAGCGCGCCCTCCGCGCTGATGCCCGGAATCGGAAACAGCGCTATGTCGGCCCCCTTCAATGCATCAGCCGCGTCCGCAGCATGATAGACGCCTTCGATGCCCCCATCAGGCCAGGGAAAGCCGTAGGCTCGAACGGCAGCTCCAGCCCGCACGGCACAGCGAGCGATCTCCTGTTCGCGCGCATCACCGGCTACGATCGCGACGACTGTATTCTGCCAACTCATGGGGCCCTTACCTTCTCAATGAGCTGATCCCTGGACATGCCGGCGACGCCCATTGCATCTGCAGTCCGCCCGCCGATCCGATAGTCGGTTCCGACCGCGGCCTGCGCAAGGCGAAAGAGCGACGTCGCGACGGGCACGTTGACATCGGCGATCCGCGCAAACTCCAGGAAGGGGAGCAGGCCGTGACCGAAATCCTCTTTGTAGTAGCGATACTCGAGCGAATCCGGTCCCTTGATACGGCGATTGGCCTCGCCGCCCGCGATTGCCGCACGGTAGTCGGTAACGTCAACCACGTCGGCTTCCACCGTGCCGAGCAGCTTCATCTCTTCAATCAAGTTCGGCAATTCATGCCCGAACGCCCGAGCGACCGCCACGCGCTCATCGTCCAATTGCCGCATGACGCGAGCGACCCCGGGCGTCATGGCATCGACGTAGAAGGTAAAGTTGCCGCCGGTCGCCTCGACCCAGGCGGCTCCCAGCACCGCGCCGGGCGGATGCAGGACCATGTTCACGTTGGAGAGGTCGGAGGCGATGACGTCCCGAACGGGCGTGACACCCGGATACAATTTCGCAGCAACCTCCAGCGCCTCCGCTCCTCCCTTGAGAGCGGCAGCCTTCAGTTGCTTGGCCCGGCCGCTGATCGTGACACCGTCCGGACGATATTTGCGCGCGACGTATGTCAGCGTCGAGAACTCAACCACCGGAGGCACGGCCCGCCCGGAGCGCGAATAGGCCTCGGCGAATTCCAGCGCTCCTCCGGTGTGACCGGGGTTAAGAACGACCGGTTTGCTCCACGGCCAGCCGGCCGCGGCAAGTGCACTGGCTATGGCCGAGTGCGAAAAAGTCGGCAGCACGACGACCGCGACGTCGACTCCGAAGATCGCCGACTTGAGATCTGTCGTGATCAGCGTAGGCTTCGCCACTCCTTCGCCGAGCTTACCATCGAATGCAACGCCGCCGAGCTTGATGTGCGGCTCGAGCGTTTCCGCCGAACGCGCCCAGAAATGAACGGAGTGACCCGCGAGAACCAATTCTGCGACCGAGGCCGCGCCCCCCGCTCCTCCTCCAAGTACTGCAACCTTCATTCTGCTCTCCGCAGATCGAAGCGCAAATCGCGCCCGACGAGACCCCTATATTTGATCACAGCTTATGATCACAACTGTGATTGTCAAGCGAGAGAATTGCTGACGGCGCATGCAAACCACTCCATAGTTCGACGGGCTACGTTGCCAGTCGGAGCCACTCCGCGATGCTGGGCCCAAATTCGCCGGCAAGGCATTCAGCAACCGTCTCCGCTGTTGCGGCCGACAGGGTCCAGCCCAGGTGGCCATGACCGGTGTTGTAGAAGACGCCCGGAATCCTGCCCTTGCCGACCCGCGGCATCATGTTCGGCATCATCGGGCGCAGCCCGGCCCAGGGCACGACGCGGTTGGTGTCGACAGAGGGGAACAGCGCTCGCGTCCAGTCAACCAGCGGCTTGATGCGGTCCTGGCGTATGTCGCGGTTTACGCCGTTGAACTCTGCCGTTCCGGCGACGCGAAAGCGCGCAGCACCCAACCGGCTGGTAACGATCTTGGCGCCATCATCGAGCAGGCTGACCCAGGGCGCCCCTTTCTGGCTCCGCTCGTCGTCGAGGTGCACGGTGATCGAATAGCCCTTTACAGGGTAGATGTTCAACCGATCGCCCAGCATCGCCGCGAGATCGCGGCTTGCGGAACCGGCGCATATCACGACACTGTCTGCATCAATCTCGTCGACATGCGCACCGCCTGTAGGCGCATCACGCAAATATTGGATGCGGAGAATGTCGTCGCGAGCGATCCGCCTCACGGTGGCGTCAAAGACGAAGCGCACGCCACGCCGCTCGCATGCCTTGGCGAGACCGCAAACGAACTTGTGGATGTCGCCGGTGGAATCCGACGGGGTATAGAAGCCTCCGAAGAAATCGCCATGCAGCGTCGGCTCGATCGACTTCACCTCTGTGGCCGTCACTGGACGACGGTCCAGCCCCCCTTCCACGAGCATGGCATTGACCTTCAGCGCGTGTTGGAAACTCTGCTTGTCCCGATAGAAGTGAAGGATGCCGCGACGCTCGTGGTCGAATTCGATGCCTTCGCGCTCGGCAATGGCGAAGAGATGCTTGCGCGCGGCGATGGCGAGCCGTGTGGTCTCAATTGTGTTGTCGCGATAGTTCTTGATGTTGAAGATGAATTCGCCAAGCCAGGCATATTTGTGCCAGCTCGGCGCCGGATTCATGAGGAGCGGTGCATCGCGCCTCAACATCCACTTCACCCCCTTGATGATGGTCGACCAGCTATTCCAGACCTCCGCATTGCTTGCGGAAAGCTGGCCGCCATTGGCGAACGAAGTCTCCATGGCCGCATAACGCTGACGCTCGATCACCGTGACGGAATAGCCGCGGTTGAGAAGGGCATAGGCGGTGGTGACGCCGGTGATACCGGCGCCGACGACGACAACATGTGGCATTTCGTTCTCCGCGATCAAAGTTGGGAAGCGGGCCGAGGCCCGCGGCTGTCCCCAATCTGTCGCTGTACCTGAGAGATTGACCGCGACGGCTCGGCCGGCACGGCGGTCCCCTTCGGTGGGCACTCGAAGTGCCACTCTCCAGATCGTTCAGCTGCATGGTCACTTTTGCCTGAGAGTTTCCTGGGGGTTGCTCCTTCGGCGCCGGCCAACACCGTCACGACGGCGACCGATCTCTCCCATGCAGCCTGTTGAACGCGATAGGTTCTTCTCTCTTGTGCCTCCGCAACTGGAGCCGGCCGGTCAATTGCCGACGTCGTAAAGCGTCGTGGTCGTCTCGACGGCTTCGTCATGCAAACCAGCGCGCTCGACCGCCGCCGCGGCGAGTTGCCGGGCTTTGCGCCGAATCTGCGCCTCGTCGACTCCCTGCACCTTGCCGTCGACATATGACGGCTTCCCGTCGACCCAGGTCTGCACGATCGAAGCGGTCGATGCGGAGAATACCAGAGCCTGCAGGGGGTCGTAGAACGGCGTCCATTCGACGTGGTCCAGGTCGAAGAGGACGAAATCGGCCTTCTTGCCGATTTCCAGCGAACCGATCTCGTCGTCCCACATCAACGCCTTTGCACCTTCGATGGTCGCGGCGCGCAGTGCTTGTCGTGCGGTGAAGATGTCCGGTTGCAGGCGGGCGTCCTTGAACATGCCGGCGACGAGCAGCATTTGCCGCATGAGGTTCATGTTGCCGGCGGCTGACACGCCATCGGTGCCGAGGCCGACCTTGACGCCGGCCTTCACCATCTCCGGGTATTTTCCGATCGCGGTTGCTCCCTTCCCCAGCTTGAATGACGAGCATGGGCAGAAGGCGACGCTGGCGCCACGCTCGGCGAGCAGACGGACCTCTGCGTCGGAAACGGCCGCGCCGTGGGCGATCACCAGGTTCTTTCCGATGCCCCCGGCCCGATCGATGCGGGTGATGGGCCAGCAGCCATATTTCCTCTCGCAAACCTTTGCCTCTTCGATCGAGGTCGCGAGATGATAGGTGGTGCCGACGCCCAGCTTCTCAGCCAGTTTGACCGCTCCAACGTGGAGTTCCAGGCTGCACGGTTCCTTGCCTTCGATATTGACCCAGCAACGCGCACGGCCGTCGAGGGCGCCGTTGTAGCGGAGGACACAATCCTCGAGCACCTTGAGTGCCGCCTCGGCATTCGGGAAGAAATGATGATCCACCATTTCCTTGGTCCAGCCGCGGGGGAGCTCGGGCGGAGGATTGTCGGCGGCGTGCCGCCCGGTGATGCCGCGAATGCCGACGTTTTCCATCGCGCGAATGACGATGCCGGGATCGTATTGCGAGCCCATGTCGAGAAAACACGTGGTGCCACACCGCAGCATCTCGGTGATGCCCAGCAGCGCGCCCCAATATTCGTCCTCTTCGGTGATGTGGGCGTAAAACGGCTTGGCCCAGTGGAACACCCAGGCGCGGGTATTGAGGTTGTCAGGAAATACCGCGCGCGACAGCGTCTCCGAAAGATGAACGTGGCTGTCAACGAAGCCCGGACAGATACCGAGCATCTTGCCATCGATCACCTTGTCGAAACCGACCTTCTTTTGCCGCGCGGCCACGTCATCGGCTGGACCGATATCCGCGATACGGTCGTCTTCGACGACGAGGCTCGCGTTGCGCACGACCGTGTCGTTCTCGTCGACCGTGAAAACAAAGTTCAAGTCCTTGATCAGCGTGCGCATGCCTTTTCACCCACTACTCTGACATCACGATCGCCCCGCCGGCGCACCGCGCCGGGAGGCCGGGCGATGTCGAGCGATCTTCAAACGAGCGAAACAGCTCGTCCCCTTGGAGCCTCCGTCAGGCGACGGCAGCCCTGCGCACGGCCCCGCTCCTCTTGGCCGTACCCACGGGAATCAGCCGGTCGGTGTCGGCGTAGTCGGAAAGCAGTTCCGATCCATTGGCCGTCACCAGCAGCATATCCTTGTTCTGCATTCCGAAGCCATGGCCGGTGTCGTAGCAAAGCGGCTCGAAACCGAGCACCATGTTCTCCTCGAGCGGAGCGTCGGTGCCCGGCTTGCCCAGCACCGGCGTCAGTCCGAGATAGGGATCTTCGTGCAGGTGCAGGCCAATGCCGTGCCCCACGAACGAGATCGGCGGCAGATCGAGCTTGGCGAGCTTCGCAATGAACGCATCGTAGATATTACGACAGCTCGCACCCGGCTTCACTTTCTCCATGATCTCGTATTTGCATTCGACCAGATGCGCCCAGATCTTCTCGGCCATGGGCGGCGCCTCGCCGACGATCGCCGTACGGCAGACGCCGGCCTGATACCCATCGATCACGGAAAAGATCTCCACCCGGCAGACGTCCCCACGCTTCAAGATGCGCTCCGACGGGCCGACGTTCGGCAAGACGCTGCGCTCGCCGGTCGCCACGATCATCAGCTTGAAGTGATCGGCGCCCAGAGTATAGACATTGCGCGTCAAGTGGCCGGCGATGTCCATTTCGGAATTGCCCTCGTCGACCACGGCGAGCGTGTCGGTGATGGCCTGGTCGGCAATGCGGGAAAGCCTGCGCAAGAGCGCAATCTCCTCCGAAGTCTTGATCTGACGGAGCCGCGCCAGGATCGGCTCGGCGCGCTCGAACTTCGCGGCCGGCATGGCCGCGAGCAAACGGGCAAAATCACCCGCCGGCAGGTAATCCATTTCGAGTCCAATGCGACCGTGAGCAAGTCCGAGCCCCGCGAGCTGGTCGGCGAGCACAAGCATGGGATCGTCCGAGAATTCCGCCCAAATGCGCGTAGGCACGCCCGGCTGGCGACGTTTGATCGTCGATGCTTCCATATCGACGCCGAACAATGCCGTGCGGCCGTCGGCAGTGACGATGGTCATCGCATGGCGGTGACGGATGAGCGGTTGCGAGGGGACCACGAACCCCGCAGTGTACGAGAAATTTTCGGGCGACGAGCAGATGATGGCATCCAGCTCATGCTGAGACATTGACTTGACTTGTTTCGCGACGATTTCCGCCCGCATGACTGCTCCCTCTTTATCAAATTGTTTGCTGCGTGCTTAGTCCCGCACGCGGTACTTTTCGATTTTCTTCTGATCGACCTCGATACCCATGCCCGGTCCGGATGGAACGACGATTGCGCCATCCGCGACCTTCATCGGCTCGACTAGCAGGTCGTCCTTATAGTAGATGCCGGCGACCTGACCCTTCAGGAACTCCGCCGGCGTCGAAATCGGAATGACGCAAGACAGGGTCACCGCGGGTGAAGCTGCGGCGAGCTGGACGTTGGCGAGATTCCCGATTCCGGTCTCGATCGAGCCGTTGACGTTGCAGATGATGCCGGCTGCCCGGCACACCGCGCCGACCTCCATGGCCTTGTAGAGACCACCAGCCTTGGTCGTATAGATGGAGACGATCTGGATGCCGCCGGACCGAACGATCTGGATCGAATCGTGCGCATTCCAGGCTGACTCGTCGGCCATGACGGGCGCATCGATGCGGCGGCCAACCTCAGCAATGCGCTCGATGCCCATGACTGGCTGCTCGACATATTTTAGCCGATCCTTCTCCATCCTGCGAACGACCTGAACGGCCTCGCCGGGCGTCTTGTAGCCTTCGTTGGCGTCAACGCAGATTTCGACGGCATTGCCGGCGACCTCGCGCACGGCACCGACCATCGCAACGTCGCGATCCGGATCGACGCCGATCTTCACCTTGATGGTCCGCACCCCCTCCTGCACGAGCTTGGCAACCTCGAGGCGGGCCTCTTCGATCGAGATCAAGCCGATGGAATGCGTCACGGGCACGCGATCGCGCGCCCTGCCGCCGAGCAGGGTACTGACGGGGATATCGAGCCAACGACCGGCAAGGTCGTAGGCGGCGAATTCGACGGCGGCCTTGGAATAGGGGTAGCCCCTGATGACGGCGTCCATTCGCGCGTGCAGTTCGGCGATATTACCGAGCTCGACACCGACAATCGCAGGCGCCAGATAGGTGTCGATCACGACGCGCGTGATCACGGCGGATTCGCCGAAATACCGGCCGAACTCGCCACCCCAGTCCTTGAGTGCCGGCGCCTCGCCCCAACCCACGCGACCGTCGCTGTCGGTCATCTTAACGATGACATAGCGACCGATCACCTCGGTCAGACCTGCCCATTTGTGCTCTCGCCGGGTCGGCAGTTGGACAATCAATGTTTCGACGGATTTGATCGTGGGCAAATGGGCCTGCCTTATTCGTTTCAGTTTCGCACTCGGTTTGCTAGGTTAAAAGCCAAGATCATTTATCGTGATCACACTTTATGATCATAATGCTGGCCGGTCAAGTGGCGCGAGGCCGCGTGGCGGTGGGCGTCGAAGGCCCTACGGGGGCGGAGGAGAAAAGATTGACGATCGTCGAAGCAACGAACTACTTTGCCAAGCAGGGCCAAGCGTCGGCAGTGCTCGAGCAGCGCCGCCAGGCAACCCGCATCCGGTGCGAGCTCGGGCTCGACCCCGGCGAAATCCTCGTCCTGCGCGAAGGAAATGGGCCTGACGTCAGGTGGGAGTGTCGATTTCCCACTCGCGCAGCATACGACGCCGACATGGCAGCTCGAGCCGGCTCCGAGACGTTTATCCAAGCACGCCGGGTGATGCACACGCTGGTGGACCGGTTCGAGCGGCACGTCTATGAAGTGGACGAGAGCCGCTCACAGCGCCACGCATCTTAGCGTTAGCAAGGATACAGAGCGCCAGTGGCGCATCGATCTCCCCTCTTGCGATCATGAAGGGCCCGCTCGATCGGCGAACTATCGGAGATCCCGATAGTTTGCATTGAAAATGCCGATTTTTAAAACTGCTCTAATGGTGAGAGTTTCCTCCGACAGCCGTCCGACAGAACGGAGCAAAGAGGAGCCCATGTCATTCATCCAGAACACTTGGTACGCCGCGGCATGGTCGCGTGAAATCACACGCAGCTTGCTGTCACGAACGATCGCCAATGAAGGCATCGTCTTCTACCGCAAGGAAGCCGGCGATATCGCCGCCCTGACCGACCGGTGCCCGCATCGCTTCGTCCCGCTTCACCTCGGCAAGCTCAAAGGCGACATCGTCGAATGCGGCTATCACGGACTGTGCTTCGATCCGAGCGGCGCATGTACTCTCAATCCGCATGGCGATGGCGCGATCCCGAGGGCAGCCAAAGTCAAGAGCTACAAGGTCGTGGAGAAACACGATGTAGCCTGGATTTGGCTTGGAGACGCAAGCAAGGCGGACGAGTCTTTGATCGCGGACTTCAGTGTTTTGACCAACCCGAAGTTTCGGACGGTTAGCAGCTATCTTCACGTCCGGGCAAATTATCAGCTGGTGTCCGACAACCTGCTCGATTTGAGTCATGGGCAGTATCTTCACCCGATGTTCAAGAATGCGGAGGGGCCGCCCAAATTCGAGGCTGAAAAAGAACCGCAGCCCAACGAAGTTTGGGCAAGATTCTCGCGCCCTAATCAACTGCCGAACAAGTATTTTCAGATGCTGGGGTTTCCAAAGGATCAGCGAGGCGACCATCGCAACTTCATGCGGTGGAACGCTCCGTCGCTGCTTCTGCTCGACGTCGGCATGACCGGCGTCAACAGACCGGTAGAAGACGGCCTCTCAATTCCAACGTCTCACCTGCTCACGCCGGAAACAGAAACATCGACACACTACTTCTGGGCTATGTCGCGCGATTTCCGCCAGGATGAGGATGACCTCAGCCAGGAATTGCTAAGGGCCGGCGTGGCTCTGTTCGACGATGAAGACAAGCCCGTGATCGAGGCTCAGCAGCGCATGGTGAACACCCAGGACCTGATGTCGCTCAAACCGGTTCTTCTACAGACCGACGGCCCGGCAGTCAGGGCACGGCGGATCGTGGAGGCTCAGCTCAAAGCCGAGCAGCCGTAACGGCGCGCATTTGGCGGCCTGATCGCCAGACACCAGGCGACGCAGGGCTTCTCAGGCTACCCAGGTCGTAGGGTCGATCGTTTCCGCTGGCAGACCGGGCGTCTGCCCCTCCCTGACTTGGCCGCCGCATCAGAACGGCGGCTTTTTTTTTGCTCCCAGCGCGAAAACTCGCTGACCATGGCAATGGCAAGTCGTGGGAAGGTTCGTCAGACTCGATCTGACACCTCATTATCCGTGCCGATCGCGCCATACGCCTGGCAATGGCTCTCAGGCATCCTTTGCGAAGCACCTCAGCAGCGCGCCCCCTCGCCGGCGGATTGGCTCGAACTGGCTCCCTGGACGTCGCTAGACGTCGAGAACCAATTCCTCGGACAAAGACCGAGAACAACAGATCGCGATCCTATCGTTTCTTTGCTTCTCGGCGTCGGTCTGAAAGGAATCCCTGTGCTCAGGTCGGCCCGCGAGGACTCTCGTAAGGCACGTTCCGCATATTCCTTGCTCGCACGAAAGCTCGACGGAAACTCCATTCTCCTCGAGAACCGACGCGATCGATTTGTCACTGGGCACAACAAATCGTTGGCCGCTGCGTGAGGCCACAACCGTGAACGACGCTCCGCCCTTCACGTCGCCCGCGGAGAAGCTTTCGGTGTGAATTCTCTCCTCGAGGCAGCCGGCTTTTCTCGCGGCAGAGACGGCAAAGTCTATAAATCCTCTCGGTCCACATATGTAGATGCTCGTGCTGGAGCACACGCCATTAAGGTCCAACTCTGGCTGAAATCGCTGCTCAGCCGGCCCGTCGTCAACGTGGAGCCGAAATCGCGGTGCGAACGGCGAGGCCGAGATTTCATCGACGAAGGGCGCACGATCCTGGGTCCGAGAGCACAGGTGAAAGTCAAAATCGTTGCCGATTGCCTGAAGCCGATAGGCCATCGAGAGAAGCGGAGTGATTCCGATTCCCCCCGCCAGAAGTATCGCGCGTCCGCCATCTTCAAGGAGCCTGAAGTTGTTGCGCGGCCGCCCAATCTTGACGATCATTCCCTCACGAAAGGTCTCGTGAATCGCCCTGGATCCTCCTCTCGAGCCGGGGTCATTGAGTATTGCAAGTCTGTAATAGCCTGACTGGGAGAGGTCATTGCACACCGAATACTGGCGAACGATCTTATCCGAGACATGGACATCAACGTGCGATCCGGCAGAAGCACGCGGAAGTTCTCTTGAGGTCGCGGATTCGAGCTCGATGCTCATGATATCGCGGGCAACGTAATGCAGCCTGCGAATCCGCGCTTCCATCGTATGTTCTGGATCGATCATCGTTCCAATCCGGCGCATGCCATGAGCGACTGCCCGCCATCGCCGCAATCACTGCCTAAGGGCTGAATGTTATTCAATTCCAGAATGACCCGGAAATTGGTTTCTCGGAGCCCAACTATCGGCCAGATCGATAGTACAGCCGAACTCCTGCGGACAAATTGCTGCCCGCTGCCTTGGCAGCGAGCCTATGCGCCTCGAATGTCGGCTACGAGGCGTTCAACATCGACAAGCAAGCCAGCAGACTGCTTGCTGAGTTCTTCGGCCGAACGAGACACAAGTTGCGCCGCTGCGCCGGTTTCGCTTGCCATTCGATTGACGCGAACGATGTTATCCGAGACCTGGTTGGTGCCACGCGCCGCTTCCTGTATGTTACGGGCGATTTGGCCGGTCGCTATACCCTGTTGCTGAATAGCAGACGCGATAGCCACCGTGATCTCGTTGATCGAGACGATCGTGCTACCGATGCCCTCGATGGCCTCGACCGCCTCCGTGGTCGCCCCCTGCATGGCTTGTATCTGCGCGGAAATTGCCTCGGTTGCCTTCGCTGTTTGGCCGGCGAGCGACTTTACTTCATTTGCAACTACAGCAAAGCCGCTGCCAGCCTCTCCAGCGCGCGCGGCCTCTATGGTGGCGTTGAGGGCCAGAAGGTCGGTCTGACCGGCAATATTGGTGATCAATTTTACCACATCGCCGATCTTCTGGGCCGCGGCCGACAACCCATGCACAACCTCGTTGGTGCGTTTGGCTTCATCCATGGCCTGCGAAGCAATCGTTGTCGATTGATCCACCTGGCGACCGATCTCATGAACGGATGCGGAAAGCTGCTCTGTTGCGGCAGCGACTGTCTGCACATTGGCGGAGGTCTGCTCTGCGGCTACCGCGACAGTCGTCGCCTGTTTGGTCGCTTCCTCCGAGGAGGTCGACATGCGTTGGGAGGTCCTATGCATTTCGTGCGCAGCCTTGGCGAGCGTATCGAGCGATCTCCTGACCTCACCTTCGAATTCATCGGCCATCTTGGTGATGAACTGCCTCTTCTCAGCTTCGCTCTGCTGCCTCAGCTCATCCTGAGCGTGACGCAAACGAATAGTCTCGCTCATGCTCTGCTTGAAGACTTGGACGGATCTGGCCATTGCGCCAATCTCGTCCTTTCTGTCCTGAGCCGGAATTGTTACCTCGGTCGCTCCACTCGAGAGATCGCGCATCGCCGCCGTCATTGCGGCGATGGGGTTAGCCACGTTGCGACTGATCAGGAGGGATACTCCAGTCACGAGCACGAGAATGAAGAAGACGATCGCTCCCAGGCGGCGCGCTTCGGTCCAGAAGATTTGATCGATATCGTCGATATAGAGGGCGCTGGTCAGAACCCAGCCGTATATTGGCACTTCAGTGGCATAAGTCAGGGTTTGCACAGGGTCGCTGCCGCCAGGGCGTGGGAAGCTGAACGTGACGAAGCCGCCGCCGCGAGCAGCGGCTGCGACCGCTTCGCGAAAAAAATAGACGCCGTTTGAGTCCTTCGTTTGCGTCATATCTTTGCCCTCGACAGCTTGCTTGGGATGCACTTCGAGGATTCCTTGTTTGGTCGCGGCGTAGAAGGCGTTATCCTTGTCGTAACGCAGCATGCGAAGCAGCGCCCTCGATCGTTCACGCGCCTCCAGTTCTGACAGGCCGGCTTTACGCCCGGCTTGGTAGTCGGCTTCGATCGCGGTACGAGCGAGCAGAACCAACTCCTTCACCTTTGCCTTTCTATCCTCGAGTAAGCTGTCCTTCAGGCTGGACAGGCTGATGCCGGCCGTGCCGACCATCCCGAGAATAGACAACAAGACGACGATCAAAAGCTTGGTGGAGATGCGAAGAGATCCGAACATGTAACCATTCTTCCCGCTGGCAGAGCTGCGAGCCGGTGCGCAAGAGTTCGCAGTCGATGTGGCATACCGCACGTTCATTCGTGCCTGACTTGGGGGCTGGGCAACTATCCAAGGAGGAAATGTACGACGTTCACAACGCTTCGCCTCGGCGACGAGGCGCCATGCCGGTCAGCGCGATGAGGCGGCGGGACCGCAGCAGATGGTCGGATAGCTGTATCTATCGACCGCGGCCAACGACGTTGCGCAAGCTATTTCTTCAGCAGATCGTTGGTGTAGAAGTCTGTAACCGGTTTGTTCGGGTCGATGCTCTCGGTTGAGGACATCAATTTCAGCGCGTCCGAAATCGTTTTGTCGCCGATCCAGCCGGCCGGCCGACCCTTCTCGAAATTCAGCGTGGCTGACGTTGCAACTATCTGGGCTTTTATCAGCTCGTCGGACGGGGCCGCGCTCCAGGCGCCCTTCAGCGCCGCCGTCGCTGCAGCCGGGTCTGACCTGGTCAGTTCGATTGCCTCCTCGGTTGCAGAGAGGAAGCGCCTCAGCAAATCAGACTTTTCGGCAATTCCCTTGTCGCTGACCACGACAGCCAGCCCAGGTAGGCCGAGGCCGTACTTCGGCAAGTCCAGTACGGGAAATTTTGTCCCGGTGCGATCTTCGATAAGCGGCAGATCGACGTTTGTATATACGCTGACGAGATCAACGCGCCTTTGCATGAATTGCGGAAATCTCACCTGCGGGTCGACTTGAACCTTGTTGATCTTCTCGCAGCTTATTTTGTTGATCGTGCAGAATACGTCGAGATAGGTCGTGGCGGGGTCTCCGACCGAGATCGCAAGCGACTTGCCTTCCATCTGCGCAGGTGTCGTGATGGCTTTGTCCGGCCAGGAGATGAGGACGAATGGAGCTCGCTCCTGGTAGATCGCCGCGAGTTTGACCGGCATTCCTTTTTCGATCGCCGAAATGGCAAAGATCGCCGGAGCTATCACGACATCTTCGTTGCCGCGGACGAGGCCACCCAGCGCGGCTTGCGCACCTGCACCTTCGCCGAGAACGACGTCGATCCCCTTTTTTTGATAGAGGCCTCTCGCCTTGCCGAGATAGAGGAAGCCATACTCACCCTTGAGCTTCCAGCTGAACCTGACATTCACAGTGTCCAAAGCCTGAGCTGTGGTTGTCCAGGACAAGGCGGCAATCGAGACCGCAACTATCCCAAGAATTTGGCGCAGCTTCGACATAAGTCCCTCCTCTTGTCTCTGGGCAAGTGCCCGTCGTAGAAACCGAGCCGCCCCGGTATTTGATCTCGCATTGTGATCACAATTTTGTTAATGTCAAGCTGCCTGCGGGCTCGGGGACAGGCACAAACATCGCAGCCGGCAAATGCGCGTCGGGTACACTCGCGCCAAGGAAGGGAGCGAGGAGCTTCCTAGGCACCATGGAAACCTCGAAGAGAACACCCATGCGGTTCCGGCACCTCGACATGAATCTGCTCGTCGCCTTGGACGCGATCCTGACCCATCAAAACATATCGCGGGCGGCCGAGCGACTGCTGCTCAGCCAGTCGGCGACCAGCGGGATTCTATCAAGGTTGCGCCAGCACTTTGAAGACGAGTTGCTGGTTCGGAACGGCCGCCGAATGGCTCTCACCCCTCTCGCAGAGGAATTGGTGGCGCCGCTTCGCGCCATCCTGACCGAAACGGAAAAGCTCCTGGCCATGCGAAATTCGTTCGACCCGGCGACTTCCGACCGGCATTTTACAATCGCGTGCTCGGACTATGTCTGGGCAACCCTCATCGTCGATATCCTTGCCGAATTGCGCGCTGTCGCCCCCTCGGTGAATATATTCTACCAAGGTCCAAGCACCCGGTTTTTTCGTACCGAAATCGATTTCCTGATCGTTCCGGATCGATTCATGCTGGAAGATTGTCCGTTCGCCGCCCTTCCTTCGATCAGCTACGAATGTATCGTATGGAAGGATAACGAACGCGTCGGAGACAGCTTGACGCTCGAACAGTTTCTGGAGACGCGTCATGCGCAGGCCTATAGCGAGCGAGCGACGTTCATAGAGGCATGGTTCTTCAAGCAATTCGGCCGCGCTCCGCAGGCTGGGATAACAGCGCCAAGCTTCACCCTGCTTCCGCAAGCCCTTATCGGGACCCAGTTCCTCGCGCTCATCCCCGCCGACCTGGCGGATCGGGCAACGGCCACACTGCCAATAAGGAAAGTGGAAGCTCCCATATCTCTCCCCCTCATGACCGACGTTCTTCAGTGGCGCATCTCGCACGAACGGGATCCGGGGCTGCAGTGGCTGCGAACTCTTATCCTCGATGTCGCACATCGACGACGGAACTCTCGGCAGATCGGCTTTCCGGTTGCGGGGTGAAGATGCACGTGGCTTTGACCAGCGACACCGTTACGCCGAAAGCGCCACGCGATCAGGAGCCCTGCCGGAAACAATCGTCCCTTGACGAATGAGTCCTCTGGCTAGCTTGCCTTCAGCAATCAACCACGTTCACGGCGAGGCCGCCGAGGCTCGTTTCCTTGTACTTGGTGCGCATGTCCTGCCCCGTCTGACGCATCGTCTCGACGACGGCATCGAGGGACACGTGATGTCGGCCATCCCCATGCAACGCGAGCATCGCCGCGTTGATCGCTTTGATCGCCCCCATTGTGTTGCGTTCAATGCACGGGATCTGCACAAGACCGCCGATCGGATCACAGGTGAGACCGAGATTATGCTCCATGCCGATCTCGGCGGCGTTCTCAATCTGCAGGTTGGTGCCACCGAGGACAGCCACAAGACCTGCTGCCGCCATCGAGCAGGCGACACCGACCTCGCCTTGGCACCCCATTTCGGCGGCGGATATTGAAGCGTTTCGCTTGTAGAGCATGCCGATCGCGGACGCCGTCAGGAGAAAAATGCGTGCCTTTGCCGGGTTCGGATCTGGAAAGAACATCTCGGAAAATTTCAGGACCGCAGGTATGACGCCGGCAGCTCCGTTCGTGGGCGCGGTGACGACGCGCCCCCCGGCCGCATTCTCTTCATTGACGGCGAGAGCAAAGAGGCTGACCCACTCCATCACGTGGAATGGATGTGCCGGCCCCTTCGAGGCTCCCGTCAGCTTGCTGAACAGACCTGGCGCACGGCGCGGTACATTCAGGCCACCAGGCAGAACGCCCTCGTTGACACATCCGAGATCAATGCAGCGCATCATTGCATCGCGAACGCGTTCCAGGAATGCGTTGGTTTCAGTCTCTTCCCTGTGCGATAGCTCGTTGGCAGCAACGATTTCGGCAATCGTCGAGCCGGTGCTCTCACCGATCGCAAGAAGCTCGCGCGCTGTCGTGAATGGGTACGGCTCACATCCAACGTTTCGAACAGGGGGCCTGCTCGGTTGATCGCCTTCACACACGATCGCGCCGCCGCCAACGGAATAGTAGGTTTGGCCAAGCAGGATTCCCGTATCCGAATGCGCGACGAATTTCATACCATTTGAGTGCCCCGGCAGGAACTCGCCTTTGCAAAAGATCAGGTGCTTGGCCTCAGCGAAGCCAACCGCATGGCGACCGCCAAGCATGACTTCAGAACGCGATCGGATCAGCCCGGCGATGATGGGTATGGCTTCAGGATCAACGGATTCTGGCAGCCAGCCCGACAGCCCCAGCAGAATGGCGATATCGGTGCGGTGACCTTTGCCGGTCAGTGCCAGTGAGCCGTAGAGCTCGACGACGACGGAGCGACAGCGCCACAGATCTTCGCCCAAGCATTCGATGAACCGCTGGGCCGCGCGCATCGGTCCAACGGTATGCGAACTGGATGGGCCGATCCCGATTGTGAATAGATCGAGTACACTGATCGGACCGGTTAGACGCCTGGGCGACAAACTGGGCGTGGTGACTTGTTCGACTATCTTGGACATGGGCGCGCACCTCAATCAAGTGATTGATTACAAATGCGCCCCATCTGTCTATTTGCCTGAGAGTATTATCCCGTCGGCGGGTGCCAAGGCACCTCTTTCCAGATGTTGTTCCGTCACCCGCGGTCCTTGTTGCCTGAGAGTTTCCGGGGCGGTTGCTCCTTCGGCGTCGGCCGAAGCCGATCTCTTCCGCAAGCGAGTCTTTGGGACTCGACCTTCCAAGTCACGACATCAAATTCGTGGCTGCCTTTCTCCAGTATTCTACTATGCGGCTTGGGTCAACGATGAAGCGAAGATGCGACGTCTTGCTGTTCTGTGGTCGTTTACGGGTTGGCTTGCCGGTGGACGGATTTCGGCCTGGGCGTTTTGCATTGAGCCGATTGGTCTTATCGATCAATCCGCAGTGCACAGCCGGCAACGGACGCTGCCCAGACATCCTCCGGGACCGCCCGCTTGAGGAACGGAGCGATGACGAGACCAGGCTGATGCAGCTTCACGCTTTCGGGTGTGATGTCAGCATGGATGTTGAGCTCGACCGAAACCGTGTGACCGCGCTCGCGAACTCGACATGCAGCCGGTGCGTCAGGCTGTTGGAGGAATGCAACAGGAGCAGAATGCGCATCTTGGACCTCAACAGATCCGGGGCAGTTGTTCGCCCGAAAACCAGTCGACGATCCGGGCACCGCCAAGGCTCGTCGCCATCTGCACGAAGTGATGCTCATCGGGCACCGTTTCGCCGATATCGGCGGCATCGCGACCGAGCGGATGGGCTCTCATGGCGGCCAGCACGGCCCCGGCGAGATCAGGCGAGACGATCGCGAGCAGCTTCCCCTCATTGGCGACGTTGAGCGGATCGAGCCCGAGCAGCTCGCAGGCAGCCGCCACCCCCGGCTTGACCGGGATCGCCTCTTGCTGGAGGCTGAAGCCTAGTTCGGACTGCTGGGCGCTTTCGTTCAGTGTCGCCGCGAGCCGGCCTCGCGTGGGATCTCGCATCAGACGGATGCCGCGGCCGCCCGCCGCCACCATCCTGGCGACCAAATCATGCAGGGCGACCGAATCCGAGACGATCTCCGTTTCCAAGGCGAGGTTCTGGCGCTTTGACATGATGGCGACGCCGTGATCGCCGAGTGTGCCGGAGATCAGCACCTGGTCTCCGACCCTCGCATTCTCAGTGGAGAAATCGAATCCCTCAGGCACCAGGCCAACGCCCGCGGTCGAAATGAACAGGCCATCGGCCTTGCCGTGCTCGACCACCTTGGTGTCGCCGGTGATGATATGGACGCCGGCGGATTGCGCCGCCTGGCCCATCGAGTCCGCGATTATCTTGAGGTCTGAAAACCGAAAGCCTTCCTCGATAATGAAGCTCGCAGACAGATAAGGCGGCAGGGCACCGGCCATGGCGATGTCGTTGACGGTGCCGTGCACCGCAAGCGAGCCGATATTGCCTCCGGGAAAGAACAGCGGCGAGACCACATAGGCATCAGTCGTCATCACCATGCGCCCGCCGCCGACGTCGAAGGCGGATTGATCGTTGCCGCGCGCCAGCCATTCGTTGCCGAATGATTCGTGGAACAGGCCCGAGATCAGCTGCGCCATCGCGCGGCCGCCGGAGCCGTGCGACAGGTCGACGCAGCCGTGCTTGATGTCGAGTTTGCGCTGATGGGCTTTCATGGCGCCCGCTTCTGCTGACGATCGCGGAATCGACCATAGGTCCAATGCGCGGCACATGCGCGTTCCGAGGAGACCACGCAGGACCCCATCGGGGTCTCCGGCGTGCACACCGTGCCGAACAGCTCGCAGTCGACCGGTTTCTTCACACCGTGCAGGATCGCGCCGCATTCGCAGGCCGGATTGTCGGCGACGCGCAGCTCGTCATGGCGAAACAGATCTCCGCATCAAATCTGGCATAGGTTTGCTTCAGCGTAAGCGTAGCTCTGCGGCCCTTTTGAATCGCGCTTGACGTCTATTTTGTTCGCGTGGCGTGTCGCCGCGGTTTCCATGTGTCGGACAACGCGTTGACGGCGGCCTCGAGGGCCTTCCGGTCGATCACGTTGGGATCGAACCGCTCCGGGCCCCAGCGGCGCATATTTTCGCGCTCCGGATGAGCAGGGTCGCTGATGGCGTCGAGGTATTCGGCATAGCCTGGCGCACCACCGACGTCTTCCGGAGGACAACGACCGGCGGCCTCGAGCAGGAAGGGCATGCCCTCCGTCGTGGTGTTGTCGAACCATTTTTCGAGCTTGATCACGTGATCCCAGCTGTCGCCGAAGTCATAGAGATAGTGGATCGTCTTGGCGCCGGTCTCTCGAACGATATCGCAAAGCCGCGCTTTACGGGCATCCATGGGCTGGTGGCCGTAATCATTGTCGGGGTCGGGAATCCCCCAATGTGCCTCACCAGCGAAGAACTCGAAGAGGTGACTGTTCGTCCAGCCGAATGCCTCCTGAAGCGTCAGATGCAGCCGATCAAGGCGCAGCGTGAGCGGCACGACAAGGCGACGCATCACCTCCGGTTTTACGTCCTTGAGGGTCACCTTGATCCGGACCGCGGTCGTGTTCAGGCTCATGCCGCCAGCCTCGGATCGTGTGCATGCATCGTGTAGATCGATGCCCAAGGGAGCAGTTCGTCCAGTCGCGCCGCAGGCCAACCATTGACGAGCTTCGCGAGAACATCAGCGAGCCAGTGCTCGGCATTGACGCCATTGAGCTTACAGGTCTCGATTAACGAAGCCAGCACTGCCCAATTCTCGGCGCCCTCGTCGCAACCGGCAAAAAGGGAGTTCTTGGCGTTGAGCTTGATCGGCCGCATCGCACGCTCGACAGCATTCGTGTCCATCTCGATGCGCCCGTCATCAAGATAGAGCGTCAAGCCGTCCCAATGACGCAGCGCGTAACGCAAGGCCTTCGCCGTGTCGCTCTTCTGTGCAAGGTGATCAAGCTTGGCCTCAAACCACTGCTTCAAGGCTGTAGCCAGAGGTCGGGCATGCGCCTGCCTGCCAGCACGGCGCTCGACATCTGATCGGCCGCGGAGCGCTTTTTCGACCGCGTAAAGTTCGGCGATGCGCTCAAGAGCCTCGCGGGCAACCGGCGCTGGCGCAGGCGAAGCCTCGCGCTCGATCTTCACAAATTGGCGCCTCAGATGCGACCAGCAGAAGGCGAGCGTCCCGGACAAGGCGTCCGCACGCGTCTCTCGGGTCATAGTCTTGTAAGCCTGATAACCGTCGCAGTGGATGATGCCGCGAAAGCCCTCAAGTAGCTGCAAGCCATGAACGGCCCCACGGCCCGGCGCATAGGCGTAAACCACAACAGGTGGGTCAGGTCCGGCCCAGGGCCTGTCATCGCGTGACAGCGCCCAGAAGTAGCCGGTTTTGGTCCTGCCGCGCCCCGGATCCAATACCGGTGCGGGGGTCTCGTCGACACAGAGCTTCGAAGAGGCGAGCAGAAGCTGGCGCAGACGATGCCACAAGGGCTTCAATTCCTGGGCGGCGTAGCCGACCCAGAAGGCGAGCGTGGAACGGTCGATGGCGATACCGTGCGTCGCCAGCATCTGCGCCTGGCGGTAAAGCGGCAAATGCCAATGATACTTGGCGTCGATCACATGCGCGACGAGCCGCTCGGTCGGCAGTCCTCCCCTGATCAATCGCTCGGGAGCAGCACGCTGGAGGACGACGCCGTGACAGGCGCGGCAGGCCAGTTTGGGGCGGCGGGTGACGATGACGCGATACTGCGCCGGTACGACGTCCAGCCTCTGGCTCTCATCGTGACCGATCTCAAAAAGGTCGCCTGCGCAGCACGGGCAGCAGGTTGCAGCGGGCATCAGGGTCTCGATGATGCGCGGCAAATGCTCCGGCAGCTTGCCACGATTGGCCCTCCGCTCGGCAGCTCTCTTCTCGCGTGCTTTGGGATTGGCGCGGTCCTCGGCTGCTTCGAGAGCCGCGACAGCCTGATCGATATCCTCCAGAACAAGCTGGAGCTGATCAGCGTCAAGCTTTTCCGAGGATCGACCGAACTGCGCGTCTTTTGCAAGCTTGAGCAACCGCTCGAGCCTGGCGCAGCGATCCAGCAGAGCCGCGGCAAAGGCACGCAACTCGGCTGGATCGCTCGGCAGCTCATCAGGCAAATCACTCATTGGCCCGAGTCTGTCATGCTTCGCGCCCCGATGCAGCGAAGATTTTATGTCCTACGCAAGCGCTTTCGGCTGCAGGATTCGAGGCGCATGCATGCGTGTCCAATCCATGCCGGCCAGAAGCGCGGACAACTGCGCGGCGTTCATTCGCATGACGCCGTCAACGATCGGCGGCCACTTGAAGGCGCTGCCCTCAAGCCGCTTCCAATACAGCACGAGGCCACTACCATCCCAGACAACTATCTTCACCCGATCAGCGCGCTTCGCACGGAAGACCACCGCCACGCCCTTCATCGGATCGTGGCCCAGCGTCTCCTTCGCCAACAGCGCCAGGCCATCTGCGCCCTTCCTGAAGTCTACAGGTCGGGTCGCAACATAAATCATGAAGCCAGCGGGAGCCGTCAGCATGAACGTGTCCGGCGCAACGCAACAAACACATCACTCAACACGGCAAGGCCAGGCGTCCCTCGCACCTCAACTCGTGCCCCATGGAGCTCAACCGTCACAACGGCTGCTTCCGGCGACCCGGAGGGAGCTGCAGCCACCGATGGCGACGATTCCGACACCAACGGCACAAACGACAGTGCTCCCCCCGCAGCTGGCAGCACCAGTTGACCTGAACGCGCCCGGCGCCGCCAGTCATGCACCTGCTGGGGCCGGCAGCCATGGCGACGTGCGACATCTGTTACGATCGCGCCCGGCTCGAGACTGTCCGCGACGATCTGCGCCTTCAAATCATCTGGCCACTGTTTCCGGCCGCCGCCGGCGTACACTTCTATGCGCGGTGACAACGGTCGTCTTATGTCGTCCGAATGGTCGTCCATTGTGAGCACCCTTGCAGAAGATGACTCTTCTAACGGCGCTCATAGGTCTACGCACAAACAATCTGATGGGCCTCGCAGCCCCGCTTACGCTTCAGCTTCAATCCGCTATGGGGCACGAACCCGAGGCCTCGCCATTCGAACGCGTCGCGCAGCTCGAAAATATCCGAGACCTCCTCCTGGGCACGCGGATTCCCATCGCGCATTACGGCACGGCTATATTGATTCTCCACCTCGCTTCGGTGCTCGTTCACCTGACGCACCAGCATCAGAATCGCCTGCATCATGTCGAGCTCGAAGCCCGAGATCACCATCGACTTGCCGAATTCCTCGGCAAAGACCTCGTAGGGCTCGGTGCCGATGATGATGCTGACATGCGCGGGCCACGAAGCCGTCGATCTCGGCGTGGCCGACGCTGCGAATGTCGGGACTCTCCAAGATTTTCTGCATCGCCGGCGGCGTCAGCACGTGGTTGCAGAACACGCTGAAGTTTTCGAGCTGCTTCTTCTCGGCGTGCCGGATCATGACCGCGGTCGGCGGCGTCGTGGTCTCGAAGCCGATCGCGAAGAATACGACTTCGTGCTCGGGGTTTTCTTCCGCGATCCGCATGCGATGGCAGGATTGAGCGCTATCAGATCAATGCGCCGACCACCTGAGAATTTCTCGCCGCGCATTCCGTGACAAAGAAGTCATTGCCCCGTAGTCGTAGCGAGCGGCGACTCGGTCTGTTCGGTAGCGCGACGGCATGGATTGTCGCCGCACCAGTTGTTCAGCTGGCGACGTCTGTTGCGAGAAGCAGCAGGCGGTTATTGAAGAAGAGGCACAGGTTGTGCCGGCGGTGATGGATGCCGTAGTGCCGACGACTGCTCTTGGTCATGAGCGCGGAGCGGTGCGCAGAAAACTCTGTTCAGACAACCGGGTCCAGCGCTGTTGCTCACTTCGCCGGAGCATATAGTGCCAATATGTCGCCTGTAATTCTCCGAGATATCCGATCATTTCCATCCGCGCCATAATGCCCGCCGTCCATGTAAATTGGGCTGGCAACATCGGCAAAGATAGTACGTAAGTCATGCAACACGTTTTGCTCCAAACTTTCATCTTCTCTCTTGACCAACTTGCTTCTCATCAGAGAGTAAAGGTCGTTTTTTCCTGGAAGCCGTTTCTCTGATTTTAAAAGCTGATCCTCTTCATATTTTGTCCTGCGTGTTTTATCAGACAGCTGAGGCTCAAGGTAGAATAATGTTTTAAAGGATAAGCTCCTTGAAATAGCCTCTATAAACCGAACATTCCCTAGATAGACATCTAGAGCTCCGTCAGACAACACGTCTAATTTTTTCGAGCACCCCGCGAGCTGTGTTTTGCCGGTGAGCAGTCTTATCAGCGCGAAGTTTTCTAACCTTATACTTATGCGTGCTTTTGCCTCCTTTTTAGGAGATATTTTTTCAAGGTTTGAGTTGCCAAGCGGAACGCCCGGTTCTCCTTCATAACAAGCGGAGAAAGCCTCAACCGATCCGCCGTAAAAGACCACCAAATCAGGAACATTCCGCTTTCTCAATTCGAGAACAAAGCGAATCAAGCTTTGGGTAGTTACATCCCCGATGACTGCATAATTTGTGACTTCAGCGCTGATTCCATTTTCGGCTAACATTTTGGCGACAAGGGAGGGAATCGTGAAGTCGTCCCTAGATCCAAGCCCCCACAAAGTCGACCCGCCAAAAAAGAATATTTTTAGCCTGGTACGCCTATCACCGTTGATTGTCTCGGAGTTCCACGTTCTTCTGGTGCCTTCGTGTACGTTAATGAATTTGCCCGCATAGTCCGTTTGTTGTGATTGCGTATATGAAGCCCACACCCGCGCCTTGGCATCGGTGAGTTCTTTGAAGTATTCTTCCGCGAGATCGGGATTTGCATACACCCCAGAATTGGCTGCAGCTTTGGCGGCGCTTTGACGTTCTCTCTTGTCAGCCCTCTCGTAGTAGGATGTCAGCGATACTTCCAGAGTCGTCAGCAAAAGAAGAGCGACACCAAGGATTGCCCATATCTCGTTCAATAGGGCCGTCAAGCGAACGACCCTCGTCCTCACAGCGGCCGTTCTCAGCAGCGGCGCATCTGCTTCCACACGGTTTTCCGTGGAAGAGGCTTCTTTCAATTTGCAGCCCCTCGAAAATCTTCGGGAATTTGGGCCACTAGGGCTCTCATAATTGAGTCCGCGTAGAGTCCGGCCGCTTTACCGTTTGGGTGGGAGTCTGTCTTCGTGACCCAGAGGGACTGTGGGGCTTGATTTTCCACAGCCGGAAGAAGGTCCAGAAATGGTATACTGAGCGCTTTCACCTTGGAGGCAACGAGATTCGTTATATCCTGAAATGGATATGGGGACAGCTCGTGCAGTTCCGGGTAGTTAACTACAATGAGTTTGATGTTTCGCGCCTTGCAATAGCTCGCAAGTTCTTTCAACGCACTCTGTGCAACCAACCAGCCAGGTTCATTCTCTTGGTAGAGACCACGGTAATAGTGCTGCCAATCAGCCTTGCCGAAGTATGTTCGCATAAGGGCATCGAAACGACCCGCGATGAACACCGCTGAATAGAAGTGCTCGAGAAAGACATTCTCCGTCCTTCGCGGTGTTGGCTCTGCGTCATTAATAAAATAGTTCAGTACGACGATGTCAGGCTTGTATACGTACGCCTTCTTCACGAAGTACGTTGCTTCCATCGCTGTGTTAGCATTTCCAATCCCAGTATTTATGACCTCGAATTTTTTTTCCTTCGCGTTCAGCAGCCTTTCCAATCGACATGATGTGACGTCTTCAGGTCTTGCGCCCCATCCAAACGTCAAGGAGTCGCCAAGCATCATGATCCGAACAGTGCCACTCTCTTTTTCCACGGAATGTTCGCGATCGCGCCAACCTGCTGAGTTGATCGTTACTGGGACCCCCATGTAAACCCCACCCTTTCCAGGGGTATGTTCGTGCCCTGCACCGGGTATGTCACTAACCACTTTCAAGTCTTTGGCGTAACGCCACATTTCGATGTCAAAATTAGTGCCGTCTGCCTGCGTTAAACGCACATAGAATTCCAGTAGGGCGGCAGCCGTAATCAGGCTAGTAGCTATTGAAACCATTCCGAAGATTGCGTTTTTTGCTTTGACATCCATCTGGATGGCTTTCCTCGAAATGCGCGCCAAAATCGTTCGGACAGGAGATAGAAATCACGACGGCTGCCAGGCGCACAGCTTGAACGCCTCGCGCTCTAATCGAGTTCATAGCAACGACGATAGTTCTTCATCAGCATTTTGCTCTGGTCTTCCTTCCGTAAGAGCGAATTGCCGACGGCCAGCATCTCGATTTCCGTTCCCATGAAACAGCGGAACGCATCCTCTGGAGTGCAAACGATCGGTTCTCCTCGCACGTTGAATGAGGTGTTCACGAGAACAGGGCATCCGGTTAGTTCCTTGAACTTCGATATCAATCTGTGAAACCGCGGATTGGTCGTGTTGTGCACAGTCTGCACGCGCGCGGAGTAGTCCACGTGTGTGACAGCCGGAATTTCCGAGCGCACGACGTTCAATTTATCGATGCCGAAGAGCTGCTTTTGCTTTTCTGACATCGGCAACTGCTTCGTGCTCAGCACGTCGGCCACAAGGAGCATGTAGGGGCTGTCGGAATGAAGCTGAAACCATTGCGACACGTCCTCTCGCAAAACACTCGGCGCAAATGGGCGGAAAGACTCGCGATACTTCACCTTGAGATTTAGCTGCTTCTGGACAGTCGGTGAGCGGGGATCAGCAATGATGGAACGTCCGCCGAGCGCTCGCGGGCCGAACTCCATCCGACCCTGCATCCACCCAACCGCCTTACCGTCGATCAGAGCATGCGCGACACTGTCGATCAGTGCTTCATCGATTTCCGCCGTGAATACCGCGCCGGCTTTTCCTAGACGCTCTTCGATTTCGCGCTGACTGAACTCCGGTCCGAGGTACGCACCGTTCATGCTGTCGCCCGCAGGGACGCTCCTGGGCTTTTCAAGCATGAGATGGTAGGCAGCCAGTGCTGCGCCCACCGCGCCGCCGGCGTCGCCAGAAGCCGGCTGAATCCAGATGTTGTCGAAGAGTTTTTCCCGCATGAGCTTTCCGTTCGCCACGCAATTAAGCGCCACTCCTCCTGCGAGGCAGAGATTTCTCTGGCCGGTTGTGGTCCGGATTTCTTTTGCGAGCCTTAGGACGACCTCCTCGGTAACGGCCTGAATGGAGGCCGCTAGATCCATCTCCCTCTGCGTCAACCCACTTTCCGGGCGTCTGGCCGGACCACCAAATAGCGTCTCGAAGCGACCATTGGTCATTGTTAGTCCGGTACAATAGTCAAAGAAGCTCATGTCCAGGTGGAATGACCCATCCTCCTTGATGTTGATCAGGTGCTCCTTTATCAGATGCACATACTTTGGCTCGCCGTAGGGCGCCAGTCCCATTACCTTGTACTCACCAGAGTTCACCTTGAAACCGATGTAGTAAGTGAACGCTGAGTACAACAAGCCAAGCGAATGCGGAAAGTGAATCTCCTTGTAGACTGACAGTTCCTTTCCCTTGCCGATCGCAAGCGAGGTTGTTGTCCACTCTCCGACACCATCCATCGTTAACACTGCGGCTTCGTGGAATGGCGACGGGAAGAACGCCGACGCTGCGTGACTGAGATGGTGCTCTGAAAAGCGGAGTCGCCTCGACCAATCAACATCACTCCCGAGGTGCTCGTTCAGGGCCTCGGCAATCAACGTTCTTTGAAACAGCTTGTCCTTCAGCCAAACCGGCATCGACGTTGCGAAACTGTTAAATCCCTTCGGCGCGAAAGCTAGATAGGTTTCAAATATCCGCTCGAATTTACTAAAGGGTTTGTCGTAGAAGACTACATAGTCGACGTCTGCTGGACATAGCCCTGCAGCGCGAACACAGTAACGAGCCGCACAGGCAGGAAAGCCTGGATCGTGTTTTTTCCTCGTAAAGCGCTCTTCCTGCGCGGCAGCTATCAGTTGGCCGTCTGAGACGAGGCAAGCGGCGGAGTCGTGGTAGTAAGCTGAGATACCCAGAATATTCACTGGTCAGAACAGCGTGTAAACGAACGGCGCCATGACAGAGCCTTGCGCCAGAACTAGCAGAGCGGCTATGAGCACCATGAGAAGAATTGGGGGGGCGAGCCATATCTTTTTGCGAACACGCATGAAAGCCCAGAGTTCCTTGATGAAGAGAAACATATGCGCCTCAGAACTGGTGTGTGAAGGACTGACCTGTCGGACCTGGCGGGCTACGACTGATCCAGTAACTTGCGACTGGTCGTCGCTTCAAATGAAGCTCATCGCGCCCGAGCAAGCGAGCGATGAAGGCGATCGGTACTAGAAGCCCGAAATAGATGATGCCCAGAACCAGCGGGCTGATGATCCGTCCAAGCAACTCGCCGAAGTAGAACCAGAGTAGGTTGGGCTGCGTGAGAATTCGCGGGACGATCAATGCTATGCCGCCGAATGCGACACTAACCGAAAGGAGCGACACGTAAGCGGCAGCGACTTGTCCCTTGACGGCCACGCATGCGCTCAATGCAAGAAATACGGCGCAAAACGTGAGGCCGAAGCGTCGATTGGACGGCAGTTTGGCCGGCACTCTCATGCTATATCTCCTGCTATGTATCGTGACTCACAAGAATGGCCGCGCGGACATACTCCGATACTGCGGCGATCTGAGCCAGGAGTCCGGACGAGATCATTCCAAGGGCGACTGCTTTCGCGACGGTTCCGTTCATCTCCGCGTAGAGCCAGCCTGTGTTGGATGGCTGCAGTATCGCTGTAACGTGGACAGGTAGATGCCGCGCGAGATCATCGACCGGCTGCGAAAATGACGCCCGCCTGGGAATAAGGATAGTGTTGACGAGAGACGCGACAGAGCGCCAATTCAATGGATCGATCCCGAACCATGTCCTGACCAATCGCTTGGGCGCGAATGTCGCAGACAGGGAATGCTGAGATCCGAAACCAATCGTCAGCAGAGCATTCTTCACCGAAGCCCTCGTTAGCGCGTCCGCACAATGCAGTGTTCTGAATATCGCTGCGAACGCCTTTGAGAGGTCGCGCTGCCCAACGTCCCTGCAGCGGATGAACCTAGCTCCGCCGCCTGGCTCGTTCACGCGCATACGAGTGAAGCGGCCATGCCAGGCGCGCCTCTTCGCGGTCTTCTCCGGGTCCGCCTTCAGCGCGTGCTCGATAAGCAGTTTATTGCGGATAGGTTGCTCCGCGCAGCCCCTGATTTCCGCGACACTGCCAGTGGTGACGGTACTCATGCTCCCCTCGGAGTTCCCTGTCGGCGTTGATGGCGCTCGGCCAAGGTTTGGCAATGATCGTGCCAAGGCTGCGTCAGAGAAATAAATGCATGCAATTGAAAGCAGATAGTGCGCGCGAGCGGCCTATCCGAACATTGTTGCGATCCCGACTTAGCCGCAGACCGCTGTTACAAACCCGACAACATCGGCCATCAACAACGCCTGCGTTTGCTGGTAATGATGACAGTCAGCAGCGCGCGCTCAGCAGGACAGCACCGGCTTCGAGATTGCAGAATCCATTTGTCACGGCCTTCAGTTCGTTAACGAAAAGCTCGCCGGCAAGTAGCGATACTTTACGCCGCCGAATCGCTTAATCATTCGAGATGCGTGATCCTCGAACGGAAGTTCTCACTGGCCGCCTTGGCCGCTGAGGGTTCGCATTGCCCTTGTTCAGCTCAAACAACAATAATTGCAAGCTTGCGAGGCCGCTGGAGCAAGAGACGAACTATTTCGCAAGAGAGCGGTGACGTATTCAATCCGGAATCGCCAAGCATGCGGCGCGCGCTTTGTGTCCGTCATCAGACGCATTGCGTTTCAAATCCGCCATCCTTGACAGGAGAAGACGACATCGCCGACGAAAAAACCGCAGGCGACGCGCATCGCGTCTGCTGGCCTCGATCCTGCACACCTTAAGCGGCGTGGAGGCGACGCCAACAACATCGGCCATTCGGGCTTGGTTGCAAGATGGCGCGCGCGTTGTGTTTCGTGAGGTGAGATGCGATCTGGAGTTCTTTCTTGGAATGCAGCAACAGTTGCGCTCGTTGCAAGCGGTGCGGTCAATTCGGCATATCTTAAGCCGGCAGTAAAACCCCCACCGGTGCTGTGGAGCTGGACCGGAGGATATTTCGGCGCGCACGTCGGCGGGGGCTATGGCCGGACATCATTCACGGATCCGTACGGTCCGTCACTCTATGGGGACCTCGTCGATACGCCAGTGTTCCTGCTGGGAGGTCAGATCGGGTACAATTGGCAGAAGGACCGCTGGGTCTTTGGCGTTGAAGTGGATGCCAGTGGCGCTGCGTCGGACGGTACCAACACTTGTCTTGCCGTTTCCGGATCTGTTGTGAGCGCAACCTGCAATGCGAGTCCAAACGTCTTTGTCACCGGCACCGGGCGCCTCGGTTACGGATTCGGCTCGCAGGGACATACGCTGGCTTATCTCAAGGGAGGTGTGGCCTGGCAACGCAATCAGGGCGATGTCGTCAACAACCAGGAATTTAGCTGGGCGCCACAGAATGCAACTCATTTCGAGTATGGTCGGGTCGGCGGCACAATCGGCGCCGGCGTCGAGCAGGCGATTACGTCTACATGGTCCGTTGGACTTGAGTACGATTATCTGTGGTTTGGTGGACCAGGTGTGGCAACCCCTCCGACCGCAAGGCTTCCGTTGGCAACCGTCCCAGCCAACATCTCCCACCCGTCCAGCAGCTATCATATCGGCAAAATTAGCCTAAACTACCATTTTGATGCCGACCCACGGACGCCGGCATGGTTCGACGGGCCGCTATACGGGGCGACGCCGCCCGTCAGCGCGCCGCCGGTTGCCTTCACTCGGGGTTGGTCGCAGGAAAGCGGCACACGCTTCTGGCTGAGTCGCGGAAAGTTTCAATGGGGCTTCGGGAGCGAGCTCGCATCAAGGCTCACCTATCACAAGCTGGATGGGATCTCCGGTGAGTTGTTCGAACGTGTGGACAGCCCATGGGGGATATTCCTGAAGGGCAATATCGGCGTCGGCCGCTTCAGCAGCGGAAATGTGAACGATGAAGATTGGGGCGCGGGCTTCGCCTACTCCAACACGACATCGGGCCAGGCGAACGGAAGATTCATGTACTACACGGCCGATGCGGGTTACGATTTCTTGCGCGGCACCGCCTTCAAAGTCGGCGGGTTCATGGGCTGGACCTACTACGGCCAGAACTCTGACACGACAGGATGCACGCAGATCGCTTCCTCACCGCCATGCCATCAAGCACTTGGCGGAAAGATGGTCATCGGCAGCCAAGACACTGATTGGAATGCGCTGCGCATCGGTCTGAGTGCTGAAACCACGTTGCTCGACCGCTGGCGCGTCAGCGCCGATGTGGCTTACCTGCCCTGGACAAACTTCCAGGGCCGTGACAACCATCTGTTGCGAGACTTGACGTTCTTCAGCGATCAACGCGGGAGCGGTGGCGGTGGTGTGCAGGTAGAAGGTATTCTCTCATATTTCCTCACCAACAATTTCAGCGTCGGTATCGGCGCCCGGTATTGGGCCATGTGGACTCAAAAACATAGCAAGATACTCCCCAATGAAGCCCAACGGGAGGACAGCTCTCCTGTTGCCTTGGGGGTCTTTCCTGCGAACTATCGCATGGAGCGATGGGGCACGTTCCTGCAGGCCTCCTACAAGTTTGATTGAAACTGCCCGCTCTCCGTTCCAAGCTTCGAAATCGCGGATCCTGGGCTCAAGTCGAGCCGAGACCCGAGAATGACGCTGCGTGCTTTCGGGCAGTTCAAGGCCGAAAGCACGCATTGGTTTGCTTAAGCTAATGGCTAGGCCGCATGGGGCCGCTTCGTTGATTGGCGCCCGCCGTATTTGGGGTCACCAACTCTCTGCAAGATGGCACGTCTGACGCAGTCCTGTCATTTTCCGGTTCGATTCGTCTGCCATAGCCGGCTAATTCCATATGCACACGAGAGACGGGAGACGCGGCTGCGGACTCCTAGAATGCCCGCGCCGATCGCGTGAGCATACTTATGTCGATCGACCGGGTGACTCTCGTTCCCTGCCAAATGCCCAACGAGCATGCACTCCAGATTAGCGGAACCACGTCTGAGGACCCCAAAACCAACAGAGCTGGACCTCTTAGGGCGTTGGCCGGGCCTCTGTTCGAGCGGCCTTCTAGGGCCGAACAGTCTCAAGATGTTTTTGAGAGCGGATCCCGAGGGGACTTGAATCGCACGTAGCGTAAGCTTGTATCGTCATACAGGTAGGCGACGGACCGCGTCCGACCGTCGGCAGCTTCCTGATGCGTGATGACAATTATGAACCTCTCAGACCGTCCAGCCTGCTTCGCAAGACTCTGTGCTGGTGCCAGAGCATTCCGCAAGCGGCCAAGCCACCACCATGCGCTGGCCGCCGATCGGGCGGCTGCTTTGGTGAATACGACATCCGAGATCATTTTGACAAACCATCGACTTGGCGCTTGCAAACCTTTTCTGATGATCGTCGGCTCTTCCGCGGCGCGACAGCAAGGGCGGAATTTGGCTGCGATTGCTGTCACTCGTTATGAACCCCTGGAGATGAGCTCGTCAGCTGCTCGGCAGCTCGTCAGAACAGCACTTCGTCTATATCACTGATCAGTACGGAATGGCCCAAGATGCAAACGCTTTTCATTGTTCTCGGCATATGGCTGTTAGTCAATGTTTTGTTCGTCGTGATCATGATCCCGCCGCGCCAACCGCGCAGGTCGAATGGTCGGAAGGGATTCAGCTGCCGGTCGTCCGTCTTCATCAGACGCGGTCACCACCTTGATGAGGACGACAGCATTTTGCTCCGTCATGCCATCATCGTACTTGGTGTTGGTGCATTCTTTTCTCTGACGCCGCCCCTGCTTGACGCCTACGACGAGCTCAAGGCATTTATTCGCAAGCGCCACTCGAGGTTGGGAACGGGGGAAGACTTTCCGGCAGCCGATCAACCGCCCGGATCGCCTAACTCGCGTATTCCTGACGGAGGCCACGGCAACTCTTCAGAGCCGACTTCCACAAAAAATGATGAGCAGACCTAACGGGCGCGAACTTACCTGATCGTTGCCAGCGAGGCTGCTTTCAATTTCGGGCCAAGTCAGGCGATTTACGAATTGTGGTCCCTTGTCTGGTGCCGCGAGACTCGCAGGAGCCCATGAGCTTGCTCCTCAAAAGACAAGAGCCGGCAGAGAGAGCAAGGCGCCGCCAAACTCGAGTTGCGCGTTTTAACGCGCTGACGCCTTGCTTCGTCTCGAGATCAGCAGGGAACGCACCGACAACGACGCATCAAGATTGTCGACCGCCAGGGTTGACGGCAGCTTGCACTGTTGGACCTTGTGGGGCGCAAGCGTGTCTCGGTGAGAGCTGGCCGTGTGGAGCCTACCATTGCACTGGTCCATGTGCCGGGCACGAAGTAGACGCGCGATGAGCACGGCGGGGCTGGTACTCGGCTCTATACTTTGCTCCCTAGCACCGCTCAAGAAGCCGGGCTCGCTTGCATCAGCTTCGGGCAAGCCAAGCGGTACCACTATAGCTGCATGGCTCTGCACACCACCTTCGTCATTCCCAGGAGCGCAACACCTTTTCGGGTTGTAGGCTCAATGCCGAGGCCTCGCTGATGTTCGGCGTCAATTCAATTCGCGATCGCTGCCGAGGTCGGATGTCGGAGCGATCGTCTGAGCTCAGCAAACTGCTGGAACACGACAAGCGTTGCGACCATTCCGGCGCCTAGCTCAGCGGTTGCCTGACTGGCCAACAGTCCGTTAAAGCCCGATATCAGTGGTAACAACAGTACGGCCGGTATGAAGAAATAGCAGTGCCTCGCCAAGGACACAACCACACTAAGGCGTGCTCTCCCGAAGGACTGAAGCATCGACGTCACGAAACTCTCAATGCCAAAAAGCCAAAAAAAGAGATGGAAGACGACACAGGTCAAGACGGCAATTTCCGTGACGTTCTCGCTATCGCTGAACAGCTTGACCAAAGGTCGGGCAAAGCTCACAACGGCCGCAGAGTATGCAGCCGACAGTGCGACACTCATGGAAAGCATGAGCTTTGCGGCCTTCAATACGCGAGGCAGATCGCGTGCGCCCCAACTGAAACCCAGAACAGCTTGAGAGCCCATACAAAAGCCGGTGATAGGCAGTGCGCCGATGGTCAGAAATCGCGCAGCTATCCCTATCGCCGCGATGCAATCGTCCCCGAATGGCGCAGCAGCTCCGTACAAGAGCATAGACGCAATGGCAGATAAGATGCCTGTCATGGTCGCAGGCGCTCCAATAGACGCGATCTGCCTGATGCGACTTGTTCGCAATGAGATGTAAGACAGCTTTATGAGGACTATCCCGCGCAGCTTCGAAAAATGCGCGATATAGAGGCCAATGGCAGCGATCTGAGATATCAACGTCGCGAGGGCTGCGCCTCGCACACCGAAGTCCAGCAAGAAGATGAAGGCCGGATCGAGCACGGCGTTCAGTATGAAGGCGGTCATCATCGTCCACATGCTGAAGCGTGTGTTGCCCTCGGCCCTCACGATGAAGCCGTTGACGATGTTTAGAAGCATCAGGGTGTACCCGAACAAAAGCGTCGCCGCATAGTCGAGCACCACGGGCATGATGGTTGGAGTCGCCCCGAGCGTTACGAAGATCCGTCGCAAGTTTAGCAGGAGAACAATCGTAAGCATGATACCGATCGGAGCGGCCAGGGCCAGCGCAGTACTCGCCGCTCTACTCGCCTCCAGGTACTCACCAGCACCAAGATGGCGAGATATGAACGAGGCTGTTCCAACACCGATACCCTGACCGACTGCCGTCAGCAGGACGACGACAGGCAAGGTCATGCTGACAGCTGCGATCGCTTGCGCGCCAAGTGCGCCAACAAAGATCGCATTGACGGCCTGCTGTAGCGCGTTGATCGATAGGCCAACAATAGACGGAATCGCAAGCCGCAGGATAAGGCCCGACAGGTTGGGATCCGATAGATCGATGTTCTTCTTGTTTGCCATCACATCTCGAACGCTTTCGACGACCACTTCCGCATCCTGCTCATTCATGGATGACAGTGTCGCGGGCTCCTCCGAATTCGTCGATCGTCAGCAGCAGCTCCTGCTGCAACACGGTGCAAAAGTTTTGAGTCACCTCATAACCGATCTGGGTTGGGTCATACCTTGTTTCAATTTGTAGAGCGCCGGCTTGATATCCAACATCGAACCAGAAGAGGTGACTCGCGGCCGCTTCATCCATGTCTTCGCCGATCCAGATTGGAGACGGCTCATGGGTCAGGAGGCGGCGCGGAAAATGGCGCTTCAAACCCGCTCGATAATTCAGTCCAATTTTGGGTAAGGGCAGACGATCGATCCGGCTCCGCACGGCTGGATCTCGGTTAAGGAATTTCAAGGCCCGGAACCCTATTCCCCTGCGCGGCAGGATATTGCGCTGGCGGTTTATTGAATGGGCACGATCGGGACGGGACTCCGTTCCGGCGAGACTCAAGGAAAGCGGAACGAGTTCGCTGATGTGGCCAATGATCTGCGATGGATCAATATCTTCAAACAGCCGACCTCGGATCGAGGTAAGGCTATCAATCCAGAGCGAATAGTTGCCGAAAACACGTCCACAGGCGCCGGATATGGCCGCAAGAAATACGTCGATGTCCTTACAATGCGCCGATCTGGCTGCAATATTGACGAGATCAGCTGTCGCTTCTTTGCCAATCTCCAGATGATGCTTCGCCTGATCTTCCCAAAGGAATCGGCAATTCGCGTCATCCTTGCGGCCTTCAAGGCGTGCATAATGCAGCTCTCTAGCGGTCACGTCTGAAAAGCTTGCGCCGCCCGATGAGGTGTGGCTGACGTCCAAATTGAACTGACGGTAGTCGATCCCCTCCCAGTATTCGAGTTCGGCTGGCGCTTCGCGGTTCGCGTAGTGCTCAAGGCGCTTCAGCCATGAAGAGAGCATCTGCATGTTCTCGGGACTACTCACGGCCTGGGCTGAGCTAATCGCGTTGTAGGCCGAATCCAATGCTTCCAGGAACAATCGATAGCCTATCCCGTCCGCAACGAAATGATGCATCAGGACCAGCAGATAGTAATCGCCGCTTTCCGATGTGCGGAAGGCTGTGACGTTAAGAAGAGGCGTCTGGCCGTCAAAACGAAAAATATGTTGACGTCTTGCTGAGATGCTCTCGATTACCTTACGCTGCCGCAGGCTGGTCATTCCGACGAGATTGACCACCTCCACGAGGCGTTCGGCCACCGAATCTGCGATCGTCAGACGTAGGCCATCGTCGGTTCGGGCGATACGGAGCCTGAGGCCTTCGTGCCTATCCATAACATGGGCAAGGGCGCGTTCTAGCAGCGGGATATCCAGGATCCCGCCGGGCAGAAAGAACAGATCGCCTATGTTGTAGTGCTCATCGAAGCCGACAAGAGGCTTCCAAGATGCGATCGCGGGGATAACTGGCAACGAGCCATCCGCGGAAGGGACGGTATGGGGTGTAACCGTCGCTCCATCTGCAGCCAATTCCCTGATGGTCGGGGTTCGATAGAGTTGGTCAACAGTAAGATTCAGCCCGGCTGCGCTCGCCAGGGTGACGCAGCGCACGCTTAGAAGAGAGTCTCCGCCGATATCAAAGAAGCTGTGGTCAATTCCAACCCACTTCGCGCCTAGTAGATCCTGCCAGATCCCGGCAAGAAGACGCTCCTTGCTCGTGCGGGGCTCAGCAGACAGACCAAGCCCGACGTCGCGGTAAGGAACGGAAAACAGGTGAGCACGATCTATCTTTCCGTTGGCCGTAAGGGGGATACTGTCAACCAATCGAAAGGCGGCGGGAATCATGTAAGACGGCAACTTGTGGCGCAGGTGGGCGACAAGATCCTCAGAGCATAGCCTGTCCCGCACGGGAACCAGGCTTGCGGTCAAGTGAGGATGGTCATCCATACCTTGCGCGACGACCGCGGCCTTTGCGATTGCCGGATGAGATTCAAGGGCCTTTTCGACCTCCTCCAGCTCAATGCGATAGCCCCGTACTTTAATCTGGTTGTCGGATCGGCCGCAAATCTCGAGAAGGCCGCTGGTTGAGATCCGTGCGATATCACCAGTTCGATAAAGAACGCTGTATTGTCCGTCACCATAAGGATTCGGCACGAAACAACGGTCTGTCCGTTCCGGATCCCGCCAGTAGCCGGCGCTCACGCAGCGTCCCGCGATGCAGAGTTCGCCGGCGGCTCCGACAGGGACTCTCTTCAATCTGTCATCGAGCACGTAGACTTTGACGTTGTCGATTGGATGCCCAACTGGGACGAGCGACGAGCCGTCGTCGGCATCCGATGTTTTGTAGACTGAGGCATTGGATGCACATTCCGTAGCGCCATAGAAATTCCACAACGGCACATCCGGGAAAAGCGCACGCCAGCGAACCGGGAGCGAGGACGGCATCGGTTCAGCGCTGCTTGTGACCAACCGCAGGGAGGTGGCGCGCCGCTGCCGTTCTTGGGAAGCAATGAGGCCGGTCAGGAGCGACGGCGAGGCAAATAGATGTGTCGCGCGACATCTCGCCAACGTGCTCAACAGCAGATCTGGATCCAGCAACTGCTCCCGGGTCAGGATCAGAGTGGACACACCTCTCAGAAGCCCCCCGAAGTATTCCCAAGCCGACGCAACAAGTGATGCGGACTTCTGGACAACCATTACGTCGGACTTGTCGAAGGGAGCGCTTCGCCACATCCAGTGCAGCCGATTGAGAATTGCCGATTCCGGTATAAGGACCCCCTTCGCCTTTCCGGTTGAGGACGAGGTGTATATAAGGCTCGCAATTCCCTGATCTGATGGTTTGTCGATGCGCTCAGAATGGTGCGCGGACGTGCCGTACCCTTCTAGGTCCAACAAAGAAATCGACGGAGTCTCAAAGCCAAGGTCAATGGCACTTGCGTGAACCAGACGCTTTGGTTGACTATCTCGCAGGACATGTTCGATCCGTTCACGTGGATAATCCGGCGATATAGGGACAACGATAGACCGCAAGGCTCGTGCCGCGAGAATAACAGCGGCCACGTCAGGCGACCGGTCGACCAGCAAGGCGACCCTATCGCCGGCGCCGACGTCAGACGCCTGCAGTAGCGACCGGATTGCGGTTACGCGCTCACGCAGATCGCCGAATGTGATCGCACCGAAATCACCAAAATACGCCAGCTGGCTGCGATGTGAGGCGCTGATTTGCTCGAACGCTTCGACAATCGGACATTCAGTCGCGTATGACTGCGCCGAGCCATCGAGCGATTCCAGCACAACGACGTCCGCCGCGCTGAGGCAGCTCAGATCCTTAACGGGCGCAAGCGGATTCTCGACGCAGGCTGCAATCAGACAGCGCAGATTATCAGCCATACGGCCGATGAGATCGCTGGAAAATATGTCTTCTGCATATGCTAGCTGGAGCGCAATTTCATCGCCCTGATCTTGTGCGTACAAGGTCAGATCGAATTTTACATAGCCGGTGTCGTATTCGCGGAATGTCAGATCGAGCTCATGCTGGCCAGGCGGCTCCGCAGCCTCGGAATACATGTTGAACATGACCTGGAAGATCGGCGATCGTCCCGCTTCGCGACATAGCCGGCTATCCCTTACCATCCAGCCGAACGGATATGCCGCATTTGCGATGGCATCGCTGACCAGGCCCTGGATGCGCAAGGCATGAACCGCAAAGGACTGACCGACATCGATCGCGGAGCGGATTGGCAGCATATTCAGGAAAAAGCCGACAATGTCGGCACTGCCGGGTCGATCCCGTACGACGTGCGGTATGCCGACGATAACGTCGTCTTGACCGCTATACATCCGCAGAAGCAGCTTGAAGCACGCGAGGAGGGTTGTCGACGTGGTGCACCTGTGTTGGCGCGCAAACTCCCGTACCCGATTGGAGAGCTCGCTGCCGAGCAGCACGGCATGCGAGGCGCCGCGGTGAGAGTTTGTCTGCGGCCGCGCCTGTCCCGTTCCAAGCGAAAGCACCGGCGGATCATCACCAATCCGACGACGCCAATAGCTGCGTTGGTTGGCCAGCGCCTCTGGCGTCGCGTGCTGCTTTTCCCAGACCGCATAGGTCGAAAGTGAAACGCGGTTCTTTGGCAAAGGCGCCGCGGGATGTAGGTACGTTTGTCGAAGGTCTCTGAGCAGAACAGAGATCGACCAGGCATCTAGGATAATTTCGTGAGCGCTGATCAGTATGAGATGGTGGTCAGGGCCAAAACGGATCATGCGCCCGCGAAACAGATTGCCCTGACTGAGATCAAAGCTGCCGTTCAGCTCTGTTCGTCGCAACTCCGCGATCAGCTCCTCAGCTTCCTGCGCCGACAGATGAGATGCATCAGCCAATTCAAGATTGTCACATTGCGGAGCATCAAAGAGCTGGACCGGACCATCCTCGTCGATAAAGCGTGCAGAAAGGGCCTGATGGAAGCGAACGACATCGGTCCAGGCGCGATTGAACGCGGCCAGATTGATGATGCCTCTTATTCGCAGGCCGCCTTGAATGATGTAGTTCTTGGCAGACGGATCGAGCTGGGAGAGAAACCATAGGTGCTCCTGAACTCGCGTCAGAGGCGATCGCGTAAGCTTTCCGTATGCGGGGCCTATGCATGGTTTGGACGCGCCTCGGGTCGAGATCGAAGCCGCAAGAGATCGGATCGTTCCATTCAGGACGAGCCTGAAATCCGTTCTCACTCCGAATTCGGTCTGCAATTGGCCCAATATGAGCATAGCCCGTAGCGAGTCTCCACCGAGGCTTATGAAGGGATCATTCACACCAATGTTCTCAATGCCCAGAATGCCTGACCAGATCTGACACAGCTTGGCTTCAAGCTCTGTTCGCGGCCCCTCGAATGGCGTCGGCATTGCAGGGCGAACACTGGTCGGGTCCGGCAATGCTCCAAAATCGACCTTTCCGTTTCTGGTCCGTGGAATACCGCCGACGTGGATGATCCTTTCTGGGAGCATGTAGGTGGGAAGCGTTTCGGCAAGAAAGTCCAAAAGCTCGCATTGCGTCACTTCAGCCGGGGCTGACACATACGCGACGATTCGTCTCGATCCAGTGTCCCCCTCGGCACTGGTTATGTCTCGCGCCGTAAGCTTTACCCCTGCGCAGACGGACGCCACCGCGACAGCGCCACGTACAAAGTGATGAGCGGAGAGGCGGGCCTCGATTTCTCCCAACTCAATTCTGTGCCCGCGGATCTTGACCTGACGGTCCCGTCGACCAAGACATTCCAAAAGGCCATCGGAACGAACGCGCCCAAGATCACCTGTCCTGTACAGGCGCCGGAACGACGGGTCGTTCGAGAACGGGTTTGGCCCAAAGGCATCCTTGGTGCGGACGTCGTCATTGACGTAACCAGTGGCAACACCAACACCGCTAACACAGATTTCGCCGACCTCTCCCGTGTCGCACAGACGAGATCCATCGGTGATATAGACCTGAAGGTTCGCAATCGGCTTGCCGATCGGCACATAAGTGTCCGCCACCCCGGGAGGTACGGAAACCAGATTGTGCGTAACGCCGTCGGCGCACTCGGTCGGCCCGTAGTGGTTTAGAATGGGGATCTGCGGATATAGCGTAAGCCAGGCGCGCGCCAGGCCGGGTGTCAGGGGTTCTCCAACGGTGGAAATAATCCGCAAACTGTCCAGAGCTCGCTCAGCCGCCGCAAGGCGCTGCAGATATTCAACAAATACTGCAAGCATTGACGGCACGAATTGAGCAACCGTCACGCCGTACCCTTGAATTGCTTTGAGAAGAGATACTGGCGATTTCAGTGTCGCATCATCAATGATCGCGATACTGGCTCCGACGCAAAGCCCTGCCAGAAGTTGCCACAGCGAGATGTCAAAACAATGCGATGCCGTCTCGGAAATGCAATCCATTCGAGTGAGTGTCAGGGCGTCGATTTTTGCCGCCAAATGATTGTTGAGGGCTGCACGCCCAATCATTGCGCCTTTAGGCTCGCCCGTTGAACCAGACGTAAACAGAATGTAGGCGTGTCCATCCGCGCTCGATGATGGAACGAAGGACGACGGCTGGCGCTCACGCAGCTCCGCCTCTATCGGCATGAAGTGGATGGTGCCTTCGCTCCTCGACTGGAGCAGATTGAGCGAATGCTGCTGGTCGGGACCAATAATCAGGGCACAGCGACTCTGCTCAATTATGAACGACGTACGTGAAGCCGGTAACGATGGATCGAGCGGTAGGTACGTTGATCCGGCCTTCAAGATTGCGACGACCGCCGTCGCCCAGTCCAAGCCGCGCTCACCCCAATACCCGACGACAGCGCCCCGACCGCCATGCTCTCGCAGGCTCCTTGCGAGGGCATCCGATCTTAGTCGCAGCGCCTCGTAAGTGAGCTCGTCTGCGCCGCTCCTCAGCGCAATTCTCTCCGGATCCGATCTCGCAATGCGATCGATCGACGTGGTCGCCTCGATCGCTTGACGTTCCACATACGGAGTTCTTTCGGATAGATCTCGGCTAGGCAAACGCGTCCCCCATTCATCGCCTTCTGGGGCCTCAAATCAGAACGCCGATGATCTTGATTGCGGGTATGGATTGGTCACCCCCGGTATCGGCCAGACATAGTGGTGCCCTTTGGTCGTTTCTTAGCTTCCCGCCCTAGGCGTTCACCACTGTTTGCTCGATGACGTCAGGGCATCACGGCCGGACGTGTAGGGCCTCGAATTTGCCTTGGCACCTACCGGATCTTGTAGTCGACACGCGTCAATCTGCATGGCACCCGCAACCAACGGGTGCCTGCCACGGTTTGGTGCTCTCCTCACGAAAGCGGACTTGGACGCTCGCCGGGCTGCGGATTCCTACGGCACCCAAGCGGTAAACACCGATTGCGTACAACTGATTTGTGCCTTTGAGACGACGCCCAAGTCCTTGATGCGGCATTGAGGTCATGACGTACCGGCAAAACGCGCCGCCTGATCACCTCGTCATCTAAATCCCGAACAGCTCATTTTACTGAGCCGGCAATTGAATGGAGATTCCTCAGTGATTATTGATAGCGACCAAGAAGTACCGCCGGCTCTAGCCACCGGCGCGACGCATTTGCTTATCGAGCTATGGGGAGCGAAAAACCTGGACGATCCGGACGTTGCGGAAGACGCAATCCGAAAAGCCATCGATGCGGCGAGTGCGACATTACTCCACCTTCATGTTCATAAATTTTGTCCAGGCGACGGCGTCTCGGCAATAGCCTTGTTGGCTGAATCGCACATGACCTTACATACTTGGCCTGAGAGGTCCTACGCGGCCGTTGATGTTTTCGTATGTGGCGACAGCAATCCTGCGAGCGCCGTGCCAGTTCTGGTTGAGGCTTTTCAGCCCGAACGGTCGGACGTTCGCAGCTTCCGAAGAGGTGTGTCAATCAAGCCAACCGGCTGAGCAGGTAGTCGGTCCCTTGGGTCAGTCATCGAGATCGCTGCATCAATCAGACAACTATCTTGCGGCGCAGCCCCTGCCCACTGGAAGTGCTTTCATCTCCGCCACAACTGACGCTTGCTTCGGCGCGAATGCGCCTTGGCAATGACCATTGCCGCATTGCATCTTCAATCAATCCCGCCTCAGGTCGGCCGCAGCGCCTTGGAGCCGAGACCCAGCTCCTCGATCTGCTCGTTCCGGACGGACCCGGTCTTGGCACGGTGGTCGGTCGCTAGGACCACATAGACCGCCGGCAGTACGAACAGCGTGAACAGGGTGCCGACCGACATGCCGGCCACGACCACGAGGCCGATTGAGAAACGGCTGGCAGCTCCCGCGCCGGTCGCGGTCAGGAGCGGAATCAGGCCGGTCACCATCGCGGCCGTCGTCATCAGGATCGGCCGGAGGCGGATGCGCGCGGACATTTCGATCGCCGAGCGGCGGTCCAGCCGCTCGTTGATCTGGAGCTCGTTGGCGAACTCCACCATCAGGATGCCGTGCTTGGTGATCAGGCCGACCAGCGTCAGCAGGCCGACCTGAGTGTAGATGTTCATGGTGGCGACGCCGAAGAACAGCGGGATCAGCGCGCCGACGATCGCCATCGGCACGGAGATCATGATGACCAGCGGGTCGCGCAAGCTCTCGAATTGCGCCGCCAGCACCAGGAAGATGATGATCAGCGCGAAGGCGAAGGTGATCGCGAGCTGATTGCCCTCCTGCACATACTGCCGGCTGTCGGCGAGAAAGTCATGGCTGAAGCCTTGCGGCAGCTTCTTGGCCTCGCCTTCAAGGAAGTCGACCGCCTGGCCGACGGTCACGCCGGGCATCGGCACCGCCGAGAACGTCGCCGAGCTGAGCTGGTTGTAGTGGGTCAGCGAATTCGGCGCAGTCGTAGTCTCGATTGACACCACCGTCGATAGTGGCACTTGCTGGCCGGTGCTGGTCGCTACGTAGTAGTTGCCGAGCGATTCCGGCGAGAGCCGCTGAGCGCGTGGTACCTGCGTGATCACCTGATAGGAACGGCCCTCCAGGTTGAAGCGATTGATGTAATTGCCGCCGCCGAGGAGCGCGAGCGCGCTGCCGACGTTCTGCATATTGATGCCGAGGTCCTGCGCCTTGGCGCGGTTGACGTTCACCTTCACGGTCGGCTGATTGAAGGCGAGATCGCTGTCGGAGACGATGAACATGCCGCTTTTGCGCACGGCGTCCTTCAGCTTCTCCATCTGCTCATAGACGGCCTGGAAGCCCGCGGTCGAGTTGATCACCATCTGCACCGGCAGACCGCCCGGCCCGCCCGGCAGCGGCGGCAGGTTGACGGCGAACGCCTGGATCCCCTCGATCTTGGAGAGCTCGGCCTGGACCAGCGGCTTCAACTGAATCGAGGAGCGCTTCCGTTCATCCCAGGGCTTGAGCAGCATGCCGGCGATACTGTTCTGAGGGCCGTTGATGCCATTCAGCACGAAGCGCAGATCGGTCTCAGGGAAGCTTTGAAATTTCTTGTCGAGCTTGTCGCCATAGAAATCGAGATAGTCGTTGTTGGCGTATTTCGGTGCTTTGGTCACCGCGAACACGATGCCTTGGTCTTCCTCGGGTGCGAGCTCACTCGAGGTGTGCAAGTAGAGGAACCCAACGAGGCCAAGGATCGTCATCGCGAATAGGCCCGTTACCGCCTTGTAGTCAAGTGAGCGGTCGAGCTTGCGGCCGTACCAGCGCGTCAAGGCACCAAACACCTTGTTCACGAGCACGGCGAAGCGGCTCTCGTCGCTGTTCTTGAAGAGCACCGAGCACATCATGGGCGACAGCGTCAGCGCGATCACCCCCGACACGACCACCGAGCCGGCGAGCGTGAACGCGAATTCACGGAACAGCGAGCCGGTTAGTCCACCGAGGAAGCCGATCGGGGCATACACGGCGGCCAGCGTGATCGTCATCGAGACGACCGGGCCGACGATTTCGCGCGCGCCTTCCAGTGCAGACTGCACCGGTGTCTTCCCTTCTTCCAGATGCCGATGGATGTTCTCCACCACCACGATGGCATCGTCGACCACGAGCCCGATCGCGAGCACCATCGCCAGCAGCGTCAGCAGGTTGAAGCTGAAGCCCAACATCAGCATCAGCGTGCAGACGCCGATCATGGACAGCGGGATCGTGACGACCGGAATGATGACGGAGCGGAACGACGCCAGGAACAGGAAGATCACCACGATGACGATGATCACGGCCTCCCCCAGCGTCTTCTCGACCTCGTCGATCGACGACTGAATGAACTTGGTCGAATCGTAGGCGACCTTCATCTTCATCGACGGCGGCAAATTGCGCTCGAGCTCGGGAAACAGCGCGCGCACGCCCTTCACCAGCGTCAACGGATTGCCCTGCGGGGTCGCCTGGACGCCGATGAAGATCGCATGCTCGCCATTGAACGCGACGCTCGCATCCGTGCTCTGCGCGGCAAGCTCGACGGTGGCGATGTCCTCCATCCGCACGAAGCCGCCGTCCTTGGCCTTGACGATCATCTTCTTGAACTGGTTGACGTCGGTCAGCCCGGTGTTTGTCGATATGTTCGAGACGATCAGATAGCCCTTGGTCTGGCCCGCCGCGGATTGGAAATTATTCGCGGCGATCGCCGCGGAGACATCTGCCGGCGAGACGTTGCGGCCGGCCATCTTCATCGGGTCAAGCCACAGCCGCATCGCAAAGGTCTGGCCGCCCAGGATGTCGGCGGACGCCACGCCGTCGACCGTTGACAGCACGGGCTGTACCACGCGCGTGAGATAGTCGGAGATCGCCGAGCCCGACAGCTCGTCCGAGGAGAAGCCAAGATACATCACGGCCGTGGTCTGGCCCGTGGTCTTGGTGACGATCGGGTCGTTGGATTCCTTCGGGATCAGATATTTGACCGAGTTGGTCTTCGCGAGCACCTCGGTGAGTGCCTGATTGGGATCGA